>NZ_JBIRVQ010000025.1:0-106330 GCF_044386975.1 Nocardia sp. NPDC020380 | reverse complement strand
CGTGCTGTGGGCACTGCTGCGCGACGGCCGGGAATTCACTCCTCAGGCACCGATCCCAGCCACCGGAGGGGCTTGACATCTTCATTGAGATTCCTCCCGATCGTTCGTCTGCCGGCGCACTACCGCGGCGGAGACTCACTGGAAGGTAACATCATCCCGCCTGCGACTCGCCGGTTTCAGTATCGCTGCGGGCCAATCGATTTCATGATCGAACACGGGGTGTGGGGTCTGTCGCGGAACCCGGGCCGGCGTGATTCGCGGCACGTTCGGGAGTGATCATGTCGGCCGCTGTGTTGACTGTGATGCTTGTCCGATTTTATCAATGTATACCAGTCGGTATAGTCAGGGACCGTACGGCGGCCGTCTTCAAGTCATTGCCGAATGAATGAGATTTCACGAGCGAACCTGGAGAGACGATGTATCGCCTTCGAACGTATGTCGCCGGTCTATCGGCCGGTGTCGCCGTGATCGCCGCGGCCTTCACCCTCGGTACGGGTGTGTCGGCCGCGGCTCCGGTGCTCGACCGAGGTTGCCAGACGGGGTCGATGGTTCCCACCGCCGATCCGCACGAATACGACACCTGCATTCACGATGACTGGGGCAATGTCCGGCGCTGCCCGCCGTGGACCGTTGTCACCCCCGCCGGCGAAGGCGAAATAGTCTGCACGCCCGAGTAACAGCCTGTGCTACGGGTGACGCGCGGTGCGGTTGAGCGTGCCGTCGAGATACTCGGCCCGGCACGCGCGGCGCGCGATCTTGCCGCTGGAGGTGCGGGGGATGGAGCCGGCCGGAACCAGCAGCAGGTCGCGGACGGTGATGCCGTGGCGGTTGGACAGTGCGGCACGGACCCGGGCGGTGACCAGCTCGGCATCCAGTTTGCCCACGCCGATACCGCGCTCGGCGACTATGACCAGCTGACTGGTGACATCCTCGGGGTCGTAGGCGGTCAGGTTGCGTTCGGGGAACGCGTGGCGGGGGAGCTGGTTGGCGGGGACCGAGAAGGCGGCGACGAAACCGGGCCGCAGCGCGGTGGTGGCGTCTTGCGCGGAGTACTCGAGGTCCTGAGGGTAGTGATTCCGCCCGCCGACGATGACCAGATCCTTGAGCCGGCCCGTCACGTACAGCCGGCCGCCCAGATAGGCGCCGTAATCCCCGGTGCGCAGCCACATGCCGTCGGCGGGCACATCGGCCGCGTGGCTGCCTCGGGACAGCGTGCCGGACAGTGAGTTTCCGAAGGTGTGGGCGGATTCCTCGGTGCGATTCCAATATCCGACGCCGATATTGTCGCCGTGCAACCAGATTTCGCCGACCATGCCGTCCGGTCGTTCTTTTCCGGTCTCCGGATCCACGATGGCCGCCCATTGTTCACGCGCCACATATCCGCAACTGACCAGTGCGACAGTGGATTCCGATGCCACAGGCGCGCGCAGCAAACGCCCGTTACCGAGCTCGTCCCGATCCACATGCAGGATCTTGGCCGCTTCCCGCGCTCGCGTCGCCGAAACGAAAACGGTGGCTTCCGCCATCCCGTAACAGGGTTTGACGGCATTGGCGGGCAAGCCATAAGGCGCGAAGGTCTTCGTGAACTTGTCCAGCGCGGATACCGTCACCGGTTCGCTGCCATTGATCAAACCGATCACCTGTGACAGGTCCAATTCCACGCCCGGCGCCGGCCGGCCTCGCGCCGCGGCGTAGTCGAACGCGAAATTCGGTGCGGCGGAAAAGACTCCGCCGGGCTCTTCGGTCGCGCCCAGTTCCTTGATCCACCGGTAGGGCCGCCGCACGAAGGCGCTGGGCGACATCATGGTGAGATATCGCCCGCCCAGCATCGGCAGGATCACGCACAGCAACCCCATGTCGTGGAACAGCGGCAACCAGGTGACGCCTCGGGACCCCTCATCCAGCCCGAGGGAGTCACATAGTTGCAGCAGGTTGGTGCAGACGGCGCGGTGGGTGATCTCGACCCCGGCCGGAATCCGGGTGGAACCGGACGTGTACTGCAGGTAGGCAATCGAATCCGCGCCGGTGCCGGGATGCCGCCAGCGAGTGCCGAGCGCGTCCGGCACGGCGTCGACGGCGATCATGCGCGGCCGCCGGGTGGCGGGCAGATGCCCGAAGAAGGCCCGGACCCCGGCCGCCGCCGAGGTGGTGGTCAGGATGACCGCGGGCGCGCAGTCGCCGAGCACCGCGTGCAGGCGGTCGGTGTGGCCGGGCTCGTCGGGGGTGAACAGCGGTACCGCGATGGCGCCGGCCGTGATGGCCGCGAAGAACGCGGCCACGTAATCCAAGCCGTGCGGGCAGAGCACGGCGACGCGCTCGCCGGGCGCGCTGACCTGCTGGATGCGGGCCGCGATGGCGCGCACCCGGGTATCGAAGGCGGACCAGGTCAGGTCGTGGTATTCGCCGTCGCGGTGGCGCGAATAGTCGGCGCAGCGGTACACCACGTCGTTCCCGTGTAATGCGACACGCCGGTCGATGAGATCGATCAGGGTTGTGCCCGAATTGATCTCGATATCAACGGAACTGTCGAACGAGATTGCCGTCATGTACCCGATCCTCCGATCTGTTCTTATTCACCTGTATCGCAGAAGCTTTCACGATCATTTCGTGCCGGACAACGGTGTCGTTTATTGCAGTGAACTCCGCTGTGATTGGAAAAACCTTGGTAGATACTAGGAATGATCTTCACAATGACATTGCGGTTACTGTGGCCCAGGCGCAGATGGTCGCTATGGCGAAGATGAGGACGAGGGTCACCGCGATCTGCAGGAGCATGGCGCGGCGCACGGTCATCGGGCGGAGCTTGGCGGTCTTCATACCTACGACGGTGTCAGGGGAGTCCGGTCGGTTTCTTGTCCTTCGCATCAAGCCGGAACCCCAGTGCTTGTCGTTTTCGACAACAGGCACCCGGATAGACTGCGGAAATGGTCTCCGCACCCGCGACGGTCCGCAGCCTGGTCGCAGAACTGGGCCCCGGCGTCGCCCGGCTGGTCACGGGCACCGAAGGGGCCGATCGCAGCGTCACCGCCGTCGAGATCTACGACCCCGTACACCCGGACCTCCGTCCCGGCGCCTTCCTGCTGGGTGCGGGAGTGCACACCACCGCCGGATTCGAGGCGTTTCTCGATCACGCCGTCAGGCACCGAGCCGCCGCGGTCGCCGTGAAAGGGGACTTGGCAATCACCCCGGATCCGGCCCTGCCGATCGTCCGGCTGAGCGCGGACGTCTCCTGGATGGACATTGCCAGCACCCTGCGCGAACAGCTGCTCGGCCATGTCCGAATGCAATGGTCGCCCGCCGCGACCGCCACCGACCTGTTCGCGGTCGCCGATGTCATCAGCGCCACCATGGCCGCACCCGTCACCATCGAGAACGCCGCCTCGTCTCTCGTGGCCTGGTCGGCCTGGCAAGGACCCGCGGATGCCATGCGCATCGAATCCATCCTGTCCCGCGCCGTGCCCGCGGATCGAGTGCGCGCATTGGAGGAACGCGGTGTATTCGATGCACTGCGGGACGGCACCGAACCGGTTTTCGTGCCGCGCGGCGCGGCGGGCGATGACGCGTCACCACGCGTGGCGATCGCGGTGCGCGGCGGCGGAATGCTGCTCGGGTACATCTGGCTGGTCGTCTCCGAGCCACTGTCCGAGGAGAAGTCACGTCAGCTGGCCGAGTCCACGGATCTCGTTGCCGCCTACCTGATGAACGCCGGCGCGGACATGATCGGCCTGGTTCGCAGGCGTCGACGCGCCCTCGCCGAGGCGATGGTGGCGGGCGGCCCCGCGGGCACCGCCGCGGCCAAGCGATTGGGTCTGGCATCCGGTCCCGTATGCGTGCTCGCCATCGGACCGGTTGCGAGCGAAGGGGATTCGGCCTCGACCGATCCGGCGACCGTCGCGAACCTGGGCCGCCTGGAGGATCTGCTCGGCCACTACCTGGCCGCTGTCCATCCCTCCGGGGTCGCCATTCGCGGCGACCAGACCGTATACGGGCTCCTGGCCTGGCCGCGAAGCTCACGCGTGCGCGCCGCCGACGCGACCCGTTCGCTCGCAATGGATTTCGCCGGCCGCACCCCCATGCTCGCCCGCTACAAGATCGCGGTCAGCCCGCCCGCCGAGGCCCTGTCCCGCCTGCCGGAGTCGCGCATCCAAGCCGACGGCATCCTGCGCGCCATGCAGCACCCCGGCATTACCTCCGCCCCGGTGGCGGACCTGGACGATATGGCCCTGCCCCTGCAACTCCTGCAACTGGCCGACTACGCGGACTCCATCGGCATGCCCGAATACACCGGTCCCATAGCCGTTCTCGCCGCCCACGAGGGTCCTGACGGCCAGCTCATGGAAACCCTCCGCGCGTATCTGGCCGCCGCGGCCCAGGCCGAAACCGCCGCCGCGGCCCTGCACATCCACGTCAACACCCTGCGCTACCGCCTCCGCCGCATCCGCGAGGTCTGCGGCCTCGACCTCCGCGACGCCGACGCCATGCTCCTGGCCCACCTCCAACTCCGCTGCGCGGATCTCCGCCACACCAACTGATTCGGCGGAGCTGGGCTTCCAGGAACGCCGCAGCGGTTCACGCGGTGGGCGGTACGGCAGCGCGGGCGTAACCGCCTCACCGGAGTTCTGCGTGTCGAGACTGCTTCGGGGGAATCAGTGCGTCGAGCGCGGCGCGGAGATGAGTCCGGGCCTCCTCGGCGGTGAGTTCACCGGAGAGCCAACGGGAGGACAGGCCCTCGGTGAGCGCCGTGATGGTGACGGCCGCCTGGTCTGGATCGGTGTGGTCGGCGATTTCACCGAGCGTGCGGGCGAGGCGGATGGCCTCGGCGGTTTCGGCCGTCCACTGCCGCGAAGCCTGCGCGAGCGGCTCGCGAAGCGGGGACTCGTAGACCGCGCAGGCCCGGAGTTCGTTCCAGGCCAGGGAGTTCTCCACGACCTCGGGCAGGTCCTGGATCTCCGCGAGCAGATAGTCGACGAGTTGTTCACGGCTGGAACTGGAACCACTCGCCGCCTGCCGATAGGTGAGGGCCTGATCGTTGATGTAGGTGAGCGCCGCCGCGAGCAGCCCGTCGCGATCCTTGAAGTGGTAGTAGAGCAGCCCGGGCGAGACCCCGGCGACCTCCGCGATATCGCTCACCCGCAGCCCGCGCACGCCGCGTTCGGCGATCGCGGTGGCGCTCGCCCGCAGAATGGCCTCGCGCCGACTGGTCATGCCGCCGGTTGCTGCTGGGTGATGCAGTGGATGCCGCCGCCGCGGGCGAAGAACTCGCGGGCGTCGACGGTGACCACGCGCCGGCCCGGGTAGGCCTCGGCGAGCAGGGCGCGGGCGGTGGCGTCGGCGGGATCGTCGAAGCTGCAGGCGATTACGCCGTCATTGACGACCAGGTGGTTGATGTAGCTGTAGTCGACCCAGCCTTCGTCATCGCGGAGCACCTGCGGTGCGGGCACTTCCACTATCTCCCAAGGCTTTCCGTTGACATCGTGGGTCTCCCGCAGTCCCGCGATGATCTCCTTGCCCACCGCGAAATCGGGGTGCGCGGCATCCTGCTGCGAGTGCACCAGCAGTCGCCCCGGCGAGGGGATGGCCGCCACGATGTCGACATGCCCGCGCGTGCCGAAGCGTTCGCTGTCCCGGGTGAGCCCGCGCGGCAGCCAGATGACGTGCCGCGCGCCGATGGTGCGCGCGAGTTCGGCCTCCACCGCGGCCTTGCCGAGGCCCGGATTGCGGCCGGGATCCAGTTGCACGGTCTCGGTGACCAGTACCGTGCCCTGTCCGTCGACCTGGATGCCGCCGCCCTCGTTGACGATCGGTGAGGCGATGATCTCCGCCCCCGCCAGCCCGCCGACGATCCCGCCGATGTGCCGATCGTTTTCCCAGCGCGCCCATTCCTGCTGTCCCCAGCCGTTGAACACCCAGTCCACCGCGCCCAGCCGGCCGTCGGCGCCGTACACGAAGGTCGGCCCGATATCGCGCATCCACGCATCGTCCAGCGGCGCCTCGATGACCGTGATCTCGCCGGACAGGTAGCGTCGCGCGGCGTCCCGATCGGCGGGATCGACGACCATGGTGACCGGTTCGAACTCCAGCACCGCGTGCGCGACGGCCGACCACGCCGTGCGTGCCGCGTGCGCGGATTCGGCGGTTTCGAAGGCGGTGGCCCCGCCGGGCGGGAAGGCCATCCAGATGCGTTCCTGCACCGCGGTTTCCGAGGGCATGACCCAGTTCATCAGGACTCCGATCCGTAGGGGTTGGCGGTGTCCACCGGCGCGGTCAGGCGCGCGTAGGTGTCGGGCCGGCGGGTGGTGTTGAACGGGAACAGGTCCAGCCAGTCCGCACGCTGCGCCAGATCCAGGTCGGCGACCAGCACGGCGGCCCGGTCCCGGGGGGCCTGCACGAGGACGCGGCCGTAGGGATCGGAGATGAAGGACGAGCCGTAGAAGTTCACGCTGCCCTCGTCGCCGAATCGGTTGGGCACCACCATGAAGGTGCCCGCGGTGATCCCGTTCCCGACGATCACGTGCTGCCACAGCGGCTGGGTGTCGAACGCCGGGAAGGAGGGTTCGGACCCGATCGCGGTGGGGTACACCAGGATTTCCGCGCCGCCCAGCGAGTACATGCGCGACACCTCCGGAAACCATTCGTCCCAGCAGGTCGGCAGGCCGATGGCGGCCGAGCCGAGCCGGGCCGGCCGGTGGATCGGGTACGCGTTCTCGGCGGGACCCTGCCGGAAGTAGGTGTCCTCGTAATAGCCCGCGGTGACCGGAATGTGCAGCTTGTGGGTGTGGCCGAGCAGTTCCCCATCGGGGGAGACCATGATCGCGGTATTGAGCCCGAGCCCGTCCGCGGCGTCGGCGCGCTGATACAGCGAGGCGTGCACGACGACGTCATGGTCCTCGGCGGCCTGCGCGGCGAAGGTGAAGGTCGGCCCGGATACCAGGTCCTCGGCGTCCGCGCCCGGATTCGCGCCCGCCCGCACATCGGCGGGGTAGCGGGACAGCGTGAGTTCGGGCAAGAACACGGCCCGCGCTCCCTGTTCGGCGGCCAGGCGGATGCCCTCGCTCAATTGCGCCCGCAGCGCGTCCGGATCGGCCAGCCAGCGGTGCTGCACCAGGCCCACGCGCAGTGGCGCGCGGTCCGATTCCGCCACGCGAGCGGGGGAAACGGGCGGGTGGAAAGCGGTTTCGACGGTGAAATCCGAGTCGGTCATTGCTGTACCTCCTGCTTCGATACTGACAAAAACTGAAAATTCAGTCAAATCAGGGTCCAAGGCGGTGGGCAGCGCATTTGCGCTGCCCACCGCCCTATCGCTGCCGCTTACGGCAGGGCGATGTACTTGGTCTCGAGGTACTCCTCGATGCCCTCGGTCCCGGCTTCGCGCCCGAGCCCCGACTGCTTCACACCGCCGAACGGCGCGGCCACATCGGAGATGATGCCGCGGTTCACGCCCACCATGCCCGATTCGAGAGCCTCCGCGACCCGCAGCGCGCGATCCAGGCTCTGCGTGTAAATGTATGCGGCCAAACCGAATTCGGTGTCGTTGGCGGCCGCGACGCCGGCTGCTTCACCATCGAATCCGGTGATGGCGGCGACCGGGCCGAACACCTCCTCGCGCAGGATCCGGGCATCGGCGGTCACATCGGTGAGCACGGTCGGCTCGTAGAACCAGCCCGCGCCAGGAACTTTCGCGCCGCCCGTCGCGACTCGCGCGCCCTTCAGCACCGCGTCCTCGACCAGTGCGGCGACGGAATTGCGCTGCTTCTCGGTGATGAGCGGCCCGACCTGGGTGCCGTCGAGGGTGCCGGGCCCGATCTTCAGCGCCTGCATGCGTTCGGTGAGCCGGGCGGTGAATTCCTCGCGCACGGCATTGTCGACGTGGAAACGGTTCGCGGCCGTGCAGGCTTCGCCGATATTGCGCATCTTGGCGGCCATGGCGCCCTCGACGGCCGCATCCAGATCGGCGTCGTCGAACACCACGAACGGGGCATTGCCGCCGAGCTCCATGGACGTGCGCAGCACCCGCGAAGCCGATTGCGCGATAAGGATTTTGCCCACGCCGGTGGAACCGGTGAAGGTCACCTTGCGCAGCCGATCGTCCTCGAACATCGGATCGGTCAGCCGTGCGGCCTGCGCGGTCGGCAGGATGGACAGCACGCCGGCGGGCAGTCCGGCCTCGGCGAACACCTGGCCGAGCAGCAGCATGGTCAGCGGTGTCTCGGCGGCCGGTTTGACGACCATGGTGCAGCCGGCGGCGAAGGCGGGAGCGATCTTCCGCGTACCCATGGCCAGCGGGAAGTTCCACGGCGTGATCGCCAGGGTCGGACCCACGGGCTGCTTGGTGACCAGAATGCGGCCGCTGCCGGACGGCGACTGCGTGTACCGCCCGTTGATGCGGACCGCCTCTTCGCTGAACCAGCGCAGGAATTCGCCGCCGTAGGCGACCTCGCCCTGCGCCTCGGCCAGCGGCTTACCCATTTCCAGGGTCATGAGCAGCGCGAAGTCATCGCGCCGCGCCATCACGGATTCCCAGGCGCGGCGCAGGATCTCGGCGCGTTCCCGGGCCGGGGTGGCGGCCCAGGCCGCCTGCGCGGCGGTGGCGGCCGCGAGCGCGCGCTGCCCGTCCGCGGCCGTGGCATCGGCGACCTCCACCAGTACCTCGCCGGTGGCCGGATCGTGCACGGGGAAGGTCCCGCCATCGCTCGCCGCTGTCTGCTCACCGCCGATCCACAGCCCGGTGGGCACGGTGGCAAGCAACTCGGCCACGTCACGCATGATGAATTCTCCTAGATATCAACGGAATTCGGACGGCAGGTCCGGTATCGCGGGTTCAGCGGGCCTTCTCGCGCAGCACGTCGGCGAGCACGTTCAGGCCGTCGGCGAGCAGCTCGTCGCCGATCACCAGCGGCGGCAGCATGCGGATGACATTGCCGTAGGTGCCGCAGGTGAGCAGCACGACGCCGCGCGAAAGCGCTTCGGCGGCAACGGCCTTGGTGAGCACGGGATCGGGTTCGCTGGTGCCGGGCCGGACGAGTTCGATGGCGATCATGGCGCCGCGCCCGCGCACATCGCCGATGACGCCGGTCTCGGCGGCGAGGGCGTGCAGCCGCGGCATGACCGCGGCCTCGATTTCCCGCGCCCGCGCGGGCAGGTCCAGCTCGCGCATGACGTCCAGGGTGGCGAGCGCGGCCGCGCACGCGACCGGGTTGCCGCCGTAGGTGCCGCCGAGCCCGCCGGGATGCACCTCGTCGAGCAGGTCGGCGCGGCCGGTGATGGCTGCCAGGGGCATACCGCCGGCAATGCCCTTGGCCATGGTGACGATATCGGGCACGATGTCCTCGTGCTCGCTGGCGAACCAGGCGCCGGTGCGGGCGAAACCGGTCTGCACCTCGTCGGCGATGAACACCACCTCGCGCTGGCGGGCCCATTCGGCGAGGGTGCCGAGGAATCCCGGTGCGGGCACGATGAATCCGCCCTCACCCTGCACGGGTTCGATGATGATGGCGGCCAGCGAATCCGCGCCGATCTGCGCTTCCATCCGGGAGATGACCCGCTGCGCGGCCTGCTCGCCGGTCAGTCCCGCCTCGTCCCGGTACGGGTAGGACATGGGCATGCGGTAGACCTCGGGCGCGAACGGACCGAAATTCGCCTTGTACGGCATGGATTTCGCGGTCAGCGCCATGGTCAGGTTGGTGCGGCCGTGATAGGCGTGATCGAAGGCCACCACCGCGGTCTTTCCGGTCGCCAGCCGCGCCACCTTGATGGCGTTCTCGACGGCTTCCGCACCCGAGTTGAACAGCACAGTGCGCTTGTCGTGCTGTCCCGGGGTGAGCGCAGCGAGTTCCTCCGCCACCCGCACATAGCCCTCGTACGGCGTGACCATGAAACAGGTGTGCGTGAAATGCGCGGCCTGTTCGGCGACCGCCGCCGCGACCGTCGGGTGCGAGGCGCCGACCGAGGTGACGGCAATGCCGGAACCCAGGTCGATCAGCGAGTTTCCGTCCACATCCACGATCACGCCGCCGTCGGCGTCCGCCACGTACACCGGCACCGACGAGCCGACCCCGGCGGCGACGGCCGCCTTGCGGCGCGTGGTGAGGGCCGCCGAACGCGGTCCGGGCAGGCTGGTGACGAGCTTGCGCTGCTGCGGCAGCCGGTAGGAGATGGTGGTCATCGCTGGTTCTCCAGGTCGAATAGTGTTGAAGCGGAAGAAGTTCGGCGGAAGAAGTCGGGATTGCGCCGGCGCGCCACCGCCATCAGCGCCACGCCCAGCAGCAGGATGCCGAAGCCCAGGTAGAACACCAGCCCGATGCCGCCGATGGCGGCCCCGCTGGCATTGTCCGGATTCATGCTCTCGCGCACCGAGACCACGAACACCGCCATCAGCATGGTCCCGCCGAGCAGCGGGAACAATCCCTTGAAGATGAAATTCCGGATACTCGCGAACAGTTCGCCGCGGAAGAACCACACGCACGCGAACGCGGTGATGCTGTAGTACCAGCAGATCATGATCCCCAGTGCCGCAATGGTATCCAGCAGCACCCGCTCGGACAGCAGCGAGGTGACCGTGTAGAAGGCGCCGGTCACCACGCCGGCGGCCACCGTGCTGAAGGTGGGTACCAGGAACCGCGGATTGACTTCGGCGAACTTCTTCGGGAACGCGCCGTACACGCCCATGGCGAGCATGGTGCGCGCGGCCGGCAGGAAGGTGGTCTGCAGGCTGGCCGCCGAGGAGGCCAGGATGGCGAGCAGCAGCAGCGGTCCCGCCCAGCCGAGCACCGGATCGGCGAGCGCGCCGAACACATTGTCGGCATTGTCCTTGTTGCCCAGGCCCAGTCCGGTGTCGCCGATCCCGGCGTACATCATGACCGCGACCGCGACCAGCAGGTACGTCACCAGGATCGACAGCACGCAGAGCAGTCCGGCGCGGCCGGGCACCTTGTTCGGATCCTTGGACTCCTCGCCCAGGGTCAGGCAGGTGTCCCAGCCCCAGAAGGCGAAGATGGAGCCGGTCACGCCGATCATGAAGGCGCTCAACGCGACTCCGCTGAACGGATCGAACCAGTCCATGCTGAAACTCAGCTGCGCGGGCGCATCGCCGCGGGCCACCTGCACCAGCGCGGTGACCGCGAAGGCCAGCAGCACCACCATCTGGAAGCCCACCAGCACGTACTGCACCTTCTGGCTGGTGGTGATGCCGCGCCCCGCCACCACGGTGGCGATGGCGACGAAGATCAGCGTGGTGGCGATGTTCACGCCCTTGTGCTGCGCGAGTTCGGCGATCGACGGATTCGAGAAGATCCGCCCCAGGAACAGATAGAAGAACTCCACCGCGATGGCGGCCAGATTCGACAACACGATGATCGTCGCCATCACCATGCCCCACCCGCACATCCAGCCCACATAGGGACCGAAGGCCCGGGTGGACCAGGTGAACGACGCCCCGCAATCGGGCATGCGGGAGTTCAATTCGCGATACGCGTACGCGGTCAGGAACATCGGGACGAAGCCGGCGATCAGAATCGCGGGCATCTTCAAGCCGACGGCCGCCACGATCAGGCCGATGCTCGCGGTCAGCGTGTAACCGGGCGCGACCGTCGAGATACCGAGCACGGCGCCGGAGAAGGTGCCGAGTTTGCCTGCGGCCAAACCCTTTTCGGTCGTTTCGATCGCGACCGGGGGTGGGTCAGTCGTGAGGCTCATAGATTTCCTCCTTGGGAACCACGACCATCGGCACCTGGAGGACTCGGAGCATCTTCGCGGCGGTGGAGCCGAGGAACAGGCGGCGTGGCTGGGCGAGGCGGCTGGAGCCGACCATGATGAGATCGCCGTCGTGCCAGTCCAGGCGATTGACGGCGGCTTCGACGGTAGCGCCGTCGGCGGTCAGCGACGTGACCGGAAAACCCTCCGGCAGACGAGATTTCGCCGCCTCCAGGGTGAGTACGGCGTGCCGGCGGGCACGCTCGGAGAGTGAGTCGCCGCTCTCGGCGGCGTAGGCCGGATCGGGTTCCGCATGCGGGATGCGCGCCGAATCCAGCGCCGCCCGCACGGGATCCACGGCAATGAGCGATACCAGCCGCAGCGGGGTGCCCGCGGCCGCGCTGGCCCGCACGGCCAGGTCCAGCAGCAGATCCGCGCCGGGCCGGTCGCCGATCGCGCAGGTCACCTCGCGGACGCGGGTGACCGTCGAGGTGCGGGTGCCGCGCGGGGCCAGCGCCAGCGGCACCGGCGCGGAGTGCAGCAGTTCACCCGTCACCGTGCCGATGGAATGCCGGCCCAGCAGACCGTCACCCGCCGCACCGACCACGATGCCCAGGGCGCCGAGCCGCTGCGTCTCCTCGATCAGGCCCGCCGCGAACGATTCGTGAAAACTGATGTGCCCCTCAGCAGCCACATCAGCGGGAACCGCGGCGACCGCCTCGGCGACCCATTTACGGGCCTGCACGGCGAGCAGGTCGTCATAACTGCTGTTGGGCGAGGCCCCCGGCGGATCCGGGGGCAGCACCATACAGATGTCGAGCTGCGCGCCGAGCGTGCGCGCCAGCCGGATGCCGAGGGCCAGGCCGTCGTCACCGCTGGGCGTCGCCAGATATCCGACTACGAGTCTGCGCATGCCGGGCCTAATCGTGCGAGCTCATGACGTGCTTGACGCGCGTGTATTCCTCGACGCTGTAGGCCGACAGGTCCTTGCCGTAACCGGAGTACTTGAAACCGCCGTGCGGCATCTCGGCCACCAGGGGGATATGGCAGTTCACCCACACGGCGCCGAAATCCAGTGCGCGAGTGAGGCGTTCGACGGTGCCGTGATCGCGGGTCCAGACGCTGGAGGCCAGGCCGTAGCGCACATCGTTGGCGTAGGCGACGGCCTGGTCCTCGTCGGTGAAGGACTGCACCGTCAGCACCGGGCCGAAGGTCTCGTCCTGCACCAGGGCATCGTCCTGGCGGACACCGGTGATGATGGTCGGCTCGACGAAGAAACCCGTATCGCCCCAGCGGTTTCCGCCGGTCACCACGGTCGCGTGCGACGGCACCGCGGCCAGCTTGCCCATCACGGCATTGAAGTGATTGACATTGTTGAGCGGGCCGTAGAACGCGTTCGGATCGTCGGGGCGGCCCGGCTTCAGCGTTTCCGCGGCGGCCACGAGCGCGTCGACCAGCTTGTCGTGGATCGACTCGTGCACGAGCACGCGGGTGGCGGCGGTGCAGTCCTGCCCGGCATTGAAGAACGCGGCCTGCGCGATACCCAGCGCGGCCTTGTCGATATCCACATCGCCGAACACCACGGCGGGGGCCTTGCCGCCCAGTTCCAGGTGCGCCCGCTTCAATTGCGCCGCAGCCGATTCCGCGACCGCGATGCCCGCGCGCACCGAACCGGTGATGGACACCAGCCCGGGGGTGGGATGGCTGACCAGCTCCGCGCCGGTGCTGGCGTCACCGAGCACGACATTGAACACGCCGTCCGGCAGGATGCCCTTGGAGAGCTTCGCGAGCACCAGGGTCGACTCCGGGGTGGTGTCACTCGGCTTGAGCACGATGGTGTTTCCGGCGGCGAGCGCGGGGCCGATCTTCCAGATGGCCATCATGAACGGGTAGTTCCAGGGGGTCACCTGCGCGACCACGCCGATCGGTTCGCGGCGTACGTAGGAGGTGAAGCCGTCCATGTACTCGCCGGCGGCGCGGCCCTCGAGCAGGCGCGCGGCGCCCGCGAAGAAACGGATCTGATCCGCGCCCACGGTGACTTCCTCGGCGGCGATCACCGATTGCAGCTGACCGGTATTGCGGCACTGCGCCGCGACCAGTTCGTCGGCGTGCGCCTCGATGGCGTCGGCCAGCTTCAGCAGGGCGGCCTGACGCACGCCGGGCGTGCTGCGGCCCCAGGTGGTGAAGGCGCGTTCGGCGGCCGTCATGGCGGCGTCGATATCCGCGCGATTCGAGACGGGGGCGCGGCCGACGATGGTCTCGTCGACCGGGTTGACCAGATCGAGGGTCGCGGTCGCGGAGGATGCCACGAATTCGCCGTCGATGTAGTTCTCGAGCGTAGGACTCACCGTTGAGGTCACCTGGATCCACCGTCCATCTCGTCGTTCACTGGTGGAGCTCAGTGTGCGGTGAAACACACCCATAGCGCGCCTGCCAACTTGTACAACTCGGCGGCGGCGAATCGACAATCTGTACACTCCGGACATGTCCGTCTCCGTTGGCTGGGTGTTGACTCAGCCCGATCTCGCCGTACAACTCCGGGGCGGGGCGAGCGGAATCCACCGGGAAATCGACCTCGTGGTCACCACCGAACTGGAGAATCCCCACCCCTGGCTGTCCGGCGGCGAGCTCGTCCTCACCACCGGCATGCGATTGCCCGGCGACCCCGCCCGCCGCCGCGAGTACCTGCGCGCCCTGAACGAGCGCGGTGTCGCCGGCGTCGGTTTCGGTATCGGCCTCACCCACGACGAGCTCCCCGCCGACCTGGCGACCGCCGCCGACGAGATCGGCATCCCCCTCTTCGAGGTGCCGCTCTCCACCGCCTTCGCCGCCATCGTCAAACAGGTCTCCGGCCGCATCGCCGAACTCCAATACGACGCCGTGCTGCGCGCCTCCCGCGCCCAGCCCCGCATGACCCGCGCCCTCATCAAATCCGGAATCCAGGCCATCGTCCGCGAACTCGCCGGATCCCTGGGCGCGACAGCCTTGGTCCTCGACCCCGCTGGCGCCGTAATCGGTTGCCAGCCCACAGAATTGGACCCCGAAACCCTCGACCGCGCCCGCCGCACAGTCCTGGCCGACGCCGTAGGCGCCGGCGTCCACACCGACCCCGCCGGCGCCTCCATCACCTACCAGCGCATCAACGTAGGCCGCCGCCACCACGGCGACCTGGTCGTAGTCAGCGACGCCCCCCTGGGCCACATCGACCAAATCCTCCTGGGCCACGCCAATTCCCTACTGGCCCTCGACTTCGAAAAACCAGCCCGCCTCCGAGCCGCCCAGCACCGCCTCAACACCCAGGCCCTCGCCCTCCTCCTGGGCGCAACCACGGACCTCACCCCGGCCTGGTCCCAACTGGCCCAGGCTGCCGACGTCCACGGCCGCATCCGAGTCCTGATCGCCGACTGCGACACCGACGCCGCCGTCGAACCCGTCCAGACCGCCCTCGCCGACGCCATCGTGGGAGCGGGACACCCGCTCTTCCTCCACGCCGATAAACGGCAGCTCATCGCAGTCCTGCCCGCCGCTGCCACCACGACGCCGCCGGAGGGTCAGGTCGCGGCCGGCAGCGCGGCGGCGCTCACCGCGATTGCCAGAAGGCCCACGATGGCCGCGAGCTCAACGACGGCAGCGCGTTCGAGGGCGGCCGGGGACATCGCGCCTGCGGAGAATGTCGCGGCCGGTGGTCCCGTGATCGCGTGGCTGGGCCACGAAATATTCGGCAGCACAGGCAAACTGGTGCGGCTCGGGTTGAGCGGCGCGCATCCGGTGCGAGAATTGGCGGACGCGGTGGCCGGCGCGCGATTGGCCGCGTCGGCCGCCGAACGGGGCGGCGTGCCAACGGAATTCGGGAGTCTGGCGGGCCGATCGCTGCTCGCGGTGGACGCGACGCGGGAAGTGCTCGCGGCCATGGCGCGTGGCGTACTGGCGCCGCTCGCCGACCATGACCGTCGCCACGGCGCCGAGCTACTGCCCTCTCTGCGCGCCTTCCTCGAGGCCAATGGCCACTGGGAATCCGCCGCTGTGGCAACGGGAATCCATCGCCATACGCTCCGCAAACGTGTCACCACCGCCGCTGGTCTGCTCGGAGCGGATCTCGACAATGCGCGGGTCCGGGCCGAGTTGTTGCTGGCGCTGCTGGCGTACGGGTGAGGCGGGTCAGGCGATTTCGCTGATGCGGACCATATTGCCGGCGGGGTCGCGGAAGGCGCAGTCGCGGATGCCGTAGGGCTGGGCGGTGGGTTCCTGGACCACTTCGGCGTCGGTGGCCTGGAGTTTTTCGAAGGTGGCGTCGAGGTCCTTGGTGGCCAGGATGATGCTGGCGTAGGTGCCCTTGGCCATCATTTCGGCGATGGTGCGGCGTTCGTCCTCGCTGACGCCGGGGTTGCCGCTCGGGGGGTACAGGACGATGGACATGCCGGGCTGGTCGGCGGGGCCGACGGTGATCCAGCGCAGGCCGTTGAATCCGACGTCGTTGCGGACCTCGAAGCCGAGGGCATCGCGGTAGAAGGCCAGGGCGGCTTCGGGATCGTCCTGGGGCAGGAAGGTCTGGTGAATTGTGATGTCCATGGTGATCAGGCTATTCCGGCGTGCTTGCCGGTGCTTCTTTATTCCTGACCGGTCTGGTCACCTGTTTGGCGACGCAGGACGGGATGCCCTCGATCGCGCCGGCTTCGTCGCGGCGGTAGGCGCTGGGCGGCATGCCCACCAGCTCGGTGAAGCGGGTGCTGAAGGTGCCGAGGGAGGAACATCCGACCGCGAAGCACACCTCGGTGACGCTCATATCGCCGCGCTGCAGCAGCGACATGGCCCGTTCGATGCGGCGCGTCATGAGGTAGGAGTACGGCGATTCGCCGTAGGCGGCCCGGAACTGCCGGCTCAGGTGCCCGGCCGACATGTGCGCGTCCCGTGCGAGCGCCTCGACATCGAGCGGTTGCGCGTACTCGCGGTCGATGCGGTCCTTCACGCGCCGTAACTGCGCCAGATCGCGCAGTCGTTGTGCGTCGGCGGGTCTGCTGCTCACCCCCGAAATCTTTCCACGCGCCCGCGGGACCAGCCATCTTCGCCGTGGCACCTGCGGAATCTTCGTTGTCAACCTCAGAAATATACGGATTTCGTTGTCTGTGGCAGGATCGGCGCCAGCAATCCATTGCCCATAACCGCAGGATCGGAAAAGGAGGCAGGGGCATGACGGAACCGGAACCGGCCCGTCGCATCCCGCTCGACGACCTCGCCAAGCGCATCATCGGCCTGCTGCAGGAAGACGGCCGCCGCGCGTATGCCGCGATCGGCAAGGAGGTCGGCTTGTCCGAGGCCGCGGTGCGGCAGCGGGTGCAGCGGCTCACCGATGCGGGTGTCATCCAGATCGTGGCCGTCTCGGATCCCTTGCAGGTCGGCCTGTTCCGGCAGGCCATGCTGGCGATCACGGTGGACGGCCCGGTGCGCGAGGTGACCGAGGCGCTGGTCGGCCTGGACGAGATCAGCTATGTGGTCGAGTGCGCGGGCCGCTACGACGTGCTCTGTGAGGCCGTCTGCGCCGACGATGCGGCCCTGCTGGATCTCGTGGACACCCGCCTGCGCGCCCTGCCGGGCGTGCGACATGCGGAGATCCTGGTCTATCTCGCGTTGCGGAAGCAGACGTACCAGTGGGGTCCGCGCTAGACCTACGAAATCCGTAGTTGATCATCCAAAACAATTAGGTTTTCGGTTGATGTGTGCCTCGCGAACAACTGAATCAGTTGCAAACGGGTTGCCGGCTGTGGCATAAACAGAGTGTCGCCGCCCGCGAACGACGCCGGAGCGCGATCCCCAACCCGCCGAGGAGTCCGCACATGACCGCCACTACCGACTATCAGCCGCAGGCCGCCCAGGACGCGGCCCGGATCGTCCGCGACAACCTCTGGATGCACTTCACCCCGCAGGACGCCGGCACCGGCGCCGACGTCCCGGTGATCGTGCGCGGCGAGGGCGCGTACATCTACGACAACCAGGGCCGCCGTTACCTGGACGGCCTGGCCGGACTGTTCGCCGTGCAGGTCGGCCACGGTCGTGAGGAACTCGCCCAGGCCGCCGCGCGCCAGACCCGCGAACTCGCCTACTTCCCGCTGTGGGGTTACGCCACCCCGCCCGCCCTCGACCTCGCCGAGCGGCTGGCCATCGCCGCCCCCGGCGATATCAATCGCGTGTTCTTCACGGTCAGCGGCGGCGAATCCGTCGAGACCGCATGGAAACTCATCCGCCAGTACTTCAAGCTGACCGGCAAGCCCACCAAGCACAAGGTGATCAGCCGGTCCATGGCCTACCACGGCACCTCCATGGGCGCGCTGTCCATCACCGGAATCCCCGGCGCCAAGGCCGATTTCGAGCCGCTGGTGCCCAGCACCCTGCGCGTGCCCAACACCAACTTCTACCGCGCCACCGAGCACCCCGACGATTACGAGGCGTACGGCCTCTGGGCCGCGGACCGCATCGAGGAAGCGATCCTGTTCGAGGGCCCGGAAACCGTTGCGGCCGTATTCCTCGAGCCGGTGCAGAACACCGGCGGCTGCTTCGTCCCGCCGCCCGGCTACTTCCAGCGCGTACGCGAGATCTGCGACCGCCACGATGTGCTGCTGGTCTCCGACGAGGTCATCTGCGCGTTCGGCCGCCTCGGATACGACTTCGGCGCGAAGAAGTTCGGCTACCAGCCCGACATCATCACCACCGCAAAGGGTCTCACCTCCGGCTATGCCGCGCTGGGCGCGGTGCTGGTGAGCGACAGGATCTTCGAGCCGTTCAAGAACGGCGCGACCTTCATGCACGGTTCCACCTACGGCGGGCATCCGGTGTCGTGTGCGGTGGCCATGGCCAACCTCGACATCATGGAGAACGAGGACCTCTACGGTCACGTCCGCAACAATGAGGCCGCCTTCCGCAGCACCCTGGAGAAGCTGTACGACCTGCCGATCGTCGGCGAGGTCCGCGGTTCGGGCTTCTTCTGGGCCGTGGAACTGGTGAAGGACAAGACCACCAAGGAACGGTTCACCGACGAGGACGCGCACCGCATCCTCAAGGGTCACGTCTCCAAGGCGCTGTTCGAGGCGGGCCTGCACTGCCGCGCCGATGACCGCGCCGAGCCGGTCATCCAGCTGGCCCCGCCGCTGATCTGCGGCCAGGCCCAGTTCGACGAGATGGAGCAGGCGCTGCGGCACGCGCTGACCGGAGCCATGAAGCTCATCTGATCGCTCGCCGCCCGCGTCCGGCCGGGCAGCACTCCGGAAAACGCCTCCGCGACCTTGTGGTTGCGGAGGCGTTTCGCTTTTGCTGGGCATTTGCCGTTGCGGCGCAAGTAACTACTATGCGGCTTAGTAGATCGGCGGTACCGGCGAAGCGGGGAGTGGCGAATGGTCGAGGCGATTGTGGCGGGCGCAGTGCATCTTCCGGACGCGCCGCCCTCGCTGGGTGCACTTCTCGCATGGAATCCGCAGCCCGTGCCGGTGTTGCCGACGGTCGGCCTGGTGACCGCGCTGCTGTATTGCTGGGGCGTGTGGCGGGTACGCGCAACCGGGCGGGCGTGGCCGTGGTGGCGGGCGGCGTCCTTCCTGGCCGGGTCCGCGGTACTGGGTCGCCTTGATCATCGTGACGTTGTTCGCGATCCGCTGGCGCCGTGACGAGCAGCGGGAAAACGCTGTGGCCGAACGTCATTCCGCGGCGAACGGGGAGGCCGAGTTGCGGGCCTACACCGAGTATCTGCGCAGTTTGCACAGAAAATGACGGTGGATGCTTGCGTGCCATCCCGGCCTGGGCTATGTTCTACGTATCTACTTAGTAGATACGTAGAAGAGAGCTCGAACCGCCGACCACTGGCGGTAAGGGGGCGCCTGGGGCTCGGGCGTCACCGGCCGGCGGGCATGTACGGCCCCCTCATCTCGTATATGCCCGCCGGCCGCACCTCTACTCAGACTCTGGCGCGAATCGCCTTGTAGATGATCAGCAGAATCACCGCGCCGACGATCGCCCCCAGGAAGGCGTGCGAGACCGGCGGATGAACGCTGAACTTGTGTGGTGCGAAGACCAGGCTGCCCAGGGTGCCACCGACGTAGCCGCCCACAATGCCCAGCACAATGGTCCAGATAATCCCGAAATTCTCTTTGCCAGGGACCAGAAGACGGGCGATGGCGCCCGCGATGAGGCCGATGACGATCATGGTGATGATGCCCATGGCGTGCTCCTTGCCGTGCAGGTACCGCGTTCTCGAAGGTAGCAGCCCCACGCCCGGCGGTGAGCGTGTCGCAATACATCAGCGTGCCCGGTCTCTTTCCTGTCACCGGCTGACACCTTCCCGCAGGTCTTTCCCGGTTCGCGGCGCCGGAAACCCCTCCGGCGGGCCGGGTTTCTCGGGTAGCGAAACGCGCTGCGGCGGGTGCCGCCGGGGATCATGATGAGGTCGGCGGTCTCTAGCGGCAGGGTGGCCGCGGAGACCGGGACTTCACCGGATTCCGGAAGGCACGCGCATGACCGACAGCGCGCAGGGTGGCGGGACGCCATCGGAGATACCGAATATCAGCGGGGAAGGGCCGTTGGCCCGGACCATCGCGGCGCGCGGCGGGCTCGCGGCGCCGGAAGCACCGTTCGTCATCGAGCACCGCGAGGCGCTCATCTACATGCTCTGCCAGGCCGCGGAACTCGAGCACGGCATCATGTGCCAGTACCTGTTCGCGGCCTTCTCGCTCAAACAGCACGAGAGCGAAGGACTGACGGCCGGCCAGGTCGAAATGGCCACGCGCTGGCAGAAACTGGTGTCGCACGTGGCGACCCAGGAGATGCTGCATCTGGCGCTGGTGCACAATCTGCTGTCCGCCATCGGCGCCGCACCGCACATGTCGCGCCCCAACCTGCCATTGCCGGCCGCGCACTATCCGGCCGGTGTGCAGCTGGCGCTGATCCCGTTCGGCGAGGAAGCGTTGCGGCACTTCCTGTTCCTGGAGCGGCCCGAGGGCATGGATCTGCAGGACGCCGAGGGCCTGGCCATGGCCGGACGGGCCGCGCCGCTCATGCAGCAGGGCGAGATCGTGCCGCGGTTGCAGGATTTCGCGACGGTCGGGCATCTGTACCGGTCCATCGAGCACGGCATCCAGCATCTGGCCGAGAAATACGGTGAACGCTGGCTGTTCGTCGGGCCGCCGCGGGCGCAGGCCACCGAAAAGCATTTCCGCTGGCCGGAATTGGTGCCGGTGACCGATGTGGCATCCGCGCGGCGCGCCATCGACACCATTCTGGAACAGGGCGAGGGGGCGCGCGGCGACTGGCGGGACGCGCACTTCGGGCAGTTCGTGAAGATCCTCGACGAATACGAGCAATGCATGCGCGAGGACCCGGGCTTCGACCCGGTGCGGCCGGTGCTGGCCGCCAATGTGCGTGCGCCCGAACGGGTCGTCGAGGTGCCGCTGATCGGCGATCAGCAGACCGCCCGCGTCACCGACCTGTTCAATGTCGGCTACGAGGTGCTGCTGCAGATCTTCGAACGCTTCTTCGCGCACACCGACGAGACCGACGCGCAGCTGCAGACCCTCGCGGATGCCACCGTCGACCTCATGTTCCGGGTGATCAAACCGCTCGGCGAGCTCATCACCACCCTGCCCGCCGGACCCGAGTACCCCGGCCGCACCGTGGGGCCCAGCTTCGAATTGTTCTACGAGACCGACTATCTGATGCCGCACCGCGAGGCCGCGTGGGCGCTGATCACCGAGCGACTGGGTGAGGCGGTGAACCTGTCGGAGGGCATCCGCACCGAATGCGATCAGCATGTCGCCACCGAATTAGCCAGCGTGTCAACGGCATTCGGTGATATCCAGCGCACTCTCGCCGCGCACTTCCCGGCCTGGGACGCACACGCTCAGGCCGCCGTGCTCGGCCTCGATCCGGCGGTGCAGGCGGCAGCGCGCCAGCGTGCCGATGAGTTCGCGAGCCGCGTGGCCGGGATTTCCGGCGGCGGCCTCACCGGCGAACTCGCCGAGCTCTTCCAGGAGGTATATGCCTTGGAGACAGCGGATTCCGCAATCCCCGCTGTGGTCCGGCCGAGGCTGGCGGACAGTGTACTGCGCCCCCTGAGCGTGGCTCTGCTGCGTGCGCCTCTCGGCGCCGCGGACGGTGCGGACTCGAGTGCGGCCGACGCCGAAGGCCCGGGCGCCGCTGTCGATCCGGGTATGACCGTGGCGGACCGGCTGCGGGCACTCGCCGTGGCGGCGACGCGATTGCGGGCGCGCAGTGATCTGCTGGAACTGGTGGAGGCCACGGCCGCGCTGCAGGACCTCGCGTGTGCGGTGCTGCCCGCGGGGGAGCGGGTCACCGTGCGGGCGCAGCTCGCGGAATTGCAAGCGGGACTGCCCGGTTCGCTGCGGACTGCGAAGAACGGGCCGTACCTGGCGACCAATGCGCAGGTCGTCGATCATCTCGGGCTCCCGCTCGAGGTGCCGCCGACGGCCGCGCTGTGCCGGTGCGGTGCCTCCGCATCGAAGCCGCTCTGCGACGGCAGTCATGCGCGTGTCGGCTTCAACGATGCGAAAGACCCTGGGCGCGTGCCGGATCAGCGTGACGTGTATCAGGGTGAGCAGGTCACCATCTACGACAATCGCGGGATCTGCCAGCATTCCGGGCTGTGCACCGACCGGCTGGCGGCGGTATTCCGCGCCGGCGGCGAGCCTTTCGTGACGCCCAACGGCGGCCGGTTGGACGAGGTGGTGCGCACGGTGCGCGGCTGCCCCTCCGGCGCGCTCGCCGTCGGCTTCGACGGTGTCGAGGCGCGCGAGCTCACCGATTGGCACGGCACCCGCGAACCCGTCATCGAGGTGACCCAGGACGGGCCTTACCGGATTCGCGGGTCGATTCCGCTGGCCGGGCCGGGCGGCGCCGAGATCGAGCGGGCCGCGGGCGCTTCCACCGAGCACTACGCGCTGTGCCGGTGCGGGCAGTCGCAGAACAAGCCGTTCTGCAGCGGCATGCACTGGTATGTGGACTTCCACGATCCGGTGCCCGCGCCCGGTCAGGAGCCGACATTGTTCGAATGGGCGGGCGGTTATCCGGCGCTCTACCGGTTGACCGGGCTGCTGTACGAGAAGCTCATTCCCGACGATGAGTCGCTCGCAACGGTTTTCGCGGAAATGGACGCCGAGCTACCGCAGCGGGAGGCCGAGTGGACGGCTCGCGCCTTCGGCGCGCCACGGACCGCGGACGAGCCGTTGACCAGGCCCGCCCTCACCGAGGCGCAGCGGGACCGCTGGACCGCGCTGTATCTGCGGGCCGCCCGGACCGCCGGCTTGCCCGCCGACCCGGAATTCCGTTCCGCCCTGGCCGCTTTCGCCGAATGGTCCGCCGGAGCCGACGGCATCGCCACCGCCGGCGGTGTCATCGCACCCGATTGGAACTGGGGTCCGCTGGGGCCGCCTGCTTACCCGGTCGAGGAGCCCGCTACCGAAACCGCGGAGCCCGCCCTCCCCGGCCCCGACGAATCGGTGGGCTTCGCCGCCCACATCAAACCGCTCTTCCGAGACAAGGATCAGCGCTCCATGAGCTTCGTCTTCGACCTGTGGTCGCACGAGGACGTGAGCAAACACGCCACCGAGATCCTGCACCGCCTCGGCACCGGCGATATGCCGTGCGACGGCGCGTGGCCGCCCGAGAAGACGGAGGTATTCCGGCGCTGGACCGAATCCGGCATGCTGCCCTAGCTACCGGCCCGGTAATTTCGGAGTGATGGACAGGCGCACCGTTTTTCTCGCTGCCGGATTGGCCCCGCTGCTCGCCGCGTGCGGCGGCGGGAAGCATCATGATCATCCGGCGACCACCGCGCCGGTCGGCACGCCCGCGCCGCCGGGCAATGGGGCCAATCTGGTGATGATCATCCGGCACGCCGAGAAGCCCACCGGGTCGGGCGCGCCCTACGGCCTGACCGCGGATGGCGATCAGGATCCCGAATCGCTGACGGTGCGGGGGTGGACGCGGGCCGGGGCCTTGACCGGGCTGTTCGATCCCCGCACCGTCGACGCCACGCCTGCCGTGCTGCGGTCCGGATTGGCCAGGCCCACAACGATTTTCGCCGCCGACCCCGGCAGTCACGGCAGCAAGCGGCCGCTGGAGACCATCACCCCGCTGGCCGCCGACCTGAATCTGCAACCGGATGTGCGCTTCAAGAAGGACCAGGCCAAGGAGTTGGTGGCCGCGCTCGCGTCGGCCGCCGATCCGGTGCTGATCTGCTGGGAGCACGAGAATATCGGGGACATTCTGGCCGCCATGGGCACGATCACCCCGGCGCCGCCGAAGACCTGGCCGGGTGACCGCTTCGACATCGTCTATGTGCTGCGGCGACTCTCCACGGGCTGGTCGTTCACACAGGTCCCGCAATTGCTGCTGGCCGGTGATTCGCCGCAGCCGATCTCGTGAAGCGGCCGGGTGGAGATCAGCGGTCCTCGAGTTGGGAGGCCAGCTCGTCGAGGTCGGCGAGCAGGGCGGGAATCATGAGGCGATCCCACGCGAGAATGCAGAGGCACAGCAGGATGTAGACCCCGAGTGTTCCGGGGGACAGCAACTCAATCTCGGGGATCAGACGCTGGGCGAACAAGAGCAGGGCCGCGCCACCGCCGAGCGCGATCGCTATCCATTCGCGGGCGAGGTGTAGATGCAGTCGCCGGCGTTCGGCGCCGATATGCGTGTCCCACCACGGTGGATGGATCCGTTCCGGCAGTCGCCGATCGTCCTGTGCGGCGTAGAACTCGAGCTGAAGTTCGCGGGCCCCGAATCGGCGTGACGTATCGGCCCGGCAGAGCCATACCCCGAGCGCGAATCCGGCGGCGAACCAGCTCAGCGTCCATACCCAGTAGAAATAGCCGTCCGACAGCGCGATCGCGGTGACCGCGACCGCGAGTGCGCCCGGCGCGGCCCACCAGGAGCGCCGGAGTGCGCGCAGCGCCCGGCGCAGTTCATCCGTCGCCGTTCGCGACCCGGTACCGTCTCGTTGCACGGTATCCCTCCACCTCGGTCCACCCTCCCCGGATCGTATTCGCTACAAGGTTGCTGCGCATCTTCAAGCGTGGAGCGAAGTGGTGGTAGATGGCGCCGCTGCCTTGACTAAGACAGTCGTCCTAGAACATACTCGCATCCACTTCTAGGACGATCGGCTTAGAAGGTTCGATACAGAGGAGGTCGCCATCGTGCTCTTCGACGGCTTTCGTTCGCAGGCCCTGCGGTACGTCCACGCGATCTTCGAATCGCCCTTGCAGTTCTTCGTCTTCCTGATCGGCGCCTGGTTCACCGCGAACGGCGTGATCGCCTACGGGATCTACCCCGATATGGCCTTCGGCTCGGACATGCAGTCGTGCACGATCCAGTTCCTGGGCTTCATCCCGGTCACCGTGAACGGCTGGCACGCGCTCTTCCACCTGATCACCGGGCTGGCCGGGCTCGCGCTGGCGCCGATGCCCCGGCGGGCGCTGCTCTACACCCGGATCTGCGGCCCGTTCTATCTGCTCATCGCCGCACTCGGGTTTTCGGGCGGCGACCAGGTGCTGCACCTGATGGCGGTCGACACCTTCGGCAATATCGTCCACACCATCGAGGGCACGATCACCCTCGCCGCCGGATTCCTCTTGACCTTGCAGCCGACTCGAAGGTCTACCGTCGGTTCGTGAGGATGCGAATCTCCGAATTGGCCGACCGCACGGCGGTTCCGGCCTCGACATTGCGGTTCTACGAGAGCGCGGGCCTGCTACCGGCCGATCGCACGGCGAACGGGTACCGGAGCTACGGGCCGGACGCGCTGGAGCGGCTCGAATTCATCGGCGCGGCAAAGGGTCTCGGATTGTCGCTGGAGGATATCGGCGAGCTGTTGCCCATCTGGCAGGACGGGCCCTGCGCGCGGGTCAAGGCCGAGTTGCGGCCGCGCCTGCGGGCCCGGCTGGATCAGGCCGAGGGGCGGCTGGCCGAGCTGCGGTCGTTCATCGCCACGCTGTACACCGCGCTGGAGCGGCTCGACGGGCAACCCGATCGCGACGAGCGCTGTGACGCCGAATGCTGTTTCCCCGCAGTGGAATCCGCAGAGTGGCAGTCCGCGCCGATCGCCTGCACGCTCGGTGACGGCGACAGAACCGAGCGGGCGGAACGGTGGCAGGTGGCGCTCGACGGCGGTACGCGCACCGAGATACCCGATGGCCTGCGCGTGACCGTTCCCGCCGACCGCGCCGGGATGATCGCCGAGTTGGCGGTGGCCGAGCAGCAGTGCTGCGCTTTTTTCGATTTCCGTCTGCACCTGGACGGACCAGCGGTGCAGCTGGAAATTCGCACGCCCGGGGCGGGCGTCGCGATGCTCGCGGAGCTGTTCGCCTGACCATCGGCCGCTACCGTGGCTGGGGTGGCCGAGAACAGTAGAGTCCGATGGGGAGTGGCCGGCTGTGTGGTTGCGGTCGCCGGGGGAGTGCTCACGGCGAGTGATGTCGTCACTCCCGAACCGATCGGGCCCGCGGTGCTGCAGGTGCGGCAATGGTCGCGGGTGATCACACTGACCAGTTCGGGCGGCGGGGCCACCGCCACCCTCGAACACGGGCAGCAGGGTGACAGCGTGTGGCTCGAACGATCGACCGACGGCGGTGCGGCCCCGGCCGAGAGCGCCGATGCCGGAGCGGAATCCGGCCCGGACACCGCGGAACGGCTGGCGCCCGGCACGGTCGCGGCGCAGCAGACCGTCGCGCACAGCGGCTTCCGGCCGTATACCGGCGGGATGCTGCGAGCTTGCGGGAAGGCCGGAGATCGGACCGCGATCCGCTGCACCCGATGGTTCGCGGAAGGTGAAGCGGCCCCTGATCGCCGGCAGCGTGCGGTGGAACGACTGCTGGACAGGTACGACCACGCGGCGGGCCGGTGGGAGAACGACACCAGCATCTGGCAGAGCGCCAATGCGCTGACCGCGCTCATCGACTATATGCAGCGCACCGGTGACCGTCAGTATCTCGGCTATATAGACGAGACCTACCAGCACGGAATGGTGGCGAAGACCGGCGTCCCACGCCAGACCGGCTACAACGACGACGAATTATGGTGGGCGCTGGCCTGGATCGACGCCTTCGACCTCACCGGCGATCAGCGATATCTGCAAGCCGCGCGCACCATTGTGGACGGTCTCGACGATCAGCACGCCGCATTCTGTGACGGCGGCATAGCGTGGGCGCGAATGGGCGTCGATCCGCAGAGCCGCCCGTGGACCCAGGTCAATGCGATCACCAATGCGCTGTACCTCACGGCGACGGCACAATTGAGCACCCGCGTCGATTCGGCCAGTCGCCCGGCCTATGCGGCGCGTGCCCTGCGCACCCGCGAATGGTTCACCGACCGCGCGGGCCGCGCCCTCCTCGATCCCTCCGGCTTGATCAACGATCACCTCGACCAGCACGGCGACACCTGCGTCCCCGCCGACACGGAAACCCGATGGACCTACGTCCAAGGCGCGATGATCAGCGGTCTCGTAGCCGAATACCAGGCAACCCGCCAAGCGGCCCTGCTCACCACCGCCGACTCGATAGCCGCCGCGGCCACCGGCCGCCGCTCCCCATTCCTCCGCGACGGCATCCTGTCGGAACCCGCCGCCACCAATTGCCCCGGCCCCGACTGCAAAGACGCGGAAACCTTCAAAGGCGTTCTCGTCCGCTCCTACCGCGACCTCCTCGACACCGGCCGCTCCAAGGCAGCCACCCGCGAATTCCTTTCCCGCCAAGCGAACTCACTACTCGGTAAGAACGACGCCTACGGATTCCAATGGGGCACACCACCCAATCCGGACGATCCCCCGAATTACGCGACCCAAGCCGCCGCCCTGGACGCCTTCAACGCCGACGAGTGAATCGTCAGGCGATCTCCAGGTCGGAGCGGAGGGTGCGGTCGAGTTGTTTGCGGTGGCGAGTGAACAGGCGGGGGTTGTCGAGCGCGAAGACAGCGACCGGGACCCCTGCCCGTTCGTAGAGGACGGTGAAGGAGGGAGCCTCGTAGGAACCTTCGAGAAGTCGAACATTGCCGGCGGCGTGCGGATTTCCGGCCAACTGGAGCAGCTTGCCGTACTGGCGGGACCAGAAGTACGGGGCTGTCGGGGCTGGGGCGGGGGTGCCGGTGATTATCGCGGCGGCCAGGCGGGCTTGGGTGGTGGCGGCCGTCCAGTGTTCGGTGCGGGTGGGGCGGGCGGTGAGTGGGTCGGGGGAGTGGGCGCAGTCGCCGATGGCGTAGATGCCGGGGGTTGTGGTGCGGCAGAGGGTGTCGGTGGCGAAACCGGTTGTGGTGCACCAGGGTTCCGGAGGGCTGGGATTGCCCGAGGGTGGGACGGCCCATTCGGTGTTGGGGGTGCTGCCGATGCCGACCAGGAGGGTGTCGGCGCGGAGGGTGGTGCCGTCGGTCAGGCGGACCATGCCCGGGGTGGGGACGGGGTGGGTGGTGGCGGGGATGTGGGTGGCGATGGAGACGCCGGTGCGGAGTCGGACGCCGTGGTGGGCGTGCAGGGCGTTGCAGGCGGCGGCGACCACGGGGCCGAGGGCGTGCGCGCCGGGTGTGGGGGACGGGTCGACGAGGGTGACCTGCACCCCCATTGCTTGTGCGGAGGAGGCGATCTCGGCGCCGATGAAACCTGCGCCTGCCACTGCTAGATGGGTTGTGCCGGTGAGGTTTTCGCGTAGTTGCCGGGCATCGTCCAGGGAGCGCAGGTAGTGGGCCTCGGGGAAGGTGGAGAGGCGGCGGGGGCGGGCGCCGGTCGCGAGGATCACGGTGTCGGCGGTGACCGTTCGCCCGTCGTCGAGGTGGATCGTGTGCGGGCAGGTGGTGAGGCCGATGGCGCGGCGGCCCAGGAGCCATTCCGCGTCGAGTTCGGTTGCCTCGCTGTGGTCTTCGAGCAGGGGGAGCGGTTCGCCGCTGTGCAGGAATTCCTTCGACAGGGCCGGGCGGTCGTAGGGGAGGTGGGGTTCCTCGCCGATCAGGGTGATGTGGCCGCGAAAGCCGCAGGCGCGCAAGGCTCGTAGTGCGGACAGTCCCGCGAGTGACGCCCCGACGATGGCGACCGAACCGGTCATGACGCTGTACTCGGCAGCAGGTGGATCTCGTCCCCGCGCACTTCGACGCGGTGGGTCCGCACGGACCGCTTGGCGGGTGGCCCGGAGGCCGCGCCGGTGCGCAGGTCGAAACAGGATTCGTGCAGCGGGCATTCGACCGTGCAGCCCTCCACCCAGCCGTCGGCGAGGGAGGCGTCCTGGTGGGTGCAGGTGTCGTCGATCGCGAAAAGCCCTGCCTCGGTGTGGAAGATCGAAATGGGTGGCAGGCCGGGCGGATTCACGGTGAGCACGCCGCCGGGCGGCAGCTCGGCGAGGCGGCCGACCAGCAGGGTGGCCGTGGAATGCGGTGCGGTCATGACCCCTCCCGGGGGTGCAGGGTTGTTGCGAATGGCGCGTCGAGATGCGTTGTGTGCAACAGTGTGGCGTGTTCGCACCAGCCCGTCAACCAGGCGAAACATCACGGAAACAACGAAATACGAATTTTTCCGATTCGGTTGACAGGCTCTCGGACCGGGCGGAGCATAGTTGCGTATTACGGCACTTGGTGCGCAATACGCAACAACCTGGAGGCTTGTTTCATGCAGCCGCGAGTTGTCATCATCGGTGCGGGAATCGTGGGCACGGCCTTGGCCGACGAGATCACCGCGCGAGGCTGGACCGACGTCACCGTCACCGATCGCGGGCCGCTCTTCCGGACGGGCGGATCCACTTCGCACGCACCGGGATTGGTGTTCCAGACCAATCCGTCCAAGACCATGGCGGAACTGGCCCGCTACACCGTCGAGAAGTTCAGCGGCCTCGGCGCTTTCGACACCGTCGGCGGCCTGGAGGTGGCCACCACCCCCGAACGCTGGACCGACCTGCACCGCCGGCACGGCTGGGCGACCTCCTGGGGAATCCCGTCGCGGCTGCTCGACCCCGAGGAATGCGCCCGGCTGCACCCGCTGCTCGACCGCGAGCGAATCCTCGGCGGATTCCACACGCCCACAGACGGATTGGCGCTCGCCGTCCGCGCCGCGGAGAAGCAGGCGCAGCGCGCCATCGACCGCGGCGCCCGCTTCCTCGGCTACTGCGAGGTCGTCGATATCGTGCACCGCGAGGGCCGGGTCCGCGGCGTGCACACCGCGGATGGCCAGGACCTCCCCGCCGATATCGTCATCAGCGCCGCCGGCTTCTGGGGCGCGGAACTCGGCCGCCGTGTCGGCCTCACCGTCCCGCTGGTGCCCATGGCCCATCAGTTCGCCAAGACCGTGCAGGTCCCGGCGCTGGACGGCGAAGAGCGCCTGCCCATCCTGCGGCACCAGGACGCCGACCTCTATTACCGGACCTACGGGGATCGGATCGGCATCGGCTACTACGGCCACACCCCGCGCCCGGTCGATATGGACAACCTGCTGCGCGACACCGCGGGCGAGCCCATGCCGTCCATGCTCCCGTTCATCGAGTCCGAATTCGAACCGGCCTGGGCGGAGAGCGTCCGCCTGCTCCCGGCGCTCGGCGACAGCAAGATCGACGAGGGCTTCGACGGCATCTTCTCCTTCACCCCCGACGGCGGCCCGATCCTCGGCGAACACCGTGACCTGGACGGATTCTGGGTGGCGGAGGCGGTCTGGGTCACCCATTCGGCGGGCGTCGCGCGGGCGGTGGCGGAGTGGATCGTCACCGGCACCCCGGATATCGATCTGCACGAGGCCGATCTGCACCGCTTCGAGGACGCCGCGCGCAGCCCGGAATTCATCCGGCGCACCAGCGTGCAGGCCTTCGTCGAGGTGTACGACATCCTGCACCCGCACCAATACCGCACGGAGCCACGGAATGTGCGCACCAGCCCGTTCCATCCCCGGCAATGCGAGCTCGAGGCCTACTTCTTCGAGGGCGCACTGTGGGAGCGGCCGGCCTGGTACGAGGCCAACGCGGGACTGATGGAGGAACTGGCGGCGGACGGCGTGGAATTCCCCCCGCGCGACGACTGGTCGAGCCGCTTCCATTCACAAATATCCATTGCCGAAGCCAAGTGGACGCGAACGCATGTCGCGCTCTACGACATGACCCCGCTGACCCGCTACGAGGTCTCGGGCCCCGGCGCATTGGGGTTTCTGCAGGAACTCACCACGAACGACATCGCCAAGAAGCCGGGCGCGGTGACCTACACACTGCTGCTCGATGCGCGCGGCGGGATCCGCAGTGATCTCACGGTGGCCCGGCTGGGCGGTCAGCTCTTCCAGGTAGGCGCGAACGGCCCACTGGATTTCGACTGGTTCACCCGCCGCCTACCCGGCGACGGCAGCGTCACCCTGCGCGATATCACCGGCGGCACCTGCTGTGTCGGCGTCTGGGGTCCGCAAGCCCGCGAGCTGGTGCAGCCGCTGTGTGCGGATGACCTGTCGCACAAGGCCTTCGGATACTTCAAGGCGCTGCGCACGTATCTGGGCAGTATCCCGGTCACCATGCTGCGCGTCTCCTATGTCGGCGAGCTCGGCTGGGAGATCTATACGACCGCGGAATACGGTGCGGCACTGTGGGATCTGCTGTGGGCGGCCGGCCGCGAGTACCGCGCCATCGCGGCCGGGCGGATCGCCTTCAACAGCCTGCGATTGGAGAAGGGCTACCGCTCCTGGGGTACGGATATGACCACCGAGCACACCCCGGACATGGCGGGCCTCGGCTTCGCCGTCCGGATGAACAAGCACTCCTTCCTCGGCAAGCGGGCACTCGAAGCCGCGGACCCGCCCGCGCGGCTGCTGCGGTCGATCGTGCTCGACGACCCGCATGCCGTCGTCCTCGGCAAGGAGCCGGTCTCCGTCGACGGCACGCCCGCCGGATATGTCACCAGCGCGGGCTACTCCGCCACCATCGGCCGCACCATCGCCTACGCCTGGCTCCCGGCCTCGGTGCAGCCCGGTGATCGAGTCGAAATAGCCTATCTGACACAGGTATTCGGCGCGACAGTGCATACCGAGCCGGTGGTGGATCCCGACATGTCGCTGATCCGGAGGTAACCGCCATGACCGACACCTACGACGTCATAGTCATCGGCCTCGGCGGCATGGGCAGCGCCGCCGCCTATCACCTGGCGCGCCGCGGCCACCGTGTGCTCGGCCTGGAGAAGTTCACGCCCGCCCACAACAAGGGTTCCAGTCACGGCGGGTCCCGCATCATCCGGCAGTCCTATTTCGAGGATCCCGCGTACGTGCCGCTGCTGCTGCGCGCCTACGAACTGTGGGCGGAGCTGGCGCGTGACTCCGGCGAGGACGTGTACCGGCTCACCGGCGGTCTCTACGTGGGCCCACCCGAGTGCGAGACCGTCGCGGGCAGTATCGGCGCAGCCCGGGAATGGTCGCTGCCGCACGAGATTCTCGATGCCCGGGAAATCCGCTCCCGCTTCCCGAACTTCACGCCCGACGACCATTTCATCGGGTTGTACGAGGAACAGGCCGGCTTCGCCCGCCCGGAAGCAACAGTCGCCGCGCACCTGCAACTGGCGGACCGCGCCGGCGCCACCCTGCGCTATGGCGAACAGGTCGAGGACTGGCAGGACAACGGCTCGGGTGTCACCGTCACCACCGGAACGGGCACCTACACCGCCGCGCAGCTGGTGATCTGCCCCGGAGCGTGGGCGCCCGGCCTGCTCGCCGACCTCGGCATCGATATCCACATCGAACGCCAGGTCATGTACTGGCTAGACCCCGTCGGCGGCACCCGCTCCTTCCTGAACGATCCCATCTACATCGCCGAAAACGATTCGGGCTCACAGGTATACGGCTTCCCGGCCATCGACGGCCCCGAGGGCGGCGTGAAGACCGCGTTCTTCCGCAAGGGCATCGCCTGTACCCCCGACACCATCGATCGCATCGTCCATGACGGAGAGATCGAGGAAATGCGTAAGCGGGTCAGCGAATTGGTGCCCGCCCTGACCGGCGCCTGCCTGCACGCCGCGACTTGCATGTACTCCAATACCGCCGATCAGCACTTCGTGATCGCCCGCCACCCCGCGCATCCCGTGGTCACCGTGGCCTGCGGATTCTCCGGGCACGGTTTCAAATTCGTGCCGGTGGTGGGTGAGATCCTCGCCGATCTGGCCATGACCGGCGGCACCCGCCACCCCATCGACCTGTTCGCCCCGCAAAGGCTGGTATCCCTGTGAGCCCGGATCTGATCCCCACCCTCGGCGGTGAGTACTACTGCGACCCGGCCGTTTTCGCCGCCGAGCAGGAGCACATCTTCGAACGCATGTGGTTCTGCGCCGCGCGGTCCGCGGAGCTGGCCGATCCCGGCGCGTTCAAGCGCGTGCAGGTCGGCCGCGAGAGCGTGCTGGTGGTGCGCGGCCAGGACGGTGGATTGCGCGCCTTCCTCAATATCTGCCGCCATCGCGGCGCGCTGCTCTGCACCGAGTCCGAGGGGCAGGTGAAGCGGCATCTGCGCTGCCCCTATCACGCCTGGACCTACGCGCTGGACGGGAAACTGGTGGCCGCCCCGAATCTCGGTACCCTGCACGATGATTCGGGCGCGCCCATCGACCGTGTCGCCTACGGCCTGATCCCGGTCACCCTGCGCGAATGGCTCGGGTACGCCTGGGTGTGCCTGGCCGAGGACCCGCCGTCCTTCGAGACCGAGGTGATGGGCGCGGTCACCGCCCGGCTCGGCGATCTCGCCGCCATCGACCATTACGGGATGGCGGAGCTGACCGTCGGCAAGCGGGTCGTCTACGACGTGGCCGCCAATTGGAAGCTGATCGTCGAGAATTTCATGGAGTGCTACCACTGCGCCACCATCCACCCGGAACTGGTGGAGGTGCTGCCGGAGTTCGCGGGCGGGTACGCGGCCCAGTACTACGTGGGCCACGGCGCCGAATTCGGCGACGGCATAGCCGGTTTCACCGTGGACGGGCGACCGGGCTTCGACGCGCTCCCCGGCCTGGCGCCGGAGCAGGACCGCAAGTACTTCGCCATCACCATCCGGCCCACGGTCTTCGTGAACCTGGTGCCCGATCACGTCATCTTCCACCGCATGTACCCGCTGGCGCACGACCGCACCGTGGTCGAATGCGACTGGTTGTACGCCCCGGATATCGTCGAATCCGGCGGCGTCCTCGATCATTCCGTGGAACTGTTCCACAGGGTGAACGAACAGGATTTCGCGGCCTGCGAACGCACCCAGCCGGCCATGTCCTCCCGCGCCTACCGCAGGGGCGGGGTACTGGTGCCCGCCGAACACCACATCGCCGAGTTCCACGCGTGGGCCCGCACCCGGATCGGCGGTGCGGCATGCTGACCGACGACGAACTCTGTTGCGGCCCACACCTGTACATCGACGGCAAATGGGTGCCCGCGCAGGGCGGCGGCAGCCGGGATATCGTGAATCCCGCCGACGGCACCGTGATCGCCACCGTGGACGAGGCCGACCGGGCCGATGCCGTCGCCGCGGTCGCCGCCGCCCGCACCGCCTTCGACACCGGCGGCTGGCCGCAGACCCCGGTGGCCGAACGGATCGCCTACCTGCTGGCCATCGCCGACCTGCTCGACGAACACCGCGATCACATCGCACGGCTGGAGACCCTGGACACCGGGAAGACGCTGCGCGAGAGCTACATCGACCTCCACGATGTGGTGGAGGTGTTCCGCTACTACGCCCGACTGGCCGCCACGAGCGGTGATCGGCTGGTGGACACGGGGAATCCGGCCGTCATCAGCCGGGTGGTGCGGGAACCGGTCGGGGTGTGCGCACTCATCGCGCCGTGGAACTATCCGCTGCTGCAGATGTCCTGGAAGATCGCGCCCGCGCTGGCGGCCGGCTGCACCATGGTGGTCAAACCCAGCGAGGTCACCCCGCTCACCACCATCGCGCTGATGCGGCTCATCGACCGGGCCGGAGTGCCCGCCGGGGTGGTCAATCTGATCCAGAGCAGCGGGGCCACCGTGGGTTCCGCGCTGACCGACACCCCGGACGTGGATCTCATCTCGTTCACCGGCGGCGCCGCGACGGGCGAGACCATCGCCCGGAACGCGGCCGCGCACATCACCCGGGTCGCCCTCGAACTCGGTGGGAAGAACCCGCACATCATCTTCCCGGACGCCGACTTCGAGAGCGCCGTGGACGCGGTGCTGACCGGCGCCTTCCTGCATTCCGGTCAGGTGTGCTCGGCCGGAACACGATTGATCCTGCACGAGGACATCGCCGATAACTTCGTCGCCGAACTCTCCTGGCGCGCAGCGGGTATCCGCATCGGACCCGGGCTCGACGAGACCAGTGAGACCGGGCCGCTGGTCTCCGAACAACATCGCGCCAAGGTCGAAGCCTATGTGGCCCTGGGCATCTCGGAAGGCGCGCGGCTCGTCACCGGCGGCGCCCGGCCGGAGGCCGCCCGGCTCCAGGCCGGCAGCTTCTATCTGCCGACGATCTTCGACGGCTGCCACCGCTGGATGCGCATAGTTCAGGAGGAAACCTTTGGTCCCATCCTCACGGTCGAGCGCTTCAGTACCGAGGCCCAGGCCATCGCCCTCGGCAACGACACCGCCTACGGTCTCGCCGCCGGCGTCCGCACCGCCGACGCGGCCCGCGGGGAACGCCTGGTCCGCGCCCTGCGGCACGGCACCGTGTGGCTCAACGACTTCGGCTACTACACCCCCGCGGCCGAATGGGGCGGCTTCGGCCGCTCCGGTATCGGGCGCGAACTCGGGCCCTCCGGCCTGGCGGAATACCAGGAGACCAAACACATCTGGCACAACACCGCGCCCGCGGTGGGTGGCTGGTTCTCGGATAACTGAAATCTCTTCACCCACAACTGAATATGGTTCAGCGCTTTTCTCGAAAGTTGGTCCGTCATGACGACCACGCGTCCCCCTGCACCAACCAGCGCCACCACCCCTGACCACGGCATGGAGGAATTCGGCTACCGCCAATCCCTGAGCCGGAGCATCGGGAAATTCTCGAGCTTCGCCGCCGGCGTCAGCTATATCTCCATCCTCACCGGCACCTTCCAGATGTTCTACTTCGGCTTCGGCACCGCGGGACCCGGCTATCTGTGGTCCTGGCCGCTGGTCTTCCTCGGGCAGCTCGCCGTCGCACTGTGTTTCATGGAACTGTCGGCGAAATACCCGGTGGCGGGCTCGGTGTACAACTGGTCCAAGAAGCTCGGCAGCCGGATCGTGGGCTGGTCGGCGGGCTGGCTCATGCTGACCGCCTCGATCGTCACCCTGTCCGCCGTGGTGCTGGCCTACCAGCTCAATCTGCCCAAGCTGTGGAGCGGATTCCAGCTCGTCGGCGACGGCAGCGGCAGCCACGACTACGCCACCAACGCGGTCATTCTCGGCACCGCGCTGATCGTGTTCACCACTGTCGTGAATGCTTTCGGGGTGCGGCTCATGGCGATGATCAACAGCAGCGGCGTATTCATCGAACTCATTGCGGCCGTGCTCATCGCGATCATCCTGGGCCTGCACGTGACCCGCGGACCGAGCGTGTTCTTCTCCACCAATGGTTACGGCGCGGGGCAGAGCGGCGGCTATCTGAGCGCGTTCCTGGTGGCCTCCTTGGCTTCCGGATATGTCATGTACGGCTTCGACACCGCCAGCTCGCTCGGTGAGGAGACGGTGGAACCGCGGCGCACCGCGCCCAAGGCGATTCTGCGCGCCCTGCTGGCCTCCTTCGTGATCGGCGGCGCGATCCTGGTGTTCGCGGTCATGTCCGCGCCGAATCTGAAGGACCCCAAGCTCGGCACCACCGACGGCGGCCTGCAGTACATCGTCGAGCAGGTCATGTACGGCTGGCTGGGCAAGGTGTTCCTGGTCTGCATCGTGATCGCCGTGACGGTGTGCGCGCTGGCCGTGCACACCGCCGCCATCCGGCTCACCTTCGCCATGGCCCGCGACAATGCGCTGCCCTTCGCCGAGAAACTGGCCAAGGTGAGCGTCAAGCATTCGGCGCCGGTGATCCCGGCGGTGGTGATCGGGATCCTGTCGGCGCTGGTGCTGGTCATCAATATCAATCAGCCGCAGGTGTTCACGGTGCTGACCTCCATCGCCGTCATCATGATCTATCTCGCGTATCTGCTGGTGACCGCGCCCATGCTGTGGCAGCGGCTGCGGGGCGCCTGGCCGCCCGCGGATCTCGGGAAGGACGGGTACTTCTCCATGGGCCGCTGGGGACTGGCGGTGAACATCCTCGCCGTGCTGTGGGGGCTCGGCATGGCGATCAACCTGGCCTGGCCGCGCGCGTCCGTGTACGGCGGGCCCTGGTACAACACCTGGGGCGCGTTCATCTACATCGGCGTGATCGTCGCGGTGGGACTGATCTGGTACGCGCTCAGGGGAGTTCGCGTCATCGGAATCCTGGCCTCGCACGCGGCGACGCAGGAGGTGCCGGCGGCATGAGCGACACCTTCGACTATGTGATCGTCGGCGGCGGATCGGCCGGATGCGTGGTGGCCGCGCGGCTCAGCGAGGACCCCGCGGTGACCGTCTGCCTGCTCGAAGCCGGGCCCTCCGATGTCGGCGACGACCGGATCCTGCGGCTCGCCGACTGGATGCTGCTGCTCGAATCCGGTTACGACTGGGACTATCCGGTGGAACCGCAGGCCAGCGGCAACAGCTTCCTGCGGCATGCGCGCGCCAAGGTGCTCGGCGGATGTTCCTCGCACAACTCCTGTATCGCCTTCTGGCCGCCCGCCGAAGGGCTCGCGGAGTGGGAGGCCATGGGCGCGACCGGGTGGGGCGCGGGCGAATTCTGGCCGTACGTGGCGAGAGTCGAGAACAATGACGCGCCCGGTGATCATCACGGGCGCACCGGTCCGGTCGAGATCCGCGACATCCCGCCCAAGGATCCGTGCGGCTACGCCGTATTGGAGGCCGCTGCGGCGGCGGGACTGCCGACGGTGCAATTCAATCGGGGCAGCACGGTGCGCAAGGGCGCGGGCTGGTTCCAGATCAATGCGGACGGGGACAACACGCGCATGTCGTCCTCGCACGCCTACCTGCATCCGGTGCTCGGGCAGCGGCCCAATCTCGTGGTGCGTACCGGATGCTGGGTCAGCGAGATCGTTTTCGACGAGACGAATACCGCGGTGGGCGCACGGTATCGGCGGCCGGATCTGACCGGATTCGACACCGTGCGGGCTCGCCGGGAAGTGATCGTGAGCACCGGCGCCATCGATACGCCGAAGCTGCTCATGCTTTCCGGCATCGGGCCCGCACAACACCTGCGGGACATGGGAATCGAGGTGCGCGCCGACTCGCCGGGCGTGGGCTCGAATCTCGACGATCATGTCGAGGGGCTGGTGTTCTGGGAGAGCACGCGGCCGATGATCGCCACCTCGACGCAATGGTGGGAGATCGGGCTGTTCACCACCACCGAGGACGGCCTCACCCAGCCGGACCTCATGATGCACTACGGCAGCGTGCCCTTCGACATGAACACCGTGCGCTGGGGGTATCCCACCACCGAGAACGGGTTCTGCCTCACACCCAATGTGACGCAAGGGCTTTCGCGTGGCACGGTGCGGCTGCGGTCGCGGGACTTCCGGGACAAACCCAGGGTGGATCCGCGCTACTTCTCCGATCCCGAGGGGCACGATGAGAAGGTCATGCTGCACGGCATCCGGCTCGCGCGGCGCATTGCCGAGCAGTCCCCGCTGCGCGAATGGGTGGCCCGCGAACTCGCGCCCGGACCGGACGCGGTCACCGATGCCGAACTCGTCGACTATATGCACCACACCCACAACACCGTCTACCACCCGGCCGCCACCGCGCGCATGGGCGCGGTCGACGACCCCATGGCGGTGCTGGATCCGCAGTTGCGGGTCAAGGGCGTCCGCGGGCTGCGGGTCGTAGACGCTTCCGCCATGCCGAAACTCCCCGCGGTGAATCCGAACATCACCATCATGGCGATGGGGGAGCGGTGCGCGGACCTGGTGCGGGCGGCGGCCCGATGAGCACCCACGGACCCGCAGAAAAGCCTGCGGCACATACACTGGACGTGTTATGGCAACGAGTGCGGAATCCGGGCCCGGCGCCCGGCGGGACGGGACGGCGGCGGTGCAGTCGGTCGACCGCGCGCTGACCGCCCTCGAAATCGTGGCCAAACTGGGGGCGGCCGGGGTCACCGAGATCGCGGCCGAACTCGGCGTGCACAAGTCGACGGTATCGCGGCTCATCGCGGTGCTGGAGGCGCGCGGCTACGTGGAACAGCTCTCCGAACGCGGCAAGTACCGGCTCGGCTTCACCGTGGTGCGGCTGGCCGGATCCACCAGCGCCCATATGGATCTGCCCCGCCAGAGCCAGGACGTCTGCGACGAGCTGGCCGCCCGGGTCGGCGAAACCACCAATATCGCCATCCTCGACAGCGACCGCATCATCAATGTCGCCGAGGCCGTCGGCTCCTCGGGCGTCGCCCTGCGCACCTGGGTAGGCCAGAGCTGCCCCGCCCACGCCACCTCCAGCGGCAAGGTCCTCCTGGCGGAACTTCCGGCAGCCGACCTCCGCACCCGCCTCACCCGCCGCCTGGAATCCTTCGCCCCCAACACCATTACCGACCTCCCTGCCCTCCGCGCCCAACTCGACCAGGTCCGCCGCCAGGGCTGGGCCGCCTGCGAGGAAGAACTCGAGATCGGCCTCAACGCGGTAGCCGCCCCCATCCGCGACAGCGACGGCCGAATCATCGCCGCCCTCAGCGTCTCCGGCCCCACCTACCGCATGTCCGCCGACCGCTTCCCTGAAATCATCGACCGCACAAGGGAATCCACGGCGATAATCAGCCGCCGCCTCGGCTATACCGGCTGAGCCACACCGGCTGAGCCGAATCCCGCCTACACGAGACTGCCGGCGATCGCGCCCGCCGCCCGCCCGCCGGAGGACAACCGGCCGCTGCTCCGCCACAGCGAGCGGACATCGGAATCCACCCGGCCCGAGCAGTGGCGCGAACGCGGTAACGAACGTCGCGCGCTCGGCGGCAGTCGTTCGTGCGGCGGCTATTTGGCGTCGCGGACCTTCTTGACGGCGGTGGCGAAGACCTGGTGGAAGGTGGTGTCGTCGACGCCGCCGGAGAAGGAGGTGGCGCGGACGCCGACGGTGGTGGAGCGCAGGGTGGCCCAGCCCTGGTAGGAGGTGGTGGTGATGGGGGCGCTGTCGCCGACCTTGGCGGTGCTGGTGACGCGGTAGGCGATGGCGTCGGTGCCGGAGAGGGCGGCCGGGAGGTTGAGCTTCTCGATCTTGGTGGTGCCGTCGACGTGGTTGTCGTCGACGGTGGCGCTGGTGGTCACCTCGGCGCATTTCTTGTTGGTGTCGGCCATCTTCTGCAGGTCGAAGACCTGACCGGAGACGAAGTCGACCAGCATCAGCTTGTCGGTGGTGGCCGCCGAGGTGGCCGACTTGCTCAGCACCGCCTTGGTGGCCGCCGACAGATCCTGTTGCGGGGATTGGCATTCGGCGGGCTGGACCGTCGTGGTCGCCATCATGCCCTCGAAGTCGCCGGCGGTGGCCTGGAGTTTGTCCTGCGGGATGTCCAGCTTCTTGGATTCGGCGGGAAATTCCTGCTCGGTCAGCACCAGCTGCTCGCGCGGCGTGCTCGGCGCGGGGGCCGTCGCCGACGTGCCGGAATCACCGTTTCCCCCACCGCATCCGGCGGCCAGCAGCACTGCGAGTGCGGCCGCCGACGCCCATGCCCTGTTGTTCGTCACGAACCGCAAGCATGCCAAGGTGGCGTCGGCGACACACGCAAACCGCCCGTCGTCGCGGCGAGTCTCAGGCCAGGTGGACCGGGACGGCCGCGACATCGTTCTGGGTCAGGACCGGGAGGTTGGTGATCTCGGCGTCCGGAATCCCCAAGCGCAGCTCCGGAAAACGCTCGAACAGGGCCGGGAGGGCAATGGCCGCCTCCAAGCGGGCCAGCGCGGCGCCGGGGCACACGTGCGGGCCGTAGCCGAAGGAGATATTGCGGTTCGCGGTCGGGCGGGCGACATCGAACTCGTCGGCGTCCTCACCGTGGATCGCGGCGTCGCGGCCGATGGCGCGGTACGACATGACCACGCCCTCACCCTTCTCGATCACGGTGTCGCCCACCGTGATGTCCTCGGTGGCGAAACGCATGAGCAGGTGGATGACCGGGCCGTCGTAGCGCAGCGTCTCCTCGATGGCCTGCTTCCACTCCACTTCCTCGGCGCGGACCCGCGCCAGCTGCTCGGGCCGGGTCAGCAAGGCGCGCACCGCGTTCAGGATGAGGCTCACCGTGGTCTCGTGACCGGCGGCGACCAGCGCCTTGAGATTGCCGACCACCTCCTCCTCGGTGAGCGGCTCGCCGCCCTCGTCGGCCAGGATGAGCGCGGAGGTCAGGTCGTCCTCGGGGTTCGCGGTCTTGCGCCGCACCATTTCCGTGAAGTAGACGTCCATCTCGTCGATGATCCGCAGCCGCTCGTCCTGCGGCGTGACCATGGAGAAGAACTTCTTGTACCAGTCCAGCAGCATCGGGTGGTCCTCGCGCGGCACCCCCATCAGCTCGCTGATCACCCGCATGGGCAGCGGGTAGGCGAAGATCTGCTTGAGATCCACGGCCGCGCCGTCCTGCCCGGCTTCCTCGAGATCGTCCAGCAGCTCCTTGGTGAGCCGCTCGATGGACGGCCGCAGCTCCTCCAGCCGGCGCGGCGTCAGCGCCTGCGTGGTCTTGATGCGCAGCCGGCGATGCTCGGTGCCGTCCACGGTGAACATGGAACGCCCGGCATCGATCATGCCGATCAGCGGCCACTGCCGGGTCACCGCACCCGACTGCCACAGCCCCCAGGCCTCGATGTCCTTGATCAGCCGGGAATCGGTGAGCAGCTGCCGCGCGATCTGGTGATCGGTGACGGTCCAGGCGGGCACGCCGAGCAGTTCGATCCGGGTGATCGGGCCGGCGGCACGCAGGGTCGCGGTCTCCCCGGCCAGGTCACTGACCATCGGATCGATGGTTAGGGCGTGTGGGCATGCAGAACTCACTGGAAACCTCCGACAGCACGAACAGGCGTGAAAACAACAGGAAGAGAAGTCATTCCACGCAGGAACGGCGACGGGCGCCGCACCAGGTTCTGCGCGGGGACGGCCAGGTCGACATCGGGCAGCCGGTCCAGCAGCACCTCGATGGCCGTCCGGGCGATGATCTCGGCAATGTGCTGCGCGGGCAGCGGGCACCGGTACTCGCCGTGGCTGAAGGAGAAGTGCGCGCTGTTCCCGGCGTGCACCGCATTGTCCGAAACATGCTGGCGCACATGCGGATCGCCGTTCGCGGCGCCCAGGCCCAGCAGCAGCATGTCACCGGCGCGAATCGCCTTGTCGCCCAGCCGGGTATCGCGCGCGGCCCAGCGTCCGGCGAGGATCTGGGTCGGCGTGTCCTCCCACAGCGCCTCGTTCATGGCCTGGCCGACACTGCGGCGGCCACCGCCCAGCGCGGCGGCGAAACCGTCGTCGGTGAGCATGAGCCGCAGCGAATTACCGATCCAGTCCGCGGTGGTGAGATGCCCGGCGGCGGTGATCGCCATCAGATCGTTCACGTACTCCTCGTCCGTGAACGAACCCGGGAAGGCCAGCATGCGCGAGGTCAGGTCATCGCCCGGCATGGCCTTCTTCATCGCCACCAGCCGCTGCATGACCGCGCCGAACTGCATATGCCCCTGCTGCGCGTCGGCGCCGCCGTCCGCGAGGGTCTTCATGGTCCACGCCAGATGCGGACCCTCCTCGTTCGGCAGGCCCAGCAGCCAGGCCATGACCAGCACCGGCAGCGGCTCGGCGTACTCGGCGATCAGATCGGCCGCGCCGCGACCGCAGTAGGAGTCGATCAGCCGATCCGCCAGACCCTCACAGACCCGGCGCAATTCGAACGGATCCATGGATTCCAGCGCGGGCTCCACCATGCTCACATGACGGCGATGCTCGGCCCCCGCGGTGAAGTAGATCGACGGCATGGGCTGCCCCACCATGGGCAGCAGCGGCCAATCCGGCGGAATGTTCGGCCACTGATTCCACAGCGACACATCCCGCGGGAACAGCTCCGGAGAACTGGTGACCTGATGCAACTCCCGGTAACCGACGACCAGCCAGGCCGGCACCTGCCCCGGCAGCTCGACCGGCACCACCGAACCGTGATCCCGGCGCATCTCGTTGTAGAGGCCACGCGGATCGGTGTGGAAACGCGGGCCGCTCAACGGCACCGCCGGATGCACCGGGCAGCCCCCGGCGGACGCGGGTGAGGTCATGACACGGTCTCCGGGGTGTAGAGGTATTCGACCAGGGTGATCAGCACATCCCGGCAGGACTCGCGGAAGCGCGCATCGCAGTCCACCAGCGGCACCCGCGGATCCAGATCCAGCGCGTCCCGCACCTCCTGCAGCTGCGCGTCGCCGCCGAAGTTGTTGCACGCCACGATGAACGGCGTGCCCTGATGCTCCAGGCGATCGATGGCGTACCAGGAATCCTCGATACGCCGCTGATCCACCAGCACGATCGCCCCGAGCGCACCGGTGAACAGGCGATCCCACAGGAACCAGAAGCGTTCCTGCCCGGGCGCACCGAACAGGTACAGCACATGCTCGTCGTCGATGGTGATGCGGCCGAAGTCGAAAGCCACCGTGGTGGTGGACTTTCCGGGCGCCAGCGTCGGATCGTCCACGCCCTGGCCCACCTGGGTCATGGTGGCCTCGGTATCCAGCGGCCGGATCTCACTGATCGACCGGACCATGGTGGTCTTGCCGACCCCGAAACCGCCCACGATCACGATCTTCAGACCGTGCCGGGTATCGGCGTGCAACGGCGCGTCCGCGCGGGCCGGACGCGAATCCGTCGCACGCGAGGGGTGTTCAAAGCTTGCGGAGTCCAACGAGCACCTTCTCCAGGGTGTTGGTGTCGGGCAGCGAATTCCACTGCCCGCCACTGGCATAGTGCGGATGCCGCACCGTGATCCGGCCCATGTGCAGCAGATCCGACAGCAGCACGGTGGTGATGCCGACCGGCAGCCGCAACTCCGCCGCGATCTCCACCACGGCGGTGGGCGCGGTGCACATCTGCAGGATGGCGCGATGCTCGGACTGCATGCCCGGCGCCGGATCGCATTCACTGACAACGAGAGTGACCAGATCGAAGGCGTCGGAATCCGGGCGGCTGCGTCCGCCGGTCAGCGTGTACAGCCGGTCCGGATCCTCGTCTGGCCTGGTCACGACACGCTCGCTCCCCGCACCCGCGGCTCCAGCGGGCCCCGCACGCGCGGCTCGATCGGCTCGCGCACGCGCGGCGCCGCGGCCAGATGCTCGCTCAGCTGCTCGACCAGCTCGCGCATATTGTGGCCGACCAGCCCGGCGTCCGCGTCCTCCGCGGCCACCACCGCGATATGCGCGCCCACCCCGGCCTCCACGATGAACAGGATGCCGCCGTAGAACTCGGTCATGGACTGGCGCACACCGCCGCGGCCGTCACCGAACTCGACCGAGGCGCCGTGCGAAAGACTCTGGATACCAGCGGAAATGGCGGCCAGCTGGTCCGCGCTGTCCACGCTCAACTCCGGCGTGTGGCAGATCTTCAATCCGTCGCCGGAGAGCAGCAGCGCATGGCGGGCGCGCGGGGTACGGGTGAGCAGTTGCTCCAGCAGCCAACCCAGATGTGTGGCGGACGGTGTCATCGATCGGTCTCCAAGGGCGCGGAGGGCAGGGACGGGGAAGAAGGCGCCGCACCGGGGTTTTCACGCCCGTTCACGGCACGCTGGAACGCACCCAGCGCGGACGGCGACGCGGGCGGCCGCTGCGGCGCGGGCGCCGGCGCGTCCAGCCCCTGCGGATGCACCGCCGCCAGCGTCTGCCCCCGCCGCCGCTTCGGCAGACCGGACGCAGTGGAACCCGCTGCGCGCTGGGCGATTTCGTCGAGAGTCGGCGCCGCGGGCGCCACCGGGAAGCCGCCGGACGCGGCCTCCGTGCCGGAATCCGGCGAGCCGCCGACCGGTCGGCCGTACGGGTCGGGCGAGGTCCATTCGGAGCCGGCCAGCACGCTGTGGGCACTGTCCGCTGGCGGCTGCACGACCGAGCCGCCGAAGACGCCGGACGTGGCCGGGGACTCCGAGACCAGGCCGGTGAGCGCGCCGATCGGCTCGGAAGCACCGGGCAGCAGGGGAGTTCCGCTCTCCGCCGGGCCGCCCGTCGCGCGCGTGGCCTCCCAGGCGGCGAGATGATCGGCGAAGGTCGCCTCCGGTCCGGGAGCTGTTCCGGAAGCCGCGGCGCGGTTCGGGCCGGCGGATGTCGAGATGGTGCCGGCTGCCGCGCTGCCGGTGCCGGCCGCCGTGACCGGGGCGCGGTCCTCCGCGCCTCCGCGTGTGCGCTGCGACAGGCCGGTGGGAGGCAGTTCGGTCACGGTGACCGGGGTGAGGCTGCTGCTGGTGGTGGTCGCGGCCTGACCCGCCAGGGTGGTCGTGCGGATCGCGGTGTGCGGCACCGGGGCCAGGGCGGTGAGGGAGCCGGTCGGGCGTTCCAGGCGGGTGGTGAGTTCGCGGGGGACCACCACGACCACCGCGGTGCCGCCGATGGCGGACGGGCGGTAGGAGACGGTGAGGTCGTGTTTGCGGGCCAGGTGGCCGACCACGGCCAGGCCCAGGCGGGTGCCGGAGAGGGACGACAGGTCGGTGCTGTTGTCGGAGCGCCCGGAGACGGTGAGTTCGGCGCGGTGCAAGGCGGATTCGCTCATCACCAGGCCGCTGTCCTCGATGGTGATCACCACGCCCGCGGGCACCTCGGCCGCGTAGACGTGCACCTCGGTGGTGGGCGGAGAGAAATTGCACGCATTGTCGAGCAGCTCGGCCAGCGCGTGCATGACGCCCTCGGCCGCATGACCGGCGATCGCGATCTCCGCGACCGCGCGCAGCCGCACCCGCTGATAACCCGCGACACGGCCCATGGCGCCACGCAGAATCGATTCCATGGCAATGGGTTTCGCCCAGCGGCGGCCCGAGCGCGCGCCGCTCAGCACCGCCAGACTGTCGGCCAGCCGGCCGGCCTGCGCGGTGCGGTGGTCCAGTTCGAGCAGATCGGCGAGCACCTTCGGATCGGCGTGCCGGTGTTCCATCTCGCGGAGTTCGGCGAGCATGCTGGTGCTCATGGCCTGCATGCGTCCCGCCGCACCGGCGAACGCCGCCATGGCCGCCGCCCGCCGATTGTCACTGTCCTTGACGGCGCGCAACCGCTCGGCCACACCCTCGTGCAGGACCTGGATCCGGCCGTCCGAGTCCGCGATACGCGCCTGCGCCTCGGCGATGATCGACGCCACCCGGGCGTCACCCTCCGCATGCGCCGCCTCCACCTGGAACTGGATCTCACCGCGTACGGCCTCGGTCTCCGCCCGTGCCGCCGCGGCCTGCGCCCGTTCGGCCTCGATCGCGTACCCCGCCTGCGCGATCCGATTCCGGTACCAGGCCGCGGCCGTCACGGCGGCACACAACAGCGCCCCGAAGACAGCGCCGCCCACCGCCAGCGAGATCCGGAAACCGGCGGGCGCGGCGAACACCGCGGCCACCACCACCGCCGTGACCAGCACGGCGGTGATTCCCAGCGTCACGAGCGGTAGTCGCATGCCCGCACCGGCATTCGGCACACCGCCGAGATCGTTCGTGACCTGGCCGGGTGTATTCGGCCCGCCGCCGGAGGTATTCGCGGCGCCGTGCGGCGCCTGGCCCGGCGCGTATGGCGCCCTGACGGGTAGATTCGGCGCACCGTCCGGCCGGCCCGCATTACGGCCGCCGACGGCCGCCGACGGCCCCGCCGGCTGCGTTGGCCCCGGCGGATTCGATGACTCCGACAAGCTTGCACTTCCTCACGTCCACCGCGGCCGACGCCCCGGCGCGCCCGATACACCGATCCCGGCGCCTGCGTCGAAAGCACAGACCGGCAAGCGGATTCGGACCTGGCGGCACCGAGCATAAGCGGCCGGGAGGCCGGGCGCTACCCGAGCGCGAACGGGTGTAAACCCGCAGTCTCGCTGGTTGGGAAGTGCGTAGATATCGCGTCATCCGATGTATGCGGAGAATTCTTGCGCCGTCACCTGGCGCATTGTCGGCTACCGGCAAGTAACCCACTATGCTGTACCGCTTTTCGAGTATCTCGAAGTCCGGCGGCCGCCTATTCTCGGATGGGCCAGGAGTTCGCTCTGCGCGTAATCGGCGATACGGACTTGACCTCAACTTTTGTTGGGGTTCGAGACTGGGTCACGTCGATAAGGCAACGAAGAACGACAAGGGAGACAAGGCAATGCGTGCGGTCGAGGTCAAGGAATTCGGTGGTCCCGAGGTGCTGGCGGTCGTGGACGCGCCGGAACCCGTTGCGGCAGCGGGAGAGGTCGTCATCCGGGTCGCGGCGGCCGATGTCGGTTTCCTGGATCTGCTGCTGCGCAGCGGAGCGGGCACGGAGTACTTCCCGGTGCATCCGCCCTTCGTGCCGGGCAGCGTGGTGGCGGGCACCGTCACCGCGGCCGGGCCCGGCGTGGACACCGCCTGGATCGGCCGCCGCGTCGCGACGCCCACTGCCGGCAGCGGTGTCGGCGGCGGCTCACCGACCGGCGGATACGCCGAACTGGCGCTCGCCAAGGCGGATACCCTCGTGGAGGTTCCGGAGGAAGTGAACCTCGTGCAGGCCGCGGCGCTGGTGTCCGACGGCCGGACCGCGATCGCCGTCGCCGACCGGGCGAACATCCAGCCGGGCGACCGGGTGCTCATCACCGCCGCCGCGGGCGGGCTCGGCACTCTGCTCATCCAGCTGGCCCGCGCCGCCGGGGCCGAGGTCATCGCCGCCGCCCGCGGGGAAGCGAAACTCGCACTGGCACAACGTCTCGGCGCACAGCACGTCGTCGACTACTCGGAGCCCCGCTGGGTGGATCAGGTCCGCGCGCTGAGCGACGGCGGCGTGCAGGTCGTGCTGGACGGTGCGGGCGGCGCCATCGGCACCGCCACCCTGCCCGCCACGGTCCGCGGCGGGATCATCCTCGGATACGGCAATGCGGCAGGCGGATTCGCGCCTTTCGAGCCGGAAGCCATTGCCGCACAGGGTGTCACGGTGGTCTCCCTGTTCGAGATCGCCGACCCCGCCGCCGACTGGAAGGCCATGCAGGAGCAGGCCCTGCGCGAGGTCGCGGCAGGCCGGCTCGAAGTGGTCATCGGCCAGACCTTCCCGCTCGATGACGCGGTGGCCGCCCACGAGGCCATCGCCGCCCGCGCGGCCCTCGGCCGCACGATCCTGACGGTCTGAGCGCCCAGCGCGCCCGGGCCCGATCGGGTCCGGCGTGTCGGTCGTATTTTCGCTGGTATGGGCTCCGCCGCCAGGCAAGCTGGACGTTCGGGCACGCGATCCGGAGGTGGATATGCGTTATCGGACCGGGCTGATCGGGGCCCTTGCCGCGGGGGTCTGCCTGTGCGCCGCCCCGCAGGCGGCGGCGGAGCCCAAACCGGGCGATCCCAGTCAGGTGCCGCCCCGCACCGCGATCTCGGTGCGGTCGGTGATCCCGGGAGTGCTGTGGGGCACCGCCAACGAATCGGAACCGCTTGCGGCGCTGTCGATTTCGAAGCTGTACCTGGCCGATTACGCCCTGCGGCGCGGGGATGGCTCGGCCGAGGATCGGGAGCTGGGGGAGCGCATGATCCGCTTCTCCGAGGACGACGCCGCCGACCGCATGGCGGCCAAGTATCCCTACGCCATCGACGCCGTCGCGCAGGAGTACGGCCTCGCGGCCACCAGCGGCGCGGGCGGCTGGGAAGTGTCCACCACCAGCACCGCCGATGTGGCCGACTTCCTGGCCGCGAAGGTGCGCACCGAACCGGACAGCCCGATTCTCGACTGGATGACGCACGCGGGTTCGACGGCCGCCGACGGCACCAAGCAGAACTGGGGTACGGCCCGGCTGCCGCAGGTGCGCGGCACCAAGTGGGGCTGGTCCGATATGCCGCCGCCGGAGGTGGCCTCGGCCTCCTTCGGGCCGGGTTTCACGGTCAGTGCGCACACCTACGGCACCGCGGACGATCAGACCGCGGATGTGCAGGGCGCGCTCGCCGGGGTCATCACGCAGCTGATCCCGAAGCGCTGAGGGTGACCGCGAAGCGCTGAGTGACCTGTCGCACTCCCGCAACTCCTTGCATCCTGAATGATTGTGGTTTCACAATCATTGTGTGGTTACAACTGTCGATGAGCTCGGCGCGCGCCGGAAACGGATCATTCTGATCACCTGCTGTCTCAGCCTGCTGATCTCGTCCATGGACGCGACCATCGTGAACGTCGCCATCCCGACCATTCGCCACGACCTGTCCGCCCCGTTCTCGCGGCTGCAGTGGATCGTCGACGTCTACACCCTCACCCTGGCCAGCCTGCTCATGCTCTCCGGCGCCGCCGCGGACCGCTTCGGCCGCAAGCGCGTCTTCCGCATCGGCCTGCTCACCTTCGCGGCGGGATCCCTGTTGTGCAGCCTCGCAACCGATATCGACGTGCTGATCGGCGCCCGGTTCCTGCAGGCCATCGGCGGTTCCATGCTGAATCCCGTTGCCATGTCCATCATTACGACCACCTTCACCGGCCGGGTGGAACGCGCCCGCGCGGTCGGCGTGTGGGGCGCGGTGGTCGGCATCTCGACCGCGCTCGGCCCACTGGTCGGCGGCGTGCTCATCGATTCGCTGGGCTGGCAGTCGGTGTTCTGGATCAACCTGCCGATCGTCGCCGTGGCCATGGTGCTCACCACCATCTATGTGCCCGAATCGAAGTCGGCCACCCAGCGCGGCATCGATCCGATCGGGCAGCTGCTGGCCATCGGCGTGCTGTTCACCCTGGTGTTCGGCCTGATCGAACAGCGCCCGGCCATCTTCGGTCTCACCGCGCTGGCGCTGGCCGGATTCATCTGGCACGAGGCCCGGCACCCGTCGCCGTTCATCGATCTGCGTTTCTTCCGCAGCTTCCCGTTCTCCTCGGCCACCGTCATCGCGGTGTGCGCGTTCGCGGGACTGGGCGCCTTCCTCTTCGACGTCTCGCTGTATCTGCAAGGGACACGGCACTTCTCGGCTGTACACACCGGTCTGCTGTATCTGCCGATGGCGCTCAGCATGCTGATCTTCTCGCCGCTGTCGGGTCGCCTGGTCGGCCGCTACGGCACCCGGCCCTCGCTGCTGGCCTCCGGCGTGCTGATGGCCCTGGCCGCCATCGGGCTGACGCGGCTGCAGCCGGATACGCCGATCTGGCAGCTGATCGTCACCTTCGCGCTGTTCGGCATCGGTTTCGGCATGGTCAATGCGCCCATCACCACGACCGCCGTGAGCGGTATGCCGCTGGATCGCGCGGGCGCCGCCTCCGCCGTCGCCTCCACCAGCCGGCAGGTCGGCGTGAGTCTCGGTGTGGCACTGTGCGGTGCGCTCTCGGGCGGCGGATTGTGGTGGACCATCTCCGGATTCGCGGTCGCGGTGATCGTTCTCGGAGTCGCCTCGAACACCGCCTGGGCGTACCGTTCCCGCGATCGCATTGTTCCGCTGCTAGAACGGAAAGTCCCCGCCCATGCCGGATGACCCCACGCCCGATGACGTCTGGCGGCTGCTCACCCACGTCGTCATGGACACCCGGGACAGCTGGAAACGCGCTGTCACCGAACGAACCGGATTGCCGTTCAGCCGGATTCGCGTACTGCGCCGGCTGACCGCGGGACCGCTCACCGTGAAGGATCTGGCGCACGCCGCCGCCATGGACGCGCCCGCCGCCACCGTGGCGGTGAACGATCTCGAGGAGCGCGGGCTGGTGGTCCGCGAGATCGATCCGGGCAATCGCCGCAGCAAGCTGGTCTCGCTCACCCCGGCCGGACGGGAGATGCTCGGGTACGCGTTCGCCACGCCCGACCCCGCGCCGCCGACTTTATCCGGCCTCGACCCGGCTGATCTGCGCAGTCTGCGCGATCTGCTGCGCAAGATCGACCACTGACCCACCGTGTCGTGATCCGACCGTTATCGTTGGGCGGGTGCGACAGCGACAGTGGAAAGCCTTGGCGATCATCTGCGGTGCACTGCTGATCGGCAGTAGCGGGCAGAGCCTGGCCGCCGGCCCGCGCCCGGTCGCGGATTCGCCTGCCGCGCCGCTGAATCCGATCGCCGACCGCACGGTCGTGCTCGACCCCGGCCACAACGGCGGCGGCGCCGCACATCCCGACCAGCTCAATGCCCAGGTTCCCGACGGCCGCGGCGGCATGAAATCCTGCAACACCACCGGCACCAATGCCACCGACGGGTACAGCGAGCACGAATTCAACTGGGACGTGGCCCTGCGGGTGCGGGATGCGCTCGGCGCCCACGGTATTCACGTGGTCATGTCCCGCGACAGCGATACCGGCGTCGGTCCCTGCGTGGACGAGCGCGGCAAGCTGGGCAACAAGGTCGGCGCGGCCGCCGTGGTCTCCATCCACGCCGACGGTGCGCCCGCGGGCGATCACGGCTTCCATGTGGCCTACTCCTCGCCGCCGCTCAACGACGCCCAGAGCGGCCCGTCACCGCAGCTGGCCACCGCGCTGCGGGACGGTTTCACCACCGCGGGCTTCGACACCTCCAACTACGTGGGCTCGAACGGCCTGGACCCGCGCTCCGATCTGGCGGGGCTGAACTTCTCCGAGGTGCCGACGGCCCTGGTGGAGTGCGGCAACATGCGGGACCCCGGCGATGCCGCCGTCCTCGAATCCCCTGATGGGCGCGCCCGATTCGCGAATGCCATCGCGGCGGCCATCCTCTCCTACCTCGGATAACACACCGCTCAGTACGACTCGCGATGCGGTGTGTGCATATGCCCGGTTCGACGTGAGTACATTGACCACGTCATTTACGAGAAATTTTCGGGAAACCGGACCGACACAGAGTTCCGGGGAGGACTCCTTGACCACGACCTCTGAACGGTCACGCGCGCGCTTCGCGAACTGGCTACTCGAAGACGGCAGCGAGCCGCCGGCGCAGTTGCCCGGACCGATGGTCAAAAGCACACCCAAGGAACACCAGCACTCCTGGTGGAAGGTCATGTGCCTGACCGGTGTCGACTACTTCTCGACCCTCGGCTACCAGCCCGGCATCGCGGCTCTGGCCGCGGGCGTGCTGTCACCGCTGGCGACCCTGGTGCTGGTGGCGCTCACCCTGCTGGGTGCGCTGCCGGTGTACCGGCGCGTCGCCAAGGAGAGCCACAATGGCGGCGGTTCCATCGCCATGTTCGCGAACTTCCTGCCCAACTGGTGGGGCAAGATCTTCATCCTGGTGCTGCTGGGCTTCGCGGCCACCGACTTCACCATCACCATGACGCTGTCCGCGGCCGACGGCGCGGCGCACATCGTCGAGAATCCGTCGGTGCCGAGTTTCCTGCACGGCCAGAACATGATCATCACGCTGATCCTGCTGGCATTGCTGGCGGCGGTGTTCCTCAAGGGCTTCAGTGAGGCCATCGGGATCGCGGTCGGGCTCGTGGGCGCGTACCTGGCCCTGAATCTCGTGGTGGCAGGCGTCGGCATCTATCAGGTGGCCAAGGCGCCGCATCTGGTGACCGATTGGAAGGACGCGCTCGTCACCGCGCACGGCAGTCCGATAGCCATGGTCGGCGTCGCGCTGCTGGTGTTCCCGAAACTCGCACTGGGCCTTTCCGGATTCGAGACCGGTGTGGCGGTCATGCCGCAGATCAAGGGCAGTCCGGCCGACTCCCCGGAGTTCCCGCGTGCCCGCATTATCGGCACCCGCAAGCTGCTGACCAGCGCCGCGATCATCATGAGCGCGTTCCTCGTCGTCACCAGCGTCATCACCACCATCCTGATTCCGCAGGCGGAGTTCCAGGACGGCGGTAAGGCCAACGGCCGCGCGCTGGCGTACCTCGCGCACCACTATCTCGGTGACGTGTTCGGCAGCGTCTACGACGTCAGCACCATCGCGATCCTGTGGTTCGCGGGCGCCTCGGCCATGGCCGGGCTGCTCAACCTGGTGCCGCGGTACCTGCCGCGCTTCGGCATGGCGCCGGAGTGGGCGCGCCAGATTCGGCCGCTGGTGCTGGTTTTCGCGCTGGTGTCCTTCGGTATCACCTGGTACTTCGACGCCGACGTGGACGCGCAGGGCGCCGCGTACGCGACCGGTGTGCTGGTGCTCATCACCTCCGCGGCCATGGCCGTGGCGATTTCGGCCTGGCGCAAGGGCCAGAAGTCGCGGGTGCTCGGATTCGGCATCGTGTCGGTCATTTTCGTGTACACGACCATCGACAACATCATCGAGAAGCCCGCCGGTCTGCACCTGGCCATCCTGTTCGTGCTGGCAATCGTGGTGGTGTCCTTCGCTTCCCGGCTGCATCGCGCGTTCGAGCTGCGCGCCATCGAGGTCACCTTCGACGAGAAGGCCGGAAAGATGGTCGACGACCTCGCCGCCCGCGGCGAGATCCGCATCGTCACCCACGACATCGACCAGCGCGAGCCCGAGGAGTACGCGGAGAAGGAACTCGACCAGCGCCGCGAGAGCCACATCCCCGACGAGGACCCCATCCTCTTCCTCGAGGTGATCGTCCGGGACCCCTCGGAATTCAGCACCAACCTCCTCGTCACCGAGGTGGACGTCGACGAGTACCACATCCTCAGCGTCGAGGCCTCCGCCGTCCCCAACTCCATCGCCGCCATCCTCCTCGCCATCCGCGACCGCACCGGCGTCATCCCGCACGTCTACTTCGAATGGACCGAGGGCAACCCCCTGACAAACCTCGTCCGCTACCTCTTCTTCGGCGAAGGCGAGGTCGCCCCGGTAACCCGCGAGATCCTCCGCCGAGCCGTCCCCCGCCGCTCCCAACGCCCCCACGTGCACGTCGACAGCTGATCGACGCGCTCGGGATATTTAGCTGTAACTCCTGGTTTCATACATGCGTAGAATATTGCTACGCTCACGCAGCAAACGGTGGCTGTGGGATCGATCACCACAGCCCTCGGACGACGAACCAGGAGTATCGATGAAGCTACTTCCGAAGCGGGACCGCCGCGCGGTGACCGAGCCCGGTGAGGTAGCACTGCACGCTCGGAACGTGCAGTTCGACTGGGCCGACACCGCTCTGCATTGGATGCCCGCCGAACCGATCGCTTCACATGTACTGAATGCACTGAATCTGCTGCTGCCCGAGGGCGAGCGGATGTTCATCCTCACCTACAACGAGGCGCTGCCCCTCGTGAAGGACGAGAAGCTGCGCGAAGCCATGATCGGCTTCATCGGCCAGGAATCCATGCACGCCGAAACCCACGCGGGTTCGTTCGAGCAGGTGCTGGTGGCCAATGGGGTCGACGTGGCGGCCTATCAGGAGCAGATGCAGTACCTGTTCCGGAAGTCGCTGGGCCCGCGCGAGGGGCAGAGCGAGATCGAGCAGCGGCAGACGCTGGTCGAACGGCTCGGGATGATCGCGTCGCTCGAGCACTTCTTCGCCTTCCTCGGCGACTGGGTGCTCAATGCCGATCTGGAGAAGTTCGGCGCCGACCCGCGCATGCTGGACCTGTTCCGGTGGCACGGCGCGGAGGAGGTCGAGCACCGCAATGTGGCGCACGATGTCGCCGAGTACTTCGGCATCGGGTACATCCGCCGCGGCGCGCTCATGCTGATCGTCTTCCCGACCTTCATCTACCTGATGATCCGCGGCACCAAATACCTTGTCCGGCAGGATCCCGCGCTGCCCGACCTCGGCTACCCCCGCATCATCAAGCGCGTGTTCGGCGCCATGTGGCGAGGCTCGCTGCCGGGTCTGCCGTCGCTGCTGTGGAGTGGCCTGTCCACGTTCAAACCGGCCTACACCCCGGAGTCGGTCGGTTCCACCGCGCAGGCCGTGGCCTACCTGGCGCAGTCCCCGGCGGCGCGAGCCGCCTCGTGACCTCGGTGCACGAGGTCCCCCGCGAGATGCCGGGGGACCTGTACGGACGTCCGCGCCCGGACCGCGGGATCCGGGTGCTGGACAGCATTGTCGAAACCCGGTTGCGCTGGACCACACTGGTGAACCGGCGCGACCCGCAGATGCGGGTCGACGACCGGCGGCTGCCGCTGGTGGTGGTCGAACGCCGCGTCGAGGCGCACGACACCGATGTGATCAGCCTGCTGATGTGCGCGCAGGACGGCCGCGCGCTGCCGCCGTGGCGGCCGGGCGCGCACCTGGATCTGGAACTGCCGTCCGGGCGGGTGCGGCAGTACTCGCTGTGCGGCGATCCGGCCGACACGCACGCGTATCGAGTCGCGGTGCGGCGCATACCGAATGGTGGCGGCGGTTCGCTGGAGGTGCACGACGAGTTGAAGGTCGGCAGCAAGCTGACCGTGCGCGGGCCGCGCAACGCGTTCCCGTTCGTGCTGCCCGGCTTCGGATCCTCCGCCGCCCGAGTGCATTTCGTGGCCGGCGGCATCGGCATCACGCCGATCCTGCCCATGGTGCGGATGGCGCATCGACTGGGCGTGGACTGGACCATGGTGTACGCCGGGCGCAGCCGCGAGACCATCCCGTTCCTGGAAGAGATCGAGAGCTTCGGCAAGCGGGTCACCGTCCGCACCGATGACGAGCACGGCCTGCCCACCGGCGCCGACCTGCTCGCCGGGGTCGGCCCGGACACCTCGGTCTACTGCTGCGGCCCGGTCGTCATGACCCAGGCCATCGCCGACGCCGTGCACGAGTTGCCCGGCGTGGAAATGTATTCCGAGCGGTTCTCCGCGCCGCCGGTGGTGAACGGCACCCCGTTCCGGGTCGAACTGGCCCGCAGCGGCGCGACCGTCGACATTCCGGCCGACAAGTCGGTGCTCGAGGAAGTGCTGAAAACCCGTCCGGAGACGGCGTATTCGTGCCGGCAGGGCTTCTGCCGCACCTGCCGGGTGCGGGTGCTCGACGGTGACGTCGAGCATCGCGACACCGTGCTCACCGCCGACGAACGCGCGGCCGGCGACATGCTCATCTGCGTATCCCGTTGTACCGGCGACCGTTTGGTGCTGGACCTCTAGCCTTTCCGTCTCTAGCAGCGCTGCCAGGAGAAGATCGTGACCGATCAGACCGTCATCCCCGCCGCCGAACGACTCGTGCGCAACGGCGAATTCGACCTCGCCGTCTACGAATACGGCGAACCGTCCAACGAGACCGTGCTGCTGGTGCACGGCTGGCCCGACGACAACCACCTGTGGGACCGGGTGGTGCCGCTGCTGGCCGGCCGCTTCCACGTGGTCACCTACGACACCCGCGGGCACGGCCGCTCCACCCGCACCGACCGCACCGACGACTACCAGCTGGAGGCCTTCGCCTCCGACCTGTTCGCGGTCGCCGACGCGGTGAGCCCGGACCGGCCGGTGCACATCCTGGCGCACGACTGGGGTTCGGTGGAGTCCTGGGAGGCGGTGTGCGAACCGCGGGCCGCCGAGCGGATCGCCTCCTTCACCTCGGTGTCGGGGCCGAACCTGGATCACCTCGGCGGGTGGGTGCGGTCGAGCCTGGCGCAGGGCAAGGTGTGGGGGCCGTTCACGCAGCTGCTGTCCTCGGCCTACACCGGGCTGTTCATGACGCCGGGCGTGCCGCGCGTGGTGTTGAAGCCGCTGGGCACGGAGAAGATGTGGTCGCGGTTCGTCGGGCTGATGAACGAGACCTCGCCCGAGAACATCAAGCTCGGCCCGGAGTTCCGGCGTGACTTCTTCGACGGCATGCGGATCTACCGCGCGAACATCCTGCGCCGCATGACCGGTCCGCGGGAGCGGCGCACCGAGGTGCCGGTGCAGCTGATCATCGCCCGGCGCGACGTGGCCGTGCGACCCGCCGGCTACAGCGACACCAAGGAGTACGCGCCGACCCTGTACCGGCGCGAGGTCGGCGGCGGGCACTGGCTGCCGTTCTCGCATCCGGAGCTGCTGGCCACCGCCACCACCGAACTCATCGACTCGCTGAGCACCGGCGCGCAGACGCGGGCGCTGCGCCGGGCCGAAGTGGGCCGGGAGAAGGGCGCTTTCGAGGATCAGCTGCTGGTCATCACCGGCGGCGGCAGCGGCATCGGGCGTGAGACCGCGCTGGCGTTCGCCAAGCGGGGCGCCGAGGTGGTGCTCTCCGACATCAACCTCGATTCCGCCAAGGAGACCGCGGAACTCATTGCGCGCGAGGGCGGTACGGCGCACGCCTACCAGCTCGACGTGTCCTCCGAGGAGGCGGTCGCCGAGCATGCGGCCACGGTGATCGCCGCGCACGGCGTGCCGGACATCCTCATCAACAATGCGGGCGTCGGCGCGGCCGGTGACTTCTTCGACACTCCCGCAGCCGAATTCGACCGTGTGCTGAACATCAACCTGCACGGCGTCATCAACGGCTGCCGCTCCTTCGGCAAGGCCATGGCCGACCGCGGCCTGGGCGGCCACATCGTGAACCTCTCCAGCATGGCCGCCTACACCCCGCAGCGCGGCTTCGCGGCCTACTCCACCAGCAAGTCGGCCGTCTTCATGTTCTCCGACTGCCTGCGCGCCGAACTGAACGGCAAGGGCATCGGCGTGCACACCATCTGCCCCGGCATCGTGCACACCAATATCGTTGCCACCACGCGTTTCTCGGGTGTCTCCGCCGAAGAGGAAGCGGCCAAGCAGCAGCGCTACGACAAGCTCTACGCCGCCCGCCGCTACGGCCCGGAGAAGGTCGCCGCCCAGATCGTCAAGGCCGTCGAGCACGGCCGCGACGTGGTTCCGGTGACCCCGGAAGCCTGGCTGCAGTACCGCTTCAACCGCTTCACACCGGCTGTCGCCCGCTTCTTCGCGGCGCGGGTCAAGCTGACGTAATACCCATCCGCGAGGCTTGCGACACCCGCTCCGGTTCCCCGAATTCCCGGGCTTCCGGAGCGGGGCTCGTGGTTGTAGGTTTCGCGGTGAAGCCCGTGGTCACCACGACCGAGGGGTGGAGGGGGAGAGAACGATGCTCGGTGCATTCATCGTCATCATCATCGGAATCATCATCGTGTTCTGGCTGGCGAGCCTGTTCAGCAAGGGATCGGGCCGCGGCTCGGGGTCCCGCCGCGGCGGTGGCCGGGGCGGCGGCAGTTGGGATAGCAGCAGTTCGAGTGACAACAGCAGCTGGAACTACGGCACGTACGGCGGCGACAGCGGCGGGAGTTCCGGTCACCACAGCCACGGCCATCACGGCTGCGGCGGCGGCCATAGTGGTCACAGCGGTTGCGGCGGGGGCAGCAGCAGTTGTGGCGGCGGGAGCAGTAGCTGCGGTGGCGGAAGTAGCAGTTGTGGCGGCGGGAGCAGCTGCGGTGGTGGGAGCAGCAGCTAGCCGCTCGCATCCACGGTCGTCACGACGCCGTGTTCAGGCGGCCGTGGGCTGCGGGTCCGGGAAGTGGCAGGCCGCCAGGTGTCCGGCGGTGGAGGTGTCCTGCTGGATCAGTGGCGGTTCCTGCTCGGCGCAGATGCTCTCGGCCTTCCAGCAGCGGGTGCGGAAGCGGCACCCGGACGGCGGATCGATCGGGGACGGCACGTCGCCGGTGAGGCGAATGCGTTCGCGCTGGCGTGCGCTGTCCGGGTCGGCCTCCGGCACCGACGACAGCAAGGCCTGGGTATATGGGTGGTGCGGGCGGGTGTAGAGGTCGGCGCGGTCGGCGACCTCCACGATCTTGCCCAGATACATGACCGCGATGCGTTCGCTGAAGTGCCGCACCACCGCCAGGTCGTGCGCGATGAACAGGAAGGCGATACCCAGTTCGCGCTGCAACCGCTGCAGCAGGTTCACCACCTGCGCCTGAATGGAAACGTCCAGTGCCGACACCGGCTCGTCGGCGACGATCAGTTTCGGCTCCAGCGCCAATGCGCGGGCGATCCCGATGCGCTGCCGCTGCCCGCCGGAGAACTCGTGCGGATAGCGGTTGTAGTGCTCGGGATTCAGTCCGACCGTCTCGAGCAACTCCTGGACCTTGTTGCGCCGACCGCCCGGCGGGTCGATGTGGTTGATCTCCATCGGCCCGGCGATGATCGCGCCCACCGTCTGTCGCGGGTTCAGCGAGGAGTACGGATCCTGGAAGATCATCTGGATTTCGGACCGGATGGGCGCCAGCTCGCGGCGCGTCTGATGGGTGATGTCGCGACCGTCGTAGGTGATCGTGCCGGCGGTGGGCTCCAGCAGCCGGGCCAAAAGCCGCCCGGTGGTCGACTTCCCGCAGCCGGATTCCCCCACCAGGCCGAACGCCTCGCCGGCGGACACGCTCAGGTCGATGCCGTCCACCGCGCGGACCACGCCGGTCTGACGCTGGAACAAGACTCCGGAGCGGATCGGGAAATGCATCTGCAGCCCGGTCGCCGACAGCAGCGGCCCATCGCCGTTCGGTGGCGAAATCGGCTGGGGCAGAGTCTGTTCGGTCATGATTCCGCTCCGATTCCCAGTTCGGACTCGATCTCGTCGAGGAAGATGCGGTCGGCGGTTTCGGCGGGCAGGTGACAGGCGGCGGCGCGCCCGGTGGGCGAGTCGAGCTCCGGTCGCTCGCTCCGGCAGCGTGCGCCGCCCACCCGGTCCGTGAAATCGCATCGGGGGTGGAAGGGGCATCCGGCGGGCACGTCGATCAGGCTCGGTGGCGCGCCGCGCACCGGCCGCAGCGGCGTGTTCACGTCCCCGCCCAGGTGCGGGATCGAGGACAGCAGGCCCCAGCTGTACGGATGTCGTGGCCGGCCGAGAACCTCACGGACCGAGCCGCGTTCGACGCTTCGGCCCGCGTACATCACGAGCACGTCATCGGCCATCTGGGCGACCACGCCCATATCGTGGGTGATCAGGATGATGGCCGTGTCGAACTCGGCCTGCAGCTCCCGCAGCAGGTCCAGGATCTGCGCCTGCACGGTCACGTCCAGCGCCGTCGTCGGCTCGTCCGCGATCAGGAGGTCCGGGTCGCAGCACAGCGCGATCGCGATCATCGCCCGCTGCCGCATGCCTCCGGAGAACTGGTGCGGGTAGTCGTCCACCCGCCGCTCCGGTTGCGGGATACCGACTTTGGTGAGCATCTCGATGGCCCGCGCCCGCGCCTGCTTGCGGTTCGCGCCGGTGTGCCGGCGATAGGTCTCCATGATCTGGTTGCCGATGGTGTAGTACGGCGACAGCGCGGTCAGCGGATCCTGGAAGATCATCGAGATCCGCTTGCCTCGGAACCGCCGCATGGTCCGCTCGTCCGCGCCCGCCAGATCCGTGCCCTGGAAAAGGATTTGCCCGCCGACGGTGGTCCGCTCGCGATTGTGCAGGCCGAGGATCGCCATGTTCGACACGCTCTTGCCGGAGCCGGACTCGCCCACGATGCCGAGCGTCGTGCCCGGGGCGAGGTCGAACGACAGTCCGTCGACCGCCTTGACCACGCCGTCGTCGGTACGGAAGTGCACCTGCAGATCCCGTACCGACAGGATCGCCTCCCGATCGGAAATGTCCTGCTGCGCTTCGGATTCGGCGGTCACGATCATCGCAGTCTCACTCTCGGGTCGATGAACGCGTACACGACGTCCACCACAATGTTGGCTGTCACCACGAAGGCCGCGCCCAGCAGCACCACGGCCATCATCACGGGCAGGTCGGAGTCCTGCACCGAGGTGGCGGCCAGCTGACCGACACCCGGCAGATCGAACACCGTCTCGGTGATGATGGCCCCGCCCAGCAGCACGGCGATATCCAGGCCGAGCAGGGTGGCGACCGGGCTCATCGCGCCGCGAAAGGCATGCTTCACATAGACATTCGCGTTTCCCATGCCCTTGGCGCGCACGGTGCGGATGTAGTCCTCGCTCATCATCTCCAGCATGGTGGAGCGGGTGAGCCGGGCGTAGTACGCGGCGGTGATGATGGCCAGGCAGAACCAGGGCAGGATCAGCCCGGTCGCCCATTTCAGCGGGTTGTCGAAGAACGGGGTGTAGGTCGGCACATTCATCAGGTGGGTCGAATAGACGAAGAGGAACAACAGGAACGGTCCCAGCACGAAGATCTGCTGTGCCCCGCCCAGTACCGCGAAACCCATCGCGAACCGGTCGGCGGCCTTGCCGCGGCGCAGCGCGGCCAGCATGCCGAGGCCCACACCGATGATCAGGAACAGCACCACCGCGCCCAGGGTCAGCGACAGGGTGACCGGCAGCCGGCCCAGGATGGTTTCGAGCACCGGCTGGTCGTTGCGGAAGGAGTAACCCAGGCACGGCGCCGGGCAGTGGTTCTGCCCGACGGTGCGGCCGGCGAAGATCCCGCCGAGATACTCGGCGAACTGCTGCCAGACCGGTTTGTCGACGCCGAGCTGATGTGCGACCTGGGCGACGGTTTGCGGCGTGCAGCTCTTGCCGCAGGCCAGTTTCGCGACATTGTGGCCCGGGGCCACATAGAACAGCATGAAAGTGACGGCGCAAATGATGAACAGAATCACTATGCCGCCGAGAATCCGGCGAATCAGGAAGCCCCACATTCCGCGCTACCTCTCGAGATAGATATGGGACAGGTCGATGCTGGTGCTGATCACATCGACGCGCACGCCGCGGACCTTCGAACCGAACATCATCTGTTTACGGACGTAGGCCACCGGAATCGCTGCCCCGTAATCCTTTTGGATCTTCTGGTCCAGCGGCATGTACTGAGCGCCTTGCGCCTCGATGTCCTGGATCGCCTGGACGCGGTTGATGCTGTCGTCGACCTGCTGTGACTTGACCTGGGCCACCGCGCTGCCGCCCTCCATGACCTGACCGCTGGAAAACAAGGCGCTGTAGACGGTTCGGTTGGTCGGCCAGTCCGGCGCCCATTGATACCAGATGAGGTCGTACGGATTCTGCAGATGCTCGATGGCGTCGTAATAACCTTTGTCCGCCACCGGATCGAGATTCACCTTGAATCCGGCGGCTTCCAGCGCCCGCTTGATCGGGGCGCCCATCCGGTCGGCCGCCGGCGTGGAATCCCAGCACACATTGACGACGTAACCGAGTTTGCCTGCGGCGGTGAGGATCTGCTTGGCCAGCTGTGGATCACCATTGTCGCCGACACCGTACGGATTGGGCTGCGGCGAATAGCCCACCGCGGCACGCGGACTGAATGTGGTGGCGATGGCGCCGTAGTAGGGTCCGCCCTGCGTGTTGATGACATCCTGCTTCGGGAACGCGGTCGCGATGGCCTTGCGGACATTCGGATCGGTGACCCGGGCGTTGTTGATCTGGAAACTCATCACGAAGTTCAGCTCGGCGTCTATCGTGCGCTGCTTCAGCTCTGAATCCGCGAGGATGTCCTGAACCTGATCGACGTCGATCTGGTTGTAGAGCGCGGCGCTGTGCGGGTCCATGTTCGCCCGGAGCTGGTCGGTCTCCTGTTTGGGCTGTACGCCGAACTGGAAGTGCATCTTGTCGACGTATTGGTGGCGCACCGGGTCGGTCTTCGGATCCCAGTGCGGGTTCCGCACCAGCACCAGCGTCCGGTCGACCGCGTGGGAGTCGATCTTGTACGGTCCGGTGATCATGTCACCCAATCCGTTGGCGTCCAAGGCGTTCTGATCGGTGTCCAGGGCCTTGCGCACCGGAACGGTCTGGGTCATCGAGACCGCGAACGGGAAGTCCGACTGCGGCGCGGCGAGGTGGAAGATGATGGTCTTGTCGTCCGGTGTCTCGATCTTGTCGGGGCCGAGTTCCTGACCCTTGTACGGACCCTGATAGACCGAGTTGTAGTCGTCATTGCCGATCAGCCACTGCTGCACCCACTTGGGGCCCATGGCGAATCGCGAGTCGAAGCTGCGTTCGACGGCATATTTGATGTCCCGCGAGACGATCGGCGTGCCATCGGCGTATGTCACGCCATCCTTGAGCGTGTACTTCCAGGTGCTGCCGCCGTCGGAGGCCGTACCGGTATCGGTGGCCAGGTCGCCGACCAGCACCATCGAACCGTCGTCGTTCTGCTTCAGCACCGTGAGACGCCGGTTGATGAGCCGGAACACCGCGTCGTCCGGCGAGGTGTAGACCTTGACCGGGTCGTAGTGCGGAAAGTCGTTGCGCCACGTCACGTTCAGCGTGCCGCCCGTCTGTGCGCCGGGCAGCGGCGCGGCCGGGCCGGTCGATTGGAGGCCCTCCGGGTCCAGGGTGAGTTTGTTCGGCGGGGCGCCGGGCAGGTCGCCGGGCCCGACATTGCTGTGGCCCGGCGAGCAGGCGTCCGCGGCCAGCACCGCGGTCACCGCCAGCACCGCGGTGCGCGCGAAATCTCTTCTGTTCAACGGTTCCCCTTCGGGTCCAGGGCATCGCGCACCGAGTCGCCGAGCAGATTGAACGCGAGCACGAAAATGATCATCGCGAAACCGGGGAAGGCCAGATAGGTGATATCGGAGGAGATCAGGCCCGCCCCGTTCTGGACCATCACACCCCAGTCGGGCGTCGGCGCGGTGATCCCGACGCCGAGGAAGGACAAGGCCGCCTCCGCGGTGACATAGGAGGGCAGGTCCAGCGTCACCAGCACGAGCACGGGCGTCCACAGATTCGGCAGCAGCTCGCGGAAGATGATTCGACGCGTACCGGCGCCGGTCACCTTGGCCGCCTCGATGAACTCGCGCTCCCGCAGCGAGAACGTCTGCCCGCGCAGCAGGCGGGCATTGCGGGTCCACCCGAACAGGGTCAGCAATCCGACGATGCTCCCCGCCCGCACCCACACCGGAACCTCCTCTCCGGCCGCCATATAGCCGGCCCAGGCCACCGGCATGAACGCGAGGATGAACAGCGTCGACGGCACCGACAACAAGGTGTCGGTGATCCGGCTGATGAGGTAGTCGGACCTGCCGCCCAGGTAGCCGGCCGTAATGCCGAGCACCGTGCCGATGATCGTGGTCGCCAGCACCACGGCCAGCGAGATCAGCAGCGAGGTCCGGATCCCGTAGATCAGCACCATGAACACGTCGCGGCCGGTGTGCGGTTCGATGCCGAACCAGAACTGGCCCGAGACACCGCCGTTCGGCTTGACCGGGAAGCCGGTATTGGTGAGCAACCCGTTCTCCGGCGTCGCGTACGGGGTGTAGGGATCTTTGCCGTAGAGCAGCGAGATCAGCGGTGCGCCGAGGCCGACGACGAAGAAGAACAGCACCACGACACCGGATACGAGGCCGGTCTTGTCCCGTCTGAACCGCCGCCAGGCGAGCTGTCCGGGCGAGCGCCCGCGCAGTCGCTTCTCCTCGGTGGTCGGTGCGACATCCGGGGCATTTTGATCCGTGAGCAGTACCGCCACTACTTTCCCCGATCACCCGAAACAAATCAGTTGACAAGAATGGACGAACCGTACGGCTCATACCGTTCAACGTCAACTCATGCTCGCGTCCAGGCGCGCCGAGGGTCGGGGATGCTCAACTGTGCTGTAACACAACATATTTCCGATAATCGACCGATGATCGGACTGCACTTGACAATCCGGCCAGTTTTCGGCGGTATGCGACCACCTTTACGGAAACAATTGCATAGCTGAGGCTTTGGGGCTCAGGAGATCCGGTGGTTCAGTCGCCGGACCGCAGTGCCGTCTCTATGGTTTCAACTCGCTCCAGCGGGATGCCCCACGGATTGTCCACGCCTACAGCGGAATCCAGGTTCCAGAGCACGCACTGTTCGTCCGGCCGCGCCACCATGGACCAGGCGACCACGGTGCGGCCCAGCTGATCGGCCATGGGGTCGCCGGATCCGGTGCCCTCGCCGTCCGGGAAGTGATGCAGGAAGCGGCCGTACGCGGCCTCGCAGAAGCGGGCGTAACGGATAGTGCAGAGGATCAGCCCGTGCCAGGCCTCGTCGACCGCGTGCGAGGGCATGCCGATCACCTGATCGTCGCGCATGGCGGCCCCGCAACAGCGCAGCCATTGCCGCAGACCGGTTTCCACCAGGTCGCGGGGTTGCCACGGGCTGGTCTTGAATACCGCGTCGGGCAGTTCCAGCGCGTCCACGGCTCGATTCACCTGATCGAGCCGTGGACGGGAGCGGCGTTGCAGCATGGGTTCACGGTACGTCGCGGGCCGGAGCCTGCGCACGGCGCCGATTTCCGGGGCGGCGCTCAGGCGCTGGGCGTGCTGATCTCGGCGTCCGGCTGCTGCTGACCGCGGGTCGCGCGCAGGCTGGTGAAGGTCACCGTCGCCAGCGCCACCACGATCACCACCAGCGAGGTGGCGGTGGGGATGGTCGGGACGCCGCTCCAGACGCCGTGCGCCCAGTGCATTACCAGCTTCACGCCGATGAAGGCGAGGATGGCGGCCAGGCCGTAGGCCAGGTGCACGAGGCGGGACAGGGCGGCGTGCAGGACGAAATACAGTGCGCGCAAGCCGAGTAGCGCGAAGGCGTTGGTGGCGAACACCAGGAACGGGTCGCCGGTGACGCCGTACACGGCTGGTACCGAGTCGACCGCGAAGACCAGGTCGGTCGCCATCACCGCGGTGACCACCAGGGCCAGCGGGGTCAGGGCGCGGCGCAGCTTGGACGGCTGCTTCGGATCGGCTTCCCGGACAATCATTTTGGTGCCGCGGTAGTCGTCGGTGACGGGCCAGATGCGGCGCAGCAGTCGTACCGAGCGCATGGACGAGATGTCGACGTCCTGTTCGTGCCCGCCCGCCGCGTCGGCCAGCAGTTTCACCGCGGTGATCAGCAGGATCACGCCGAACAGCAGGAACGCCCAATCCAGGGTCGCGAGCGCGGCCGCGCCGAGCGCAATGAAGATGCCGCGCAGGACGAGTGCACCCGCGATGCCGTACAGCAGCACCCGCTGCGCCAGCGCCGCCGGCACCGCGAACGCGGACAGCAGCAGCATGAAGATGAACAGATTGTCCACCGACAGCGATTTCTCCAGCAGATAGCCGGTGAAGAATTCCATGGCGGGTTTACCGCCGTTGTTGCCCCACAGGAACAGCCCGAACAGCACGGGCAGGGCGATGTAGAAGACGGTCCAGCCGATGGCTTCGCGCATGGATACTTCGTGCGGGCGCCGGGTCAGGCTGAAATCGAGGACCAGCAGGGCGAGCACGGCGATGATGGTGCCGCCCCACAACCACGGTGTGCCGATGGTGTGGATGACGGGTGCACTCGCGAAAACAGTAAGGCTCATGGGACCTCCTCGGGCATGGGAAACCAGCCGAGGTCTCCTTCACCCACGTAGATCCTGCTCGCGGGCAATCATCCGGGGGACGCGACGGCGCGGCCCGTACTGACCGGAGTGATTATTGGGAAGTACTCCCCTCTACGGCGGTGAGGATAGTCGACCCTTACCTCGCGTGTCCACTCGATGTGCCCGTGTCGCGGTCAGCGGGGGCTGAGCACCACCACCGAAATCGGACGATCGGTCTTCTTCTGATATTCCGTGTACCTGCCCTGATTCACCTTGTCGACCAGATCCCAGCGGCGTGCGTAATCCGGATCGTCCGGGTAGGTGGCGCGGGCCGTGACCGGAATCCGCTTCGTCCCGACCTGGATCTCGACCTTCGGATCGGCCTTCACATTGGCCAGCCACCCCGGCGGCTTCTTCGCCCCGCCATTGGAAGCCGTCACCAGATAATCGCCGCCATCCTTCGCATAGGTCAGCGCCGACGTCCGCGCCTCCCCACTCTTCCGCCCAACCGTCCGCAACAACAGCGTCGGATTCCCGAACAACAACTTATGCCCGACCACCCCATTGCTGTTCTCATACAGCCACTGATGCGCCTTCAACACGTTCCCGAACAGATTCGCCATCATTCCTCCTGCTCTCGTGGTCACTGCCTACATTAACGCTTCACCAGGCGATCACGACCTCGCGGACACCGTTCCCGCACAGACCCCGCCGCCACCCCCGAATTTCGCACTACACCAAGAGGATCGACGCAATGAAAACAGCCGAACTCCGCCCCGGCAGGCCGGGGCCACCCACAGTTTCCGGTGCCCAAGTAGGCAACAGGTACCCCCACGAGGTAACATCGCGACGCCCGCGCACGAGCCGCGGTCAGGGGCGGTAGCTCAGTCGGTTAGAGCCGTGGACTCATAATCCATTGGTCGCGGGTTCGAGCCCCGCCCGCCCCACAAATGCCTTGCCGCAGAAGGAATCGGGTCATTTTGCTGCGGCGATCATTGCCAGCAGATCCGAGGTTGGGCGGACGTCGCCGAAGGATCTGTAGATGGTGTGGAGGGTGGCATTGTGGTCTTGGTCGCGGCGGGCGGCGTTGGCGTCGGCGATCATGATTACGCGGTAGCCGCGGGTGGCGGCGTCTCGGGCCGAGGATTCGCAGCAGACGTTGGTGACGGTGCCTGTGATGAGGACCGTGTTGATGTTTCGCTGGTCGAGTTGGTCCGGGAGGGTGGAGCGGCCGGGGAAGAAAGCGCTGAACGCGGACTTCTCCATGAAGAGGTCGTCTTCGTGGGTGGACAAGGCCGGCCACAGGCGGGTGGGGAGGGGGCCGGAACCGCCTGAGGTGCTGTAGGTTTCGGCGGTTCGGGGGCCGAAGAACTCGATGGCGGCTGGGCTCGGTTCGGCTGTGCCGGGGAGGGCCCAGGCGATTGTTCCGCCGGCTCGGCGCAGGGCTTCCGCTGTTCGGTTGATGTTGGGGACGATTGCGCGGCAGTAGGGGTTGTCGGCGACATGAAACGGCACCATGTCGATCACGATCAGGGCGGTGCGCTCGGGATCGAGGGTGGGGTACGCGAAGCGGCGGCCGCGGTGGGATTCCTGGCGGGCGTACTCGCGGGACTCGATGTGCCAGTTGTGTGTTTGGGGCTGCTCGATATCCACGCCTTGGAGTCTTACCTGCTGACGGCGACTGGTGGGTGGTTTGGGGTGGGAGTGTCGGCGTCGGGGATTTCGGTGCCGTGCAAGGAGGTTCCGGCGGTTTCGCGGAGGAAGGTCCAGGCTATGAGGCCGATCAGGGAGGCGGCGACCATGTAGCCGGCGGGGAAGAGGGACCAGCCGGTTTTCTCGATTACGGCCTCGTTGACCAAGGGGGCGGTGCCGCCGAATATCGCGGTGGAGATGTTGTAGCCGAGGGCGAAGCCGGCGTAGCGGACGTGGGTGGGGAAGATCGCTGGGAAGGTTGAGCTGATGGTGGAGAGTTGGGGGACGTAGAGGAGGCCCAGGATTACGAATCCTGTTATGGCCCAAGCTGTTCCCTTGCCCATCAGCCAGTACATCGGGATGGCGAGAACTGCCAGTCCTACCAGGGAGACCAGCCAGAGGGGGCGGCGGCCTACGCGGTCGGAGAGGCGGCCGAAGAAGGGGAGGGAGATCATCATGACGAGCTGGCCGATGAGCATCATTGCGGTGGTGGTGGATTCGCCGAGGCCGAGGGTGCGTTGCAGGTAGGTCGGCTGGTAGGTGAGGAGGGTGTAGTTGACGACGTTCAGGGCCACTACCAGGCCGATGAGGGTGAGGACCTCGCGGCGGTAGGTGGTGAGGACCTCGCGCAGGCCGGTGGGGGGCTGGTCGCGGTCGGGTTGTTCGGCGAGTTCGTTGAAGACGGGGGATTCGTCGAGGTGAGCGCGCAGGTACCAGCCGATCAGGCCCAGCGGGACGGCGAGCAGGAAGGGGATGCGCCAGCCGCCGTCGTGCATACCCGTCGAGCCCAGGATCAGCTGGCAGGCCAGGACCACGGTCGAGCCGCCGACGAAACCGGCCAGGGTGCCGAATTCGAGGAAGCTGCCGAGGAAGCCGCGTTTGCGGTCGGTGGCGCATTCGGCCAGATAGGTTGCGGCGCCGCCGTATTCGCCGCCGGTCGAGAAGCCTTGCACGACACGGAGCGTGATCAGCAGGATCGGCGCCAGCACGCCGGCGCCGGCGTGGGTCGGGAGGATGCCGATCAGGCCGGTGGAGAGGGCCATGAGCAGAATCGTGGTGGCGAGCACCGCTTTCCGGCCGATGCGATCGCCCAGCGGACCCCACACCATGCCGCCGAGCGGCCGCAGCAGGAAGGAGACGGCGAAGCCGAGCATGGTGCCGAGGGTGCCGAGCGAGCCCGGGAAGAAGGCATCGGTGAGGTAGGTGGCCGTCGCCGCGTAGACGCCGTAGTCGTACCACTCGGTGGCATTGCCCAGCGCGCTGGCGGCTACCGATCGCCGTAGCGGGAAGCCGGATGTCTTCGTTTCCGTCTCTTGTCGCACGAAACAGACCGGTACCCACGCGCCGCATGGGCAAACAACAGGCATCGGGGAAGCGGCCCGATTTGTCCCCCGCGAACAGGGCGGAAGCCGAAAAAGTGATCGTCGCCACAACTCCTGCCGAGTGCTGCTCCCCAGCACCGGTAAATCGGTTGTCACGCGCTGATTCCGCGGGAAGGCTGAATCGAGTCCATGGCGTCGTACGGGGAGGTCCACCATGTCTCGATCGATTCGTGGACCTCGATCAGGTGTTGCTCGACGAAATTGCCGCTCTCCCAGCGGAATCCGGTGCACTCGACTATCGCTACGGTGAATCGGTCGCCGAACTGGAGCAGGATTCGGAAGTCGTGAAGGTGCGTTTCGCCTCGGGCGCGGTGGCCGACTTCGATCTCGTCATCGGCGCCGACGGCCTGAATTCGGCCATGCGGGAGCAGGTATTCGGGCCGCGCGCACAATACGCCGAATACCTCGGCGCCTACATCGGTTTCTTCACCATCCCCACGCCGGCCGCGATGATGCTCGAAACCGGTTGGGTCGGTGTGTATCCCATGCCCGGCAGCGTTCTCGCGGTGCGCCCGGACCCGGAACCGGCGACCTCCATGGCCATCATCTCCACCCGCGTCCCCGTAGATGACCGGCTGCGCGGGAATGTCGCGGCGCAGCAGCAGTTGATCCGCGATCGACTGTCCGGGCACGGCTGGGTGGTCCCGGAAATCCTGGACACCATGGCCGACTCCCCGGACTTCTACTTCGACGAGGTGGCCCGAATCCGGATGCCCAAGTGGTCGCAGGGCCGCGTGGTGCTGCTGGGCGACGCCGCCTACTGCGGATCGCCGATGACGGGCATGGGTACCGCGCTCGCCCTCATCGGCGCGTATCTCCTCGCCGGGGAAATCGCCACCACACCAGATGATTTCGAGCGCGCCCTGACACGCTATGAAGAACTGCTCCGTCCGCTGGTGACCGCCGTGCAGAAGGGCACCGAAGCCCAGGTGCGGCTGCGTCATCCGGTGACCCGCCGCGGGATCGCCTTCATGCACGGCCTCGTCACGGTGGTCACCTCGCGCCCGCTGCAACCGGTGCGCGCTCTGCTCACCCACCTGTTCGGCAAAGGAGCCGAATATCCGATACCCACCTTCCCGGGAGATGTCGTCGGCTGAACACGGGCGCCCGAATACGCTGACCGCATGAGAATCCACCAGTGCGGCCCGGAACACCTGGACGAGCTGGCCACTCTTCGTACCCGATTGTGGCCCGACCTTCCGATCGAGGAGCATCGCGCCGATATCGCTGGCGCGTACGACGGCTCCCGCACGGCGGTGGCCTTCATAGCTCGTGACGTCCGCGACACCCCCATCGGTTTCGCGGAGGCGACCCTGCGCACCGACTACGTGAACGGCTGCGACACGTCGCCGGTCGCGTTCCTGGAGGGCATGTACGTCGATCCCGCACACCGCCGTGCGGGCATCGCCCGAATGCTGTGCGACGCAATCGAAGCCTGGGGCCGCGCCCTCGGCTGCACCGAACTCGGCTCGGACGCCCTGCTCGAAAACCCCACTGGCCAGGCGATGCACGCCGCCTTGGGCTTCGAAGAGCGCGAACGCGTCGTGTACTACCGGAAGATGCTGGGCACCGGACACTGATCGGCCCGGTGAGGTCAGCCCCACCATTGCCAGGGCGGTAGCAGGCTGTTTCGCGTGGGCCGTTTTCCATAACTTGGGGCCGTGCGGATGAGACTTGCGGTGCTGGGTGTGGCCATGGCGGCGGTAACGGCCTGCGGAGTGGACGGTTCGGGCGATACCGAGGAGATCGGGCGGGGTGAGATCCAGACCGCTCTGAATGATGCTGTGCACCTGGGATTTCCGGGAGGGCAGGCGGTGGTCAGCGACAAGGGCCATGTCTGGACCGTCACCGCGGGCGCCGGTGACCTGGCCACCGGGAAGCCGTTCGCCGACGACTCCCGGCTTCGGATAGGCAGCAATACCAAGCCTTTCGTGGCCACCGTCATGCTGCAGCTGGTGGGCGAGGGCAAGGTCGACTTGGATGCCCCGGTGGAGCGTTACCTGCCGGGGGTGGTGCACGGCCCCGGCATCGACGGTAATCGGATCACCATCCGAAATCTGTTGCAGCACACCAGTGGACTACCGGAATTCGCGGCGGAATTCGGGGAGACTCCCAAACCCGGTCAGGTCGAGATCGTGACCGAGCAGGCCCGGTGGACGACGGCGGATATGGCTGCGGTGATCCGTAATGCCTTGACCGCACCGGCCGATTTCGAGCCCGGCGCGCAATGGCGGTATTCCAACACCAATTACATCGTCGCCGGAATGGTGATCGAGAAGGTCACCGGCCATTCCGTCGGCGCCGAGATCACCAGCCGCATTATCGAGCGACTCGCTTTGCGGGACACCTACTATCCGGAGCCCGGCGAAACCGGCATCCGCGGCCCGCATCCCATCGGCTACAGCCAGGTCGGCGGCAATCGGATCGACTACACCAGCCAGAACGTGTCCTGGGCGGGCGCCGCGGGCGCGATGGTCGCGACCGGCGCCGACCTCGACCGTTTCTTCGCCGGTCTGCTGGACGGAAAACTGCTGCCGCCCGCGCAATTGGCGGAAATGAAGAATGTCAGATCCGCCGACGAGCAGGGCACGATGGCATACGGTCTGGGCCTGGCGCGGATATCGTTGTCCTGCGGGCGTCAGCTGTGGGGGCATACCGGCGGCGTCTCCGGATTCCTGACCTTCGACGGTGTGGTGCCGGAGACCGGGCGCGCGGTGACCATCGCCTTCAACCAGGACCTCGTCGATGGAGAACATTTCCGCGCGGGGCTTCACACACTCGATGTCGCGGCGTGCGCAGCCTGAAGGTTCCCAGGCGAAATACCAAGCGCTCGAAGGTTATCCGAGCATAATGCCAAGGGTAGAGTTTCACGCGCGGAAGGAGTGGGGGATGAAGGCTGTTCGTCTCCACGAACCGACAGGCATCGACGGGCTCGTATACGAGGACGTCCCCGATGCCAAGCCTGGGTTGAGCGAGGTCCTGATCCGGGTGGCCGGCTGCGGGATCACGCACAACGAGCTGGATTGGCCGGTCTGGACCTGCCGGGCCGGCCACCAGCGGACCTCGATCATCCCCGGTAACGAGGTGTCGGGCGTGGTCGTCGGACTGGGCTTCGGGGCCGCCGGATTCGCCGTGGGCGACGAGGTTTTCGGCCTGACCGACCAGCTGCGCGACGGGGCGGCCGCCGAGCTCGTGGCCGTCGAGCAGCGGAACCTCGCATTGAAGCCCCGCACCCTGGATCACGTGCAGGCCGCCGCCGTGCCGCGGGCCGGGCTGACGGCTTGGCAGGCGCTGTTCGACCACGGCAAACTGGCCGCGGGCCAGACCGTGGTCATTCACGGCGCGGGTGGCGCGGTGGGATCGGTGGCCGTGCAGCTCGCGCACTGGGCCGGGGCCGAGGTGATCGGCACCGGGCGCGGTCATTCCCGCGCGCTGGCCACCGAGATGGGCGTGGACCGGTACGTCGCACTGGATACCGATCGACTGGAAGATATTGCCGGGCAAGCGGATCTGGTGGTGGACACCATCGGCGGTGAGGTGCTCGCGGCCTCCGCCCCGCTGCTCCGCGAGGGCGGCCGGCTGGTCACCATCAAGGCGGCCTTCGATTTCCCGCCCGGCCGGGACGATGTCGAGAAGGTCGTCTTCGTCCAGGTCTCCGATCGCAATCAGCTCGCCGAGCTAGCCCGCCTCATCGACGAGGGCACATTGCGCCCGCCGGTCAGCGAGGTGTACCCGCTCGCCGACGCGATCAAGGGCTTCAGCGCCAAGGCGGCCGGTGGCCTCCCCGGCCGGATCGTGCTCCAGCCCTGAGCGGTCCCGCCGCGAAAAGTCCTTGGTCCGAGGGGCTGCGCCGGGGTAGCGTTCCGCCCATGCAGCGCATGCAGTCCACGACGACGCCGGAACACGTCCCGGCGCGCTGAACCTTGTTCTGATCGAAGCCCCGGGCGGATGCCCGGGGCTTTTTCGCGTGGTCATCCGCCCTGTATCGGGAGGAGTCCCACCATGTACGACCATCGCAAGCTGGGCCGCGAGCTCGGCCTGTTCGACACCGACCCGCTGATCGGAGCCGGCCTGCCGTACTGGCTGCCCGACGGGGCGATCGTGCGGCACAGCCTCGAGGAATACGTTCGCGAGGTGGAACGGCGGGCGGGCTACCGGCATGTCTACTCGCCCGTACTCGCCAAACGCGAACTGTACGAAATCTCCGGGCACTGGGCCCATTACAGCGACGACATGTACCCGCCCATGGATATCGGCGGTGAACAGGTCGTCCTGCGGCCGAGTCTGTGCCCGCACCACGCGGTCATGTATCGCGCACGATCACACAGCTATCGCGAACTCCCGCTGCGCATGGCCGAACTCGGGGCGATGTATCGCTCCGAATTGTCCGGAGTGCTCGGTGGTTTGACCCGCGTGCGCTGCATTCAGCTCAATGATGCCCACATCTTCTGCACCCTCGAACAGGTCGCGGACGAGGCCGCCGACGCGCTGGCCTTGATCGGTGCGGCTTACCAGGCCATGGGTATCGACAATGCGCGCTATCGCCTGTCACTGCCCGGACCGGGCGGGAAATATGTTGCGGCACCGGAGATGTGGCAGCAGGCGAGCAAGATTCTGAGTGAAGTCCTCGATCGATCCGGAGTCGCATACGAGGCCGTCGAAGGGGAGGCAGCCTTCTACGGGCCCAAGATCGACGTCCAACTCGCCGATCACGCGGGCCGCGAGTTCACCCTGTCCACCGTGCAGGTCGACTTCTACCAACCCGAACAATTCGACCTGCACTACACCGGCGCGGACGGCGGTAAACATCGCCCGGTCATGGTGCACCGCAGCATCATCGGCAGTGTCGAACGCGCGGTCGCCCACCTGATCGAACTACACGGCGGCGCCTTCCCGGCCTGGCTCGCGCCCCTGCAAGTGGCGATCCTGCCGATCTCCAGCGCGGAGGAGTCCGCGGCGGCGGAACTGCGTGATCGTTGCCTGGACGCGGGCCTGCGCGCCGAGGTGATGGACGCCGAATCCGGGAGTCTGGGTGCGCGAGTGCGGGATACCCGGCTCGCGCCGTACCAGTTCATCCTCGGCCCCGCCGAGATCGCGAACGGCGAGGTGGCCGTCCGGCTCAGGGACGGCCGCCGCCTGCCTTCACTTTCGACCGGAAGCGCGCTGGCGAGTATTCGCGCACTGGTCGAAAGCCACGACACCCGCTTGTGGATCGACTAGCCACGGCAATGCGAATCCACCGGGCGCGCCGGTCATTCGGGAATGATCGCCACCGCGTCGATCTCCACCAGCGCGCCCGGACGCGCGTGCCCCGCGGTCGAAACCACGGTGATCGCGGTGCGGTGATCACCCCAAACCGCCCGGGACGCCGCGTATCCCACCTGCGCGTCGACCCCGCTGACGATATAGATATTGAGTTTGACCACGTGCTCGGGCCCGGTGCCCGCCGCCGCCAGCACGGTGAGCACATTGCGCATGGCCTGGGCGGTTTGGGCTTCGATGCCGTCCAGCATGGTTCCGGTGCTGTCGGTACCGAGTTGGCCGCCGACGTACAACGTCGGCCCCGCGGGCGCGATGACGCCCTGCGTGAAGGCGGGGTTGTAGAAGAGCCCTTCGGGGTCGACGTGGGTCGTCTTCGTGGTCATACGGTGGCTCCCTGGCGGGTGTGTACGTAGAGGTCGCGCAGCAGCGAGACCTCGGACAGATGGTGGATCAGCTCGCGGTGGATGTGCAGGACGAGCGTGGCCATCGGCGCGTCCGGGTAGGGCTCCTTGGGGCCGACCGGGGTGCGGAGTTCGGTTTCGGTGAGGCTGCGTACCCCGGTTATCCAGGTGCCGACCTGGGTGTCGAGTTGTGCGAGGGCGGTGGCCGCGTCGCCCGCGTACTCCCAGGTCTCGTAGGAGGCGGCGGGTGCGCCGAAGTGGGTGGCGTTGCGCATGGCCAGCACTCCCACGATGACGTGCGCGAGCCGCCAGGCAATGGTGGTGAAGGGTGCGGGAACCGGTGTGGGATAGGCGTAATCGATGGTGAAGGGTCCGGCGCCCGGCTGCGGCGGCATCGCCGAGGCGTCTCGCGGCCGGACATTCCAGGGGTCCGGCGCGGGTGACCAGAGGTATTCGTCGTCGGTGAGGCCCTGCAGCCGGGCCCGGATCTGATGGTCCCAATGGAACTCCCATTGCTCGCGCAGTGTCCGGTTCCAGTCGAAGTCGTCTGCATCCATGCCGCTACCCTGGCACCCCTAGCGGACAGGATCGGTCCGCTATCTGTGGCAGGGTGGCGAAATGGCGGACGGCGCGGACCGGGGGACGACCGAGCGGGTGCTCACCCTGCTCGGACTGCTGCAGCAACGCCAGGTCTGGACCGGACCCGAACTGGCCGAACGACTCGGCGTCACCCCGCGCACGGTGCGGCGCGATATCGAACGGCTGCGCGCGCTCGGCTATCCGGTCCGCGCCTGCCAGGGTGTCGGCGGCGGCTACCAATTGGGCGCGGGACAGGAACTGCCGCCGCTGCTGCTCGACGACGAAGAGGCCATTGCCACCGCGGTCTCGCTGCTCGCCGGTGCGGCCGGCGCCGGTGATGCCGCACTGCGCGCGCTGGCCAAACTCGACCGGGTACTGCCCACCCGGCTACGGCACGAGGTGCGCGCGCTCGCCGGTTCGGTGGAGTCCTTCGCCGGCGCCCGCATCCCGGTCGATCCGGAGCTGCTGATGGCACTGGCCAGGGCCTGCCGCGACGAGGTGGAGGCCGGGTTCGACTACCCGTCCAACGGTGAACTGCGCCGCCGCCGCGTCGAGCCCTACCGCCTCGTCGCCTCCGATCGCCGCTGGTACCTGCTCGCCTACGACCTCGATCGCGATGACTGGCGCAGCTTCCGCGTCGACCGGATGAGCGAGGTTTCCGCGCGCACCTGGCGATTTCAGCCTCGGGTTGCACCCGATGCGGCACGGTATGTCCAGGAGGGCGTGGCGAGCCGGGTCTACCCGCATCAAGCCCGGTTTCTGGTTCACGCACCGGCGGATATTGTGCGCGAACAACTTTCACCGTCCGCGGCCGCCGTCCGGGAATGCGGGGCCGAGGCCTGCGAGGTGCTCAGCGGCGCCCGCAACCTCGACGGCGTACTCCTGCACATCCTGCTGCTGGGTCACGAGTTCGAGGTGCTCGACCCGCCGGAGCTCGGGAAGCGTTCCCGCGCACTGGCGCAACGCCTGCTGGCGGCCGGCGCCCCGGTCCCGCCGCCGACTGGCAGCGGCTGACAGCGCCGTGCCAGCGCGGCCCGCGAACCTGTCGGAGAGCACGCCGACCCTCGAGGAAAGGTCCCGCATGGCGCAGCCGGTATGCCGCTCAGGGATTGTCGTGGATCAATGCGCGGACCGCGGGACTCGCGGCATTCCGGACGAATTCGCAGTCGCCGTAGCCGCCGTCACCGAGATCGACGCTGAGTTCCACGGTGTCGTTGACGCGATACGGCCGGCTCTCGATGATCGAGCCCAGCACCCGCCGCAGCCGCGACACTTCCGCCCGCACCGTGACCGCATGCTCGGAATCGCCGTACAGCGCGACCCCGAGTTCCGCGACCGACATGCCGGTCCGGCCCTTCAGATGCAAGAGCAGCAGGATCTCCGCGTGCCGGGCCGAAAGCGCACTGCGCCAGCTCGATTCGGGTCCGGTGACAATGGCCGTCGGCGGCCCGGTCAGGTCGAGTTCCAGCCGGATGGGGGCGGTTTCGGGTCGCGGCCGCAGCAGCCAGCCCGCGCCGAGTCGTTCGGGTACGCACAGGCCGAGACCGGGGACGTGCAACGCGCGCTCACCGCGCGGGGCCGCGATGCGGCGAGCCGGCGCCAGGCCCGCGGCGTGCGCGACCCAGCCGTGCCGGTCCACCAGCAGTGCGGGCCCGGACAACGAGGCGAGGGTCGGTCCGGCGCTGGTGCGCAGTCGTTCCAGCGAATTCTGGTGCAGGCTCTGCAGTTTCACCTCCGCCAGCCGCGCCACCGTGGACACGAGTGCGGTGATCGCCGGATGCAGGGTCAGCGCCGGTCCGCTGAGGTCGACGACGCCGAGCAGGTCGCCGGTGCGCGGATCGTGGATCGGGGCGGCGGTGCAATACCAGCCGTGCTGTGACTGCTCGTAATGCTCGCCCGAGAACAATTGCACCGGCGCGGCTTCGGCGAGTGCCGTGCCGATGCCATTGGTGCCCACGGTGGACTCGGTCCAGATCGCGCCCTCCCGGAAGCCGACACTGTCGGCCTGGCAGCGGATGCGGGCCGACCCGGCCCGCCACAGCACCACCCCGTCGATATCGGTGATGACGACGATGAGCTGTGAATCGTCGGCGACGGCGTGCAGTACCTGCACGATCTCGTCGAGTACCTCGGCCAGCGGTGACTGGCGGCGGCGTTCGATCTCGTCCGCGGGCAACAGGGTTCGATTGTTGAACCGGTCGGCGGTGAGGCCGGCCTCCTGCACGCGGGACCAGGAGCGGGCGATGAGCGGGCGCGGGCGGAGCGGGGACTTGCTGCCGCCGAGGACGGCGTCGTGCATGCGGATCAGGTCCCGGGCGTACCGCGGAAGATCCGTGCCGGGCCGGATTGCGCTGAAATCACCCACGGTATCCATCCTGTAGCCACAAAACCGTACCGATCAGCATATTTCGGGGTTGCGGCGGGCGCACATCGATATGCAACGTTGCGCAACCCTTGAAGCCCGCACCCCGGCACGGTTGTGTTCTGAAGAATGCACAGGACCGATGGCCAGGTGAGTAGTTCATGCGGGTAGGACTGTTGGGGCCGACGACACTGGCAGTGGCGGAAAACACCGCCCAGGTGGGCGGACCTCGGGTCCGCGCGCTGCTGGCCCTGCTCGCGCTCGACGCCGGGCGAGCCGTACCGGTGGCACGGTTGATCGACCGCATCTGGGACGAGGAACCACCCGCCGCCGCGGAGAACGCATTGCAGACCCTGGTCCGGCGGCTGCGGGCGATCATGCCCGCGGACACCGTCAAATACGTGCAGCGCGGATACCTGCTCACCATCGAGCCGGAGGATGTCGACATCCACCGCTTCGGGCACGCCCTCGAAACCGGCCGCCGCGCTCTGACCGCCGGCCGCCCCGATGCCGCGGCCACCGCCCTCGACGAGGCGCTGCACCTCTGGCGTGGACCGGCTTTCGCCGACATCGGCGATATCGCCCACCTCCGTGTCATTGCCGACACTGTCGCCGAGCAACGCCTGGACGCGATCGAACTACGCGCTGACGCCTACCTCACTGAAGGCCGCGCCGCCGAGATCGTCCGCGAACTCACCGTGGAGACCGCGGCCAATCCGTTCCGCGAATCCCTCGCCGCCCGCCTGATCACCGTCCTCGCCACCGTGGGCCGCAAAGCCGAAGCGCTGCAGGTGTATCGCCGCACCGAGGCGACCCTCGCCGCCGAACTCGGCGTCGGCCCCTCCGCTGAATTGCGCAGCGCGGTAAAGGACCTCGTGGCGCCGACGATCGAAGTGGCGCGCCCAGAGGCGGTCACGTCCCGCCGCTTCGCTCCGGCGCGCTCCGAGCCGGTCACATCCCGCCGCCCTGCTCCGGCGCACCTCGAGCCAGCCACATCCCGCCGCCCCGCTCCGGTGCGCCCCGACCCGGTCACGCCCCTGCGTCCTGCCCCGGCGGCGGCGGACCGGGCGCGGCTGCCGCGACGGTTCACCAGCTTCGTGGGGCGGGAACAGGATCTCGCGGAGGTGGCCCGGCTGCTCGCGGAGAGCCCGATGGTGACTCTGGTCGGGCTCGCGGGGGTCGGGAAGACGCGGCTGGCAACGGAACTCGTGCATGCTCGCGGCCCGGATTGGCCGGACGGTCATGTGTTCGTCGAGCTGGCGGGGGTCGGTCCGGAACAGGCCGGGATGTCCGCGCGGGCGGCGGTAGGCGCTGCCGTGCTGTCGGCGCTCGGACGAGTGGAACGGGTGGATGCCGGTGGCGGGGACTGGATCGAAGTGCTGGTGCATGCGCTGCGGGGACGGCGGATGCTGCTCATCCTGGACAATTGCGAGCATGTGGTGGTGGCCGTCGCGGAGCTGGCCGATCAACTGCTGCAACGACTTCCGGCCTTGACGATCCTCGCGACCAGCCGGGAATCGCTCGGAATCGAGGGGGAGCGCAGGTACCCGTTGCGCACGCTGGACCTGCCCGGATCCGGCGACACGATAGAGGCGGCCGGCAACTGCTCCGCCGTACGGCTGTTCGTCGACCGCGCGACCACCGTAAGACCGGATTTCGGCCTGACCCAGGACAACTGCGCGGACGTCGCCACCCTCGTGCGCGGCCTGGACGGCATGCCGCTGGCGATCGAGTTGGCCGCCGCCCGCCTGCAGGTGCTGTCGCTGCGGGCGGTGATCGACCGACTCGACGATCGATTCGCCCTGCTGACCAGCAACTCCCGCCGCATCGCCGCACGGCACCGCAGCCTGCACGCCGCCGTGGCCTGGAGCTGGGCGCTGCTCACCGAGCGCGAGGCCGAACTGGCCCGCCGCATATCGGTTTTCGGCACCGGCGCCACCCTCGACATGGTGCTCGCGACCTGCGCCGACCACGCCGCCGACGCCTCGGATCCGATGCGGGCCGTCACCGCCGCCGGCATTGTCGACACCCTGATGTCCCTGGTCACCAAGTCCCTGGTCGAGTTCGACGGCACCCGATACCGCATGGCCGAAACGATCCGCGCCTACGCGGCCCTGGAACGTGAGTCGGCGCTGGCCGGTCGGCCTCTCGCACAGGGCGAATCCGGCCGCCAGGAGGCTGGCGACCGGATTCGGTACCGGGCCGTGACACCCGGAGCCCTGCTATGACACCGCGCCGATGAATCCTCCGATCGCCGCACCGATCGCGCAGCCGACGATCGCGCCGACCAGGAAGAACCAGATCCCGATCACGACGCCGACGAGGCAGCCGACCACCGCGCCCGCCAGGATCGCGCCGCCGTTGCCGTCCGCCTGATGCAGGAACGGCAGATTCTGCACACTGGCCGCCGCGGGCGTCGGACCGCCCACCGGGGTGAGGGTCAGATCCGCGGGATCGACGAGTGCCGGTGTGACGGCGAAGGTTTGGCCGGTATCCGCGACCAGGGTCGTGGGTATCGTGCCGACGACCGCGCCGTCCGTGGACAGCACCTGCACGCCGCCGGGGGTGAGGGCGAACGTGCCATTGTTCAAGCTGACATCGGCGTGCGAGTGGTCGGCCGCCAGCGTGGTGGTGTAGCCGACCGGGCCGGCCATCCCTCCGATATTGATATCGGCCAGCGTCGCCTCGCCGTTGGCCGTGGCCATGGTGACTCCCGTGGCCGCGATGGCGAATACCGCTGTCGCCACCAACTTCCTGGTAAACATGATCTCTTTCCATCCGTTCGGGTTTTCCTTGGCGTTCCCCCGACGAACGGCTTCGGACGTAAGACCATGATGCGCTTGCCATGCATTTGCGTCTATAGGAAATCAGCTCTGTAAGAGCGGTTTTTCAGGTTGCGGCGATCTCTGGCAGCCAGCTGTGAACTAGGCGAGATGTTCGGTCTCCTCGCGGAAGATCCGTAGGCCCTCACTGATCTTCCCGGCGGCGATCTCCAACTGCTCAGGGGTGAGCGTCTTCCCGAAGGTGGCCGCATTGAGAAGTTGGCTGCGGGCCTGATCGAGGTTCATGGTGGCCCAGTCGCGGCGAGAGAGTTCCGGCATGTCCCGGAACGATACCTCGAGTAGAACATTTGTTCGAGTGTTTGCGCAGGGGCCGGGCGGACGTCAATTGCGCGCCGTCCAGTGATTGCCGCCCTCGGACAGGCGGGCCCGGTTGTGCAGCAGATAGCGCAGTGACAGCTGCGCTACCCGCGCGTACAGCAGTGGGCGCACGGCGAGATCCCGCAACCGCTCGGCGGAGCTCCGACGCGGCGGGCGAATGCCCTGGTAGCGGTACAGAAACCAGGTCAGCGCACGATTTCCGGCTGGAACGCGAGGCATGGGTCGAGCCTAACTATGCCGGCCGACGGAAATGTCCCATTGCTATCAATTTGCAATCTTGGTTCCACGCGCACGAAAAGAGCGTGCCGCGTGCGTGGCTCAGAGCACGGCTTGCGTCTGCGTCACCTTGGCCACGAGTTTGCCTGCGTCATCACGGATTTCGGTCTCCACCACGATGAAGGAGCGTCCGGCGTGCAAGGGCTTGGCCGTCGCCGTCGCATGACCCGACCGCAGGGCGCGCAGGAAATTGGTCTTGGACTCCACCGTCGTGGTGCCCTGCTTGCCCTCCGGCAGGTTCAGGAACGCGCACACCGCCGCCGTCGCATCGGCCAGCGACATCAGCGCGCCACCGTGCATGGCAGTGCCCAGCGTGCACAGGGATTCATCCCAGGCCAGGCGGCTGCGCACCAGTTCCGGGCCGCATTCGAGGACCTCCACGCCCAGCCGCTCGCTGAACGGCATGGTGCTGAAGATCTGCGTGCCCAGCGGATCCGGGGCGATATCGGTGTCGGTCATGAGATCGACTGTGCCGCAAAACCGGCCGCGGGGCCATTACTCCCCGGGTAATGGTCACCGGTGGCCCGGTCGCGACGTTCTGGGAGACTCGGCGGGTGCAGGTTGGTGTGTTGGGTCCGGTCCAGGTGCTCGGTGCGGACGGGACGGCGGTCGAGATCGGCGGCGTCCGCGTGCGAATGCTACTGGCGCGATTGGCGCTGGCGAGCGGGGGAGCGGTGCCGGTCGCGGCCCTCATCGACGGATTGTGGGGCGAGGAACCGCCCGCCGAGGCGGCGGGCGCGCTGCAGGCGCTGGTGTCGCGGCTGCGGAAGGCGTTGAGCGGGGCCGGGACGGTCGAGTTCGGGGCCGGTGGGTATCGGCTGCCGGATATTCGCGTCGATGCCGATCGGTTCGAGGAACTGGCCAAGCAGGGGCGGCGGGAACTCGCCGCGGGGCGAGCGGAATCCGCGGCCGCGGTGCTCGGCGAGGCGCTGGGGCTGTGGCGAGGGGAAGCGTTCGGCGATGTGCTGGACGCGCCTTTCGCAGGTGCGGCCGCTACCCGGCTGGATGATCTGCGGGCGGGCGCCACCGAGGATCGGTTCGAGGCCGAACTCCGATCCGGGCGCTATGCCGATATTCTCGCCGATCTGGAGGTCGCGGGGACTGCCCATCCGTTGAGCGAACGACTTGCCGCGCTGCGCATGCGCGCGCTCGCGGCCGCGGGGCGGCAGTCGGAGGCGCTCGCCGTCTACGAGGAGATGCGCGGTCGTCTCGATGAGGAACTCGGCATCGATCCCTCCGTCGAACTCCGTGACACTCACCTGGCCTTGCTGCGCGGGGAACTGGAAACGCCGGTGGCGCGCAGGGAGACCCTCGCGAACAAGCTGCCCGCGCGGCTGACCAGCTTCATCGGGCGGGATGCCGAGCTGGCGGGATTGGCTCGGCTGCTGCAGGATTCGCGACTGGTCACGATTGTCGGGCCGGGTGGGGCGGGGAAGACGCGGCTGGCGCTGGAAGCCATGGATCGCCACAGCGGAGGGCCGGTGTTCTTCGTGCCGCTCGCCGAGGTGGGTGCGCCCGATCAGCTGGCGGACGCGATTGCCGGTGCGCTGGAACAGACTCCCGGTGAGCCGCGGCCGGACAAGACGGCGCGCCTGGTCGAATTGCTGGATGCCGGTGCGGCCGTGCTGGTTCTGGACAATTGCGAGCACCTCATCGCGGCTGCCGCGGAACTGGCCGAACAGCTGCTGGCTCGATTGCCGCAGTTGCGGATCCTCGCCACCAGTCGCGAGCCGCTGGCCATCACCGGTGAATCGCTGTGGCCTCTCGGACCGCTGGATGTGCCTGCCGAGACTGCGGATCTCGCAGTGGCGCAGGCATCTTCGGCGGTACGACTGTTCGTGGATCGGGCGGGCGCCGTCCGTCCCGGATTCGTTCTCGATGACCGCACCGCGGGTCCGGTAGTGGAGATCTGCCGTCAGCTCGACGGCATCCCACTGGCTTTGGAGCTCGCCGCCGCGAAACTGCGGTCCATGAGCGTGGATCAGATCGCTCGCCGCCTCGACGATCGGTTCCGGCTGCTCACCTCGGGGAGCCGTACCGCGCTCCCGCGACAGCGGACATTGCTCGCGCTGGTCGAGTGGAGCTGGGATCTGCTCGACGAACCCGAAAAGACCCTGGCGCGCAGGCTCTCCATCTTCCCCGCCGGTGCGAAGGAGGAAGCGATCGAGGCGATCTGCGCCGACGATTCACTGCCCGTGGCCGATGTGCTGTACGTGCTCGGCACGCTGGTGGAGAAGTCGATCGTGGTGGTGTCCGCCGACGATCAGCCGCGCTATCGCATGCTGGAAACCATCCGCGCCTATGCCGCCGACCGGCTCACAACCGCCGATGACGCGGTGCGGCAACAGTTCACACCGTACTACCTGTCCCTCGCGGAAGAGCACGAGCCGTACCTGCGCACCGGCGAACAACTCGACGTCGTAGCCCTCTTCGACGCCGAGCATCCCAATATGGCCGCCGCCCTGCGCACCGCCTCGGCCGCCGGCGACACCGCGACCGTCGCCCTCATGGTCCGATCCCTGTTCTGGTACTGGGGAATCCGCGGCATGACCGCCCAGTTCGAAACCGCCCTGACCGACGTACTCCGCGTCGCCGACGCCCTCCCTGCCGACGCCCGCGCCGCCTTCGGCGTAATCCAGCTGATGACCGGCGCCCCCACCGCCACCTCCACCGACCTGACCACCCTCATCGAGGAATGCGTCCGCACCGGAGGCCTGGAATTCCACCCGGCACTCCCACTCTGGACCGCCCTCCTGGCCGCCCGCACCGGCAACGAAGACCTGGCCGAACAACGCCTGACCGAGGCCCTCACCTGGCCCGACCCCTGGGTCCGAGCCAGCGCCTACTTGGCCCGCGACCTGGCCCTGACAGGCTTGGGCCGCCAGCCGGAAGGCGCCGAGGCGCGCCGCGAGGCTCTCCGCGGCTTCGAAACAGTCGGCGACCGCTGGGGCCTGGACCTGGCCCTCCTCTCGGTAGGCCGCGACCACTCCCTCCACGGCGACCACGAGCAAGCCATCGCCGCCTTCGCCCGAGCCGTCACCGTAGCCTTCGAACTGGGCATGGAAGACGACATCCTCGCCAGCCGAACCGAACTCGCCACCGAACGCATGCGATCCGGCGACCTCCGAGCCGCCGCCCTCGACCTGGACGCCGCCGACCGCCTGGCCACCGACCTGGCCTTCACCCGCCTCGCCACCACCATCCAATTCGCCCGAGCCGACCTCCTCCGCCGCACCGGCAACCTCCCCGAGGCCGACCGCACCCTCGACCGAATCACCCACCGCACCGCCCACACCCCCCTCCCCCCAATGATGATCACCGCCCGAATAGCAGTCTCCCGCCTCGCAATCCGCCTGACAGCAGCCGACCCCACCGAGGCCCGCAAACTCTTCCCCCAAGTCCTGCAAGCCGCCACCGCCTCAGGCGACGCCGCCACCATCGCCCAATCCACCGCCCAAGCCGCAGAACAACTATCGAAACTCCTCCTCCTGGAACAAAACCCCACCGCCGCAGCCACCACCCTCGGCCTGGCCGAAGCCATCCGAGGCACCCCCGACCAAGGCGACCCCGAACTAACCACCCTCATAACCGCCCTGACCACCGCCCTGGGCCCCGACGCCTACGTCACCGCCTACGCCCTGGGCGCAACCCTCCCCAGACCAGCAGCCTTGGCCCGCCTCACCGACGAATCAGGCACCGCCAGCCTTGGCGGCGGATGAAGGGAGGCCGGACACCTGGGGTGTCCGGGCTCGGGGGTGGGTCAGGCGGTGCGGGTGAAGAGGCGGCCGGCTAGGTCCAGGCCGGTTACGGTGCCTTCGGGGGTGTAGGTGAAGAAGCCTCGTTGGCCTTCGAAGGAGCCCTTGGTGATCATGTATTCGTTGTTGGGGAGGAGGGCGAATTCGAATGGGGGGTGGTCTTGGGGGATGGCGGCGGCGGGGGCGGCGGCTCGGATTTCGGGTTTTACTTTGCAGTCGAGGGTCAGGGTTTCGGCCTCGGTGGTGATTTCGATTGTCATGGCGTCGATTTCGTAGTGGCCGGTGATGGCTCGGGCGATTTCGGGGTCGAAGGGGATCGGGGTGGGGTCCTTGTCGATTACGGCGAGGTAGTGCTCCAGGGTCCAGCGGAGGATGGCGAGGTTGGTGGGGATGCCTTCGGGGCTGGCGTTGGAGAGGATCACGACGGCGAAGTTGCGGGCGGGGACGAGGAGGAGTTCGGCGAACTGGCCGAAGCCGGAACCGCCGTGGCCCACCGTGCGGACGCCGTCGACGTCGCGGAGGAACCAGCACAGGCCGATGGCGTCGCCCAGGGAGCTGGCGCGCAAGGTCACGGTGGGCTGTTGCATCAGGTGGAGGAGGTCGGCGGGGAGGACGGGGGTCCCGTTCTCGGCGTGGCCGTCGCCCAGCTGGAAGCGGGCCCAGCGCAGCAGCTCCGAGACCGAGGCGCCGATGCCGCCGCCGGCGTTGTTGGCGCGGTTGCCCTTCCACTGGCGGGAGACGGAGAGGGTGCCGTCCTCCTGGCGTTCGTGGCCTACGGCGAAGCGGCGGGTCATTACCGCGTCGCGGGAGTAGAAGGTCTCCGACAGGCCTGCGGGAGTGAGAACCAGGTCTTCGACGGCGGTTTCGAAGGGTTGGCCGGTGACCTTCTCGATGACGCGGCCCAGCAGGTTGAAGCCGGCCTGGCTGTAGGAGGCGCGCTCGCCGGGGGCGGCGATCAGCGGCAGTTCGGACAGGGAGGCGGTGAAGTCGGCCAGTGCGCTGTCGCCCTCGCCCATGTCGTTGATGATGTTCCAGTCGAAACCGGCTGTGTGGTTGAGCAATTGGCGGAGGGTGATGGTGGCGGCCGTGTGCTCATCGGCCAGGACCAGTTCCGGAAGGTAGTGGCGCACGGGAGCGTCCAGGTCCAGCTTGCCGTCGGCGACCAGGCACAGCAGGGCGGTGGTGGTGAAGGTCTTGCTGATCGAGCCGATCGCGAAGACCGTGTCCGAGTCGACCTCGACGGGCGCCTCGATATTCGTGACGCCGTAATTGGCGTGGAACTCCTGGCCGTCGGCCCACACCCCGACGGCCACGCCGGGGATGCCGTACTCGGTGGCGATGCTCTCGACGATCTTCGACAGCGCGTTGTCCTGCATGGCTGATGCCTCTCCGTGTCTCGTGCCCGGCCGGTTCTCGGTGGCCGGTGCATCCGGTGACATCACGATGCGCGGCGGCGCTGACAGCCCGCCGACAGCGCACCGACGGCCGCCGACAGCGCACCCGCAATCGGAGTGAGCCAGCTCACGGTCATGCGTATCCCGGTGCTGACCGGCGGGGAGCAATCCCTCTCAGGCCCAGCTCAGTTTCGGGTCAGCAAACGCACAGTGGCGGTGACCAGTGTGGAGGGCTGATTGTTCAGAATGCGTAATACCTGCAAAAGGAGTCAATGGCGTGCGTTCATCGAAGACCTGGGGCGGCGCTGTTGTCGCCCTGGCCGCAACCCTCCTGCTACCGGTCGCCGCCGGCACCGCGCACGCCGCTCCCGCCCTGGCCTCCGCGGGCGCCTCGGCGGACGGCTCGTACATCGCCTCGAGTCAATCGACCGGTGATCGCACGCTGAAGCTGCAGGTCTTCTCCGCCGCCATGAACAAACCCATCGAAATCGACGTGCAACGCGCCGCCGACACCTCCGGGCCGACCCCGGTCCTCTACCTGCTCAACGGCGCCGGCGGCGGCGAGGACTCCGCCACCTGGCAGAAGCAGACCGACGCACTGAACTTCCTCGCCGACAAGAACGTCAATGTCGTCTCCCCGGTCGGCGGCGGATTCAGCTATTACACCGATTGGCGCGCACCGGATCCCACGCTCGGCGTCAATATGTGGAGGACCTTCCTCACCCAGGAACTGCCGCCGCTCATCGACAAGGCGCTGAACACCAACGGCCTCAACGCCATCGCCGGACTCTCCATGGCCGGCACCTCCGTGCTGCAGCTGCCCATCGCCGCACCCGGCCTGTACAAGTCGGTCGCCGCCTACAGCGGTTGCGCGCAGATCAGCGACCCCATCGGCTACAACTTCGTGAACACCGTCGTCGCGGCCGGCGGCGGCAACTCCAAGAACATGTACGGCCCCGAGGGCGACCCCATGTGGGCCGCCAACGACCCGTACGTGCACGCCGACCAGCTGCGCGGCCTGAACCTGTTCATCTCCAGCGGTTCCGGCCTGCCCGGCCAGTGGGACACCCTCAATGGCCCGCACACCCTCCCCGGACCCGGCGGCTGGGCCAACCAGCTGGTCGTGGGCGGCGCGCTCGAAGGAGCCGTCAACTACTGCACCCACAACCTGCAGGCCAAGCTCAACGACCTCGGCATCCCCGCCACCTACGACTTCACGCCCACCGGCACCCACTCCTGGGGCTACTGGCAGGACGACCTGAAGCAGTCGTGGCCGGTCCTGGCCCAAGGCCTCGGACTGCCCGCCTGATCTGCGACATGAAAATCGGCTCGCTCCCGTTGGGGGCGAGCCGATTTCGTGTATCCGACGGCTACGCGGTCAGCTCGAAGTTGGGGTAACCGCCGTCGCGCTCCTCGTCGCAGTAACGGCGGTAGTTGCCGAAACCGCCGATGTAGGGCATGAATACGCGCTTCTTGCCCTCCACATTAGCGCCCATGTACCAGGAATTGGCCTTCACGAAGAGAGTGCCTTCGGCGACCTCCATGAGGTGATCGGTCCACTTCTCGGCCGCCTCGGCGTGCACCTCGGCGCGCTGGATTCCCTGTGCGCGGCAGTGCTCCACCAGCGCCAGCACCCAGTCCAGCTGCTGCTCGGAGTGCAACACCATGTTCGCCATCACCGACGGGGTGCCGACACTGTTGATGCTGAACATGTTCGGGAAGCCCGGGATACCGAATCCGAGATAGGTGACCGGGCCGTCGGCCCAGGTATCGCCCAGGCGGGCATCCTGCGCGCCGCGGATGTCGATACGCAGCAGGGCGCCGGTCATGGCATCGAAACCCGTTGCGTAGACCAGGGTGTCGAGCTCGATGAAGCGGTTCGCCGTGCGGACACCCGTGGGCGTGACCTCCTCGATGGCCTCGCGCCGCAGGTTCACCAGCGACACGTTCGGCCGGTTGAACATCTCGTAATAGCCGGAGTCGGTGCAGATGCGCTTGGTGCCGATCGGGTGATCGGTGGGAATCAGATCGTCGGCCACCGTCTGGTCGTCGATCTTCGCGCGGATCTTGGCCACGGCGAAGTCCCGCACGAACTCGTTCGCGGTCAGATCGCTGTTCTGATCGGGGAAGACCTTGTTGAACAGCACGCCGCCACCGTTCCAGCGGTCCTCCATGGCCTCCTCGCGTTCGGCGGCCGAGAGCTCGACCGCCTTCGTCTGCAGACCGGCATGCGGAGTGGCGGCGGGCGCGTAGTAGGACTTCTCACGCCGCTGCCGGTAGGTGGCGCGGATCTCCTGCTGATCCGCCTCGGTCCACGGCCGATTCGGCACGGGCACACTGAAATTGGGGGAGCGCTGGAAGACCGTCAGCTCCCGAGCCTCCCGCGCGATGATCGGCGACACCTGGATCCCGGACGACCCGGTGCCGATGACACCGACCCGCTTCCCCGTCATCGGCACGCCCTCCTCCGGCCACTGCGCGGTGAAAAGCTCCTCGCCCGCAAAGGTTTCCACGCCCGGCAGATTCGGCTTGATCGGCGCCGACAGGCAGCCGGTCGCGAAAACCACGAAGCGGGAACGATATTCGTCCCCGGCCTCGGTGCCCAGCGTCCATGTCGAGGTCGAGTCGTCGAAATGTGCGGCCGTCACCCGCTGCCCGAACCGATAGCGCTGCTTCAGGTCGAAGCGATCGGCCACATGATCGATATAGGACAGGATCTCCGGCTGCGCCGCGAAACGCTCGGTCCACGTCCAGGACTGCTGCAGATCCTCGTCGAAGGAGTACGAGTAGTCGACGCTCTCCACATCGCAGCGCGCACCCGGGTAGCGGTTCCAGAACCAGGTGCCGCCCACGCTCTCACCGGCCTCCAGCCCGAGCACGCGGAGTCCGGCGCGCGCCGCCCGATGCACGCCGTAGAGTCCGGCGAAACCGGCGCCAATGATGATCACATCGTAGGGACTGCCCTGCTCGGGATGCATGCGGCGACCTCTCACCTTCGTCTCGTGATATTTCGACTAGGCATATCGTCGAGCCGCGTGCGGACGCGTGCGAGGGTTGGTCCCACTGATCAGGAGCAGCAGCAGGGGAAGCCGGACGCGGCTATTCGTGCCCGGGCTCGCCGGTGACCACGTGGTCGGCGTGATTGAGGCCCTCGCGCACCAGGCGCGCCAAGTGGCCGTCACGAATGCGGTAGATGATGCGGCGGCCGTCGCGGCGGGTATCGACCAGACCGGTGAACCGCAGCTTGGCCAGATGCTGGCTGACCGCTGTGCGCGAGGCCCCGCAGGCCTCGGTCAGCGCGGTGACATCGGCTTCGGCCTCGGCGAGAATCCAGAGAATATGCAGGCGAGTCGGATCCGCCAGCATCCGGAAGGTCGCGGTCGCCGCATCCAGGCGGGCCTGATCCGGCTCCGCGGGGTGAGTGAGACTGGCGAACTCGGCCGCGGGCAGTGCCGTGAGCCCGGTCGCGGACGGTGACGCGAGCCCGGTCGCGGACGGTGACATGAGCCCGGACGCGGACGGTGACATGAGCCCGGACGCGGACGGTGACATGAGCCCGGACGCGGACGGTGACATGAGCCCGGACGCGGGCAGCGGCGCCGCATCGCGCTTGCTCACCATGCTCACCTTCCTGCCGATACCGCCACCTCGATGCCCGAGGGAACGGACGCGGGCCACAGTCGAGCGGCCATCGCCCCTGCCAGTGTAGCGAGCGCGGCCAGCGCCACCGCCGTGATCGGCAGCCCGGCCAGCACCCCGAGCCGGCCCGCCATCGGATAGGTGACCAGGAAACACGCATGCGACAGCGAGAACTGCGCGGTGAAAACCGCAGGGCGCGCGGCAGGTTCGGTCTGCGCGCGCAGCAGCCGGGCCGACGGGGTGTTGATCAGCGAGGTCCCCGCACCCAAGACCGCCCAGCTGACCGCGAGCAGCGCCCCGCCGGGCACCGGGCCCAGCTCCGGGACGATCGCCGTCACCAGCAGTCCGATCGGCAACACCACGCAACCCGTCAGCATGACCCGCCGATCCGGGAGCACCCGCAGCACCCGCGGCGCTGCCAATGCCACGATCATGGACCCGAATCCGAAGCAGCCCAGCGCCAATGCGACATCGGTATTCGAGCCACCCAGCCGATCCCGCACGTACACCACGGTATCCACGATCACCAGCGCCGTCGGCGCCGCCACCACCATGTTCATGGCCAGCAGACTGCGCAGCGCCGGTCGCTCGGCCATGAACCGCGCGCCCTCGGTGATGCGGTGCCACAGCGGCGCGGCGCGTTCCGGTATCGGCAGCTGCGGCAGCCGAGTCGTGACCACCAGCAGCGCCGACGCCACGAATCCCGCGGCCGTGCCCACGAACAGCAGATTGAAGCTGATCACCGTGAGCAGCGCCGCCGCCAGGATCGGGCTGACCAGTGCCTCCCCGTCGTAGGCCATCCGGGACAGCGACAACCCGCGCGTGTAGTCCTCCTCATCGTCGAGGATGGCCGGGATCAGCGACTGGAAGGCCGGCGTGAAGGTGGCCGAGGCCGATTGCAGCAGCGCGATCAGTATGTAGATCTCCCACGTCCGCGTGACGAACGGCAGCAGCAGCGCGATCGACGCGCGCACGACATCCGCCGACACCAGCACCACCCGCCGCGGCAGCCGATGCACGAGCGCCGAAATGATCGGCGCCACAGCCACATACGCGATCATCTTGATCGCCAGCGCCGTGCCCAGCACCGCGCCCGCGTCGGCGCCCGCCAGATTGTAGGCGAGCAGCCCGAGGGCCACGGTCAGCAGACCGGTGCCCACCAATGCCACCACTTGGGCGGTGTAGAGCTTGCGGAACTGGGGATGGAGAAGCACTCGGCGCACACGACCACCATAGGGCAACATGTGCGCAGTTGTGCACATGATGGCGGATAAGCGCCACCCGGCCGGTTACGGGCGATTTGCCCGGTGAAACGTCGCTATCCTCGCTCTATGCGGAGGAACCCCACCATCGGCGTCCTGGCACTCGCCGCGGCGCTGACCGTGACGGCCTGCGCCCGGCACGACACCGCACGGCCCGTGCCACCCACCGGCATAACGCCCGGTATGCCCACGCCGGCGCGACCCGTCTCGAACCTGCCACCCTGCGGCGACATCGCCTCGGCCTCGACACCACCCGACTGCGTCCTGCAATCCCGGGACAGCGCCGGACTCGCCTTCGAAGTACGCCACCTGCACGGCGGCATCACCATCACCGTGCTGGACCGGACCGGCAACCAGCTCCAGACCCTCACCGAACCCGACACCTGGACCCCGGCCGAACCACACCTGCGCGACCTCGACTCGAACGGGCGCGACGAAGTGATCATCCCCGTCTATGGGGCCACCTCGAATATCCGCTACGTCATCTACCACGCCACCGGCGACGCGACCCGATTCCAGCGCGCCGGAGAACTCTCCGGCATCGGAATCGACACGTCCACAACGGGATACGTCGCGGTCACCGCGCACGACGGCTACGCCTTCTGGAATGTCGGCTTCTGGGTCTTCGACGCCGACCTGCTGAAGCCCGTCGTCACCGCCCACGTCGAACTACTCGACGACGGCACCGGCAAGGTCTCCGGCAGCAAGTGCACCGTCACCGACGAGGGCGGATTGGGGCGCACCGGGCTGGATCTGGACCAGGCCGGCACGCAATTCTGCGCCGAACCCGCGGTGGCCCGGGTCATGCGCTGACCCGCGAGCCCATGCGCCGGCCACGCCCGTGAGCTCCTGGTACGACCCGACGTACGTAGTCCGGACGAGGGAAATACGTGGAATCTCCGGGAAATTACCGATTCCCGGGACCTACCTGCCGGCTCACCATGAATACAGGTCAGATACCCGGCAGCTCGCACCGCCGGCGCAACCACTCGGCGTAGTCGAACGACACTGTCTCGCCATCGTTGTCGAGACACAGCGCAGCGTCGCGCAACCGTCGCACGACCCGCCCGAGCGGCGGCACCGGCAGCGGCAGCAGGGACTGCCCCAACGTGCGGCGGCGGACCTCGGCCAGCTCGGTCAAGGTCTGCACAATAGGGCCGCCCACATCCGGCAACCGGCCGGACGGGCCCGTCTCCGCCGCAGCAGCCAGGCGAGCGGCCACCACCGTCACGTCCACGGGCTGGAACAGGATGCCGGTATGCGGTGCCACCCGCAATTTCGCTGCCGCGGCAAGAATCCGGTCGATCAAATAGTGAAACTGGGTGGCGCGCAACAGGGTCCACGGCACCGGACCCTGCGTGACCACCCGCTCCTGCGCCGTCTTGGCCCGGTAGTAGGCGAACGGCACCTGGTCACAGCCCACGATCGAGATCTCCACATGATGGGAGACCCGGGCCCGGCGCTCCGCGGCCAGCAACGCCCGCACACCCTCCACCAGCACCCTCTCACTGCGCAGACCGGCGTGATTGGCGGCATCCACCACCGTGTGCACGCCCTCCAGCGCGGCATCCAGGCCCGCGCCGGTCGCCAGATCCACCGGATGATGCTCGGTCCCCGGCACCGGATCGGCGGGCGCGGTACGCGTCAGCACCCGCACCGAATGCCCCTGCGCCGCCAGTTCCCGCACCACCGGTAACCCGAGCGTTCCGGTCCCACCCAAAACCGCCACCTGCATGCCGAATCCCTTTCTCGACGCGCTTTTCTCGGACGCTAGAGCCACAGTCGGTGATGCTCAACATGATTCATCGCATGCTGTCGGATCACGCACATTCCGGCATGACCCGCGTGTCGATGCGGTTAGATCCGCGCACCCTTCGCGCGATTGCAGGCGCGGCACAGGATCTGGAGATTCGCGGCACTCGTCGCGCCGCCGCGGCTCAACGGGATGATGTGATCGAACTCCAGGTAATGGGAATCGCCGCACTCCACGCATTTACCGCCGTCCCGCTGCCAGACCTGCGCTTTTATATCCTGGCCGATGGTGCGGGTATCGCGGCGGCCCGGCGACAAGGCAAGGCGCTTGGCCACCCGCAGCGCACCCTCCACGGCGGCCGCCACCAGATCAGGATCCGCCACCTCGAAGACCGCGCCGCCGCGTGCGGCCGTGGCCGCCAGGATCACCCGGCCGCCTTCCGAGGAGACGGAAACCACTCGGGCCCAGGGCATTTCGATGCCGGTATCGGCCCCGGTGAAACGCAGCTTCCGGGTGCTCACGATCAGACGGCCCTCGGTCAGCTTCGGGCCGCGCGCGAGCTGGCGGATATGGATCGCGGGCACATCCAGATGCACCCGCTCCTCCGGATCCAGATGCAGGCCCGGCGCCTGCACGATCGGCAGCTCGCCCGCCCGCAGGCGAGTCAGCATGCGACCGCGCAGCATTCGCCGCCGCAGATCCTCGATGAGCGGACCGTGCAAGCCGAACTCGCCTACCGCATCCTCGAAATCGTCCAGCTCCACCTGCTCGACAATGCCGTCCGCGAAGGCGAACGCCACCAGCCGCTCCACATGATCGAACGCGACCGGCCGCAACAACTCCAGCCCGGCGGCCCGATCGATGCGATGAAAACGCAAGGCCGCCCACAGCGCATCCCAATCCTCACCGTGCAATCCGGCCGTCCGCAACACCCGTTGCGCCCGGCCCCGCCACGGCCGCAGGTAGGCATCGATCTCGGCCGCGCACTCCCGGCACGGCGCGGGCCGCCCGAACAAACGGCGTCGAGCCTTGCCGCACCGCGGGCAGTGCCGGGCGTCCGCGGGGAAACGCGGCCGGGTGACGTCGGTCCACTCCGCGCCGTCCCACCAGCGCAGCCGTTGCGCGCCCTCGGGGTCCGGATGCCACTCCGCGCGTTCCGGATCGGCGGGCGTCGGGGTCGCCTGCGGTTCGCGTCCGAGCGACACGCCCTGGTGAGCGCGTGCGAGTCCGCCGACCGGCTCGGTGCTGCGGGGCGGTCGCAGGGGCGCCGCGCCGGGATCATGCACCCGGACACCGAAATCCGTGACGAGGCGGGCCAGGCTCGGCCGGCCCTGAGCGTCGGCGCGAAACAACCACTCGTCGTCCTCGCGGTAGAAAGCGCCGAATATCATGGCGGGCACCGGATCCGGTGTGGCGACGTCGTAGTGGGCCACCGGGCGATCGTGGTCGAACACGGTGAACGACAGGCCCGGAATATCGGAGAACACGCTGTGCATCGAGCCCGCCACCACGATGCGCGTCACCGCCGGCTCGGTGCGCGGCAGGGAGATCGACAGGCGGGCCGTACCGGGCGCGGGCTCCTGATCCAGGGTCACCGCTTGCGAGATATGGCGCGGCGTGCGGTGGTAGACGAAATCTCTGTCGGAGCGGACCCGGCCCGAGGCATCGAGCAGTAAGGCATGCGCATCGACCCCGTGTCCGGAGTGCCACGAAAGCACCACCGTCAGAAGCGATGTCGGAACCGGCGCCTGGTCACCCTTCGTGAGTTTCATCGTGATCGAACTATGCCACGGGCCCCCGACAGACTCTGTCACAGAGCTGAGGCACAGTGGACTCATGACCGATCCCAAGGACCCCGCACGCAGGTCCCAGCCCCCACGTGCCAAACCCGCCACCCCGCGCGTCCCCACCGCCGCCGACATCCTCGCCGCCGCCCAATCCGCCGTCGAGGCCGCCCAGACCGCCGCCGGCCAAGCCATCGACTCGGCTCAGCTCACCGGCCGCACCGCCTTCGACACCGCCGTCCGCCTGCCCCCGGCCTCCATCCAGCTGGCCGCCCAGCTCCCCGACCTCATCGAGAACCTCACCACCGCGGTCGAACGCCTCAACGCCACCATCGACCGACTCGACCGCACCCTCGCCCTGGCCGAACCCGCTTTCGTCGCCTACGACCGTCTTCTCACCCGCCTCGAATCCGCCACCACCCTCGCCGAGGACCTCTTCTCCCGCCTCGACAAACTCCCCGGCGCCTCCCTCCTCGGCCGCCTCACCGGCCGCGACCACCCCGAACCCCCGGCCGCCGAACCGAAATCCCGCCTCGACCGCAAGAAGTAACCGGGGATCAGGCCTGCGGGAGTACCACGCGGCTGCCCACACCGGGGAGGGCGCGCAGGGCGGTGGCGGCCTTCCAGACCATTTCGGCGTACTCGTCTTCGGGGTCGGAGTCGAGGACGATGGCGCCGCCCGCGCCGACGCGCCAGCGACCCTCGTGACGGACGGCGGAGCGGATGACGATGTTCAGGTCGGCGGTGCCGCCCAGGCCCAGGAAGCCGATGGTGCCGGAATAGATGCCGCGCGCTTCGGTTTCGAGGGCGTCGATGATTTCCAGGGTGCGGAGTTTGGGGGCGCCGGTCATCGAACCGCCCGGGAAACAGGCTCGGAGGCAGTCGATCACGTTCATGCCGTGGCGGAGCTTGCCGCGCACCGTGGAAACCAGTTGATGCAGGGTCGAATACGTTTCGACCGCCATCAGTTTCGGGACGTGCACCGAACCCACCTCGCAGACGCGGCCCAGGTCATTGCGCAGCAGGTCCACGATCATCAGATTCTCGGCGCGCGTCTTCGGGCTGCTGGCCAGTTCCGCGGCCAGGCGCTCGTCCTCGTCCGGGGTGTGGCCGCGGGGCGCGGTGCCCTTGATGGGCTTGCTCTCCACCGTGCCGGAACGATCTATCTTGAGGAACCGCTCGGGGGAGGAGCAGGCCACCTCCAGCTCGGCGAAACGCAGGAAGGCCGCGTAGGGCGCGGGATTACAGCGGCGCAGGGTGCGATAGACGGAGAGACCGTCACTGTCGATCGGGAGATACGCGCTGTCGGTGATGCAGATTTCGTAGGATTCGCCCGCGTGCAGCTGTGCCCGGCAGGCCGCCACATCGGCGAGATACTGCTCCCGGCCTCTCGTCAGCAGCGGCGCGACCGTGCGCTCATCGGCGGTCAAGGCCAGATCCGGCGGATTCGCCCACGTGGGAAGGGCTTCCACAATGGCCGAGGTGCGATCCAGCCACTCCCGCGCACTGCCGATGAACTCCGGCGACGCGGGATCCGGGGCGGCGGAATTCCATTCGGTCAAGGCCAGCAGATGCGTGCGCCCCGCCTCGTGATCCACCACGATCAGCCGATCCGCGAACAACCACTGCGCATCCGGCGTCGCCGCGCGATGCGTGGCTTCCGCGCCGCAGTCGGCCTTCATCTCGTAGCCGAGATAGCCGACATAGCCGCCGGCGAAATCGAAAGGCACATCCGGGAAGTCGAGCCAGCGCAGACGCAGCTGACCGGATAGGTAATCCAGCACGCTGCCCGGCACCTCGCGGCGCCCGGCGGCCGACTCGACCTCGACGTGGCCCGAGCCGACCCGATAGCGCACCACCTCGGCGAGCGGGCCCGACGCATCACCCAGGAACGAGAACCGATCCAGCCCCGGCTCCACATGCTCGCTGTCGAGCCAGAAGGCCGTCGGGGAATCCCGGTAGAGGCTCAGGAAGACGGCTTCCGCATCCACGGCCCGCTCGATCACCGCCTGCTCGACCCGATAACGGGTCACACCCGGCGGTGTCTCCGTCCAGAACGTGTGCCGTGAAAGCCTTTGCGACTCTTCCGCGGTCAGCGGCCGCGGGGACCGATCGACAGGCGCCGGCTCGTGCACGACTCCGCCGTGATGCGCCCGCGTCAGCGCCGCGAAATTGCGTAGCAGGGTCCGGCCGTGCTCGCTCGCAATGGATTCCGGATGGAACTGCACACCCCACTGCGGCCGGGTCCGATGCCGGACGCCCATGATCACGCCGTCCGGCGCGGTCGCGGTCACCTCCAGCTCGTCCGGCAAGGGCAGTGCGGCACACAACGAGTGGTAGCGCACGGCCGTGAAGTCCTGTGGCAGCTCGGCGAACAGGTCGCGGCCATCGTGCGTGATGTGATCCGGGAACCCGTGCCGGGCCTGCGGGGCGGCGGTGACCACGCCCCCGGCGGCCAGCACGATGCCCTGATGCCCGAGACACACACCCAGCAGCGGCAACTCGGCCTCGGCGATCAAGGCCGCGGAGATACCGAAGTCGCGTGGCACATCCGGTCGTCCCGGGCCGGGGGAGATGACGATGTTGTCGTATTGCGCGAGATCCAACTCCGCGAGCGCTGCGACCGCGTCGTTGCGCACGACCACGGGTTCGACCCCGTTCACCTCACTGATCAGCTGATACAGGTTGTAGGTGAACGAGTCGTAGTTGTCGATCAGCAGCGTGCGCATTTCGCAGCAAACATTACGTGGTCAGCCGGTCGGATTCTTACTGCGGGCGAGTGCCTTCAGTTCCGGTTGCGACCTACGGCACAATGGCAGGCATGTCTGTAGCGCAGCCGGTCGAAGTGGATCGAGACGTCGTGGATTTCGCGGCCGTCGGGAAATGGATGGATGAGCAGGGCCTGCCCGCCGGGGAATTCACCGGGGTGGCGCCGCTCGGCGGCGGCACGCAGAACATCATGCTGCGCTTCACCCGCGGCGGCCGCGACTACGTGCTGCGCCGCGGGCCCAAGCATCTCCGGGCCGCCAGCAACAATGTGATCCGCCGCGAATCCCGCATCCTCGGCGCGCTCGACGGCACCGGGATCCGCGCACCCAAGGTGATTGCGGCCGGCGCCGCCGACGACGTCATCGGCGCCTCCTTCTACCTCATGGAACCCATCAACGGGTTCAACCCGCAGACCGAACTCCCCGCCCTGCACGCCGGCGACCCCGAGATCCGGCGGCAGATGGGCCTCTCCGCCGTCGAGGCCATCGCCCGCCTCGGCGCCCTCGACCACGAGGCGCTCGGACTCGCCGACTACGGCAAGCCCGACGGCTTCCTGGAGCGTCAGGTGCCGCGCTGGCTCAAGGAACTCGAGTCCTACAGCGCCAACGAGGGCTACGCCGGACCGGAGATTCCCGGCGTCGAACGCGTCGGCGACTGGCTCGACCGCAACCGGCCCGCACAGTGGAAACCCGGCATCCTGCACGGCGATTGCCACCTCGCCAACATGATGTTCTCCTACGACGGCCCCGAAGTCGCGGCCATGGTCGACTGGGAGATGTCCACCATCGGCGACCCGCTGCTCGACCTCGGCTGGCAGATCGCCACCCGCCCCGAACCCGGCACCACCGGCGCGGCCCTCATCGGCACCCTCGGCGCGGTCGGCGGACTGCCCACGCCCGCGGAGATGATCGAGCACTACGGCAAATTCAACGACCGCGACCTGAGCAATGCCACCTGGTACACGGTGCTGGCCTGCTTCAAACTCGGGATCGTGCTGGAAGGCACGTATGCGCGGGCCGCGGCGGGCAAGGCGCCAAAACAGGTCGGGGACTTCCTGCACGCCATCACGCTGGAACTCTTCGACAAGGCGCACCGGCTCATGGAGTGAGCAAGATGTCGGGATCTCGACGCGATATGGCAGGATATTAGTGGTCGAAAAGATTACGACACACTAGGTTATCGGTCATGCCGATCGTTCCTGACAGCAAAGACTGGACCTGGGTGCTGGAACGCACCTGCACCGAATGCGGATTCGCGCCGGACGCCGTCTCCTTCGAGGCGGTGCCCGGACTGGTCCGCGACAGCGCCACGCGCATCTCGGCCGCACTGGAACGCCCGGATGCCACTGTGCGGCCGGATGATTCGACCTGGTCCACGCTCGAATACGCGGCGCACGTGCGCGATGTGTGCCGGATCTTCGAACACCGCCTCGACATCACACGCACCGGTTCGGCGCGACCCGGACCGGTGATCGGCGGGTACGACTCGTCCGTCTCGCTCGACGATGCCGGTATTCCGACCTTCGCCAACTGGGACCAGGACATCACCGCGGTCGCCGAGAACTACGGCAGCCAGCGACCCGGCGCCGTCGCCGCCGAACTGTCCGCGGCCGCCGAGAAGACCGCCGGCGCATTCGAATCCGTGCCCGACGCCGACCGCGCGCGCTTCTCCCGGCGCAGCAACGGCTCCCAGTTCACGGTCGACTCACTGGCCCGCTACTTCGCGCACGACCTCGTGCACCACGTGCACGACGTCCGCGGCTAACCGCAGCGCAGCAGCGCCTCACGGAGATTGCGGGAACGGACATCGTCCAGCACCGCCATACCCAGGCGGTTCATGGCATAACCGAAGCCGAGACCCGTTGCCGGATCGGCGAATCCGAACGAACCGCCATAACCCGTGGTGCCGTACGCCCGCTTGTCGGAGCCGAAACGGAAACTGCCGCACGACTTCCGAAAACCCAGGTGATAGCGGCTGTCGGTGAGCAGCACCAGATCCGCCGCGGGCACATCATTCGCGGTCTCGGCGGTGGCCAGCCGGGCCAGCACCGCCTCGTCGATGGGCAGCTCACCCGTACCGCCCGCCGCCGCACCGTAAACCCGGGCCAGCGAGCGGGCGGTGCCCACACCACCGGCGGCCGGACTCTCCACCGACAGGAACTCCCGGCGGGTCGCCCGCGCGGGCGCACCCACCTGCGGGGAGTTCAACGCCTGGAACGACAGTCCGCGCTTGGCGTAGAGCTGCACGCCGATCCGCACGGGCACGTCCCGCTCGTAGCGCAGCACGTCGAGGCCCTCGGTGGCGGACAAGGTCGCCACCCGATCCAGCGAAACCTCTTCCGGCAGGCCGATATAGAAGTCCAAGCCCAGCGGCGCCGCGAAATCCTCGGCGAAAACCCGGCCCAGCGTGCGATGCGCGGGATCCACCCGGCGAATCAACTCACCCTGATACAACCCCGCCGTGATCGGGTGATACCCGTGCCGGGTCCCCGGCCGCCACAACGGTTTCTGCGCGGCCAGGGTCACCGCCAGCGCGTCCAGATCGGCCATATCCGTCAACCGCACCGTGCGATCCAGCGCGGCCAGCCCGGCCTGATGATCCAGCAACTGCCGGACGGTGATCGACTCCTTGCCGTTCGCCGCGAACTCCGGCCAGTACTTCGCCACCGGCGCTTCATAATCCAGCAGCCCCCGCGACACGGCCGACGCCACCACGAACGCCGTCATCCCCTTGGTCGAGGACCAGACCGGCGCCATGGTGTCCCGCTCCCACGCCACCTTCCGCTTCCGATCCCGATACCCCGCCCACAGATCGACAACAGGCCGATCCCCATCGAAGACGGCGACCGCCGCCCCGATCTCCCCATGCCGCGCGAAGTTCCGCCGGAACGCATCCGCCACCGGCCCGAACCCGCCATCCACCTCACCGTGGACCCTGACCTGCTCACCCATGATGGCCCGATCGTATCGACCCGCGAGCGGGCACTCATGGTGGCACCTACTCGGCGAATGCTCGAGTGAGCGCCCGGTGATCACCCGACCAGCTCCGGGCGGGGAGTGCGGGGTTGTTGCGGGGCGGTATGTACGGTTTTTCGACACGTCGGGCTCGGGCGGGGATGTGGGGGTTGACCGGGTAGCGTGGCCGGGCGTGCCCGGTCTATCCACGATTACCGCATCATTGCTGCGGACCAAGCCTGTCGAACAGCTCGCCTCCGAGGGGGAGCACACCGCGTTGCGCCGCAGTATGGGGCTCATTCCGCTGATCGCCCTGTCGGTGGGTGCGACGCTGGGGACCGGGATCTTCGTCGTGCTCGGGGAGGCCGCGCCGCTCGCCGGGCCCGCGGTGGTGGTGTCGTTCGTGGTTGCCGCGCTGGCCGCGTTGTTCTCGGCGCTGTCGTATGCGGAACTGGCGAGTGCGGTGCCGGTGTCGGGGTCGGCTTACTCCTATACCTATGCGACGCTCGGGGAGATCGTGGCCTGGGTGTGCGGGTGGTGCCTGCTGCTGGAGTACGGCGTCTCGGTGGCGGCGGTCGCGGTGGGGTGGGGTGCGTACCTCAACGAGTTCCTGGGGTCCACGATCGGGTGGCGGATTCCGGATGCGCTCGCGTCCGCGCCGAGTGACGGCGGGATCGTGAACCTGCCCGCGGCGGTGGTGGTGCTCATCGCCACCGGGGTACTGCTGCAAGGGGTTCGGGAGAGTGCGCGGGTCACCACTGTGACCACCATGATCAAGATCGCGGTGCTGGTGTTCTTCGTGGTCGTCGCGGTGACGGCGTTCAACTCGAGCAACCTGCATCCCTTTGCGCCCGCGGGAATTTCGGGCATCAGCGCGGCCGCGTCCATGGTGTTCTTCTCGTTCATCGGGTTCGACGCCGCCTCGACCGCCGGTGAGGAAGCCAAGAATCCGCAGCGGGATCTGCCGCGCGCCATCATCATCTCGCTGGGCATCGTGACCCTGGCCTATGTGCTGGTGGCGCTGACCGCGGTCGGCGCGGTGGGTGTGGACAATGTGAGCAGTTCGGGCGCTTCGCTGTCCACGGTGCTGGAGCAGGTGACCGGACGGGGCTGGCCCGCAACGATTCTCGCGGCCGGCGCGGTCGTCGCCATCGCCTCGGTGGTGCTCACCGTGCTGTACGGGCAGACCCGCATCCTGGTGGCCATGTCCCGGGACGGGCTCATGCCGAAGGTGCTGTCGAGGGTCGGGAGCAAGCGGGTGCCGACCACGAACATCCTCATCGTCGGCGGCGCGGTCGCGGTGCTGTCGGCGCTGATCCCGCTCGGAGAACTGGTGAATGCCACCAATATCGGCACGCTGGTGTCCTTCGGGCTGGTGAACATCGGGGTGCTGGTGCTGCGGCGCACCAAGCCGGATCTGCCGCGCAGCTTCCGGACGCTGGTGCCGCTGGTGCCGGTACTGGGCGTGGGCATGTGCGTGTGGCTGCTCGTCCATCTGCCGGGCGTGACCTGGCTGGCCTTCACGCTGTGGTCGGCGGTCGGGCTGGTGGTGTATTTCGGCTACGGGCGCCGCCGGTCCGCGCTGAGCCGAGCCGCCGGGGCGCGGGCGGAGGTCGACTCGTAGGCTCGTAGCGTGCGAGCGCTGGAGCAGATTCGTCAGTGGCCGGTCCGGAACGCGGCCGCGGGTGTCGTCGCCCGCGGGAAGGGTGTCGTCGACACCGAGGGGGACATCGCGAAGGTGTTCCCGCTCGCGTCGGTGACGAAACCGCTTGTGGCATATGCGGTTCTGGTCGCCATCGAAGAGGGGGCCATCGAGCTGGAGCAGCCGGCCGGGCCACCGGGGTCCACCGTCCGGCATCTGCTGGCGCACACCTCGGGACTCGCCTTCGCCACCAACGAGGTGCTGTCCGAGCCCGGGCTGCGGCGCATCTACTCCAGTGCGGGATTCGAGGTGCTGGCCGATTTCGTGGCCGCGCAGACCGGGATTCCGTTCGACCGCTACCTGCACGAGGCCGTGTTCGAACCGCTGGGCATGGCGTCCTCGGTGCTGGCCGGGTCGGCCGGGCACGGGGCACGGTCCTCGGTCGCAGACCTGCTGCGGTTCGCTGGTGAATTGCTGGAGCCCACGATTGTGAGCGCGGAACTCGTTTCCGAAGCTGTCACAGTGCAATTCCCGGGACGCAATGGCGTACTCCCCGGCTACGGGTCGCAGCGCCCCAATGACTGGGGACTGGGCTTCGAAATCCGCGACCACAAAACGCCGCACTGGACCGGCGGCGCCAACTCGCCGCGCACCTACGGCCATTTCGGGCAATCCGGCACCTTTCTCTGGATCGACCCGGAAGTCGGCATGGCGTGTCCCGCGCTGGCGGACGAAAATTTCGGTGATTGGGCGCGAGCCGCCTGGCCGCCCCTCAGTGACGCCGTGATCGCGGAGTTTGCGTAGTCTGCGACACGTCGGGGAAAGCAACACACGTAACACCGGGCACTCCAGTAAACTCGGGCAACGCCGGCCGCGGAGATCGTTGGGGAAGACGTTCCTCGTCGAGCCGGAGGTGTCAGTGGTGCGTGCGTCGGGTCAGTTCGCCGAGGCGACGTCCGGAGTCGTCTATATCCATTCGTCGCCGGCGGCGCTGTGCCCGCACGTCGAATGGGCACTCACCTCGACCCTCAAGGCCCCCGCCAAACTCCGCTGGACCGGACAACCCGCGGACCCGGGACATTTGCGCGCCACCACCGACTGGTTCGGTCCGGCCGGTACCGGCGGCAAATTAGCCAGCGCATTGCGGGATTGGCCGGTCCTGTGTTTCGAAGTCACCGAGGAACCCAGCGAAGGCGTGGACGGCGAACGCTACAGTTTCGTTCCCGGACTCGGCCTCTGGCGCGGCACGGTCAGCGCCAACGGCGATGTCATGGTCGGCGAGATGCGCTTGCGCGCCATCATCGACGACGCCCGCAGCCGCCGCGCCGATATCGCCGCCGAGATCGACCGCGCCCTCGGCACCGCCTGGGACGACACCCTCGAGCCCTACCGCTTCGGCGGTGAAGGCGCGGAAGTCACCTGGCTCCGCCGCGACGTCGGCTGACCCGACTGTCCGGCTTGTCCGGATTTGGTGGGCGTGGCAGGTGACTCGGGACCCGCGCTCCGGGCAGAATGCGCAAGGAGGCACCGGAGAATCGCGCCAACGATGTGTGGAGGGCTCATGCAGCGGATCACAGGCACACTCGGCATCGCGGTGCTGGCCGCGGTCACCGCATTCGGGATCGCCGGATGCAACGACAAATCGACCACCGGCGCCACCGGCGGGACCAGCACCTCATCGCAGCCGAGCAGCGCCGCCGCCGGCGCCTTCCCGGCCTCCGGACACGAACTCGTGCAATGCGGCACCGGTCCGTGGGGATTGGCCGTCGTCGCCTCCACGGTCAAGGGCAACGACTACTGCCCGACCGCCATGGCCGTCGTCAATGCCTACGCCGAACAGCGGGCCAAACAACCCGACGGAGATGTGGCCGTCGTCGTCGCGGATATCCGCTGGGTCTGCGGCGAACGACAAGGCGACCCCAACCCGGTCCAGCAATGCGCCAGCCAGAACGAATCCGCCGAGAAAGTCCGCCTCGTCTCCTGAACGGAAGCTGTTTCTCCGGCCGGAAATTCGATTTCTCGGCAGGGCCTCCACACGCGCGGCCACGCCACTAGGCTCGGGTGCGGCATCATCCCGGCACGGCAGAGGCAGGACTTCGGATGAGCGACTTCGAGACACTGGTCACCGGACGCGGCCTGGTCGAATCCCCGCGCTGGCATGACGGCCGGTTGTACTTCGCGGACTGGTCCTCGGGTGAAGTGCTCGCGACCGACCTCGCCGGGCACACCGAGACCGTGGCGCGCGTCGACTCACTGCCGCTGTGCCTCGCCTGGCACCCGGACGGCGACCTGATCATCGTGGATTCGCCGAAGGGGCAACTACTCCGGCACACGGCCGCGGGGGACCTCGCACTCTCTGCGGACCTCGGCAAGCCGGGCTGGAACGACATCATCATCGACGGGCGCGGCAACACCTACTCCCTGAATGGGCGGCTGTCCGCGTCGAATACCGATCCAGCACGGCCGCAGCCCATTTCATCGACGGACTGCTGCTCGGCATCGGCTAGCGCACGGCGTCAGTGGAGCGCGCGCAGCATGCGTCCCGCCGCATCGACTGCCGGAGTGGAACTGTTCGCGTCGTAGATGAACACCGCGATGGCCAGATCACCGGAGATGCCGACGAACCAGCCGTGGGCATGCTTGTCGTCGATGAACTCGGCGGTACCGGTCTTGCCCAGCATGTCCGGGATATCGCGCAGATTGGTCGCGGTGCCGGAGGTGACGGTCTCCCGCATCATGGGCTTGATCTCGTCCGGGATATTCGCGGGCAGCGGCGCGGGAACCGGATTCGGCTTCCCCGGCTGACCGGCGACGAGAGTCGGATTCGGGACCGAACCGTGCGCGATCGTGGCCGCCACCAACGCCATACCGAACGGGGTGGCGGTGACCTGCCCCTGACCGATGCCCGACTCCACCCGCTCGGCGGGCGTGTTCGCGGCGGGCACCTTACCGGTGACAGTGGTGAGTCCCGGTGTCACGAAGTCGATTCCGAGCCCCAGCTGGGCGGCCGCCTTGGTCAGCCCGTCCGGCGGCAGCTGCACCGCCAGCTTGCCCATGGTGGTGTTGCAGGACTGGGCGAACGCGGTGTGCAAGGGGACATTGCCGAGGTCGAAGTTATTGTCGTTCGGGATGGTCCGGCCCTCGATATCGGCGCTGCCCGGGCACGGGAGCACGGTATCGGGCGTGACGATGCCGGCCTGCAGGGCCGCGGAAACCGTCACCGTCTTGAACGTGGAACCCGGCGGGTAGAGACCGGTCAACGCGATCGGGCCCTGCGCGTCGGCGGGCGAATTCTGCGCCATGGCAAGCACATTCCCGGTCGAGGGCTGCAGCGCCACAATGGCCGCGGGCTGCGTGATCGACGAGAGTGCGCCCAGCGCCGCCCGCTGCATGCCCACATCGAGCGTGGTGCGAATATCGCTGGTGGTCTTGGCATCCTGACCCGCGATGCGGACCGTGCTGCCATCGGAGGTCGTCGCGCGGACCGCCCAGCCGCTCGCCGCATCGGCCTGCTGCTGCCACAGATCGGCGAGACCGGAGAGAGTCGGTGAGGTCAGCGCCTTGTCGGTAGTCAACAACCGGGTCTGCTGGGCCAGCGTGACACCCGAGAGCGCGGACAACTGCTGCTGAATGGGTGCGAGATCCGAATCCCGCAGCGTGATCGCCGTGATCGGCTTACCCTGCGCCCCGGAGAGATCCGATTGCAGCGAGGCCGCGGTGATACCGGGCGAGATGGGCGCCAGCAGCGCCGCCACCGCGCCCAGATCCGCACCGGACGACACATTCACCAGCGTCACCACCTGCTGCGTCATCAACTCGCCGCCATTCGAGTCGAGAATGCGCGCCGGCTGCTGCGGATAGGCGGGGCCATAACTCAACGGCCCCTGATCCAGCCCAGGCGCGACGGTCAGCGGATTCCAATGCACTTTCCAGCCACCGTGATCCGCGGCGGTGCCCTGCGTCGTATACGTCCATTCGTTCTTGCCGTCGGCGCCGAGTTTCCAGGTCGCCGATAGTTCGAAACTGTCGCCACCGTTCTTCCCGGTGTCCTGCACCTGGAATTTCACGTTCTTGCCCAGTCCGTCGTACAGCGGGCCGAGCGCCGCGGACGCCGACTTCGGGTCGTCGGTCAGCGCCGCCGCACCCTGCACATCGTCCTTGGTCAGGGCATCGGCGAACTGCTGCGCCACCGATTTGGGCTGCGCCGGCCCCGAGGAGGAGCAGGCGGCCAGCGCCACCACAGGCGCCGCGAGCAGAGCGAGAATCCTGGTGGTTGTTCGCACCCGACCGACCCTACTCATTCCGGGCGGGCCCGGAGCAATCGCAATTCGGAATGAAACGAGCCGATTCGGTATCGATCGAGGAAAGACGATACGAATCGAGCCGGAACACAACGCAAAAGCGGGCAGTCTCCGTGGAGGCTGCCCGCTTTTGTTGCCGTGTAGTGATTTACAGCGGGATGTTCTTGTTGTGCTGCGGGCGTGCCGGTGCGGCGGCCAGGGCGGCGGCGAT
>NZ_JBIRVQ010000024.1:0-116254 GCF_044386975.1 Nocardia sp. NPDC020380 | reverse complement strand
GTCATCGGTCACGATCGACACGGCCCCGCGACCGGATGCAACCCGGTCCCATGCTCTTGGCAAAACGGTGGTCCCATCACCCTGGCAGGCGACACTGATCGCGCGGTAGGGAATCCATGCATACCAAGCAACGTATGAACCAGATCCTCCCCCGGCATCCAGCCACGGAGTGAGACGGCGCTGCGGTGATCACACCGCAGAGTGACAAGCGGCCACGACCAAGTAGTCACGCCCGAACGAGGAACCAGATCATGCTGGCGCCTCGCCTGCATGATTCCGGGTCTGATCGCGAAACACGCTGGAGCGCAACTGCATTTCACGCCATATCGTCAGCTCCCGCTCTGGTGGTTCTGAATTCGACAGCGTGTGCTCAGCGTGTCGGTCTTTGAGCGGAAGCTGTCGCCCATGAGCGCGACCACTTCGGCCGTTGACGGGCACCCTTACTGCGGTATCTGGAAGCCGCCGATAGTCTGCTCGAGTAATTCGGCCAGCCGCAGTGGGGTGCGGTCCTCGAACATCGGACCGATGAGCTGCACTCCTACCGGCAGTCCCTCGGCGGTGGAGCGGCCCGCCGGTATGGCCGTGGCCGGCAGGCCGGGCATGGTGGCAAGACCAGCCCAGACGGACTGATCGAAATACGGGTACGCGACGCCGTCGATATCGATCCGTCGTTGCTCGCGCTGGGGGTTGTGATCGTGCGGAAACGCGGGAATCGACGTGATCGGACACACCACGGCATCGAATTCGGTGAACAGCCGCCGCCAGCTGTGGCGGTGGCGTTCACGACGGGCATCCGCCGCGAGCCAATCGCGGTGGCTCGAGACGAATCCGCGCAGCCGCGCGGCGTCGAGACCCTGCTCATCCGCGCTCAATACGGCGGCGCGGGCCTGTAGCTGCTCGTAGGCCGCAGCCGGTAGCCGCGCGCCGTGCTGCGAACACAGCAACTGCGCGTAGAGCGCCGCGGCTTCGCGCAGATCAGGCAGTAGCGCAGTGTGGCGTTGCACGCGGGCCCCGCCATCGACGAGGCCGTCGGCGACCCGGTTCACTGCGGCGCGCACCGCGGACCCGGTCGCCATGAGTGGATGCTCGTCGAGGACCAGGACACGAAAGTCCGACAGCCGCTGGTGGCGTGCGGGCGGCAAGGTCGAGGTGTAGGCCAGGCCCAGCGTCAGCGGGTCCGGTCCCGCCATCACCTCCAGCAGCAAGGTGAGGTCAGCGGCGGTACGCGCCATCGGACCACAGACGGCCATATCGCCGTCCGATGGCAGCGCCGGCGCGGGCGGCGGGACCATGCCGCGAGTTGCCACCAATCCGAATGTCGGCTTGTGTGCATAGACACCGCAGAAATGCGCGGGGTTGCGCAGCGAACCCGCAAGGTCGGAGCCGATGGACAGCGCACCGAATCCCGATGCCAGCGCCGCTGCAGATCCGCCGGACGATCCGCCCGCCGTGCGGGTGTGATCCCACGGGTTGTTGGTGGTGCCATAGATTTCGTTGAAGCTCTGCCAATCTCCCAGCATCAACGACACATTCGTCTTGCCGAGAATCACCGCGCCCGCGGCTTTCAGCCGCGACACCGCCACCGCATCCTCGACGGGCACGAAGCTCGCATACTGCGGCATCCCCCAGGTGGTGGGCAGCCCGGCAACGTTGTAGGACTCCTTGACGGTCACCGGAATCCCGAGCAGCGCCTTGTCCTCACCACGCGCGCGTGCCTCATCGGCGCGGCGCGCGGCGGCGCGCGCACGGTCGAAGTCCGGCACGCAGATCGCGTTGATCGCCTTGTCGTCGCGCTCGATACGAGTGATCGCCTCGTCGGTCAGTTCCACCGACGTCACCTCACCGGCACGCAACGCGGCCGAAAGCTGTTCGGCCGAAAGGAAACTCCACCCCACGACTACGACCCTACTGGACCACCACACACGCTCGACCCGGCAAGTCGCCCACATCCACCGGAACGTATCGCCGATCCGCGACGAGTAACGGGTCCAGGGAAACTTCAACCGCTGACCCGCTTCTCGATCACGGTGGGCGGGTCACCGCTCAGCAAGAACGAGCCCGCGCCGGTATAGCTCAGGACGCCTTGCGGTCTTCGTCGTGCTCGTGGCGGGCAATGATGCCGAGCATCTCCTGGACCCAGGCAGGGCGCTGCTCGCCGGTGCCGGCCTCGGCCACATCCCGCTCGATCAACGACCGGATGTACACCGACTGCGACAGACCCAGATTCTCCGCCCGGCGCTTGCACGCCTGGTCCAGGTCATAGGGCATCTTGATCGACCGAGGCACCATCACCGGTGCCGTGTCCGGGCCGACCTCGATCCCCAGTTCGGCCTCGGTCACCAGCTCGCCGGTGTACTCGAGCCGCGCGGCCATCGCCGCCACCTCGGCAGGGCTCATGTTCTCGAACGGATCAGTCATGGTGGGTCGCCTCCCAAGTCTCGAATTCGGCGATCTGCTCAGGCGTGAGCGGGGCCGCGTCGTAGATGTAGATGTCGCGGCCCTTGTGCCGGGCGAACACCGCCAACGCGCGGTCGGCGTCGTCGCGGCCCCAGATGACCAGGCTACGAAGCCCGGTCGCAGGGTCGATGGCCAATTCGAGTCGTACCCGCCGCTTGCCGCTCTGCCACGCGTTGACCAGGTCGAACACATCATCGATGCTGACCCCGGTCTTCGCCAACATCTGCGCCAGCGCCCAATACCACTCGATTGCCACACACCTGAGACTACCGCAGGGACTACCAGATGATCTGCCTAGCTCGGCTACGTTCCTGGAACTTGCGAATCGGTTCACGTTGTGCCGAGTCACCGCAATGGCTCGGCACCGTGGATTCAGGCCGACATCCGCGGCGAGCAGAGCCCGACCTGAAGCATGGTGGCTCGCAGGAGCACCGCCCGAGCTGAACGGATGACAGGCGCGTCCGATGCTCAGTGGCCGTCGATCCAGTCGCCGAAGGCGTCGGTGAATTGGCTGGAATACGGTAGCGGGGCAGCATATTCCGCGCCGGTGGAGGGTTGGTCGCCGGTGTCTTTGAGGACGTGGTCGGCGGTGGTGAGGTGCACTGTCTGCAGTGTTGTTCGTGTCAGTGCCTGGTTCAGGCGGGCGACGTCGGCGCAGGCGATCTGGATGTCGTGATCCGAGCAGCTGGTGAAGACCCGCAACGGTGCGCTCAGTGTGGAAGCCAGCGCGATCGGGTCGAGTTGATCCTCGGTGGCGAGGAACTTGGCGTTGGTCGGTGTGAATCCGGCCTGCTGCAACGGCTGTGGAACGCCGCTGGGGACTGTGCCGGTGACTCGCAGGCTGGTGACGATCGCGGCCACTGAGGCAAGCAGCGCGACGCCGTCGACCTGCGAGAGTGTGCCTTGTTGCTCGGCCTGAACCACCTGTGCGGTGAGCTGTTTCGCCATGATGTCCAGGATTCGGTCCGCGGGCGGTTCGATCAGGCCCACCGATCGCAGTGCGGGAATCGGGCCTGCTTTGCCGTCGGCCAGTGCGAATGCGATCAGCGCGCCCTCACTATGTCCGACGATGCCGATCCCGGAAGGATCGATACCGGGTTGGGCAGCAAGGAAATTCGCGGCCGCTGCTGCTTCGTGGAGGAATTCGTCGAAGCTCAGCCCAGCAAGGTCGGCGACCCGGAAAGGGCCCAGTCCGGTCTGCCCGGTGCCGAGCTTGTCGTAGCGCAAGCTCGCGATGCCGTGGCGGGCAAGGACATCGGCCAGATAGTTCAATGTTCCGATCGATCCGCTCACCAGCTTGCTGTCGCCGTTGCGATCGGTCGGGCCGCTTCCCGCCAGCAGCAGCACCGCGGGCGCGGGGCCGGTCACGCCGGCGGGCATGCGCAAGCTACCGTGCAGAGTGAGAGTCCCGTTGGTGAAGGTGACTTCACGATCAATACCGGCTGCCGCCGGTTCGATCGAGGGTGGTGTCGCGGCCGCGGGGTGCGCCGAAATGCCGGAAGCGGCGAAGACGCACATCGACATTGCCAAGATCCCCGCCGTGAGCTTCATCGAGCCCATCACTTGCGCGTGCGCGGGTGAACCAGCCGGTACAGGTTCACGCTGAAGCCCCATCCAAAGCTCTTGGGAGGAAACAGCCTCGCCTCGTCGGGGTTCCACCACCGGGCCCGCAGCCGGGCCACGGTGGGGCGCCGCCAGTCGTACGGCACGCCCAGCACGGTGCCCTGCGGTTCGGGAACGCGGTCTGGATTCGTCATGTAGCCACACCCCTTGTTCGATTGTCGAGCACCCTCATCATCCTCGATTTCACGAATATTATCAATAGTGAGAACAATGGTAGGGTTCGATCCCATGGACTCTGTCGAACTGTTGCTGCACCCGGTTCGATTGCGAATCGTCCAGGCGTTCTTGGGAGACCGAACGCTGACCACGAGCGAGTTGAGCGCGGAACTCGACGACGTGTCGCCGGGCAGCCTCTACCGCCATGTGGCGCGCCTGGCCGATGCCGGGGTGCTCGAGATCGTCGCCGAACAACGAAAGCGTGGCACGGTCGAGCGCACCTATCGGTTGCAGCTGGAGATGACCCGCATCGATCCAGAACAGGTCGCAGCAATGAACATCGCCGATCATCGGCGTGCCTTCATGGCCTACGTCGCCGGACTCCTCGCCGACTTCGACAACTACCTGGCCAGGGACACCCTCGATATCGTCCATGACGGGGTCGGATACCGTTTGGCCGCGCTCTGGCTCGATGACACCGAATTCGCCGAGATGGGCGCCGAACTCCGCGCTGCGATCATCAAAAGATCGGCCAACACCGCGACCCCCGGACGCAAGCGCCGCCTCGTGCGCATCATCCACCTACCAGCGGACCCGGCCTGATCCGCGCCCGCCCACACACGACGACGGCCGCAGCCGACGACCGAGCCAGCCCGTGCCGGGCAGCCGAAGATCAACGGGCCGAGCTGATTCGAGGCCGCCGGATCGTCCGCTCCTACCACAGACAGCGCACCAGGTTGACTGTCGCAGGCGCGGACATCATCGCCTCATCGCTGCACGGAGCCGTCAAGTTGGTCGATAGCGGCGATCGACGGACGGCGGGTGAGTTGCAGGTTTCGGGCGACGGCTTCCGCGTCACGCAGAACGCGAACGGCGTTATGCCAGGCCAGTTTTCCTGTATCGGATTCGGACCAGCCACGACTCAGCAGCTCGGCGATCAGGTTCGGGTAACCGGAGACGTCGCTCAGATCGCGGGGTAGGTAGTCGGCGCCGTCGAAGTCGCCGCCGAGGCCGATGTGGTCGATTCCCACCACCTCTCGCAGATACTCGATGTGGTCGGCGACGGCGGTCACGGTCAGCTGTGGGCGCGGGTCAGTGGCCTCGAATGATTGCCGACATGCCGTCGCCTCGGGCGAGCGGTCCAGACGCTCGAAGCCGTGGGCGCGCAGGTGCTCGACGGCCCGTGCCTCCCAGTCTCTGGCGGCCGGCAGCAGGAAATATCCGACGAAGGCCACCATCGCCACGCCGCCGTTGGCGGGCAGCGCAGCCAGGACATCGTCGGGGATGTTGCGCGGATGGTCGCAGAGCGCGCGGGCACAGGAGTGCGAGAACAGTACGGGCGCTTCGGAGATGGCCAGGGCCGCGCGCATGGTGTCCGGTGAGACGTGCGAGAGGTCTACCAGCATGCCGAGGCGGTTCATCTCCCGTACCACTTCTTCACCGAACGCGCTCAGCCCACCGGCCTTCGGCTCGTCGGTAGCCGAATCAGCCCACGGCACATTGTCGTTGTGCGTCAGGGTCATGTACCGCACACCCAGCCGATGTAGTGCACGCAAGGTCGCGAGCGAGCAGTTGATGCTGTGCCCGCCCTCGGCACCCATCAGCGAGGCGATCCGGCCTGCGGCACGAGCCGCCTCCATATCGTCAGCGGTGAACGCCAATTGCAGCCGATCCGGGAATCGCTCGCACAGCAATCGAACGAAGTCGATCTGCTCGAGCGTGGCGCTCACCGCGGCGTCCCCGGCGAGGGTGCTACGCACATATACCGACCAGAATTGAGCACCCACCCCACCGGCACGGAGCCGAGTCAGATCGGTGGACAATCGTGCACTCTGGTCCGATGCCAGGTCGATGGCATCGAGGTCATAGCCCGCCTGAGTGCGCATGGCCCACGGAAGATCGTTGTGGCCGTCCACCACCGGGGTGTCGCGGAGGACGGCGTGTGCGCGATCGAGAAAGTGAGATGTCACCACCTCGTTCTATACGCGCTCCCTTATCCGCGTCGACCCCTGAACGCGATACACCCGCAAGGACTGCGCAGTCGAAAAACCCAGCAACCGAGAGGATTCCGAAACGGCGGTGCCGATCAGATTCCACGCATGGCGTTGGGTCAGGGCACGTATTGAAGGCCGTTCCAGTGCAACGTCAACGACGGGATGGTGCCGGTAGCGCAGTTGGGTATGCACGTGTTGCGGTCCTGGCGGATCGTGTAGCGACCGTCCGCACCGATTCCTTGCAGGTCTGCGTCGTAGTAGGCCAGGCGCCCACCGAGGTGCTGGACACTGTCGTTCCACCCGATGTCCTCGAAACCGTGTGGGCTGGGCACCAGTACCAGCACACCGTCATAGCGGCCCGGGTTGAAAGTGATGAACGCGTTCCCGGTCGAATCGGTGACCGGATCGGCGAATTGCAAAGCGTACGGCATCGTCTCGACGTCGATGGTCGGCAGCACTTGACCCCCGGCGGCGACCGCGGCCACACATCCGGCGTTGAGATTCCCGGCTTGCGGTCGTACAACCAGGAACACGCGGACAGTGCCCAACTGCGGGTGCGGAATATCGTTGTGGCCGAACACTTTACCTTGACAATGTGCGCTCTCCGGTGGGCTGTCAGGAAACGCCGCCTGCCGCGTATCGGCCGGGCTCGCAGGAGGCGATTCGGCCGGCCCCGTCCGCGTCGAGCAACCAGACGTCCAGAGCGCCAGCACGATCGAGACGGCGAAAACGATCCGGCGTTAACCAATTGCGAACTCCCCCTCCAGCATATGATCACGACCGCACCATCCCCGGCCGTGCCTCCCACCGACCCTACGATTACACAGCGCTATTGCCACTCCCCCCTGCCCGGCGTACCTCGGCCCCGCGCTAGAGTCGCTCACAGGCGATATTCCGCCCGTTCTGGATGAACATGAGAATGCCACCCTCCAGGCGCAGGATTGTGTTGGTCGTGACCGAGGTGAATGTCGGAGCCTTGTCGCCGGTCGTTCCTATGAACGTGAACGTCATCGGCGGCTGTCCGGCGAACGTGACCTGTAGGTCATAGCCGACTGTGGTGATCGCCAGCTCGAATCCCGCACGCAGCCGGTATCGGCCCGCGAACTGCGCGAGTGTCGATTCGGCGGGCAGCTCAGGATCGCTTACATCGATCGGGCAGTCCGGCCAGTCGTATGCCTTCGCAATCGCGGCGAACACGCGTTGCACCGCATAGTTTCCGAGGTCGCCGTTGGTCATCACCGCCGCGCCGACGTCGAGGTCTCGGTAGGCGAGCAGGTGGCACCGGAAGCCTTCGTTCCCGCCGCTGTGCCCGAATCTCGCAGGGCCGCTGGTGGAAAGGAAAGGCCCCAGACCTACCGCGTCCAGTCCGCCGATCGGATCCGGCGCGGTCGTGAAGATCTGCGCGGTCAGCATCTCGCGTGCGAGCCGCTGCGAGATCAACCCGCCCGGCGCGCCCGCATAAGCGGCTCGCACTGCGAGCGCGTACCGGCACAAGTCACTCGGCGTCGTCCACAGCCCGGCGGCTGCCAGCTCGGGGTAGACATGCCAGCCGCCCGCGACGACATCACCGCTGGCGTCGTGCCCGGAGGCCAGCACGTCATTCAGCGCGGGCGACGGCGGCTGCGCGTAATCGCTGTCCGCCATGCCAATCGGGTCGAGCACGAGCTCACGCATCAGCGCCGGGAAGGGTGTGCCTGTCACCTCCTCGAGCAATAACTGCATCGCGAGCGTCCCACCGCCGGCGTAGCGGAACTGTATGCCGGGGACAGTGTCCACCCAGACGCCGGGCGTATTCGCCGGATACATCCCACGCAGGATCTGCACCAGGGTCGGCAGCTCGTCGGTGCGCCGATAACCCGGAAACCCCGAAGTCGTCAGGCCCGCAGAGTGACTCACCAGCTGGCGCAGCGTCACGACCGGCTGCCAGTCGTCGGTGCGCGGCAGCCGCCATGAGCGGAGCGTGGTGTTGATGTCGGCGTCCAGGTCGAGCACGCCGCGATCGACCAGCCGCAGCATCGCCAGCGCCGCGATCGGCTTGCTGATCGAGCACGCCTGAAATCTCGTTGCGCTCGTCACCGGCCGCGCCTCGCCAGCCGTCCGCACACCGGACGCTCCGACCGCTGCGATCTCCCCGTCGACGACCACCGCCCAGCTGGCCCCGGGCACGCCGAACTGCGCACACGCCTCCTCGACAGCAGCGCGGTAGGTCGGCTCACTCATCCTGGGTCCCCTTCAGCAGACAGTGGCGCCAATATCATGCTGTCAGACCGTATTTCAGATCAAGAACATTTCGGCCCGACCGAATCACGGCTGTGTCGCCGAACTTCATCTGCGCCGTGGTCGGGCAGTCTGTTGCCTCGAAGGATCGGGCGCAGGTGGACCGGGACAGGGCGGCGGAGGCGAGACTACTTGTTTCCCGTACCGCACAGAGCGTGGTCGACGAGGGACATCGCGGCGTTCTCCTGAGCGATCTGATGGTCGTCGGTGTCTTGCAGGAGGGTGGACATCGACACCACGACGCTGCGAGTGCCGTCGTCGGTTACGCCGTCTCTGGTTTTGTAGCCGGGGATGTCGCCGCCGTGCATCCAATACCTTCCACCGCAGGACAATTCGATCGAAAACAAGCCCAGGCCATAGCGGGCGCCGGGGAAGATCGATCGGATCTCGGCGTCGGTGTCGACTGTCTTCTTCATTTCGGCGAGTTGTGCGGGCGGCAAGAGTTTGCCGCCGAGCAATGCCCGGAAGAAGGTGTTGAGGTCGGCGGTGGTAGTGATCAGCGCGCCCGCGGCGGCAGCGAATCCGCTGATCCGGTTATCGGTGGTGTCGACCATTCCGCCTGTGGGCCATCGCGTGTATCCGGTGGCGTGCGGGGTGGGAATCGTGACCGCGCTGCCGGGGTAGCTGGTGTGTTTCAGGCCGAGCGGGGTGATGATCCTGCTGCCGACTTGCTCATACCACGGTGTACCGGTGACTTTGCCGATGATCATGCCCGCCAGCAGGTAGCCAGTATTGCTGTAGCGCCAGCCGGTTCCGGGGGCGAAAGTCGGCGGGCTTTGTACAGCGGTGGCCACCACTTGTTCGGGTGGGGGTGGGACCTCGAGGGCATATCGGTGGTAGTCCTCGGGTGAGGCCAGCTGGTACGGATTCGGGTACTCCAGTCCGCTGGTGTGGTTGAGTAGTTGGCGCACTGTGATCTTCGTGCCATCGTTGCCGTTGCCGCGCACCACGCCCGGCAGCCACTTCTCGACCGTGTCATCCAGGCTGAGCTTGCCCTCGCCGACCAGTTGCAGCAGCACGGTGGCGGTGAACGTCTTGGTAACGCTGGCGGCCCGGAAGTAACCATCCGCGGCGACCGGACTCTGACTTGCGATATCGGCGACGCCACTGGTCACCACCGTGTTACCGCCGTCGGCGGCGACCAGCCTGGCCTGCACACCCGTGATGCCGACATCGCGAATCGCGTCGGCATCGCGCTGAAGCACGGTCATCTCGGCAGCGGAGGCTGGTGTCGTCGTCGCACTCGGTGCCGCAACTGTGGGCCGGTCGGGCTGACACGCGGCCGTGACGAGAGCCGCGGCGACCAGCATCGGCCCAGCGGCACCAAACATCTTCGATCTCAACGGATTCCCTTCGGGCAATCGGGCGGTTACAGCAACACCACGGTAAAATTCCGCGCCGCCGTACCCCATCCCGCCAGCATCCGAACCGCTGCTACGGCCATCGCCCGGTCCCGGCTGGTGCCAGCCCTACCCCAGACACCATCATTCCGATTGCACGATGGCAGTCGATCACCAGAGGCTGAACCAGCGGACCACCTCGAAGCAGCTGTGCTGAGCGCGCAACAGTTCAGGGTGACTTGTAGAGGCCCGACGGCGTCGCGATCAGCTGCAGCGGCGGCATTTCGTCGGAGTGCCCGGATGCGGTGGAGCAAAACTGGAAGGGGCCGTGCGGGTCGAACAGGACGCTCATATGCGGATCGGCGTGGTCGAGAAACCACACGCTCAAACCCGTTCTGCTGTCGAGCCGAAGATGCTCCCACGCCCGCCACACAGCATCCAGTCGCGCGACGGCCTCAGCGTGCGACCACCACTGCGGACACCACACTCGACGGCCCTTACCGACTTCTCGCCGGTACAGAAGACTGAGGTAGTTCTCCACGAATTCAACGACAGATCCGTATACCGTCGGAGAGTTTCTTGGGTCCACAGAACTTTGAACATACTCGGCCGCAAGAAGTTCGGCACGCTTGGACCAGGCCGACTGCATAGTTCGATACCAACCCGAACGGTTGCCCTCAACGTTCCGCGCCAGCGCGACCCGGGCGTGAATTCACGGGTCCCGCACCGCGCTCCCGTAGCACAACGGGCCTGCGGTCATCGCGGTGTGCCGAACGCACTCTTCCGGCGAGTGCAGTGCAGACTCGCAGGTTGGCGTTTTATCTGGCAATTAGTCTGTTTCCCAGGCGATTCCGCAGCCGGCTTTACGTCAACCCGCACAGATCATGCGTCCGGGCGGCAATCGTGATCTTGATCGCTTAGGATCGCTTCTCGTCTACACATGGAGCATTGAAGGGCGTTCGGATGAGATTCACCATGATCGGCGTAGCCGCTGCTGCGCTGCTTACCCTGGCCGGTGCCGCTGGAGTGGCCCAGGCGCAATCTTACGATCCGGGCACGGTTGTCGCTGTCAACAATGGGAATGGGCAGCAGATGACCTATCAGCAACTAGGGCATGTCTCCCAATAGCTTCAGCCATTCAACCGTCAGCGCCATGACGAACCCTGCGCGGTAGGTCAGGGCGAGTTTGTCGTATCGGGTGGCGACACCACGCCAGTGCTTGGCCTTGTTGAAGGCCCGTTCGACCACGTTGCGGCCCTTGTAGGCGGACGAGTCGAACCTGTGGGCCGCCCACCCGCGCGGCCTCGTCGTTTCCGGTTGGCGATCTGGTCGGCGCGTTCGGGAATGACAGCCCGAATACCTTTGCTGCGCAACAAAGCCCGGTTGGCCGCCGACGAGTACGCCTTGTCGGCCAGGACCTTCTCAGGGCTGCAGCGAGGCGGGCCGCCGGCCAACCGCGGCACCGCGATCGCGTCGAGCACGAGAGGCATCATCGGTGAGTCACCGGCCTGACCTGCGGTCAACAGCACCGCAAGCCCGCGGCCATTGCCGTCGGTAGCCAAATGCGCTTTCGTGGTCAGCCCGCCCCGGGACCGACCGATCGCATGATCGGCAGGCTCATAGCTCGCCGTCCGAGCCGACGGCCGTGTCGCCACCGCGAGAGCTGTTCGCGCCGTGTTGATGCACCCGCATGATCGAAGAATCCACCGACACAACCCAATCCAGATTCCCGGTCGCGTCCGCGAGGGCGGTCACCGCGACCAGCACCCGGTCCCAGGTCCCGTCCCCGGCATACCGACGATGCCGTTTCCACACCGTCTGCCACGGACCGAACGCCTCCGGCAGGTCCCGCCACGGCACCCCGGTCCGTAATCGGAACAACATTCCCTCTACCACCAGGCGATTATTGGCAAAGTTGCGACCCACGCGGCCATCGGATTTCGGTAGCAGCAGCTCGAGCAGCTCCCACTGGTTGTCCGTCAGAACCTGATACCGATCACTGACAACCGTCGCCACGGCGAACATGATGCCCGACCCGACGACCTACCGGGTCCGATCGGAGAAACTCGATTGGGAGACATGGCCTAGCACTGATCGGGCAGGCTATAGCTGCTGCCAATCGCGGCGGGTGCGGGTGTAGCGGGGCCTGAGGACAAGTTGGTATACGGTGCGAATCGGGGCGGGCAGGAAGTCGAGCATTTTGGCCTGGGCGTCGGCGGGTGCGTCATCGAGGGCCCACGGCAGGTACTCGGTGAGAGCGCGAAGTCCGTTGCGTTTGCGCATTTCCGCGCCGAATGCCGCCCATCCGGGTCCGCCCACGGTTCGATCGATGAGCGGCAGTGCGCGCTGTTCCTCGTGGGTGAAGTGGGTATCGAGTGCGACGGCCAGTGTTTCCACGTTGCCCAGTAGGTCGAAACGGGAGCTGTTGTCGGGGTTGGTGATTGCGGATTCCACTTTGGCCAGTAGCTGCTCGATACCGGAGTGTTCGGCGTCCATATCGTCGAGGATCGTCTGGTCTTCCGTATCGGTGATGGCGGTGCGGACCAGCGGCCACAGGGCCGCGTCCTCGGTACTGTGATGCCGGTGCATCTGGCGCAGGAATGTCTGCCATCCGGTCCGCACGGACGGCTGTGTGAGGCTGTTCTGGGCCGCTGCTGCCGCGAGGCGTCGCGCGTCGCGCCGGCATGCGTCGTGAGCCAGGTACATTCCGAAAAAGTCGATCGTCGTGTCGGGTCTGTCGGTGTTCATGGGGGCAACCTCGAATCGATATTGAATACTTTTGGGCATACAGTGTGTTCAAATGCGGGGGTCGAGTTCCGCGGCTTACGGCATGACCGAGCCGCCTGCGATGTCGAGCGTGATGCCGGTAATCCAGGACGAGGCGCCCGAGGCGAGAAACAACGCTGCGGATGCGACATCGTCGGGAGCGCCCAGTCTTCCCAGCGGGAAGCCGGCCAGCAGGTGCTGGCGCTGTTCGTCGGACATGAAGCGGCGCATCCGTTCGTGCTCGATCGTGGCAGGCGAAACACAGTTGATACGAACCCCTTGTGGCGCAAGCTCTTTCGCCAGATGGCGGGTCATCGACGCCACTCCCGCCTTCGCTGCCGCGTAGGCGGCCGACGCGGGGGTGGCCTGTCGAGCCGACGATGATGCCATGGTGACGGCGGTGCCGCGGTGGACGATCAGGTCCGGCAGAAAGGCCGAGATCGTCAGGAAGGTCGCCGTGAGGTCGGAATCGACCACGTGGCGCCAGTGTTCGGCGGTCTCCTCCGTGGATCGCACTGGTTGGCCGTATCCGCCGGCGAAGGCGATCACGATGTCGACCGCGCCGAATTGATCCAGGACCTGGGTGTGTAGCCGGTCCAGGTCCGATTGCGAGGTGCAATCGGCCGCGGCTGCCATGGCGCGCCCGCCGGCGTCGTTGATCCCCGCCACGACACCGTCCAGCGCGGCCTGGTCGCGGCCCACTACCGCCACCGCGACACCATTGCGGGCCAGCGCAGCGGCGGTGGCTGCGCCGATCCCGCGAGAACCGCCGGTCACGACGGCAGTCTTGCCCGCCAGATCCGGGTAGTTGCCCATCTTTGCCGAGTCCGGAGTGGTCATGCCACTTCCCCTTCGTTGCTCCGTTGCGCTTTGGCACCGGTAGGTATTTGATCAGACTGTCTGTCTAAATGAATCAGACTGGCGAGGTATCGTCAAGGCCATGAGCCCACGTCCGTATAACTTGGGGAAGCGCACCGCGCAGATCGAGCAGAGTCGCCGGCAGGTACTCGACGCGGCCCGGGCGCTGCTGGGCCAGGCCGATACCTACACCGGGTTCACGGTGGACGCGGTCGCCAAACGCGCTGACGTGGCCCGTGCCACGGTCTACTACCAGTTCGGGTCGAAAACCGGCCTGCTGGAGGCGGTCTGTGACGACCTCGGCGCGGCGGGCGGCTTGTCCGAACTGCTCAACGCGTTCACCAATCCGGAACCGTCCGCAGCGCTGGCCGAATTCATCGCCTGCTTCGCGCGGTTCTGGCAGGCCGACCGGCCCGCAATGCGCCGACTGCGCGCTCTGGCCGCACTCGACTCCGATGTGCACGCAGTCATCAGTGCTCGCGACGAGCGTCGCGGTGAGGGTTTGGCGGTCTTAGCGGATCGTTTCACCGATGCCGACGAGGCATCGCGCCACGACAATCTCGATTCGCGGGTCCGAGTCCTGCTGGCTCTCACCAGTTTCGAGACGTTCGATACGCTCGTCGGACGTGACGAGAATCTGCTCGATGCTGTTCCGGTGATCACCGGACTCGCGACCGCTGCGCTGACGAACAGGCACCTGAGTGCATCAGGCGGCTCGGACACAAAACATTCGGCATGAGAAGTCGATGGTCCGCTCTCATCACTGCTGGAGCCATTGGCTGATGACAGCAACATGCCAACGTGGGTAACAGTTTTCACCGAACTTCGAGACACTGCCTAGCCTGCGTGGCGGGCGATCAGTTGAATGCGGTCGGCTCCGACGATGATGCCGTATCCGCTGGTGTCCGTGACGCATCGGATGGCGGGGTCGCCGCCGTCATCGGTGATGCCGCCGCAGTAGAAGGGTTCGGTCGTGACCGTTTGGCCGATATTCAGGACGGTCGGCCTACCGAAGTAGCCGGCCGAGCACCCGGTGGTGGCCGCCCCGTGCGGATTCAGCTGAACCGTAGGCGAGGCGTAGCACGATGTCGTGAAGGTGGGTTTGACGACGTTGCACCACGTGAAATTCGCGGCAAGACCGCACACGACAGCCTGGTCGGAAGTCTCGACCAGAGTCACCGGGTAATCCGCGGCCGCGCTGCCGCTCGACATCACGCAAGCAGTCGCCCATACCGCCGACAGCAATACGACTCCACCGATTCGGGCGCATCTCATAGCGAACCTCCGATAGTTGACGACACCGCCCCCGCGGCGTCGCTCGTCGCTGTTCAGCAGTGTCGATCACACCGATTACAGCGGCCTTTCACACATTGAAATGCCGATAAAATCGGTACGGCTCATGATCGCGGGATGTATCTCATGCGATGGACCGGGCGAACCTTTGTTTCCGTGCTGCCGGTAGCTGTCGTCATGGCCTTCTGCCTGGTCACAGCCGGTACGGTACGGGCCGATGGCGGCACCGGACCGAGGCTCGAGAACCTCTACTATTCCGGCCTGTGTATCACCGACTTGGGCAGCGGCGCCCCGGTATCGATGACTCCCTGCCAGTACGACTCCAGCAGCCGGACGGTAGCCAGTCAGCAATGGACCCCGGTGGCCGATCCTCCGGATAACAACCAGTGGCTCTTCCGCAGCGGACTCGGTAATTGCCTCGCGCACAACAATGTCGGCGGACAAGTCGTCGGCGGAGGTTGCACGAATTACTACGGAATCGGCTGGTTCACCGACGGGACTACTATGCGGCCATCCTTTTGTGCTGTGTGGCACAACAGTTTCCCGTGCGTCGACGGTATGACTCTCGCGCCGCAGGGTGGGCAGTTTATGGGAGTGACGGTGGACTCGCCCGGTCAGTGGTCCGATCCGGCGATGGTCGAGTGGGCCGGTATCGGCGGCTGATCGGCTCTCGCCGCAGTCCTCCAGAAGGAGGCGAGTTACATGGCAGGGCAGGTGATGTCACGTACCCGGTCTGAACCGGACGCGTGTTTGCGCACGGCCTGTGCGCCGTCTGAGTCGAGGCCGGTGGTACGCAGGTCGGCGGTGGCCAGCACGCCAGGTGTCGGAAAGAGCCTGCTCAGTTCGAACGACCGCAGCCCGGAGAGCGGCATGCCGTACTGCTCGACGATGTTGCCCAGAATCTCGCGCGCGGCGCTGCGGCCGACGTTGTTAGCGACGATGTCGCGTACGCCGGCTTCGTAGGTGTTCCAGCCGTCGCCGACGAGGAGGCGCTGGACTTGTTCCACGAAGTGGATGAGTCCCTCGAGCCTGGGGAGATGCGCGACCAGTTGTATCTCGTCCGCCCCGGCTGAACTGATCTCGATCACGCCTGGATCGCCGTCGAGGGTGACGGTTCGCCGGTAGTGCACCGCCGTAACCTGTTCGAGGCCGGGGATTGCGCCGGCAGCGAGCCGGGCGAGGATTTGCTCGAATGGCCGGGGCCGGGCCAGGGGTACGCGGAGCGCGAGTCCGCCGTCGGCGACCAGCCGGTCCGTGCGCCGCCGCCGCTTGCGTAGTTCCTGTGGGGTGGCGTGGAAGGTTGTGGTCATCGTCCGGTTGAACTGGCGCAGGCTGCCGAATCCTGCGGCGAAGGCGACCTCGGCGATCCGGAGATCGGTGTCGTCGAGTAGGCGCCGGGCGAAATGCGCGCGGCGGGACCGGGCGAGCTGATCGGGGGTGGCGCCGATCTGGTCGGTGAACATCCGGCGCAGATGCCGGTCCGACACGGCCAATCAGGCGGCGAGTCCGGCCTCGTCGGTCTCGTCCAAGGCGCCTGCGGCGATGAGATCGATAGCGCGACACACCAGTTCGGACGTGGCGGGACTGCGGTCGCCGCGATAGGGCCTGCATCGATGGCAGGCGCGAAAGCCTGCTGCTTCGGCGCCCGCCGCTGAGGTGAACGTGACGACATTCGACGTCAGCGGTCGGCCCGGACACGGTGGCGCGCAATAGATCCCCGTGGTTACGACAGCCTGGAATGCTTCCACACCTGAAGTCTGCGCTCTTGTTCGCTATCGGGCGAGACACATTCGGACGGATCCGGGCGAACCTGTCCGGATATGGCGTGATCGGCCGCGGTGATCGCACCAGGATCGGCTGCATGGATACTCTGACGAGCAAGGAACTGATCTTGCGGGCCTGGCGGGAGTTCGCCACTCTGGATCCCGAGCGGGTCGCCTCGGTGTTCGCCGCCGACGCCGAATGGCTTGCCCCGCCCGGAAACGCGACGGCGCGTGAGCTCGACGGGACCCATCATCTGGTTGGCCGCGACCGGCTCGTGCAGTTTCTGACGGTCGAATTCCCGGCCGTGTTCGCGGCCGATCGTCAGGTCGACTTCCGGGCCGTCACCGCCGCAGACACAACGGTTGTGGTGGAGACGCGAATGCGCGCCACCCTCCGGAACGGACAGAAATACGACAACGACTACTGCTTCGTGTTCGAAGTCTCCGATGGCCTGATCACGCGAGTTCGCGAATACATGGACACCCGTCGCGCCGAGGAAATGTTCGCCGCGAGTGGCGTGCCTCATCGGTGATCTGAGCGAACTCCAAGTCAGCGAATCCGAGAGCCGGTAACTGCGGTCCGCCAAGATTGAATCGGCGAAATGCACACTGCCGTAGCCGGTTCCAGCGAATCCCCCAGCAACGCTCAGCCCGCAGTGGTTTCGCGCCGTACCTACGACGTGGCGTTCCGCGCTTCGGCCTTGGTCGACAACTGTTGGTTGTGGGATCGGCACGGCCGGTTGTTTGCCGGGCGGGTCTGGGATCGGCTTTGATCACCTGCCATGACATGGGGAACGGGCACGCTGCGGGCGGTCGTGCGGGGACCAGGGTTGGGGCGGGAGTTTCGGTGGTTGTGGGCGGCGTATGCGGCCAGCGCTTACGGATCCGGGTTCGGGCTCGGGGCGGTTTCGATCGTCGCTGTACTCGCATTGCACGCGGGGCCGGCGGCGGTGTCGGCATTGCCGGCGGCGGGGCTGGCCGTGGGGGCGGTGCTGGCGGTGCCGTTGGCTCCGTGGGTGGAGGCGCGTCGTAAACGGCCGGTGATGATCGGGATGGACGTGGGCCGCTTCGCCGCGATGTCGAGCATCCCCGTCGCCTACTTTCTGGGCGTCCTGACTTATGCCCAGGTGCTGCTCGTGGTGGTGCTGGTGGCCACCGCCAAGATCGCTTTCAACGCGGCGAGTGGCGCCTATTTGAAAACGCTTGTGCCCCAGCAGGACTTGATCGTCGCCACGGGGCGGTTCGAGGCGACCAACTGGAGCTCGCTGGTCATCGGTCCGCCGCTCGGCGGTGCGGCGATCGGGATCTTCGGCCCGGTCGTCACCATGGCGGTCGACGCGATCAGTTATCTGCTCTCCGCGCTGGGCATTTCCGCGATCGGCCGGGGTGAACCGCAACCCGGCCATACCGCCAGGCCGGGGATGCGTGTCGCTGATCTGCTCGAGGGTTGGCGCCACATCCTGTCTCATCGCTCGCTGCGCCCGCTGATGTTCAATTCGAATCTGTGCAACGGGCTCATCATGGCCGGCGAACCGCTGATCGCCGTGCTCATGCTCCGCCAACTCGGCTTCGCGCCATGGCAGTACAGCCTGGCCTTCGCCGCGCCGTGCATCGGTGGACTGATCGGCGCCCGCAGCGCGGCACCACTCGCCGAGCGATTCGGGCGGCACCGGGTGATGATCGCCGCCGGCATGCTGCGTGCGGTCTGGATAATCGGCCTGGCCTTCGTCGGCCGCGGTGTGCCCGGTCTCGCGCTCGTCATCGCCGTGCAGTTCGGACTGGTCACCAGCTGCGGTGTCTTCATTCCGATCTTCGCCGCCTACCGCCTCGAACAGACCCCCAAGGAACTCGCGGCGCGCACTCTGTCGTCCTGGTCGGTGACCAGTAACCTGTCGATCGCGGCCTTGACGGTGTTGTTCGGCGTGCTCGCCTCCGTGACCAGTGTGCGTACGGCACTGGCGGTCGCCGGGATCGCCATGCTGGCCACTCCCCTGCTGCTACGCGGTGTGCGAGCGACCCCTGCACCACAGCCGGCGAGCGCATGACACGAGAGAACTGCCGCACCCTCCTCCGTGGTAATTCATTGCGGCCCAGGCATATCCGTCCCAACGGATACTCAACTAGCGGTTCGACCGGATATGTATCGCATCGCGGTGGAGACTGTGGGCATGGAGTTCTTCTGCTACCACCGTGATCGGCCCGGCTCTGTGGCGCTGCGCGAGGAACTGGTGAACGAGCACTGGTCCTACATGGACCGGTATGCCACGCAGATGATCGCTCGTGGCCCGACCTTCGCCGGCGATGGTCACACGCCCACCGGCAGTGTGCATATCCTCGATTTACCCGATCCCGCCGCGGCACACGCATTCGCCTTCTCCGAACCCAACTACCAGGCCGGCGTGTATCGCGATGTGCTGCTGCGCCGGTGGCGCAACACGTTGGGACGCACAATGTGGGATTTCCCCGGCGGTCGGAGCGGCGGTGACCGGTACCTGGTGCTCGGCCTCGGCACCGGACAGGCCGCCGACCTCGCCGTGCCGCACGACAGGGACGAGCTGATCGCGTACGGGCCGTTGCTGTCCGACGACGGCATCACCTGGCTGGGTACCGCGGTACTGGTTCGGGCACCGGACCCGGATACGGCACACGCCGTCCTGACTGCGGGCCGGTACGCCGACATCGAGGTCCACAACTGGCAGTTCGGCGGGCGGCCATCATGAATCGAGGCGTAGTCGGTGAGTTCGGTGTTCGCGACGCCCACAGGCACCGCTCCCCCATGTCCGCGATCACCGCATCCATGATCCGGTGATCAACCGACAACGCGTTGCGGATCGCTTCCCGCACTGGGGATTCGGTGACAGTGCCGAGCTCACCCGCTGCTCAGATCTCGATAGGGCGGCCAGCATATCGAGCGTCAGCCGTTAGGCACGACCGCCTCGGGATCGGCGTCGAGCGCGTCCAGCACTGCGTCACCGTTCGCTCTTGCCCACTCGGTCAGCACGCGGATCGGCTCGATCAGCGTCGCCCCGAGAGGAGTGAGCTCGTACTCGACGCGGGGCGGCACCTCGGCGTAAGCGTGGCGGCGAACGAGTCCGTGGGCCTCGAGTCGTCGAAGTGTCTGGGTGAGCATCTTGCGCGAGATTCCGCCGATCAGCTCGACCAGCTCACCATGGCGCACCGGGCCCTCGCTGAGACCGGCGAGTACGACCACCGTCCATTTGTCGGCGATGAGCTCGACCGCCAGTCGCGCGGGACAGTCGGCAAGAAAGAGACCTCCGGGCCCGAAACCGCTCATGCGCCAAAGGTACCTGCGGGTTCCTATCACAGACATAGCGTGAGAATCATGCGAGTCATCACCCAGCACACGCTCGGCGGTCCCGAAGTGCTCACCATCGTGGAAACGCCTGAGCCCCAATCTCTCCCGACCGAGGTACTGGTCCGCGTCAAAGCAATCGGTCTGAACCCACTGGAAGCGCGCCTGCGCGCCGGCGACTTCCCGCCGATGATCGGCCCGCCGCCGTTCGTCCTCGGCTGGGACATCAGCGGCGTGGTCGAACAGGCGCCCCGGACGTGGCGGTTCAGGCCAGGTGACGAGGTGTTCGGGATGCCACTGTTCCCGCGCGCGGCCGGCGCCTACGCCGAGGTCGTGGCGGCGCCCGCGTTACACCTGGCGCACAAGCCTGTGGCGCTCTCGCACATCGAAGCGGCAGCCCTGCCGGTCGTCGGGTTGACGGCATGGCAGGGCCTCGTCGATCTCGCCGGTGTGACCGAGGGCGATCGCGTCCTGGTCCACGGCGGTGGTGGCGGGGTCGGTCACGTCGCGATCCAGATCGCGAAAGCCCGCGGCGCGTACGTGGTCGCGACGGCCCGCGCGAGCAAGCAGATGTTCGTCCGGGAGTTCGGCGCCGACGAGGTGATCGACTACACGGCAGTCGATTTCACCGAAGTGATCCGCGATATCGATATCGTGCTCGACACGCTCGGCGGCGACACCACCGAGCGGTCGCTCACGGTGCTCCGCCCGGGTGGTCACCTGGTGACAGCGGTCGCCGAGGAGGACTCGGATCTCGCCGCCAAGTGCGAGGCGGCCGGTATGCGCTTCAGCGGCATTGCGGTCGACCCCGATCCGGTCGCCCTGCGGGGTCTCGTCGAACTCGTCGAACAGGGCAAGCTACGGGTTCACGTGCAACAGAGCTTCCCGTTCGAGCGCGTCGCGGACGCGCACCGGGTGCTCGACGGCGGTCATCTCCGCGGCAAGCTCGTCCTCACCCTCTGACCCCGGCGCCGCGCCTCGCGTGAACGAGGGCCACACCCAGGACCTATGCCACCGCGCTGACCGATGGTGTCAGCGCATCATCAACGCACTGTCAGCGGTTGCCGACATCGTCGTGGGTGTGCCGAACAGGCGGCATGGATAACCGGAGAAGGACTGATGATGACTGCTCAATTCGATCGTTTCGCGCAGCTCGCGGCAAAGATGGAGGCCGCTGCGGCGGCGGGCGACATTCAGGCGCGTGAATGGTTGCTCGACTTGAAGACCGCGCTGGTCGAGCTGCGCCAGCAGCGTGACACAGCCACGCAGCGACAGGATGGCGGCTTCTTGGAAACTGTCGGGCAAGGTCTGACCATGGGCTTGGGTTTCGGCATCGGCATGGAAGTCGTCGACGGACTGTTCGACTGGTAATCACGACGATGCCACCGCCGGTCCGTTGCGCCCATCGTGCAGTAGTCATTGACCGGCCGGCTCGGTCCGGCCGGTTGCCAGATCGCCCGCGGGGCAGGAACATTCGCCGCTGCCGATGTTCATGTGGAACTGCCTGCTGGGTATAGTTGCGCCGGGCCGGCTTTGGTCAGTCCAAGGTTGCTGAGCGAGAACATGGTTTACGGGGGATGTATGCGAGCGCCGCTGGCCGGTGTTGTCATTGTCGCACTCGCGCTGTGCGCGGTGAGTGGATGTTCGGCTTCCTCGCCCAAGCCGACAGGGGCGTTCGACCCATGCAAAGAAATCGCGGACAGCACGATTCGTAACGCCGGGTTCGATCCGAGCACGAAGAAGACCGTTCAGACCGTCGCCAATTACACAGTGCGATGTGAGATCTCCTCGGCGGGTGGGCTCGGCACCCTGTATCTCGAGCACCCCAACGCTCTCGCCCCCATCCAAACCTACGATGCCTATCTCGCATCCGCACGATCGGTCGTCGACCAGCCCGGCCGGGAAGCGCCTACCGTCACCACCATCAACGGCCGCGACGCGTACGTCGGCCCCCACACGATGCTCGGTTGCGAGGTCACCCTACGAACCGCCATCAGTGTGATGATCGTCCAGGTCCGATACTCCGACGAGACCACCTGCGCCAGTGCGCAACAGGTTGCGACCCTCCTCGAGCCGAGCATCGGCAACCGCTGAACTCCTCCGCCTTCCGAGGCTGACGACATGATGGCATACCGCCGCTGTGCGACGACCGATGAATTCCAATCGCGAACGGCGTCGGCGTAGGTAATGAAACCTAGGTAGCGAAGGAGTCAACCATGCCCAGCGGCACCCTGAATCCTGATTTCAGCTCACCCGGCACGACCGCCGTTGAATGGTCCACCGTGGAAGCGGTGCTCCAAAAGGCGGAAATCTTCTGGCTGTCGACCGTGCGCGCAGACGGCCGTCCGCATGTCACCCCGATTCCTGCGATCTGGCACGACAACCGCCTGCACATTGCGACCGGAGTGCACGAGCAGAAGGCGAAAAACCTTGCCGTGGAGTCCCGTTGCATCCTCACCACCGGCACGGACCGGTTGAACAGCGGCCTCGACGTCGCGGTCGAGGGCACCGCACACCGGGTCGTCGATACTGCGACCCTGCAAGACCTTGCACTGCTGTGGAAGTCGAAACTGGACTGGGATTTCACAGTGCACGACAGCGGGTTCGGCGACGGTGAAGGTCGTGCCGCGCACGTCTATGGCGTCGCCCCGGACAAGATTCTCGCGTTCGGCAAGGGCGACGGATTCACCCAAACCCGCTTCCGTATGTGAGCACATGCGACGCCTGTCATCGGTCCAGTAGCGTGGCGGCCGTTCGCAGTTCGTGGAGCCTGTGTCGTGCCAGTTCGGAGAATTTCTGTTCCTCGGGCGACTCGACCCACTGCGCGAAGGCCGTGCGGAAGGTCAGGCTGCCGAACTCGGCGGCCAGGCTCGCGGCCGGTTCCGGCAGACCGCGGGCTTGGAATGCGTCCGCGATGGCCGCGGTCAGCGCGGTGCGTTTGAGCAACTCGCGTTCCTGCAGCTCGATGTTTCCGGCGACGATGGTTCTCAGTTGTTGTGCCCATTGGCGGCGTTCGGGCCCGAATACTTCATCGAAGGAGTCGAGTGCGGCGGTGATCGCATCGAGCGGAGTCGCCGAGTCAGGGGCGTGGGCTATTCCGTCGGAGAAGCGCTGTAGCAGGCGGTCCTGACCGAAGAACAGCACCTCTCGTTTGTCGGCGAAGTGGCGGAAGAAGGTTTTCTTCGTCGCTGAGGCCGGGAACCGTGCAGTGGGGGCGCGCCCTCGAATCGGTCGACGGACCTGCCGACGGGCCGCGGCAGTTGCGCTTCGCCGACGGCACCACTGTGGAGACCGACCTGGTCATCGGCGCTGACGGTGCCTTCTCCAGGGTCCGCCGTGCTGTGTCGCCGGCCGTGCCGCAGTACACCGGGATCAGTTTCCTCGAGGCGTGGTTCTCCGATGTCGACATCCGCCACTCCGAGATCGCCGAGCTGGTCGGGCAGGGCGGCGCGGCCGCCGGAGACGGTGATCGCGGGCTGTTCGCTCAGCGCAACAGTGGAAATCACATCCGCGCCTACATCATTCAGCGGGTCCCGGCCGACTGGATCACCCGTGCCGGCCTCACCCTCGACGACACCGAGGGTATTCGCGCGCTGCTGCTGCAGCGGTACGCGGCATGGTCGCCGAGCCTTCTGCGGCTCATCAGCGACAACGACGGAGAGTACGTCGATCGGCCGATCTTCGCTCTCCCGGTCCCCACACCTGGGTGCACAATCCGACTGTCACCCTGCTGGGTGACGCCGCCCATCTCATGCCCCCGCTCGGTGTCGGAGTCAACTACGCGATGCTCGACGCGGCCGAACTCGCACAGGCGCTGGCCGGAGCCGACACCGTCGGCGATGCGCTGCGGACCTATACCGACACGATGCTGCCCCGCGCCAACGCCGCCGCCGAAATACTCGACGGCGGAGCCGCGGAGCTGCTCGCTCCCGAGGTGCCGGACTTCAGTGACAACTCTCAACGCTGAAGCGCGGCTTGGTCTTTGATGCTGGGCTGGTCGCTACTTTTGCACGGAGTCGGCGGCGGTGCGGATCACGTCGATCACGAGGTCGGGCTTGGAGAGCATCGGGACGTGGCTGCTGTCGGCCTCGTAGATGCTGGCCTCCATGCGTTTCGCGCAGAAGCGTTCGAGTTCGGGGTGGACGGTGCGATCGTTCTTGCCCACGATGTACCAGCTCGGCTTCGACTTCCAGGCGGTGCCTGCGACCTTCTGGTCGAACAGGTCGACGGCCGGCACCCCCTGGGTCGCGAACACGACTTGCTGTTCCTCCTTGGAGAGGTCGCCCGCGAAGCACTCGATTCCGTCCTGGCGCAACCAGATTCGACCCTCCGCGACCTCGATGTGGGCGAATACGTCGGTGGTGGGGAACTTGGCCTGCAGGCTCTGCGAGGTCTCGTCCTCGTCCGGGGCGAGCGCGGCGATGTAGACCAGTCCGGCGACGCGGTCATCGGCGCCGGCGGCGGTGATGACGGTTCCGCCGTAGGAGTGCCCGACAAGGATCGCGGGGCTGCTGACCCGGCCCAATGCCCGCTTGACCGCGGCGACGTCGCCTTCGAGGGTGTCGAGGCTGTTCTGAGTGGACACCACTTCGTGTCCCTCGGCTTGCAGAGTGGGAATCACCTTGCTGAAACACGAACCATCGGCCCAAAGTCCGTGGGCGAAAACGATACTCGGCTTGGTCGGAGTCGACATGACGCGTCGTTTCCTCGGCACGAAGCAAGGACCCGCACCGCCTGGATTTGTTCTCCGCGTGCGAACCGTGGCGGCCGAGGCGACCCCACAACGACCATCCTCCCCCGCTGCCCCGGCAGGCGCTGAGCTTTCGCGAGGTTCACCTACCGAAGCCGTTGCACCGCAAACATTCACAATCCAGCCCTGATCTCCAGCTCGGAGGCCGGAAACCGTTACCCGGCGTGGCAACCCCTGCCGGCCCGTGCCGCAGCAGTCACAGCGGCTGCCCTTGCGCGGCATGCGGGGCCTCGCCGGCGCCGAGGGCCGGAAGGGCCGCGGTGGGGGTATGGGTGGCGACGATCAGCACTTCGGCGGTGTCCTCGCCGGTATTGCTGACGATGTGGGGCAGATCTGCCGGGAAGTGGACCGTGTCGCCGGCGGTCAGGGCGGTGAGTTTCTCGGTGTCGATGGTGAGGTCCACGGTGCCGGTCAGGACGCAGAGGAGTTCTTCTCCTGCGTGCCGGGCTTCGGGTATCGACGCGCCGCGTTCCAGGGTGAGCAGCAAGGCATCGAGGCCGGGGTAGCGACCGCTCAAGGTGGATGCCTGCCCGCCGGCGATCTCCCGGGTTGTCCGGTCCTTGCTGCGGGTGAGGTGATAGCGGCTGGTCTCTTCGCCGTCGACGAGCTCGCTCAATGTGACACCGAAGGCGCGAGCCAGTTCGATGAGAGTGCCGATGGAGGGCTGCCGTGCGGCCGACTCGATCCTGGACAGCTGGGTGGTGGACAGCTCGACACGGGCGGCGAGGGCAGCCAGGGTCCATCCTCGCTCGGCGCGCAGCTTGGCGATGCGCCGCCCGATCCAGCCGGTGTCGATCTCGCTCTCTGACATGCGGCCAAATTACCGCAGAAACCGACACTCGTAGCCACAGAGGCAAGAGCGATTGCCAATGAGGCCGCCCGAGAGGCTGGCGCATATCCGATGCGGGGACCTGGCAGAGCATCCATTTCGCCGGACCTCCGCGATACCGACTCACCGGTATGGTTATCCGGTTCTACGGTGAGGAGTTTGCAGGATGAGTACTCGCGGGGCACGGTCGCGAATCGGGCCGGGGCCCACCGGGTTGCGCCGTGTCGCGGCGGCATCCATGGCCGGCACCGTTGTCGAGTGGTACGAGTTCTTCCTGTACGGGACCGCGGCGACCCTGGTCTTCAGCAAGGTGTTCTTCGCCGAGGGAACCGGCGAGATGGATGCCATCCTGGTTGCTTTCGCCACCTACTCGGTGGGTTTCGTGGCCCGGCCGCTGGGCGGAATCGTGTTCGGGCACTTCGGAGATCGCTACGGTCGCAAAGGGCTGCTGCAACTGAGCCTGATCCTGGTGGGTACCGCCACCTTCCTCATGGGTTGTCTGCCGACCTTCGGGCAGGCGGGCTATTGGGCGCTGGCGTTGCTGGTGACATTGCGGTTCATCCAGGGTTTCGCGGTCGGCGGGGAATGGGGCGGGGCGGTCCTGCTGGTCGCCGAGCACAGTCCGAGCCGCAGCCGCGGATTCTGGGCGTCGTGGCCGCAGACGGGGATGCCCGCGGGTAATGCGCTGGCCACGGTGGTGTTGCTGATACTGACCGCGGCCCTTCCGGAATCGGCGTTCCTGAGTTGGGGATGGCGGGTGGCCTTCTGGCTGTCGGCCGTGGTCGTGCTGCTCGGCTACTACGTGCGCACCACGGTCACCGATGCGCCGATCTTCGCTGCCGCGCAAGCGATTACGATGCCGTCGCAGCGTGCGAGGTCAAGCGTGATCGAGGTGCTGACCCGCTATCCCCGTGAGGTGTTCACCGCGATGGGGCTGCGTTTCGGTGAAAGCATCCTCTACTACATGGTGGTCACCTTCAGCGTCACGTATCTGAAGGTCCATGTCGGAGCGTGCACCGCGATGATCCTGTGGTGGCTGCTGGTCGCGCACGCTGTGCATTTCGCGGTGATTCCCTTGGTGGGCAGGCTCAGTGACCGTTACGGTCGGCGGCCGCTGTATCTGATCGGCGCGTTCGCCGGCGGCGCGTGGGGGTTCTTCGCGTTCCCCCTGATGGACAGCAAGCAGAGCTGGGCCATCCTGGTGGCCGTTGTCGCCGGCTTGGTGTGCCATGCGTTCATGTATGCCGGACAGTCGGCGCTCATGGCGGAGATGTTCCCGACTCGGCTGCGGTATTCGGCTGTGTCCCTGTGCTATCAGGTGACGCCGGTGGTGGCCGGGTCGCTGGCGCCGATCATCGCGGTGCGGCTGCTGGATGTGTACGGATCGTCCGTCCCCATCGCGGTGTACCTGGCGGCGTCGGCCGCTGTCACCGTGGTGGCGCTGCTGTTCTATCGAGAGACCTACGGGGCCGACCTGGCCGATATGGATCGGGCCGATCAGAGGAGATCGAGCGCGACAGCGAGGACGCCGAAGATCGCCAGGGTCGAGGTCACACCGACGTGCATCCCGATCGACACGCGGATGTCCTTGTGGCGCCAGGCGAACCAGAATCCGGGGAACATGAAGATCACCCGCGAAACGAACACCCACGGCGTCCAGAAGTGATACATCGAGAACAGGATTGCGCTGGCCACCGGCGCCCACCCGCCCAGGTGGGCAATGCGGGGCAAGAGAAAACCGCGAAAGTACACCTCCTCGATCAATGGCAGGCAGATGCCGGTCAGCGGTAGGCAGATCAGCATCGCGGTGAGCATGGTCGAGTGCGAGTATCCGTCGAGGAATGCGGTGAAGCTGCCGGCGCCGCCGGTGAACGGGACCCAGCCGAAGAAGTGGCCGAGGAAATAACGGTTCATCGGCTCGGTCACCACGCTCAACGCCATCATCCACACGATCAGCGGGATGACCATCGCCACGAGCTTCCTACGCGGGAGCGGCATATCGATGTAGTGCAGCACGCCGTGCAGGGAGAAGCGGCCGGTGCGCGCATAGCCCAGCCACAGCAATCCCAGCAGGACAGGTATCAGAACCACGCCGAGCGCGATAGCCCAACCGAGCAGGGTCGGGTAATGAATGACCTCGATGAACGGTTCTCCGACGAGCAGGTAGGCGACGACGATCAAAGCGCCGGGCAGCAGGTGCAACAGGATCGACAACGGCAGGGAATGGTGCTCGCTGAGCAGCCGCTGGACTATCGAATTCGCCTGTGTTTCTTCCATTGTGTGCATGACGAAGGAGCTCCTCGGGTTGTTTAGCGAATGGCGCTTCCGCCACCCCGCTGCTGCCAGGTTCCGCATGATCGGCCCCTGACAGCAGCAGTAGTTGTGCGGCCCATCGCTTTACGCGACGTCGAGAGCTGCGGTGATCTTGCGGGTCATCTCGGCCATGGCGGGGTTGGACCGGCCCTGCTGAGCGGTGTCGATGGCGACGAGGACGGTGCTGCGGAAGTTATCGGCCTCGGCGGGAACCTGCTCGCTGAGCAGGCCCATGGACGCTATCAGGGCAGGAAGGACCTGCTCGGCGATCTCGGCGACCGACTTACCGTCGAGGTTCACGGCTTTGCGCTTCTCGGCGAGGACTCGCCCGACCAGCCCGGTCGCCGAGGCCAGGGCGACGGTGCCGGTGGTGGCGATCTTGTGGGGCGAGCCACCAGCAGCGCCGGCGGCGGCCAGCAGCGACACCGCGCCGTAGGCGGCGGTACGCAGGGTGGTCTTGTCCTGATCTGTCAGGGCGCGGGACATAACGATGTACTCCTTGAAATCGTTTGTGGTGGAAGTCAATTGATCGAACCGGTGTCGGTTATCGGTTCGGCACGGCCTGTCGATCCAGCGCTGCTGTCTCGCGCACGGTGTCGGCGACGGCCCGGAAGTCCTTGGCCAGGATCTTGCTGTGGTTGCTGGCGACCTTCGCGCTGACCTGCAGGTTCGAGTTGCGGGCGAGGACCGGTTCGAGGGATGCTCGTACGGCTTCCATTTCCTCTTCGCTGCCACCGAGGTTGCCGCCCGTGGCCAGGACGCAGCGCACCGGGCAGCTCACCCGCTCGAGGGTCGGGGCGAGGGCGGCGCAGAGCTCGTTGAGCTCGATGTTGATCTCCGCGTGCTGGTCGGCGCTCATTCGCGCGGCCAGACCGAGTGGCCGCAGCAGCGGCATCAACGGCCGGGTCTGGCGGAACAGTTTGCGGATGCGTTCCTTGCCTGCTTCGTCGGTCAGCCCGTACGGTTGCGCGCCGTCGACCGACACCACTCCTGCGATGCGGCCGGGATTGCGCTCGGCCCAATGCACCGCGACCAGCGCACCATAGGACCAGCCCACCAGGATGGGCCGCTGCTCGACACCGCGCGCCGCGAGGACGGCATCGACATCACGCAGGCATGCCTCGAAGGAGTAGTCGGCCGAGGTCTTGGACTTGCCACGGGCGCGCTCGTCGAAAGTGATGTGCCGCAAGTCCGGACCGAGGTCGGCGATCACGTGCTTCCAGTCCTTCTGGGTGGCATAGGAGCCGTTGAGGTAGACGACGGGGATGCCCGCACCGCCGGTATCGGTGACGGCCAGCGCCGTATCCTCCACCGGCACCATGCCGGTCCAGATCGAATCGGTCGAGGCAATGTTGTTGTGCGACATGATAATTGCTCCTTGAAATGGTTGGTACGACACGAGAGTGAGCAGTTCGGCGATCTCTGCACTGGGTCGATGAGCGCAGCCACCATCCACCTGCGGACATGTAGAGTGGGATGGCGGGTGCCGAGATTCGATGACAGTGCACGCGTCACCACGATCGAGGCATGCAAGGCCCCGTGGGCAACAGCGTTGCGGCACCCGATGGGGCGCTGGAGAGTTCGCCAGATGAGGCGAGAGGGCCGCGATCGTGATGAACGTTGCGGCGGTGATGTCGATGCTACCGATTCAGCTAATTGCCGAATATGTCAGTAGCACAATACGTTTCGCACATTATGCGTTGATGGTCGAGCCTTTCGAGATGGCCGCCGGACCGATTCGGTGGCGATGTGCGATAAGCATCGGATACCGACCGGCCGTTGTCAACCTCAGAGGCAAGTTGCTTTGCCACTGAGGCAATACGAGCTAGATTGGGCGCATGCCAGAACGTGAGATCGACGCCGGATGGATCGGACGGCGGATCGCCCAGCTGCGTAGCGAACGGGGATGGACCCTGGCCACGCTCGCCGATCGCGTCGACCTGTCCACCACCCAGCTGTCCAGAATCGAATCGTCCGCACGCCAGCCCTCTCTGGGGACGCTCATCGAATTGGCCCGGACCTTCGGGGTCACGCTGAGCGAGCTCGTCGAGGACGAGGCTCCGACCGTCTACCACCTCACACGCCGCACGGACCTCGTGCCCAGACAGATCGCCGGCGGCGAACTGTCGACGCTGTCCGGGCGCTTCCCCGGCATCGAGGCGATGCACCTGGCGCTGCGACGCGGCTCTTCCACACCGGAAGCCCAGCACGCCGGGGAGGAATTCCTCTGCGTACTCGCCGGCAACGTCGACGTCACCCTCAACACCGACACCCTCGACCTCGACCGTGGCGACGCACTCCAGTTCCCCGCACGCCTGCCCCACGTCATCAGCAATACCGGCGACGACACCGCGGAAATCCTGATCATCTCCACGCACCCCGCCAACGATCGAACACCTGCCGGCGGCGAAACACGCAGCCAGAACCGGCACGGCACGGCGGGACCCTCGACCTGACCGGTACACAAGGGTCCCAATCCAATTGCGCCGATCAGCCGGTCACGCGGGCGAGGTCGGGTTGTTCCGGGCCGTGTGGGATGTCGAAGGATTCCTCACCGGTGCGCAGCAGTCGCAGTACGAATCCGGCGACATAGTCCGGGCTCTGCACCACCATGCCCGGACGGGGCGAGGCGCCGAGAGTGAACATGCCGTCACCGAATTCGGTGGCCGTGGTCGAGGGCAGCAACAGTGACACGGCGATACCGTCAGCGGCCAGTTCCTGGGTCAGCACGGCACTGAGCATGTTGACCGCTGATTTGGTCGAGGCGTAGGCGCCCACGCCGACGGCGACGCGGCGGGTGGTGCCGGAGCTGATGTTCACGATGCGTCCGAAACGCTGTGCGCGCATGGTGGGGAGCACGGCTTGGGTCATCGTCAACAGGCTGACTACATTGAGTTGCAGGATTCGGGTGAACTCGGCCGGGTCGACGCGGTCCAAGGGTCCGTCGAAGCCGACGCCGGCGTTGTTGACCAGCCCGTCGACGCGCTGGTGTCGTTCGAGAGTGGCGGCGACCAGGTCGCGCACCTGCGCAGGGTCGGTCACGTCCGTGGGAACGGCGAGTGCACCGTCGAGTTCCTTGCTCAGTGTGGCCAATCGGTCGGCGCGCCGCGCGGCCAGTACGGGATGTGCACCGGCGGAGTGCAATTGGCGTGCGATGGCTGCGCCGATTCCGGAAGAGGCACCGGTAACGATGATCGTCTTACCGGTCAGATCGATGAGATCGCTCATAGGCTCCACATCTACCACTCCCCAACCCGAAGGCTCTATGCCTCTTCGATACCGTTGCGGCAGTTGAACAGTCACGCTGGTTCCCAATGGTCGCTATTTGTCGGCGAGCCGGGCTTTCTTGACTTTGTTGCCGCAGGTGTTCATCGAGCACCAGCGCCGGTTGGTGCCGCGGCTGGTGTCGAGGAAGAGACCGGCGCAGCCGGGGCCTTCACATGCCTTGATCCGGCTGCGGTCGGGGCCTCCGAGGATTTGGATGGCGTCGGTAGCAAGCACTGCGAGTGCGTCCGCTACCGGCGCGTGCTTGCCGAGATGCCAGACGGCGAGCCCGTTCTCGAGGCCGGGGCGCGGCTGTCCTGCCGCCGCGGTCCTGTTCAGGATCGCCGCGTCACCCGGATCGGGGCGTTGGGTGGCGGCAACGGCCAGCCCGGCACGGTAGATCGCCTCTCTCAGTGTCAGCGCATCCAGGAACTCGGTGGGCGAGACGTCACGCACGTCGAGACCTGCGGCATGCAACCAGATTTCGAGCCGGCCGCAGTCGGTGAGCCGCTCCTGAGACGCCGCGCCGGCCCGGTCGCTCACGGTGGCGGTGAAGCGGAACGCGAGCACTTCGTTGTCCAGCCGGAACAGTCGACGGGCCTCCAAGGTCATCCCTTTCGCACGTACCACCATGGACCTAACTGAACCATCTTAACCGGTTCGACACGAACGCCGACTCGGGTCACAATGTGAACCGTCTTAAACGGTTCGCATTGTGGAGGTTGTGGTCATGGGCGAGGTTGCAGTCATCGGTCTGGGCGGGATGGGGCGAGCGATCGCGCGCAATCTGGTGCGGGCAGGCCACGAGACTGTGGTGTGGAACCGGTCATCGGGGCCCGCGGAAGAACTCGCGCAGGCCGGCGCGCTGCGCGTCACATCCGTTGCGGAGGCCCTGCGATGCCCGGTGGTGTTCTCTGTCCTGTCCGACGACACCGCCTTCACCGAAACCTTTCTGGACTCCGGGGTTTTGGAGCAGGCTCGACCGGGAGCGGTTCACGTCAACGTGGCCACGGTGAGCGTCGAGCTGTGCCGCCGGGCCGCACAGGTGCACGCCGAGCACGGGATCGGCTATGTCGCCGCCCCGGTGTTCGGCCGGGTCATTGTCGCCGAGGCCGGTGCGCTCAACATTCTCGCCGCGGGAGAACCAGAGCTCATCGACCGGGTTCAGCCGTTCTTCGACGTGATCGGTTCGCGCACTTGGCGCCTGGGCGAGCGGCCCGAGCAGGCCAACACCGCCAAGGTCCTGGGCAACTACCTCATCGCCTGCGCGATCCAGTCGCTCGGGGAGGCGGTCAGCGTCGCCGAGGCAGCCGGCGCCGACCCGGGTCAGTTCGTCGAGCTACTGGCGTCGACCCTGTTTCCCGGGCCCGTCTACTCCGGATACGGGTCGATGATCGCGCAGCGGAAATACCAGCCGGCCGCATTCACCACAGCTCTCGGCCGCAAGGACCTGCACCTCGCCCTGCAAGCAGCAGCCGCCCAAGAGGTCTCGCTGCCGTTCGGCGACCTACTCAGAGGCGTGTTCGACCAGGCGATCGCCGACGGCCACTCAACGGACGACTGGGCCGCGATCGCCGAGCAGCAGCCACGATGAACGACAGGACCGTCAACAAATGACTGTTTGTCACCTTTGCAGAGGTTGTGCAGAATCGGTGGCATGCCGAACTCGAACCCCATCAGTGCCTGGAAGTCGCTACGCGATGGCAACGATCGTTTCGTCGACGGCCGCCAACAGCACCCGAGCCAGGACGCGGTCAACCGCGCCGAGCTCGTCGCCGGCCAGAATCCGACCGCGATCCTGTTCGGTTGCGGGGACTCGCGGGTGGCCGCGGAGATCATCTTCGATCAGGGTCTCGGCGACATGTTCGTCGTACGCACCGCGGGCCACGTGGTCGACAGTTCCGTATTGGGTTCCATCGAGTACGGCGTGCAGGTGCTCAACGTCCCGCTGATCGTGGTCCTCGGCCACGACAGCTGTGGTGCGGTCAAGGCCACCATCGATGCCCTCGACGGTGGCGTCGTCCCCGGCGGATTCATCCGCAGTCTCATCGAGCGAGTCACCCCCTCGATCCTGCTCGGCCGCCGCGAAGGACTGAGCTCCGTCGACGAACTCGAAGCCCGCCACGTGGTCGAGACCAGCCGCCTGCTCATGGAGCATTCCCAGACCATCGCCCAGGCAGTCGCCTCCGGCAAGCTGGCCATCGCCTGTGCCACTTACCGTCTCGAAGACGGCCGCGCTCAGCTGCGCCGCGTGATCGGCGACATCGGCGAAGTCGCCTGAGCCATCGCCCATTCGCACGACGCCGAAGGTGGCGGTGCGGGGTTCAATCGTGGCTGATGACCACCTTTCCAAAGCCTCCACCCGCGGCGATGTAGTCCAACGCCTCCGGGACCTCATCGAAAGTGAATACGCGATCGATGACGGGACGGAGGCGATGGTGCACGACGGCCCGATTGAGCGCCTCGAAGTGTGCTCGGCTGCCGGTCGCGATCGGCCGCAGCACGGCACCGGCCTTGAACACCAGCGCCGGATCGACCGGCTGGGCGCCCGCCTCACCGGACAGCCAGTAGCCGATCACCGCGATCTCGCCGCCCCGAGCGGTCGCTTGCACCGACTTCCACAAGGGCCCAGCGGTATCGACGACACGGTCGACACCTGAGCCGTCAGTGGCGTCACGCACCGCAGTCTGCCAGTCTGGTGTCCGGCGGTAGTCGATCACCCTGTATGCCCCCAACTCTCGCAATCGCTCCGCCTTCGCGGCGCCCGATGTGGTTGCGATGACGCGAGCACCGGCCCATATCGCAAACTGCAACGCGAACAACGAGACTGCTCCCGAACCCAGCGTCAGCACAGTTTGGCCAGGCCTCAATGGTGCACCCGCGGTTACGGCGTGCCACGCCGTAACCGCGGCCAGTGGGAACGTGGCGGCCTCCTGATAGGACAGATGCTCGGGAATCCGGACCACGCCTTGGGCGTCGAGTAGCGCATACTCCGCGAGCACACCGTCGACCATGGTGCCCAGCTGCGCGGCTACGTCGACTCCGAACGGCCCATCGTGCCATTGCGGAAACACCATCGCGGCCACTCGATCTCCCAGCGCCAACCGGCTCACCTCCGCACCGACAGCCACGATCTCACCGACACCCTCACATCCCGGAACAACACCGGGCGTGATCGGCAACGGATAGTTGTTCGCCAGCACCAGCAAATCACGGTAACCCAGCGAGTTCGCGCGAATCCGCACCAGCACCTGCCCCCGACCAGGCTCGGGGAGCTCACGCTCGTGCATCGTCAATCCACTCAACCCACACCCCGGCACCAGCCGGTAGCAGCGCATCCGAGCCGACTTCTCACCCACGGTCCTGTACCTTTCGACGAACGATCGGACAGGATCGTGCACCACGGCACCAACACTCAGCGATTCCTCGCAGGGAATCGACCAGTCGCCCGGGTTGAAACCCGGAAACCTGTTCCGACACAACCGGTAACTGGCTACCGATCCAACTGCGGGGAATTGGAGCGGTCGCGTCGGCGGTAGCAATGATTGAGGGTCACGAGAACTGAAAAGGCCAGGAATATCGCTGAACCCGATAGGAACAAGCGATTGACAGACTCGATTGCCGTCAGGTAGGTGGACCGGTCGACGATTTGGTTGTCCAGTCGATACGTGTGTGTTGCGTGGTCGTACTGCCGTTGTCCACTGGATGGAGAGGTCGTCACGAAGATCACCACCGCTGCTGCCACGACCGCCAGGATGGTCCCTAACGCGATGCGCGGCACACCGGAAACGAGGGCATCCACGTCGATGCCCATGCGCCGCACCAACGTTCCATCACTGCTTTTCCGAAGTCGTAGTGCAGCGATCACCGCCCACAAGAACAAAGGGAACACGGCAGCGAAGATAGGCGGAAATACAGCACCCACTGGAGCGAGTGCGGGCATATAGGTCAGCGCGAGTAGCACCAGATCGACGAGCAATAGGACCGAGCCGGCAATGCAGACCACCAGGCTCACACGGCGGGCTCCGGTCGACTCGAGAAACCCACTGCCGGACATCGACTCAGGATATCTCCCAGCATCCATTCTCTCTCGATGTTGGGAATCCGGCCGCAAACGATTGTGGCAGTGGTGATCAATCGGCTTGTCGGCCGTGCGCGGGCATCATGGCCGAGGCAATCACCATGATCAGCGCCAGGGCGGCCACCGCGGTGAAGACCACATGCGCTGCCGAGGCGAGGGCCGCTGGTGCCGGGTGCGGGCTGTGCCCGGTGTGGGAGTTCACCACCGCACCGAAGATCGCCACGCCTACGGCGCTGCCGATGTTGCGGGCGAACATGTTCGTGGAGGTCACGACGCCGCGTTCGGCCCATTCGGTACTGATCTGCGCTGCGATGAGGGTGGGAGTTGCGATCATTCCCAGGCCCAGTCCGACGACGAAGCAGCTCGCTGCCAGTTGGGGCAGTGTGGAGCCCTCGTGGACCAGGATCAGCGAGCCCGCGCCGAGAGTGGCCAGTGAGCTGCCGATGAGTGCGGTCTTGCGGAACCCTATGCGCAGGTAGATCTTTCCTGCTTGGGAGGCGGCCACCGGCCAGCCCAGGGTCAGAGTGGCCGCGGTGAGACCGGCGATGAGTGCGCCGCTGCCGAGCACGCCTTGGGCGAAGGTCGCCACGTACGTGGTGAGGCCCAGCAGCACCGCGCCCACCAGCAGCGCCACCGAGCTGCTGGCCACGACGATGCGGCGGGTGAAAATCCACAGCGGCAGAATGGGATTCGCTGCCCGCCGCTCACAGCGGCCGAACGCGAGCAGTCCGACCACTCCCCCGGTGAACAGCGCGATGCTCGTCGGTGACGTCCACGCCCAGGCCTGCCCGCCTTCGAGCAACCCCAGGATGAGGGCGCCGGCGGCGGCGGTGAGCAAACCGGCACCGAGATAGTCGATCTGATGTCGTTGTCGCGGTGCGCTCTCCGTGAACCACCGATAGATCATCCACGCGGCGAGCGCCGACAGCGGGAGGTTGATCAAGAAGATCCACCGCCAGCTGACGTATTCGGAGAAGACGCCGCCCAGCAGCGGTCCCACCACCGAGGAAATCGCGTACACGCTGGCGATATAGCCCTGGACCTTGGCGCGTTCGCGCAGGGTGTAGATGTCACCGGCGATGGTCATCGAGATGGGGCTCACTGCGCCCGCGCCGATGCCCTGGATGGCGCGAAAGGCAATGAGCGCCACCATATTCGTCGCCAGGCCGCACAGCAGTGATCCAGCTGCGAAGGTCGCTATGCCGAACAGGATGATGGGCTTGCGGCCCACCATGTCGGCGAGTTTGCCGTAGATCGGCACGGTGACTGCCTGCGCGAGCAGGTAGATACTGAAAAGCCAAGGGAATTGCGCGAATCCGCCCAGTTGCTTGGTGATGGTCAGGACCGCGGTGGCGATGATGGTCGAATCCAAGGCGACCAGGGAGTTCGCCAGCATGATCGCGGCGAGGATCGGCCCGCGTTCCGAGCGTAGGCCGACCGCGGCCGTTACTTCTGTCGCCATGTCCGGCAACCCCTTTCAGCCCAGAATTCTGCAGAGGAATCCGACGGTGCGCTGCCACGCGAGGTCGGCCTGGTTCTCGTCGTAGTTGCCCGAGTGGTTTTCCTCGTTGGCGAAGGCGTGACCGGCCGGATAGAAGTACAGGTCGACGGCCTGTTCGGTGCGGCCGATCGCGGCGGCGAGCTGGCGGGCATCCTCGGGTGGCACGGCCGTGTCGTAGGCGCCGAAGTGGCCCTGCACCGCTGCCCGTAGACCGGACAGGTCGGGGTATTCACCGACGTAGGCGCCGTAATACGGGACCGCGGCGCTGATCTTTTCGCCGACGGCGGCGGCGAGTGCGACTACGAAGCCGCCGCCCATGCAGTAGCCGACCGCGCCGAGGGTGTCGCCGGTGACGGCGTCGTGGGCCAGGAGGTAGTCGACGGCGCTCGACAGCTGTGTGACGGCGCGTTCGATGGGCAGGTCGCGCATCCATTGCGCGCCCTCGGCCGCATTGTGGGTCACCCTGCCCCCGAACAGGTCCGGCGCCAGCGCGACGAAGCCCGCCGCGGCCAGGCGATCTGCTACGCCGGCGATCTGGTCGGTGAGTCCCCACCATTCCTGGATGACGATGATGCCGGGCCCGTGTCCGTTCTCCGGTATGGCCAGGTAGCCGTAGCCTTCACCGTCGGAGGTCGCGAAGGTGGTGTTCTGCCGAAATGTCGCTGTGCTCATGGGAATCGAATGCCTTTCTCTGGATTGCTGTTCACGCGGCGTCGAATTGGGGATCGCGGTCGCGGGCCCGTTTGAGTTCGAAGAACCCGTCGGTGGATGCCATCGCGAGCACCGCGTCCCACAGCCGGCCCGCGGCCTCACCACGCGGTGCGGGAGAGATGACCGGGCCGAAGAACGCGATCGGCGCACCGCCGGGAGTCGGCACGTGGATGACGGGCGTGCCCACTGCATCGCCGACGGGATTCATGCCCGCGTAATGGCTTGTACGCAAGGCCTCGTCGTAGTCCGTGCTGTCCGCTGCGTCGGCCAGTCCGGCCGGCAGGCCCGCCTGGGCGAGGGCTTCAAGGATCATGTCGCGGCCCAGTCCCGCCTTCTCGTGGTGGATGCGGCTACCCATGGCCAGGTAGAGCGGCCGCAGCACCGCCGAGCCGAACTGTTCCTCGGCCGCGATGCACACCCGCACGCAACCCCATCCGTCGATCTGCCCCTGCCGGTACTTCTCCGGCAGTTCCCGCCCGTCGTTGAGGACCGAGAGGCTCATCACGTGGAAGCAAATCTGGATGGGCCGCACCTGTTCGACCTCGAGCAGCCACTGCGTGGCGATCCACGCCCACGGGCACCGCGGGTCGAACCATAGATCGATCACGGGCGCGGATTGATCTTGAGAAGCGTCGTTCACTGAGGAAATCCTTTGCGCTGCACATCCTTTGACAGATCAAAGTCTTGTCCGCCGCGATCAGTGAGTCCAACACATGTTTGTCAGCGCATCGATCGTGAATCAAGATTGATCTATGGAGCTTCAGCAGATGCGCTACGTCCTCGCGGTGGCCGAAACCAACAGCTTCACCCGCGCGGCCGAACGCTGCCTGGTCGTCCAATCCGCGCTCAGCCACCAGATCGCGCGCCTGGAAAAGGAACTCGGCGCCAAACTCTTCGAACGCACCAGCCGCCGAGTACGACTGACACCGGCCGGCACCGCTTTCCTGCCCGCCGCCCGCCAATGCCTCGACGCCGCCGACCGCGCCGCTGCCGAGGTCGCCGCCGCGGTCGGCCAGATCCGCGGCCGGCTCGCCGTCGGCCTGATTCCGACCGTCGCCGCGGTGAACATCCCCGCTGCGCTGCGCGAATTCCGCTCGCGCTATCCCCAGGTCCGCGTCAGCCTGTGCGCGGGCGCCAGCGAGGACCTCATCGAGAAGGTCCGCGACGGCGCCATCGACGTGGCCTTTCTCGGCCTACCGACGACAGCCCACCCGCAGGGCGTGCACACCCGAGTCCTCGCCCACGACCGCCTGGTCGCCGTGGTTGCCCCCGACCACCCTCTGGCCGCCGAATCCGCCGTCGACCTGACCCGCCTCTCCTCCGAGGTTTTCGTCGACCTCCCCGCCGGAACCGCCGCGCGCCTGCAATCCGATCAAGCCTTCACAGCTGCCGGCCTGACCCGCGACGTGGCCTTCGAAGTAACCACCGCCTACCTGATCTCCCAGCTGGTAGAACAACAACTGGCCATCGCCATGCTCGCCTCCGCCTACGTCCCCCAACTCACCGGCGTCACCACCATCGAAGTCACCGATGCCCCCACCCGCGTCGAATGCGCAGCCTGGAGCCGCGACGGCCGCACCCCCGCCGCCACCGCCTTCCTCGAAATCCTCGGCATCACAACACCATCCGAACCCAACCCCAACCACGAGCCCAACACCGCGTCTGCCTAACCAGCTCGGCGAAATCTCCTGAATGATCACTATTTCTGCACAACACCCACCGAAATTCGCTGGCCGCCGGAACATCACCCCGCTGCCTTTAGCAGACTCAAGTGCGCGGTAATGCCGATGAGCGTTTGGTCGTGTACGCCTGGCTGATCATGGGCCACAACGGTTTTTGAGCTGGTGCTTCTCGGCGTTTGCCTGGATTGGCTGTCGTTGGCGAGAGAGGGTGTCATCGGCTGGCCGGTGGGTTTGACCATTGGTGGCATTGGTGACCTCAAGCTGCGGCCGGTGCCCTTGCGGACCGATTGCGGACCACAGAGGCACCAGCTCGTGACAATGGGAACGCAGCTATCTGGCGTCGGCGTCCGGGTCCGAATCCAACGCCCCCATGGGCGTATCCAACGCCCCAATGGGCATCGCCAGGTCCTCATCGATGGGCATCTCGGGGTCGGGATCGGGGCCGCCGGGCAGGGTGAGATCGCCCTGAATTCGAGGATTGACTTCTGGTTCGTTGGGGTTGGCCATGGTGGTTCCTCCCTTGAAAGGCCGTGGTTGGCTGCGATTGACGATACGGACCGAGGGTGCGTCTCGTGGGCTTGTGGACGGTGATCACGGTGCGGTGCAAGGTGATCAAGCTCCGGCAACTGCTCTTTCCCCTGCTTCCTCATACTGGCCGCCCTCAGTGGAAGGAGGGCGGGTCAAGGATGGCGAAGCCACCGGCATCTCGGGGCCGCCGCCGCGTCCGCTCATGCCGCGTGGCGCGCGGTTCGAACCGGCCAGCCCTGGGCACCGGATGATCTATGGGCAGAGCGCTGCACGGCCGTCGGCAGTGCGCGCTATGACTCATATTGCGCTGACCTGAGCGGCAAGCGTGACGCTGGCGAAGATCAAGCGGCCGTGGCGATGCGGAGTGCGGTGTACTGGCGTGGAAGCCGGAGCAGGCCGGCGCGCTGGCCGGACGCCTGCGTGCAGCCTAGCCACAGGAGGCTGAGTCACGTTGCCGGGAGGGAGGTTTCGTCCGCGCCTCTTGACCTGATCACGCGTCTCGCCGGACCATCGAGGGTAAGCGACGGTCGGCGATGACGAATCGAGAAGCCGATGACCAACACCAGTTTGAACAGCGGCAGCCTGCTGCCTCCCGCCGGGACGAACAAGGGGTCCGCGCTCGCGGCCGGGAACTATCTCCGGGTCGGCGACTATTTCTTCAAGCAGGGTCAGCTGTGCGGCTTCTATGCGGTCTTGCAGGCCAATGGAGATCTGCGGTTCTACTTCGCCCGCCCGGGCGCGACCGGCGGCGCGTACGCCGACATCGACCCGGACCAGCCTTATTACTCCGTGGTCGGCGATGCCGGTTCGACGCATATCGACCCGAGCTGGAAATTCAATCCCGCCCAGACCAACGGCGTGTACTTCGCGATCATCCAGGCCGACGGCAATTTCGTGATCTATCGCGGTACCGGCCCCAGCGACAACCACGGTCCCTGCTGGGCCACCAATACCTGGCAGCACGGGCCCGGCCCCGACTATTGGGCGGTCTTCGCACCCGACGGCAACCTCCAGATCGGCTCGGCCCCAGCGGGCGTCGTCCCCGACAATGGCTTGAACCCCACCGACATCACCTGGCAGTCCGCCCAGAGCTACGCCGCGAACCGGGCCACCGCCGGGAACGCTCTGCAGGCCGGTCAATGGATCACACCGAACACCGTATTACCCTCGAGCAACGGTCAATTCGGGCTGAGTCTGGCCGATTTCGGTGCGCTCACCCTGGTGTGCGGCACACCGCCCGGCAGCAGCATTCAAACCGGTCCGCAACCGTACTGGAGCAACAAGGTCTCCAAACCGGCCTTCGCCTGCTTCGCCATCATGCAGACCGACGGCAATCTGTGCGTCTACAAGGGCACCGATCCGGGCCACAACCAGGGCCTGTACTGGGCCATCGCGACCACGGCCCGCCCGCAGGGCAGCTATGTCGCCACCATCACCGACGACGGCACCCTCGCGGTCTACTCCGGCACCGACCCGAACACCGCCGACGCGCCCCTGTGGAACAACGCCGCACCCGCGAACCCCACCGCCGACGTGCTCACCATCGTCTCCGGCAACAATCAGACCGTGAATGGCGGCGGTTCGGGAATGGACTGGACCTCGGCCGCACCACTGTCGGTCAGATACGGCAAAGGCAACGGCGTTCCCTTCGCGGGCGTTCCCGTCTACTTCGATTCGGGCAACTCGAATGGGGCGGTCATGTTCGACGGCAGCACCGACTACGCGCACGCGTCTTTCGACACCGACAACACCGGGATCGCCACCACACCGAAGGTCTGGGTCTACATCCTCGGCCCCGCCGGCACCGACTTCCAGATCCACGCGGCCATCAACAGCTACTGGGGCGAGCCATCCGTGGACTTCGTCATTCACGGCATCGACGATTAACGGGCGTACGCACCAGCGCGAGAATACGGCGGACCGGACGCAGAGCGGTACCGTGCGCCCGAATAGCGGACCGAGATCGTCAACGGCCGATCCGGGACCTCTGAAAACGGTGATATGCCAGCGGTTTCCGAGGTGCGCCGCGGCGGCACGTACAACATCTACAACATCGCGAACCCGCCGCGAACTGTGAGTTTCTGCCGAAATGCCGATTGTTCGGCGGATTCATCGGCGGTCGCCCTCGCTGCCGGCTCTAGTGAACTCCAGTGCGCGCTCATGCCGATTTCGGTGCGATACGCGCGGCCCCTCAGCCCGCGGCGGAATCGTGGTTGTATTCCGCGACAGACCCGAGCAGGGCCGCGGTGGCCTTGCGATAGAGCGACGACTTGACGTGGCCGAGGGCCGGCCCGCTGGTCGCGGCCAGGCTCTGCGCGTACTCCACAGCGGATTTCAGCAGATCGTGCTCGTCAGCGACCGCGTCGACCAAGCCCGTCATCATCGCTTCCGTCCCGCCGTAGCGGTGCCCCGTGACCAGAGCACGATGGGCCACGGGGAGCGGCAACTGCGACTGTGCCAGCTCCACCATCCCAGGAGCGTAGTTGACACCGAGGGTGACGCCGGGAAAACACACATAGCCACGATCGCCGCGCATCATCCGGTAATCATGTGCGACAGCGAGAAAGGCCCCGGCACCGTAGGCATGACCGTTGATCGCGGCGACAGTCGGTATCGGCAGTGTGAGAATTCTGGCGAACAACCGCAGCAAACCGGCTACATTATCGTTGATCCGCTCCGGGTTTCGCGCAGCCCACTCCACATCGAAGCCAGTGGAGTAGAACTTCCCGTCACCGATCGTGACCAGCCCGCAGGGACCGGAGAGCGCAGCGACCTCATCCAGCAGAGCGTCCATTTCGCCAACCCAATCCGGACGAAACCGGTTCTCGGTATCGCGCTCCCCCCGGTTACCCAACTGGAGGATGAAAACCTGTCCCTCACGCTGCAAGTACGGCATCGCGTCAACATATCCCACCAGCGGGGCGGGCTCTCACCCCATCTGCAGCGAGACGGCAGCCAGGCTGTCGCGTGCCGCGCTACCGCATCTCGGCACTGACCGAAGCGACCGACGGGTTGCCGGAACACCAATGGGCGGTTTCAAGCCACACCATCCGATGGCACCAGGCTGCATGGCGAAGAGACAATCGCAGAAGCTGTGCGCGGCGCGATTATTGCCCAGAACTGGCCTGCCGCAGCATAGGAGTCATGCCTCCAACACCAGGAACAGGAAGGCCAGGAATCTCGGGTCCTCGCGGTTCTGGAAGAACTCGGGGAATCGGTCCACCGCTTCCGGTGCGGGTGCCGGTTCCTCGACGCGGGTGACACGGAAACCGCTGTCGAAGAACGTCTGGAACATAGTCGACAAGGACCGATCCCAGAACGTCAGGTCTGCTTCCTGCCCAGCCATATCGGTCACCTTGCGTTGGCGTGTGGCGAAGTAGTTCGTGGTTTCTCCGGCCTGAACCTGCGTGAACCACATGACCAGCGGGTGCTCCACCGAGAGGATCAGGCGGCCTCCGGGCTTGAGCACGCGGCGCATCTCCGCCAACGGGGAGCGCCAGTCTTCGAGGTAGTGCAGCGCGAGGGAACAGACAACATCGTCGAATGTATTGTCGTCGAACGGTAGAGGGGCAGCCAGATCCCCAACGTGTAGCTCTGCGGCGTCCCCAACTCTGTTGGTGGCGATGTCGATCAGGGCCTGACTGCCGTCGATTCCGACCGCGGTCGCTCCGCCTGCGATGAGGTCGACGAGGGTGGGTCCTGAGCCGCACCCGGCGTCCAGTACATGCTTACCTGCCACATCGCCGAGCAGATTCCGGATCGCGGGCCGGTTGTAGTACTCGTTGAGCAGGCTCGTCGCGTTCTCTTCGGCGTAGGCCTTGGCGATCGGATCGTATGCGGCCGCGCCGCCGGAGTCGGTCCGCTGCGTTGGTGTGCCCACGTGCCCGACGCTAACACGGCAGTGGCGGATGCGCCCGATCGCTCCCCTCCACCTGCAGAATCCGAGACCCTTTGCGCGCCAAGCCCATCAGACGCCACTAAATAACATGACCGCCCAACGCGAACATCCTATTTCTGCCGCGAGTCGCGCGTTTCGAAACATCCGGGCAGCCATGTGGAAGATCAACGCGACGAGCGACTTCCGACCGAAATGCAGTCGTCGATGTGGCCGCGATGGCGCATTCTGTTACTGCACTACACGATTCACGGACTGTGGCCAGGTTGTGGGCACCTCCCATAGGCTAGGAAGGTCCCCCGGCACAGGGGTCTTCAACACCGGGGAGCAGCGAAGTATGAAAGTGCGGGTCCTTGCACATTCGACAGTCGGTATCGCGGCTGTTGCGGCGATGGGGGTGACCACCATCGCTTCGGACACGGATGCATCAGCAGATGTAACCGTGACACCGGCGCAAGCCTATTGTGTCCGTACCGATTACACGATCACCGTGCCGGCCGCTGATGCCGCAGTGTTGGAGACGAACCCGTCCTACAACCAAATCATCCTTGTCTCCAGCACCGAACGCACCAAGGGCTCAATGCCGTGGACCAGCGGCCAGGACTGGACAATAGATTGGATGCCCGAATATGCAGGGCAGACGACCCTCACGTTATACCCGTACAGTGCGGCGACGCTCGGCTTCGGCAGCCCATCGCTGACGTTGGGGCCGATCAATGTTGTCCGGAATCCTCCACTCGGTGCGAGCTGCAGCGCTCCTAACAGCGGAAACTGGTAGCGCGAACCCATTGCGGTGATCGCCCCTCCCTCAACCTCGGAAACCAACCAGGCCGCGAGCCCTCCTGAGCATCGCCGATGGCGGCTACTCGATCGATGAATTTGGCAACGCACCGATCGGGGAGCTGACTCTGGTGTTCAAGAGTGAGCGATATTGCCGCCGAGCGGGCGTTCGTGAACGCACCGTGTTCGCGACGAGCGTGCAGGCATGAATCGCGCTGGCCACCAAGGTCTAGTGACCGATCCGGACGCGTCGTATCGATGCGCTGATCGCAGAAGTTGGAGTTACGGTGCTGGCTATGCCTGACATGCCTATCGTGTCCCTTCGCACGCGCACCGACGACGACCTTGATGTTTTGTTCAGCATCGCTGCGGATCTGGCCACCTGGGAGGAGCGAAACCCGTCCGCACCAGGCCCGCTGACCAGGGAAAGGTTCGACGCGCGGCTCGCGCGCGCAGCCGATAGCGCTGCATCTGAGGACACGGTGAGCTTCGTGGTCGACGTCGAAGGCGTGGCCGTCGGTACCGTGTCGCTGTTCGGGTTCGACTCGTTCGCCCGCCATGCCGAGGCCGGGATCGGCTTGGTGCCCAGTGCCCGGGGCCGCGGCATAGGGACGGCTGCGATCGCCCAACTCGTCGAATTCGGGTTCGTACGCCGCAACCTCCGCCGAATTCATCTCCAGGCGATCGCCTCGAATGTCGCCGCAATTCGCGCCTACGAGAAAGCGGGGTTCGTGGTCGAAGGCCGGCAACGCCAACATGCTTGGGTCCGAGGCGCGTACGAGGACATCGTGTTGATGGGAATCCTGCGCTCGGAGCAGAACTTACGCGCTTGACCGGCACCCGTTGGTGATATCCGCTCATGCCGCGGGCCGCGCTGACCTGCGCGTCGGCCGAAGACCGACGGGCTGAACGGATCCGAGACCGGCAGCACGCCCGGTTGAGTCCGATCGCAGCGTCAGTCGTTCAGAAATGCCAGCAGTAGAGTCGGTCACCTGTGCTGATCGCGGTCGCGGCGAGCCGAGCGACCTTTTGCAGGATTTCCAGCGGGTTGTCGCAGGTCATGTTGTCTCCGTCCACCTGTCGCAACCTCGTGGTCCAGCGATGGGCTAGCTCGTCCAGATCCTTGGGGCCGGCGTGGGCGAGTGCGCGGACCAATCGATCCGGGAGAACGAACACGCCGGTGCCATCGTTGACGATCTCGGCTACCCAGATCGGCCACGGCCTCGTGTACAGCGCCTCGAGTGGTGGAAGCTCTGCGGAAGGAGCCTCGAAGTACATGTCCCACTCGACAACTGCATCATCGGGATCGAAGTCCTGGCATGCGACCGAGGGATAGTTCGTCCCTGGACCCCTCGATCGTGTCCCGGCGGCAGCCTGATCGTTGGGTGCAATGAAGAACGCGATGGTACCCATGTCAACAGCATGGCGGCCCAGCCGGTGAAGGCGCGCTTACGGCTGCGACTCGATCGTTCCGGTGAGGACGCGGCACCGGCCAGCGAACGCACTCTTCTGCCGATGTGCGTTTACGTCAAACACCATTCAGTACACGATCAAGCGATGCCTGACCGACAGGTCCCCAGTGAGGCTTGCCGCCGGGAAGGCCCCGATCTCCGTTCTGCCCCATGAGCATCAGGAACAGGCTCTTCAGAGCGGCCAGCCCGCGGGCGCGCCGGATCGCGGCCTCGTTCGCATGCGCGTACATGTCGAAGAAGCGTGCGGCTGTGCCCGCGGGGAGCAGCACCCATGCAGCGGCAAGATCCCACGCTGGATCCCCGGCGAACATGTCACCGAAATCGACAATGCCCGAGAGCGTCCCGTCCGAGACGACGACATTCGCGGGATGGAGGTCGCCGTGTACCCACACTGGTGGGCCCTCCCACTCATCGGCCGCGACGGCGGCATCCCAGACGCTCCGGACGTCGACAGCCATATCGTCGGGAACAACGGCCTGGAGAACGGTCTCGAAGCGGTCGGTGTAGTTCCCGGGATGGGCTCCGCGGTCTCTGCCGATCGGCGCATCGTCGGGTGCCGCCACATGGAGCGCCCGGAGGAAACCCGCCAGCGTGTCAGCCGAATGGGTACCGCGGGTGATCATGCTGTGGTCCAGCGGATCGCCGGGAACCCACGTCATTACGGTCCAGTGCTTGGGAAAACGCTCGGACGGTTCGCCGAACCGCACCGGGAGCGGCAGGCGCGGGGCCAGTACCGGCAGCCACCGCCGCTCCTTCAACTGAAGCTCCGGCGTTGGATCCATGCGCTGCATGCGCACAGCCAATTCGTCGCCGAGACGCCACATCTGGTTGCCCCAGCCGCCCGCCACCTCACGGATCGCCAACCCCGCAAGGTCTGGATGTTGCTCTCGCAGCAGGTCGCGGACCAGGTCCGCGCTGATCTCGATCTCGGCGTCGGTCATACGAAGTCACAGTACCGAGGCCGAGTCATTCCGTGACCGCTCGCCGGGACCGGGATCGAGAATCGTTGTGGCAAGGAGAAGTCCCGGTCAATGAGATGGTTTCCGCCCCGTGATGTCGTGAGCGGCTCCGGTCGAATGTTGATGTCCCCCAATGCTCTTCGGCCTATTGACATTTAGCGACCGATTGGTTGCAATCTGCTGTGTGAGCGAGAAGCAGCATGTGCGCCGCACCCAGGCGGAGCGCACGGCATCCACGAAGGCCGCGTTGGTGGAGGCGACGATTCAGACAATCGCCGAGATCGGCTACCACCGTGCTTCCCTCGGCGAGATCTGCACCCGGGCAGGGGTATCCAAGGGTGGGCTGTTCCGCCACTTCGACTCGCGACTCGCGCTGGTCGTCGAAGTCGCCGAAGAGGTCGGCCGCCGGCACCTTGCGGGGTTTCGCGCCCTCGGTGACGCGCCCGTCGGGGAGATGCTCGCGTTGACGCGAAGCCAGTCGCGATCGCAGATCAACGCGGTCTGGTTCGAATTGCTGATCGCCGCGCGCACGGACGCCGAGTTGCGCGAGCAGCTCACTCCGGTGGCGACCCGGCTCTACGCTGCCGTCGACGAGCTCGCGGTGGTGCCCTCATCGGGCGCGGGAGTCGACCCCGCAGTGCTGCGGTTGATGGGCACGTCGCTGGTGCACATGTTCGACGGCGAGGCCGTCCTCCGGGAAGTCCTGCCGCGCCCGGAGCTCGAGGACGCTCGTTTGCAGGCTGCGGTCGAGCTGAGCAATGCCCTTGTCGCACTTCGCCGTAACTACCCGTCCGTCGCCATCGAGCGATCCGACAAGGAGAAATAACCCATGGCTCGAGAACTCCCGCACGAAACATCCGCGGACTACATCGTGGTCGGCGGCGGCAGCGCCGGATCGGCAGTGGCACGTCGGATCGCCGATGCCGGCGCCCAGGTCCTGCTGTTGGAAGCTGGCGGCCGCAACGACTCCCAGCTCGTCCGCGTTCCGGGCATGGTCGGGGCCATGCACGGGGTCGGCGCGCTGCAGCGCAGTGTCACGTGGCAACCGCGCACCTGCCCGCAGCCGAATGCCGCCGGACGCCGGGTGTCGCAGATGCACGGGCGCGGACTGGGTGGCGGCAGCGCTGTCAACGGCATGATCTGGTCCCGCGGGCACCACAAGAACTACGACGACTGGGCAGCAGCCGGTTGCGCCGGCTGGAGTCACGCGGACGTGCTGCCGATCTTCAAGCGCATGGAGGCGTTCGAGGACGGCGCGAACGACTACCGCGGCGGCTCGGGCCCGATCGGTGTCACCCGTGCACGCAACCTCGCCGAGGTGACCGAAGCCTTCCTCGACACGCTCGCCACGACCGCGGGAGTCGCCCGCAACGCCGACTACAACGCGGCCGAACAGGAGGGGGTCTCGGTCGCTCAATGGAATGCCGCCGGCGGGCGTCGTCAGAGCTCGGCGGAGGCGTACCTGCGCGATGCGCCGCCGAACCTGCGGGTGCGCACGGGCGCGCAGGTCACGCGGATCCTGATCGACAAAGGCGCCGCCGTCGGCGTCGAGATCGCTACCAAGCGAGGCACGGAACGCCTTGTCGCGCACCAGGAAGTCATCGTGACCGCCGGTTCGTTCCGCACCGCTCAACTGCTCATGCTCTCCGGAATCGGACCGGCCGCACACCTGGCCGAACATGGGATCTCGGTACTGAGTGATCTGCCGGTGGGGGAGGGCTTGCAAGATCACGCCGTGGTCCCTGTGGTCTACAACGTCACCGAAGGTCCGGTCCTCGGTCCGGCGAAGTTCGTTGCCGCGATGGCCAGGGAGCGCATTCGGGCGAACTCGACCTTCCTGGCCGGCTCGTACATGGAGGGCATCGCTCACCTCAGGTCGGAGTTCGCCGACGCCGTTCCCGATCTGCAGTTGTTCGCGACTCCGCTCGGTCGCCGCGGCGCCGATGCCACGATCCCGGGAGTTCACCCCGATATCGACGGTGCCTGCTTCACGGTCTATCTGGTGCTGCTCTATCCGGAGAGCTCGGGCACGGTTCGGCTGGCCTCGCGCGATCCGCATGCCGCGCCCGTGATCGACCCCCGCTACCTGAGCGCATCCGCGGATCTCGACGTGCTGATGTCGGGACTGGAGATCGTCCGCGCCGCGATGGCACACCCGGGCGCCGCGTCCTACGTCCGCGCCGAAGTGGCGCCCGGCCGCGCCGGCACCTCGCCCGCGGCCGTCCGAGAGGATGCACGCCAACGCATTTCGAGCGTCTATCACCCGACCGGCACGTGCCGTATGGGCGTGGACGAGCGAGCCGTGGTCGACCCCGAATTGAAGGTGCGCGGCATCGAGCGGCTGCGCGTCGCCGACGCATCGGTGATGCCGTCCATTCCCGGCGGCAACACCAACGCGCCGTCGATGATGATCGGCGAGCGCGCCGCCCAACTGGTCCTGGAGGACGCATGACTCCCCTGTTCGAGGTTGCCGTGATCGGCGCCGGCATTTCCGGTCTCGGCACCGCGATCAAGCTGCGCGAGGCGGGGATCACCGACTTCGTGGTGCTGGAGAAGGCCGACAGTGTCGGTGGCGTGTGGCGGGACAACACCTATCCGGGGTGTGCGGTCGACATCCCCTCGATCGCCTACTCGTATTCCTTTGCGCCCCACGATGACTGGAGTCGTAAGTTCGCGCCGCAGCCGGAGATTCTGTCCTATCTGCGCGAGACCGCCGATCGCTTCCGTGTCAGCGAGCATCTGCGTCTCGGGGTCGAGGTGTTCGAGGCGAGCTGGGACGAGCCGCAGCGGTGCTGGGTGCTGGACACCAGCGGCGGCGAGATCCGTGCCCGTTCGCTCGTCGCCGCCGCTGGACCGTGGCATGAGCCGAGTCTGCCCGACATCGACGGCCTCGACTCCTTCCCGGGGCCGGTGTTCCACACCTCGCGCTGGGATCACGACGTCGATCTGACCGGACAGCGGGTGGCGATCGTCGGAACCGGAGCCTCGGCGATCCAGGTCGTGCCGAGCATCGCCGAGCAGGTCGCCGAACTCCATGTCCTGCAACGGACTCCGCAGTGGGTGGTGCCCAAGATGGAACCCGCGCCGTCCCGGATCGTGCGACGCCTGGGTGTGCATCGGCTGGGGTGGGTGCACGAATTCAACCGCCGGCGTGAGGAACTGATTCTCGAACTCACCAATATCGCGTTCAACCATCGCTGGGGGCAGGCGGCCTTCAAGTGGATCGGACGCCAGAACATCCGCGCGGCCATCGATGACCCCGCGTTGCGTGCCGCCCTCACGCCCGAGTGGTCGGTCGGCTGCAAACGGCTGTTGATGTCGAGTGACTACTACCCGGCGCTCGCGCGTCCGAACGTCTCGGTTGTCTCGACCGGCCTGACCGCCGTTCGCGGGAATACCCTTGTCGGGGAAGACAATTCCAAGACCGAGGTCGATGTCGTGATCATGGCGACCGGATTCAAGATCCTCGACATGCCGATCGCGGGCAAGGTCAAGGGCAGTGATGGACGCAGTCTGTCCGAGCACTGGGACGGCAGCCCACAGGCTTACCTCGGGACCACCGTGCCCGGCTTTCCGAACCTCTACATCCTCTTCGGGCCCAACGTATCGGCCGTCGCGTCGGGGTTCCTGATCATCGAGTCCCAGTTGCAGCAGGTGGTTCAGGCACTGACTCATCTGCGGCGCAGCGGCGCGGTATCTCTGGAAGTCCGGGCACACGTGATGCAGCAGTTCAACAACGACGTCCAAGCCGCGCTACAGAGCACTGTCTACAACTCAGGCGGATGCCGCAGCTATTACTTCGACAAGAACGGCCGCAACGGCTTCTCCTGGCCCTGGTCGGCACGTCGCCTCCGCCGCATGACTGCACGCTTCAACCCCACGGACTACATCGCGACGCGAGCGTGAGCACGTCCCCGAATGCCTCCCGTTCGTGTCGGTTCCGGCCGGATCCACTCGATCAGGAAACAGATTGTGCGCGGAGGGATCGCTGGTTCCAGCTAGCGGGTCGCTGGCCGTTGGCGAAGCGGTGCATGAACTCGGCGGTCTGTTCGTCGGCGGGGTAGACCAGTTCGAGGGTGAGGTCGGCGATCGTCGGGTTTGCGGCCGTGCCGAAGGTCGACAGGGCGCTGTGGAAGGACAGGACGCGGTCTCCGCGGCGGAGTTGCCCGGACAGCAACACCTCGCCGACCGAGGCAGGTTCGGCTGTGGCCGGTGGGCATGGATAGGACTCGCATTCGAGCAACAGTGCGGCAAGGCGCGGCGCGGGCCGGGCGGACAGCTGGGCGCGCAGGCTCTCGAGCATGGCGGCGCGGATCTGCGGCAGATTCAGCAGGCGGGTCGACAACCCTTCGGGGTGCAACACCATCCGTGCCACATTGCCACCGGTGCCGTCGTCACCGAGCAGGTGCGGCGGCAGACCTTCGGTGAAGATCTCGATGGCCGGATTGGCTCGGACGATATTGCGCATCGAGTCGGTCACCATCGCGGGAAAAGGCATGTGACTGTCGAGGAGCAGATCGACCGACTGCAGGGCTCTCGCCATCTCCGGTGCGTCCCACACGCTTTCGACATGGTCCGGGGCGTACCCGGCGGCAATCAGCAAGGTGTTCCGTTCGCGGGCCGGAACGTCGAGTTCGTGCGCCAGACGCAAGGTCATCGGCCGGCTCGGGGTGGCACGGCCGGTCTCGAGAAAGCTGATATGGCGCGTGGATACCCCGGCGGCGATCGAGAGTTCGAGCTGGGTGACCCCCTGAGCGCGCCGCCATACGCGCAACAAATCGCCGAACGAGCTGGTGGCCTTCGGCAAGCGAACTCCTCATGTGCTGTCGATATCGCCGGACGACGGTCCCCGCCCTGCGCAGCTGCGACAACACAATCCAGGTGCATGGCATTCCTCCTGCTACCACGCGGCGCCGATCGCCTCACCCGGCTGCCGGTGTCCGCGCTGCGGAATTACCTCTCAGGTAATCGATTTCCCTTCTCGACGCCCATACGCTTCGGACAGCCGAACAGCAGCGCTGCGTTCCCACCGTCGCCGACGAACTGCATTTCGGCTGGACGATCGAGGGAATTCTTGTGCTGCTCGGCCTTCCAGCCCACCGAGCACCGAACACCACACACGATCGAAAGAAGCACCACAGCATGCGCATATCCCGCGCTCCTCACACAGGCGTACCCGCTTCCTCCGAGTGGATCACCGGCGACGCCCGTATCGAAGAACTCGCCACCCCCGACGGCCCCTCACGTACCCAGGTCGACAGCGTCCACTTCACACCGGGCGCTCGCACCCGCTGGCACCATCATCCGGTCGGACAGGTGCTCGTGGTCACTGCGGGCACCGGGTTCGTACAGCGCCGTGGCGGGCAGGTCGAGACCATCCGAGCGGGCGACACCGTGCGGATCGGAGCCGGTGAATGGCATTGGCACGGTGCGATATCCACCAGCTCGATGACTCATGTGGCAATCGAAGAGCTGCCGGAAGACGGGAGAACGGCAGAATTCGCGGAGGTCGTCACCGACGCCGAATACGGCAGCGAAGAGCAGGTCGAGCCCCTACCGCAAATGAGCCGTGCGATCGTCATGGACCAGGAGTTGCCTGAGCCCCTGACCGCCCAGCGGGTCGAGATCAGACGGATCACCCTCGCGCCCGAACACGCCGCAGGTCTGCACATTCACAACGGCCCGGTCTTCGGCAATATCGAAACCGGCTCAGCCATCTATCAAATCGAGGGCCAGCCGGAGACCGTGCTCGAGCCCGGTGATACATTTTACGAGCCCGCGGGCGCACGCATATCACGCTTCGACGCACAAAACGAGGGGGTCACGTTCCTCGCGTACTTCCTGCTCGCCGACGGGGTGAATGCCGAGCTGGTCACCCCAGAGGCAGCCTGACCAGCTCGTCGATCGACAAGAATGAACAACGAGCAGCACCCTGACGGGCACGGTCGCGAGGAGAGTGGGTCTGAGGCCGTACGTACAGGAGCCACTCGGATCTCGACACGACCAGTTGAGACCCGGGCTCGTACCCACTGCAATAGCCACCCTGGTGGGTCACGGGTGATCGTCAGTTCAGGATCTCGCCACGCACAACGGTCGACAGCCGATTCCGCCAGGTCTGCAACTGTTCGGGTGTGAGGCGCGTCCAGTCGGTGATCTCGCCGACGATGCGCAGCGGGGCGCTACTGCGGTAGGACCGGGTCGGGTTACCAGGAAACTTCTTGTCGGTCACGTTCGGGTCGTTCTCGAACTCCCCGGTCGGCTCTACCGCGTACACACGCGGAATTGCGTCGCCCTCCGACAGTTCTGCGGCGATCTCCGCAGCGAGACCTGCCCCATCGACGAGAGCAGTGAAGTAGACGTGGTTCATCACGATCTCAGGCCGGTAGTTGGATGGGCGGCCCGCGGTCAGGAACTCGCCCACCCGCAAATCCGCGATCGTGCCATGGAAGAACGGTCCATCATCGAGCTTTCCAGACACGTGAATCCTCTCCTCTATTTGATGTGATGAGCGATTCTCCCGCATCATTGCGCGCCTGGGCCGAGCCGCACTCATGAGTGCGGCTCGGGCGCGAGGTGAGCTCAGATCGCGGAGGTGCCGCCGTCGACGGCCAACTCCATACCATTGACAAACGACGAGTCGTCCGAGGCGAGAAACAGTGCGACCGAGGCGATTTCCTCGGGCCGGCCCATCTTCCCCCGCGGAATCAAGGCTTCGAAACGGGCTTTGGTCTCCGCGTCGAACAACTGTTCCTGGATCGGCGTGGCGATCTGGCCCGGGCTCAGCACATTGACCCGGATCCGCCGGTCCTTCAGCTCGTACAACCACACGCGAGCGAGTGCGTGCAGCGCGGCCTTGCTCGCCGCGTACACGCTGTAGTCGGGCCAGCCCTTGACCGAGGCGATCGACCCGGTCATGAAGATCGATCCACCATCGTTGAACAGCGGCAGCGCCTTCTGCACCGTGAACAACGTGCCGCGCGTGTTCAGTCCGAAGGTGTTGTCGAAGTGCGCTTCGGTGATCTCGCCGAGCTTGGCCGCCTCCGCTGTCCCGGCACTCGCGAACAGCACGTCGATACTGCCCTTCTCCCGTGCGACCGTCTCGAACAGGCGGTCCAAGTCGCCCAGGTCGGACGCATCGCCTTGCACGCCGGTCACATTGCGCCCGATCAGCTCGACGGCCTCGTCCAGAGCGTCTTTCCGCCGGCCTGTGATGTAGACGTACGCGCCCTCCTCGACGAACAGTTTGGCGCTGGCCAGCGCCATACCGCTCGTCCCTCCCGTGATTACCGCGACCTTGCCATCGAGCTTGCCCATGATCACTCCTTCATTTCGCATCGGCCGGAAGCATCGCTTCTACCTGCATAAACCAAGCTATGTAAACAGATTGGTGTACTTAAATTAGCGGCTTGCCGACCGGCACGCAAGCTAAGTACACCGACCGTTACCCGCGCGGTAGAATCGAACGATGACCGAGTTGGAGAAGGGTCCCCGCGGCCAACGTCGAGGAAGGGGGGCGCACGAACGGATCCTCGACGCCTCACGGCGGCTGTTTCGCGAACAAGGCATCAACAACACCGGTATGGACCAGCTCTGCGCGGTCGCCCAAGTGTCGAAACGCACTGCATACCAGCACTTCACCAGCAAAGACGAGCTCGTCACCGAGTACCTGCGCCAGCTCGACCCCGACACCATGCCCGACGTGTTCGACCGCCTCGACCTCACTCCCCGTGAACGTCTGCTCGCCGCTTTCGACAAGCCACAGCAGCTACCACCGGAGGAGGTGACACCGCTGTGCCCGTTCATCGCGGCCGCCGTCGAGATCACCGACCCCCATCACCCCGCACGCCGCCGCGCCCACGACTACAAGGCTTCCGTCGCCGCCCGCTTCGCCGAAACCGCCCGCCAGGCCGGCGCCACCCACCCCGAACAACTCGGCGAACAACTGGCGCTACTCCTCGACGGCGCCTCGGCTCGCACCCGAGCACTCGACATCGAGACCCTCCCGTCCGCCGCCGCCATCGCCGCGATACTCATCGACAATGCCCTCCCTGCGGCACAACCGGAGGCGGCCGAGGACTGAGTGCAACGCTGCCGACCAGATCCGAGGTCGACAGAGCTGGCAGTGAGCGACGACGCCACTGGGCAGGCGTTCTGCGCGGCGAGATCGGCTGCGGCGCAGGGAGTACGCAATTCCCTACGAGCGGAAATTTACCAACCACCGCGTCCCTGAGGGCAGCAGCCCCAGACTGCCTGCGCCGCGTGCTCATAGCGCCCCTCCGGCAGCGCAACATGATCGAACTGATCAACACTGCAGGGCGGCACGTAATTTCGGGCATCGGGCATGTCGGGCATCCGCGGCCTACTATCGCGGTGGTGACCGAGATCGAACGTTTTCCCGTGAGCATTCCGGAACGTGACCTGAAGGACCTGCACGAGCGTCTCGACCGCGTCCGGCTTCCCGAAGCGGAGACAGTTCCCGACGGCACGCAGGGCATCGGCTTGGAACGCCTGCAGAGCCTGTTGGGCGCCTGGCGACTGCACGACTGGCGATCGGTGGAGAAGCGATGGAATGCGTTGCCGCACTTCCGTACCCGTCTGGACGGGCTGAACATCGCGTTCTGGCACGTGCGCTCGCCCGAGCCCGACGCCTTCCCGCTGATACTGACGCACGGCTGGCCCGGCTCGGTGCTGGAGTTCGAGAGCATTATCGGGCCGCTGACCGACCCGGTCGCGCACGGCGGTTCCGCCGAGGACGCCTTCGACGTGGTCGTGCCCGCCCTGCCCGGTTTCGGGTTCAGCGAGCGGCCCCAGGAACCCGGCTGGAACCCCGGCCGTACCGCACGGGCCTGGGCAGATCTCATGACCAGGCTGGGGTATGAGCACTTCGGGGCGCACGGCGGCGACTGGGGCGCATTCGTCAGCACCGAACTGGCGCGCCTGGCACCCGAGCGCGTTGCGGCACTGCATCTGACCATGCCGATCGCCTCTCCCCTCCCCGAGGACGTGACAACGGCCGACGAGGCGGAGAAAGCCATGATCGCCAAACGGACCAGATTCATGATGACCGGCCCCACCCATGTGATCGTCCAGGGCATGCTCCCGCAGACGCTCGGCTACTCCTTGCTCGACTCTCCCGCAGGGCTCGCCGCGTGGCTGAGCGAGGCGCTGGTCGCCTTTTCCGACACGCGACCCGAGGCAGGCGGTGGTGTCAGCGTCGAGCAACAGCTGGACGATATCGCCTTGTACTGGTTCACCGGCACCGGCGCTTCCACCGCTCGCTGGTACTGGGAGGCGTTGCGGTGGGGTCCGCGCACCGCAGAGGCGCAGAACGAGCAGGCGGTGACCGTGCCCACCGCCTGCACGCTGTTTCCGGGCGAACCGTTCCCGGTCGCCCAGCGCTGGGCAGCACGCCGCTACCACAACCTCATCAGCTGGAACGAGATGGAGTACGGCGGGCACTACCCGGGCTGGGAACACTCCGATGTGCTGGTCAGCGAGCTGCGAAACGCCTTCCGGCAGGCCCGAAGTCGCTAGACGGGCCCGACGACCGTGACCGTGAGATCCACTGGACGGTAGTGCTTTCCGACGTCCGCTGATGCCGCGACCCGTGCTGTCTCAAGCGGCCACTGACGAACAAGCTACGGCTCATCGGCCTGTGTGATTCTAGTGCTTCGACGGCGACGTGTGGGGTCTCCGTGAGACATCGAGATTCGGTGTCTCCTGAGGCTGGAAACGACGGTCTGGATCGTGGACAGGATCTGAACAGTGTTGTGGTGAACGTGGATTCAATGATCGGTGCGGGTCCCTGGCCGTAATCTTGTCCCATGACATATCCGGGAGTAGTGAAGGTCGGTGGCCCGGCGGACGTGCGGGAACTGACCGATGTGGCGATCTCGAAAGTGGCAGTGGGCCCGATGGACAACAACGCCTATCTACTGCGGTGCCGCGCGACCGATGAGCAACTACTGATCGATGCCGCGGCGGAAGTGAACACACTGCTCACCCTCATCGGCGACAGTGGTATCGCCTCCGTGGTGACCACCCACCGGCATCCGGACCACTGGGCCGCGTTGCGCGAGACGGTCGACGCGACAGGTGCTCGCACCTACGCCGGACGCTACGACGCCGAGGGCATCCCCGTCCCGACCGATATACCGGTGGAAGACGGCGACACCATCACCGTCGGGCGGATCGAACTGACCGCGCGGCGCCTGGTCGGCCACACCCCCGGCAGCATCGCCTTGATCTACGACGACCCGCACGGGCACACCCATGTCTTCACCGGGGACTGCTTGTTCCCCGGCGGCATCGGCAACACCCACCAAGACCCGAAAGCCTTCGCCAGCCTCCTCGCCGACGTCGAGACCAAACTTTTCGACCAGCTCCCCGACCAGACCTGGATCTACCCCGGCCACGGCGCAGACACCACCCTCGGCGCCGAACGCCCGCACCTCCAGGAGTGGCGAGAGCGCGGCTGGTGAACCCCTTCACGAATCAGGCATCGGCTGAGCATCAGCACCGACCGCCGCCGACCGGCTGACTCGACCGAGGCCCACTCCTGACCTGCAGGAGCAGGCCTTGGTTCCTCTCGTGGATTTGCCCGCCCATCAGGTCTTAAAGGACTGAATGGTCGTTACGCTGCGGGTATGACCCACACCGATGGGGAAGGCCACCCCGGTACGCACAATGCGCGGGAGAAGGCTCTGGCTTTGCCAGCCAGAGTCGTCAGGCTGCGCGGGGGCGCCCTCTTCTTGGTGATCCTCACCGTCGGCAGCGTGATCTCGATCGGTGCGGACCTGTTGTCCGGCCGCTATTCGTGGTCGATGCTCGCCAGCCTCGCCGTAGGCGTGACAGTGTGGGTTCTGGCCTGGCCGAGTGTTGTGCAAGCCTGGCGGCGCACCGATCGGCAATCTGACTCCGGCTTGCAAGAATGAGCGATTGTGCCGCGAGGCGGGCGGTCCGAGCCGGCCCCCTAGGTACCGGATAATCAAGGGGCAGAGCGCTACACAACCGCGGGGCGCAGTCCGTCGAACATGACCGTGAGGATGCGGTCACAGGCTTCGGGTGCCTCTTCGAAAGCGATGGCGATGCCGTAGGCCATGCGCAGGATGTCGCGTGTTGTGATCTCCTGGCGGATGTCGCCGGTGTCGTGTGCTGCGGCGACGAGCTGGTCCACGGCATCGCCGAGTTGCTGCTTGCTGTCGGTGAACACCTCGGGTGCTTTGATCAGTGCGTTCCGGAGCATCACCGCAAATCCGTGTTGCTGCTTTTATCCCCCGGGTAGCGGCCATCCTCGACAGCCGGTTGGCGCCACAGCACCCGCAACTCGATCCCCGCACCCCGAGTTACCCGGACATTCCCCTCGCGGGAAAGATCGTTTTCTGACCTGGGGCAACATCGGAAGTTCCGACAGCCGGCCCATTTTCTCACAGGCGGCCGGTAAGTCACCGGACGATGCCCGAGCGGAATGGTTGTGAATGCGGCTGCCGGACAGGGAATTCCGAAGGTAGGGGTGCGACTCACCCGGGGTGGGGTCGTGATACAACAGATAGCGCGGACTTCGTTGCCAGAGCGGGAGATCGAGCGTGGATATGCGAGCCTTCATCGCGGGTCTGCCCAAGGCGGAACTGCATATGCACCTCGAGGGTTCGATCGAACCGGACCTGATGTTCGAATTGGCCGGCCGCAACGGCGTGGAGCTGCCCTGGCCCTCGCCGCGAGATCTGCAGGCGGCCTACGACTTCCGTAACCTCCAGTCCTTCCTGGACTTGTACTACCAAGGCTGCCGGGTGCTCGTCGGCGAGCCCGATTTCTACGACATGACCATGGCGTATCTGCGGCGAGCACACGCCGACAATGTGGTGCACGCCGAGGTGTTCCTCGGCCCGCAGACCTTCCTCGACCACGGAGTCGAGATCGCCACGATCATGAACCCGGTCCTGGCCGCACTCGAAGACGGTCACCACCAGTGGGGCATGACCGCCGGCCTCGTGGTCTCCGCGCAACGCCACCGCAGTGAAGCGGACGCGTTCGCACTGCTGAAAGCGGTATCGCCGTGGACGGACCGCATTCTCGGTTTCGGAATTGGAGGCGCCGAGGTCGGCAACCCGCCAGGCAAATTCGCCCGATTCTTCGCCGAATGCGGTCGCCTCGGCCTGCATCGCACCGCACACGCGGGCGAGGAAGGCCCCGCCTCCTACGTCCGTGACGCGGTGGAGCTGCTCGAGGTCGATCGGATCGATCACGGCGTGGCGTGCCTGGAAGACCCGCAACTGGTCGCCGACCTGGTCGCCCGGCAGGTGCCATTGACCGTCTGCCCGCTGTCGAATCTCAAACTGGCAGTGGTGCCGTCACTGGTCGAGCACCCCCTGCCGGACATGCTGGCCGCCGGGCTGCAGGTGAGCGTCAATTCCGACGACCCGTCCTACTTCGGCGGCTACATCAACGAGAACCTCTGGCGCTGCCACACCGACATGGGATTGTCGAAGAACGATCTGGTCGTCTTGGCGCGCAACAGTTTCCGGTCCTCATTCCTACCCCCGGACCGCACCCGCCACTGGATCGACGCTGTCGATGCCTACGCCACCGCCCACCCAGCACCCAGCCTCCGGACATTCCAGACGCCGCCGTAGGGTTTTCGCGTTCGGGTGCGAATTCAGCAGTGCGGCTACGAGTCCGGTGAAGTTCGATCTGCAGATCTATTCGACCAATTCCAGCCTCGCCGACGCACGACACTATTGGTCACCTACCGGCGCCAACCCGTGGATCACCCCCACGCGCGTCGGCGGACGGGAGGGATTCACCATCGGCCGGGGCAGTTCCTGCTCGACCTACCTCGCGACGAAGACAGGCACGGTCGAGATACGCCGAAACGCCTTGACGCCCACACCGACTGATTCCTGCTGGGACATTCAGCACCTGGCCGACGCCATCGAGCCCACGATCGGGGCCGACAACTGACTGCCGAGGCGAGTGTTGCCGGTTCGGTGCGCGCCTCGGTGGTGTATTCCGGTCACACCGGTCCGGCAATACTGAGCTCCATCCGTTCGGAATTCGAGCTTCTTGCTGTCGTGCCTCATCCGTCGGCGAGGCGTTGGATGGTGGCGCTGAGCCAGACCTGGAGATCAGCGGGGTTGCCGAGTTCGGAACGCAGGATCCGGCGGCGGGTCGAGACGCCGAGCACGAATGCGTCGATCGCGGCGGCGCGGCTGCGAGCTTCCGCATCGTCGAGGCCGCTGTCGCGCAGGTACTGGCGCAGCGGCTCCAGTGAGTTCGTGTCGAGGAAGGCCGCCAGTGCCTCCGCTGCCTCCGGGCGTTCGCCGGACGCGCGTTGCAGCAGAAGCAGTGGATCCTCCCCTGGTTCACCGAACCAGCGTGCGACGATGTTCGCCGCCAGGCGTGAACCGAGCGTGGAACGGTACCCGTCGAAGGAGTTCGAGACCGCGATCTCCACCTGGGTTGCTGCCAGGAAAAGGCCGTCCTTGCCGCCGAAATAGCGGGTGATGAGGTTGGGCGATACCCCGGCTGCGTCGGCTATGCCTTTGACCGTGATCGCGGTGTATCCGTGCTGGGCGAACTGGCGTTGCGCGTGTTCCAGGATTCGTTGTCTGGTGGCGGCTGCGTCACGCAAAGTCATGTGTACGAGCATACACATGATGTGTACGCTGATACACATGAGCGACGAGCTACAGGAACGACTCCGGCGGACGCGGCGTGTCACGACCCCATGGAGTGAAGACAGGACGCGCGGCATTGGCGGCACTCACCTCGACGAACTACTCGAACGCTGGGCCGACGGGTACGACTGGGGCGTGCACGAGCGCCGCATCGACGAGTTCCCTTGGGAGACAGTACAAACAGGCGATGTCGACCTGCGGGTGATCCACCAGCGGTCCGCCGATCCCGGAGCCCCGGTTGTCGTGCTGCTACATGGCTGGCCAGACTCGGTGCTGCGGTTCGAGCGCGTCCTGCCTTTACTCGCGGACCTGCACGTAGTGGTTCCCGCGCTACCGGGCTTCCCGTTCGCGGCCCCGCTCACCATGCCCGGTATGTCGGTCAACCGGATCGCCGGGATCGTCGCAGCCGCCCTCGATCAGCTCGGTTACTCGCGGTACACGCTATCCGGTGGCGATGTGGGTGGCACCGTCGCGGAAATCCTTGCGGCCGAACATCCGGATCGGGTGGCGGCCTTGCACCTCACGAACGTTGCTCCGCTGCATGCGCTTACGGTGGACCGGTCGAAACTCGCGCCCGACGCGGTGGCCTACCTCGACCGGTCAGCACAGTGGTTCCGGACCGAAGGCGGGTACATCGCGGAGCAGTCGACGCGGCCGAATACGCTCGCTGTCGCCCTCGGCGACTCCCCCGCCGGCCTCGCGGCGTGGATCGTCGAAAAGCTGGAGTCCTGGTCCGACGAGTCGGCTTTCACTGTGGACGAGCTGCTCACCTGGGTCAATGCGTACTGGGTCAGCGGCACGATCGGCACCTCTTTCGCCACCTATGTCGAACCGGTCACCCTCCCCGACCGGATCGACACGCCGACCGTGCTGTCGGTGTTCCCGCGTGACATCAAACCGGAGCCGCGAAGCTACGCGGAAGCCTTCTTGAACATTTGCGAATATGTGAATCATCAAGCCGGCGGCCACTTCGCAGCCTGGGAACAGCCCGAGGCCTACGCCGAGGACATACGCCGTGCGGTCAAGCTGGGCGGCTGACCGGAGCTTGCGGACGTTCCACCTGCGACAGGCTTTCCAGCGCAGTACTCATGGCGGTGACGATCGATTCGACGGTGGTGTAGTCGAACAATTCTGCGGCGTAGACCATTTCGCCGCGAATGCCGGCGGGGTCACCGTCGGGGGTGTACTCCTCACGCAGGTTGAGCAGCAGTTCCCAGGGGGTTCGGCGGACCGGGACCGGGTGGTGGCGGATGGTCAGTTCGGTGCCGGTGGTGGGGATTTCGGTGTCGCGGAGGTAGGTGACCATGATCTGGAAGAGGGGGTGGTGGGTTCGGGAGCGGGGTGGGTTGAGGAGTTCCACGAGGTTGTCGAAGGGGAATTCCTTGTTGTCGTAGGCCGACAGAACGCGTTCGCGGACCTGTTGGACGAGGTCGTCATGGGATGGGTTGGTGGAGAGGTCGACGCGAATGATCGCGGTGTCGACTACGCAGCCGACCAGGTTTTGCAGGCCGTCGGTGTCGCGGGCGCTGAGGGCGACGCCGATGGGGAGATCGGGACCCGCGCCGCGGGCGTGCAGGGCGAGGGCGAGGGCGGTGTGGACCAGCATGTAGGTGCTGGCGCGATGGGTGCGGGCGGTGCGGGCGAGGTCGCGGTGAGTGGCGGCGTCGATGTGGATGGGGACAGCTGCGGCGAGGTTCTCGCGGCGTTCGGCGCGCGGACGATCGGTGGGTAGCACCGGATGTGGTGGCAGTCCGTCGAGGACGGCACGCCAGTAGCGCGCCTGCCGGGTCAACACGCCATCATCGGAGTCCAGCGATTGTCTCAGCCACAGCGTGTAGTCCGCGAATTGTGTTGCCGGAGCTGTCCACTGAGGACTGTGCCCGATGGCACGCGCACGGTAGGCGGTGAGTAGATCCTGCTGGAGCACAGCCAGGGATTCGCCATCGCCGGCAGCATGGTGGAGTACGCCGAGCAGTATGTGCTGCTCGGGGCTCGCGCGGTAGAGACGGATGCGCAGAGGTGGTTCGGTGGTGAGGTCAAAGCCGAGTAGCAGCTCGGCTTCGATTGCCTTGTCGGCGCTTTCGCTATCAGCTACTTCCACGACGCGGAAGTCCGGTCGCGCGGATTCGATCGGCAGGATGCGCTGGATGGGCCCGTCCCCGGCGTACGGCAGGATTGTTCGCAGGATTTCGTGCCGTTCGATGAGATCGCTCACGGCGGCTTCGACCGCTGGCAGGTCGAGTGGTCCGTGCAGCGCGAGTCCGGTGGCGATCAGATAGTCGGGGCGGTTGCCGCTGAGATAGTTCACGGTCCACAGCCGCTGTTGTGCGGGCGCGAGCGGGATCGGGTCCGTGCGACGCGCAACTGCAATGCTGGGCTGAAGCCTCTCGGGGCTGTGCGGTACATCCCCGGACTCGCGCCGATCGAGAGTTTGATCGAGGGTGGCGACAGTCGGCGATTCGAACAGATCGCGCAGCGATACCGCGACCCCGAGTGCAGACCGCAGACCCGCCACAACTCGGATCGCGGATAGTGAGTTGCCGCCGAGTGCGAAGAAGTCGTCGGTGACACCGACTTCCGCCACATCCAGCGCCTGCGCGAACGCGGTCGCGATGACCTGCTGCCGCGAGGTGCACGCCGGAACGCTGTCAGCGGCGACGGGCATGGGCAGCGCGCCCACGTCGAGCTTGCCGATGAAGGTCAGAGGCAGTTCGTCGATGACCACGAAGGCCGAGGGCACCAAGTAGGTGGGCAGGGTCGCGGCCAGCCGGGTCCGCAGCACCGTGGTGTCGACGGTGTCGTCCCCGACCACATGCGCGATGAGCGACTGTCCGCTCGCCGACCGTCGCGCGGTGACGATCGCCGCGGTGATCCCGGGCTCGCGTCGGATGGCGGCTTCGACCTCGCCCGGTTCGACGCGAAATCCGTTGACCTTCAACTGCCGATCGGCCCGGCCGAAGAAATGCAACAGGCCCTCATCCCAGCGCCCGAGATCACCGGTGCGGTACATGCGCGCACCGGCGGGGCCGTAGGGGTCTGCGACGAAGCGCTCCGCGGTGCGGACCGGATCCCGATGATAGCCGTTGGCGAGTCCTGCACCGGACAGATAGATCTCGCCGGTGACCCCGCCGGGTAGAAGTCGCAACGCCGAGTCCAGTACCGCGACACGGGTATTGTCGGCCGGGCCTCCGATCGGGACAGGGCGGTCCGCAGACATGGCGTCCGCGATCGCGAAGTGCAGCACGAAGCTCGTCGCTTCGACCGGCCCATACAGATTGCGCACCACGGGCGGATGCACACCACGACGCACCGCGGCGGCGGCCTGCGGCGGCAGCACGTCCCCGGCACACGCAATTATCCGCAGATCGGCGAGCTGATCCGGAATCTGCTCCGCCAATAGCTGAAACAGGCCCGGCGGCAGCATGATCGAGGTGACCCGGCCCGCGCGCAGCACTGCCGCGTAGTCGTGCACATCGAGGACTCCGGGTCGCGCGAGCACCGCGGTGCGGCCGTTGAGCAGCGGTAGCCACAACTCCCACACCACCATGTCCCAGGTGTAGGGCAGATGCATCAGCATCCGCTCATGCCCGTCGTCGCGCGCGATCCGGTCGCGCGCACGCGCCACGATATTGCGATGGGTGACCTCGACACCCTTGGCAGCTCCGGTCGATCCGGAGGTGAACATGAGCGTGGCCACGGCATCGGGCAGCACGGCGACGCCGAGGTCGCTGTCATCGAACTCCGTTGTCGTGCTGTCGAGTTCATTGAGCACCAGCTCGGTGCCGGTGAATGCCAGCAACCGCTGCACGTGCGCGAGCGGGTAGCGGTCGCTCAGCGGCAGGCTGATCGCGCCCAGCTTGGCCACGGCGAGAAAGACGACCACGAGATCGACAGAGCGCGGGACGGCGACGCCGATCGTCACGCCCGGTCCCGCACCACGGGTGCGTAACCAGCGGGCGACCTGATTAGCGCGGGCGTTCAACGCGGCGTACGTGAGCTCTACACCGTCGTACCAGAGCGCGACATCGTCGGCGTGCGCCTGTGCGATAATCTCGAAACACTCTGCGAGCCCGCCGTTTTCGATGTCGGCTGTCGCACCGCCTCCGGCGCCGAGTAATTCGGCGCGGCGTGCGGGTGGCAGCAGGTCGAGCTGCCCGACGGTGGCCTGCCGGGGTGCGGTGAGTGCCGCCGCGGCGGCGAGGATGCGCGTCCACAGCTCGTCGGCATCGGCTATGGCATCGATCTGGTCCAGCCGCACCCCGATTCGGAAGGTCAGCGCGTCTGCGGCGGGCTCGACGATGACGGTCAGCGGGAAATGCGTGCCGCCGAGCACATTCACCGACGTCACCCGCAGCCCTGCGTCCGGATCGTCGAGCAGTGCGGTGTCGACGGGGAAGTTCTCGTAGACGAGCGAGGTGTCGAACAGGTCGATCACGTTCGCGGCCGCCAGGATGTCGGGCAGCCCAAGATGGTCATGCTCCATCAGCGCCACGCGCTCACGCTGCATCCGGACCGCGAGTTCGATCGGCGTCTCCGAGGCACGCACCCGCACTCGCAGCGGCACAGTGTTCATGAGCAGCCCGACCGCTCCCTCCAGATCGCCGCCGTCCCGGCCGGAGACGGTGATACCGAAGACGATGTCGTCGCTTCCGGTCAGGTTCGACATCACCAGCGCCCACAGCGCCTGGATCATCGAGTTGAGGGTGAGGCCGTACGCGCCGGCCCGTTCGCGCAGTGCGGTGACAGTGGTGGAGGGCAGGGTGTAGAGGTGTTCGTCGGGTCGCCGCCACGGCTGCCGGTCGGCGCGTGCGACCTTGCACGGTTCGGCACCGGCGAGGTCCTGCGCCCAGGCCCGGCGCGCGGCCTCACGGTCCTGTGCCGCGGACCACTCCAGGAAGGCGGTGAACGGTGTCGCGGCGGGCAGTTCGAGGCCACGGTAGCCCAGCAGCAGTTCACGCAGCAGAATGCCCAGCGACCAGCCGTCGAGCAGCGCGTGGTGGTGCGTCACCACCAAGGCGGCCGAGAAGGTCCCAACGTGCACGAGGGTGACCGTGAGCAGCGGCCCTGCCAGCGGCTCGATATGAGCGTCTGCGGCCCGTACCCGCGTCACCGCGGCGTCCCGCTCTTCGAGGGTCGGATCGTCGAGATCCACTACACGCCACGGTAGTTCGATGTCCTGGAGAATCTCGTATTCCGGTGCGTCGCCGTCCACGACGAACCGGCCCAGCAGGTGTGGATGCCGGTTGAGTACCGCGTGCAGGGCAGCGCGGAGCCGTTCGGCGTCGATCGGGCCGTCGACGGTCAGCACGACCTGTACGAGATAGGGGTCCTCGCCGTCCGCGCCCTGGTACAGCGAGTGGAACACCAGCCCGGACTGCAGCGGCGTCGCAGGCAGGAAGGTGCGGCCATCACGCACGACAAGCGGACTCACCGTGGCCCGAGCGGCCGGCGCGGGTGTGTCGACCGTGCGGGCCAGCGCACGAATGCTCTGCTTTACGAACACATCCCGCGGTGTGATGGCCAGCCCGGCGGCGCGAGCGCGGTCGGACAGCTGGATGGCGAGGATGCTGTCCCCACCGATGGCGAAGAAGCCGTCGTCGACTCCGAACCCGTGGTGCCCGAGCACTTCCGCGAATACCTGGTGCAGCCGAGCCTCGGCTGCGCCTTGCGGCGACGCGCCGCACACAGGTGTCGCGCCCTCGAGAGTGAGCGCGCGCAGGGCGCGTTCGTCGATCTTGCCGTTGGGCGTGCTCGGGAGGGCGTCGACCGCCACGATGTACGACGGAACGGCATGTGCGGGAAGCCGTTCCGCAAGCATGGTCCGTACCGCGCCGACGTCCGCACCAGGAGCGGCGACATAGGCGGCCAGTCGCCGGTCACCTGGTCGACGTTCGACTGTCAGTGCCGCCGCCGCCCGCACGGCCGGGAGCGCGCACAGGGCGGCTTCGATCTCGCCCGGGTCGATCCGGAAACCACGGATCTTCACCTGCCGGTCGGCCCGCCCGAGGAATTCAAGCGTCTCGCTCGACGTCCGGCGCGCGACATCGCCGCTGCGATACATGACGGTGCCGGGCCGGCCGAAAGGATCAGCGACGAAGCGCGCCGCGGTGCGGCCGGGCTGGCGCAGGTATCCCATGGCGACGCCGGGACCGGCGACATAGATCTCCCCCGGCACACCGAGCGCGGCGGGCCGCAGTGCAGCGTCGAGGATGTACACAGCCAGATCCGGTATGACCGTCCCGATTTCGCCCGCCGATACGATGCCGCCCGGCAACGAGGTGCCGGTGGTGAACACCGTCGTCTCGGTAATCCCGTACATATTGATCAGGCGCGGCGCCCACGCATCATGGCGCGCCCACCATTCGGTGAGCCGCCACGGTTCCACCGGCTCGCCGCCGAACAGTACGTAACGCAGTGCGAGCCGGTCGCTGTCGGCGGGCCGGTCTGCGTCGGCGTCGACCAGCAGACCGAACGCCGACGGTGTCTGGTTGAGCACCGTAACTCGTTGCGCCGCCATCAGTTCAAGGAATTCGTGCGGTGAGCGTGCCGTCTCGGCGTCGACGATGACCAGCTTGCCGCCGTGGCCAAGCGCTCCCCAGATCTCCCATACCGAGAAGTCGAATGCGGTGGAGTGGAACAGGGTCCAGACATCATCGGGCCCGAACTCGAACCACGGCCCGGTCGCGGTGAGCAGGCGGACCACATTGGCGTGCGTGACGACCACGCCCTTGGGGCGGCCGGTCGTTCCCGAGGTGTGGATCACGTAGGCGGGCAGGTGCGGCGAGCACAGAACAGCGGGCTCCCGCGGAACGACCTGCGGTGGATCCCCGATGCGCAGCACAGGCGCGTCCGAGATCCCTTGCGGGAGTACGACTCCTCCGCCGGTGAGGACCAGCGCTGGTGCGGCATCGTCGAGGATCGCCGACAGCCGCCACCGCGGATAGCTCGGATCGAGGGGAACATAGGCCGCGCCCGCGCGCAGCACCGCGATGATGGCGACGATGAGGTCCGTGGACCGTGACAGTGCCAGACCGACGAACTCCCCCGGCCCGACACCGTATCCGGCAATGATCCGCGCCAGTCCGCGTGCCCGGGCGTCGAGTTCGGCATAAGTGAGCTGCTCGTCGCCGTGCACCACGGCGGTCGCCCCGCCGCGGGCGGCCACCATACGGTCGAATCGATCGACGAGCGTCTCAGCCACCTCGTCAGTGGCCACCGGTCCGGCCGGATTCGGTGTGGGTCGCAGCACGGCGAGCGGGAGGTCCTGCGGGGCCGCGGTCAGGGCGGTGATGGTTTCGGTGAGCCGCTGATGGTGTGCGGTGAGGTCGCGCTCGGAGTAGCGCAGCACGGTCGATTCCAGCACCACCGACAACGCCGGATCGCCGTTGTCGTAGATGCTGATATTCAGGTTGTCGGAGCGTCCGGCTGCCAGATGCCGCAGCGAGGCGGATACGGATCCGAAGTGCAGATCCTTCTGCATGGGCAGCACATTGACGGTAGGTCCGAGAACGCCGTCTTCGAGCCCGTTCCCGCCCAAGTCGGCGAGCATCTCACCGTAGAGGAAGTGCTGGTGGCGCAGGATGATCAGAGATTCGGCACGCACGGCGGCCAGAAGGTCGGCGATGGTCGCGGCCGGGTCGACGGTAATCCGTAGAGGCAGGACGTTCGCTGTCATGCCCAGTGCGTGCCGGGAGCGTTTGGCCGGTACGGCCAATCCGAGGGTGACCGTGCGCGTCCCCGAATCCGCGTGCAGCAATAGGGCAATCGCCGCCAGTGTCCAGACCGGCCACGCGGTCCCGGTCGCCTCTGCCCGCGCACGCAAGGCCTTCCAGTCGGCCTCGGCGAGCACACCGGCCTGCCGCAGGAACCGGTTGCCATCCGTGACCGCCGGCGCCGCGGCGAATTGCGGTGGCGTGTAGGGCCCGCCGATCGCGAGGCGCTGCGCCCAGAATTCGCGGTCGCCCGCGAACCGCGCGGAGTTGCGGAACCTCTCGTCCGCGGCGACGTGATCGCTCACCCGGTCGAAAACCGATGCGCTGACCGGATGCCCGTCGAGCAGCGCGGTGTAGGTCTCGGCGACGCGCCGGATGAAGGCGGCCGCGGACGCGCCGTCGATCACCAGATGATGGGAGCGGATGAACCACAACATGCCCGCATCCCCGGCATCGAGCAGGTGATGTTCGAACAGCGGCGCCCGCGCCAGGTCGAACGGTCGCTGCAGCTCCGCGTCCATGAATCCCAGCGCCTCCGCGTAGGAGTCTGCGGTGGCGCGGAAGCTGTGGCGGTGTAACGGCCAGTCGGCTACGTCTTCCACCACCTGCACGATCGATCCGTCGGTCTCGGTGTCGAAGCGCACGCGCAGTGATTCCGCCCCGGCGGTGACGAGCCGCAATGCCCGCTCGAACGTCTCCTCGTCGAGCCTGCCGTGTATCTGCACGTAGCCGCCGACGATCAGGCGCTGCCCGGTGTCGTCGAGTTGCTGTGCGACCCAGACGTGTTGCTGCGCGCGCGTCAGCGGTAGGCGCCGGGTCATGCTGGTAGCTCCTCGATGGTGGTGTGGGGCCGGCGGGCGATGGTGGTCAGCAGTTCCCGCATGGCGGCGGCGATCTCGGCCACCTCTGGCTCGTCGAAAACAGTTCGCAGATAACCGATTCGGACGCTGAGTTCCCGGCCCGGATCGACGGTGACCGACAGTGGATAGTGCGTGGCGTCGGTGAGTTCCAGACGCGGGCCGCTCAAGCCGTCGAGCGCGGCGACAGCGGCGGTGAGTCGCTCGGTGTCCATCGGATAGGACTCGAAGGCCAGCACGGTATCGAAGAGCAGATCGCGCAGGCCGGCGGCGGTGTGGATCTCGGTCAGTCCGAGTTGATGGTGTTCGATCATTTCGGCCTGTTCGGCCTGTACGGCGCGCAGCAGGTCGGCCACGGGCATGCGCGGGCCGAAGCGCACGCGCACCGGCACGGTGTTGATGCAGAGTCCGACAATGGATTCCACGCCGGGCAGTGCGGCCGGGCGGCCGGAGACGGTCGCACCGAAGACCACGTCACCGCGTCCGAGCCTGCGTCCGAGCAGGATTGCCCAGACCACCTGAACCACCGTGTTGAGGGTGACGCCGAGTTCGGCCGCGGTCGTGCCGAGGGCACCGGTGGTCTCTGCATCGAGGGTCCAGCGGTAATCCTCAGTCGTGACCGCGCTTTCGCGAGTACGGCTGACCGGCGTGACCAGGGTCGGGGCAGTTATGCCGTCCAGTGCCCGCCGCCAAGCCCGGGTGCTCGCGCCCACGTCCCGGTCGTGATTCCAGGCGAGGTAGTCGCGGAAGGATCCCTCAGCCGCGGGCAGCGGCGCGGTGTCGGCGTAGAGGGCCAGCAGATCGCGCAGCACCAGCGGCACCGACCAGCCGTCGAACAGAATGTGGTGATAGGTCACGATCAGCACCGGCTCGGCCTGCGCGACCTTCGCGAGTGTGAAGCGCAGCAGTGGCGGACGGGCCGGATCGAATCGGTGTGCACGCTCCTGCGCGGCCAGCTCGGCGAGATCACTCGCTGTAGCCAGATCCACTTCCCGCCAAGGTAGTTCGACCGATTCGGGCACCACCTGCAGAGGCAGGCCCAAGCCATCGAACACGAAGGCCGCGCGCAGGTTCGCATGACGCTGCAGGAGGCGCTGCCCGGCCCGGCGCAATCGCTCGCGGTCGATCTCACCGCCGGGCTGCACCACCGTCTGGACGTTGTAGACATCGGCGACAGCGGCGGCGCCCGGTCGAACCGCGGCCGCGTGGAAGAACAGCCCCGACTGCAAGGGGGCGAGCGGCCACACGTCGGTGAGCCGGCCGTATTCCCGCTCCCAGCCGGTGATGTCCTCGTGGCTCACCCGCACCAGCGCGAAGTCGGAGGGCGTGTGCCCGCCCGCGTGTTCGCTCCGGGCGTGGGTGGTGATGGCTTCGAGCGCGCTCACCCACAGGCGTGCAAGCTCCGAGACCGCCGCCTCGCCGAGAAGGCTGGTGGGATAGGTGAATCCGGCGCGCAGGCGGGAGTCGTGCACGATCGCGTTCACGTCGATGGCGGCGGCCGCGGGCAGGTCCGGATCCGGGGCTGTGTCCGGTGTCGCGAGCGCCTGCGCGTCGAGGTGGTCGACGCGGCCCAGGTAGTTGAACGCGACTTGTCCGGGCGTTGCTGCCGGGAGCTGTTCGGCTGTTTCGGGATTGAGGTAGCGCAGCAATCCGTAGCCGATGCCGTGATCGGGGATTGTGCGCAGCTGTTCCTTGATCGTCTTGATCAGAGCGCCGGTCGCGGTGGTTCCGGACAGGGCTGCCTGGGTGTCGATCCCGCCGATATCGACCCGAGCCGGGTACAGCGTGGTGAACCATCCGACGGTGCGCGAAAGGTCCGCGCCAGGTGCGAGGTGTTCCTCGCGGCCGTGGCCTTCGAGCCGCAACAGGGAAACCGCAGCGTCGGTGTCTCGCCGGGCCCGCCAGACCGTGAGTGCGAGGGCCAGCGCAGCGATCAGGATCTCATCGACACCGGCGTGGAAGCGGGCGGGAACGGTGCGCACGAGTGCCTTGGTGATCGATTCGTCCACGGCGACTTCGACCGTCGCGAGCCGGGCTGCGGTATCGATGGCGGGGTCCAGCGGCCGGGAGCCCAGCGCGGGATCCGGTGTCGCACACACTCCCCGCCAGAACTCGAGCTCGCCGACCCGATCCGGTGCGTGCGCAGCCTCGACCAGAGCGTGCGCCCAGCGGCGCATGGACGTACCGATCGGATCCAGTTGCGGCACGCCGCCGTTCGCAGCACTCGCGAGGGCAGCGAACAGATCGGGAAGCAGGATGCGCCAGGAGACGCCGTCCACGGCGAGATGGTGAACGGCAATGATCAATCTGCCCGGCACACTCCCCTGCTCGGCGTCGAGCCGAACGAACCGCACCATCACACCGGCAGCCGGATCGAGGCGATCCAGCGCGGCATCCAGTTCCACGGCGACAAGCTCGCGCAGGGTGTCGGCATCCGCGTCATCGTCGAAGGTGCTGCTGTGCACCAGCTCCGAAGCATTCACCGCCTCGGTGGGCAGGGTCTCGAATCGCCATTCTCCGAAATCGTCGCGGAACAGCCTGCTGCGCAACATGTCGTGCCGGTCGATCAATGCCGAGACGGCCAGGATCACGGTGTCGCGCCCGGTCCCGGCGGGCAGTTCGACGGTGAGAGTCTGGTTGACCCGGCGGAATCCGCCGCCCCGCTCGGTCAGCCACCGCACCACAGGCGTCAGCGGCATCTCACCGATCCCACCGCCTGGCAATTCCGGGAGCAGGGCAGGCGCGTCGTCCTCCGGTGTCCTGGCGACAGCGGCGATGCCGGCCACTGTCCGGCGCGCGAACACCTCTCGTGGTGTGAAGTGCAGCCCGCGCGCTCGCGCCCGCGCCGCGAGCTGGATGGAGATGATGCTGTCCCCGCCGAGCGCGAAGAACGAGTCCTCCGCACCGGGTTGCTCGACTCCGAGTACCTCGGTGAAGAGCTCGGCCACCACTTGCTCGGCGCGCGTACGCGGTGCCCGAGCCGAACGCGCCGCCACGACGGGGTCGGGTAGCGCGGCCACGTCCAGCTTGCCGTTGCCGGTCAGCGGCAGCGTCTCGACCAGCACGATGGCGGCCGGTTGCATGTAAGCGGGAACACGGTGTGCGAGATGGGTTTCCAAGGTCTCGACCGTGAGTGCGGTCGCGGGCTCGGCCACCACGTAGGCGACCAGGCGGGCCGTTCCGGAATCCCCGGTCTTGGCCACCACGACCGCTCGCGTCACTGATTCGTGCTCGCGCAGCGCGGCCTCGATCTCTCCCGGTTCGATGCGGTAGCCGCGGATCTTCACCTGCTGATCGCCACGGCCGAGATATTCGAGCTGCCCGTCATCGTTCCAGCGCGCCAGATCACCGGTGCGATACAGCCGCGCACCGGGCGCGCCGAACGGATCGGCCACATAGCGCTGCGCAGTCGTCCCCGGGCGGGCGTGATACCCACGGGCGAGCTGGGCACTCGCGAGGTAGACCTCGCCACGTACGCCCGGCGGTGTCACCCGCAGTCGCGAATCCAGCACGCGCACAGTCGTTCCTGGCAGGCCGCGACCGATGACACTGACCCGTGCCGATTCGGCGTGCGGACGATCCACCGCGAAGTGGGTGACGTGCACAGTCGCCTCGGTGATGCCATAGAGATTCGAGATCCGGGTCTGTCCGGCCCGATCCGTGTCGTACCAAGCGTGCAGGTTCCGCGGATCCAACGCTTCGCCGCCGAGCACGATGTGCCGCAGCGCGGGCACGGCAGCAGGACGCAGGCCGGTGTCGAGCAAGGCGCCAAAGGCCGAGGGCGTCTGGCTCAGTACCGTAATGGCTTCGTGCGCCAGGAGTTCGGCGAACTCGTCGGGCGCACGGGTCACCTCGGCATCCACGACGACGAGCCTGCCGCCGCTGGCGAACGCACCCCACATCTCCCACACCGAGAAGTCGAAGGCGGGCGAATGGAACATGGTCCAGACATCGGTGTGATCGGTATCGAGCAATCCCCGCGTCGCGGCGAGCATGGCCACGACATTGCGATGCGTCACGCTCACGCCCTTGGGACGTCCCGTGGAACCGGACGTGTACAGCACGTAGGCGATATTGTCCGGACCCGGCACAATCGGCGTGAATTCGGCGGCAGCGCTGTGGTCGACGCTGTCCAGCACCAGGTAGGGCCGGTGGCTTGCACGCAACGCGGCACGATCGGCCTCGGTGGTCACCACGCAGATCGGGTTCGTCTCATCCAGGATGAATTCGAGGCGCTGCGGCGGGTTGCCGACGTCGAGCGGAACATAGCCCGCACCTGCCTTGAGCACTCCCAGCAGCGCCACGATCAACTCGATCGAACGCGAAACACCAACGGCGACGAGCGATTCCACTCCGACGCCGCGCGCCGCGAGCGCACGGGCCAGATCATCGGATGCCTGGTCGAGCGCGCGGTAGGTCAGCGACCGGTCACCGAATCGCACCGCATCCACAGTTCCGTGTGCCGCGGCCTGAGCGCGGAACAGGTCCACGAGCGTGACATCTGGCACCGGTACGGCCGGACGTTGCCAGTCCCGCAGTACCCGGCTCGATTCCGCCGCGTCGAGCGGATCGATCTCCGCCACAGCGGCATTCGGATTCGCCGCGAGCGCCACCAGTACGCGGGTCAGCCCCTCGCCCAGTCGTGAGACGGTCTCGGTGTCGAGCAGCTCAGGCCACCACCCGGCCAGCAGGTGCAGGCGATCGGTCTGCCGGATGGTCAGCGTCAGCGGGTAGTGCGTCGCTTCCCTGGACTGGAACCTACCGATTGCCAGTCCCGCGTAGGCGAGGGCATCCGCCCGTAGTTTCGCCTCGTCGACGGGGTAGGACTCGACGACCAGCAACGTGTCGAACAGGTTGCGAGCACCGACACCGCTCTGCGCACTGATATCGGACAGGCCCAGATGGTGATGCGCCGTCAGCGCGAACTGCTCACGCTGTACGCGGCGCAGCAGCGCACCCACGGATTCGCCCGCGGCCAGTCGAATGCGGACCGGGATCGTATTGATGAACAACCCGACGATGTTCTCCACGCCCGCGAGCTCGGCGGGCCGCCCGGAGACCGTAGTGCCGAAAACGACGTCGTCACGATCGGTCGTGCGTGCCAGCAGGATTGCCCAGGCCGCCTGCACGACGGTATTGATCGTCACCTCGGACTCGGCTGCCAGCCGGGTCAGTGCCTGGGTTTGGGCCGGGTTCAGGTCGAAGGCTTGCTCGCGGGGCAGGCCGCCGGGTGCGTGTGCAGCGGGGGTGTCCGCGAGCAGCGCCGGCGCGGTGAGCCCGGCAAGTGCGTCAGCCCATGCCCGGCGGGAGCTCGCGTTGTCCTGGCGGGCAAGCCATTCCACGAAGCGCCGGTAGGGTGGTGGGTCTTCGATCGCGTAACCGGCGTAGCCGGCCATGATCTCGCGCAGCAGCAGCGGGATGGACCACCCGTCGAGAAGCAGGTGGTGGCAGGTCACGGCGAATCGGGCCCGCCCGTCATCGAGGTGCAGCAGCAGGAACCGCAACAGCGGCGGCGCGGTGAGATCGAACGGCGTGGTGCGTTCGACCTCGAGCAGCTGCTCGTCGGCACCGTCGGCCGTCGACAGCTCGATCTCGCGCCAGGGCAGCGCTACCTCGGCGGTGACGATCTGGACCGGGGATCCGGCGTAATCCCGCTCGAAGGCGTTGCGCAGGTTGGCATGTCGCGCCAGTACGGCCGCTGCGGCCGAGCGCAGCCGCGACGCGTCGACCCCGCCCTCCAGATCCAGTACCAACTGCAGCGTGTAGACATCGACCGCGTCGGGGTCGAACAACGCGTGGAACATCATGCCGGACTGCAGCGGCGTGGTCGCCCAGATCTCGCTCAGCGTCGGGTAGCGCCGTTCCCAGAGGTCGATATCGCCCTGAGTGAGGCGCGCGAGCGGGAAGTCCGACGGGGTGTGCCCGCCGCCGGTGTGAGGATTGCGTGCGTGCCGCGAGACACCGTCGAGGGCCGCACGCCACAGCCCGACCAGTTCCTCGCCCGCGGCCTCACCGAATAAGCCACGCACATAACCGAATCCGGTCACCAAGCGCTGGCCGACGATGATGGAATCCACTTCCACCGCACCCAGCGCGCTCTGGCGAGCGCCGGGACGAATGGGCAGGACGGCGAATTCGGTGGAGGGCAGGAATCCGATTCCGGCGAGTTCCTCCGGAATGTCGATGCCGGTGATGTGCCCGAAGTAGTTGAACGAGATCTCCCCCGGCTCGCCCGGCGGCAAGGCGGCGGCGGTGTGCGCGTTCAGGTATCGGAGCAGCCCAAAGCCGAAGCCGTGCTGTGGCGCTGTGCGCAGCTGTTCCTTCACTGCCTTGAGAGCAAGTCCCATGGCCGGACCGCCGTCGAAAGCGTCGTCGAGATCGACCCCGGTCAGGTCCAGTCGCGCCGGGAAGACGGAGGTGAACCAGCCGACCGTGCGCGAGAGTTCGGTCCCGGGCACCGCATCTTGCTCGCGGCCATGGCCTTCCAGTCGCAGCAGCACCGACCGCTCGCTCTCACCACGCCGCGACCGCCAGCGCGCCACCGCCAGCGCGAGCGCCGTCAGCAGCGCGTCCGCGACGCCGGCCCGGTAGCGCTCGGGAATGGCGGTGAGGATGGCAGCGGTATCGCCTTCGTCGAGTTCGACGGAGACGCGCGTGATGTCGGCGGCCATGTCACGGCGTGGGTCGAAGGGCCGTGTACCGAACGATGGCGTCGGCCCATCGAGAATCTCGCCCCAGACCGGCAGTTCGGCGGTAACCGCGTCGGTGTGCGCGGTGTCGGCGAGGGCGTGTGCCCAGCGGCGCATGGAGGTGCCGACCGCGGGCAGCCGTGGCGTCTTGCCCGCCGCGACCGCTGCCCAGGCGGTGATGAAGTCGGGCAGCAGGATCCGCCAGGAGACACCGTCGACGGCGAGGTGATGCGCGGCGATGAGCAGCATTCCGGGGCCGGTGCCCGAATCCGGTGTCAGCCAGACGAACCGCAGAACCACACCGGCCGACGGGTCGATCCCGTCGATCGCCGCGTTCAGTTCGGCCGTGGCCAGGTCCCGGAGTTCATCGCCGGTCAGTTCGGCGTCGTACTCCATGCGGTGGATGAGCGAGTCCACGTCGATGCTGCCCGGTGGTGTGACCTGCACATGCCAGTCGCCGCGGTCGTCTCGGTAGAGCCGTGAGCGCAGCATGTCGTGGTGGTCGATGACCGCGGCGAGGGTGGAAACCAGTGCGCTGCGCTCGATCCCGGCCGGCAGGTCCAGTGTCATGGATTGGCAGAAACGCTCGAAGCTGCCGCCGCGCTCGACGAGGAACCGCAGGATCGGCGTGAGCGGCAGTTCGCCGACCCCGCCACCCGCCAGCTCGGCCAGCGGCGCAATCTCGGCTCCGCCTGCGGTTTCGGCAAGAGCGGCCAAGCGTGCGACGGTGCGGTGCTCATAGACCTGTTGCGCGGTCACCGCAATGCCGCGCGAACGTGCCCGCGACACCAGCAGGATCGACATGATGCTGTCCCCGCCGAGCGCGAAGAACGATTCGTCCACGCCGATGCGGTCGCGGCCGAGGACCTCGGCATAGGCGGCGGCAAGCGCGGTTTCGGTGTCGGTGCGCGGAGCCCGGAAGGCCACCGTCTCATCGGGAACGGGCAGCGCCTTGCGATCCAACTTGCCGGCGCGATTCACCGGCAGGGCGGCCAACCCCACGATCACAGCGGGCAGGAGGTGTCTAGGCAGTATCGCGCGCAACGACTGCTCCAGTGCCGCCGGATCGATACGGTGCCCGGCGGCCGGGGTGACATAGGCGATCAGGCGACCACCGCCCGTGCTGCCGTGGTCGCCACCGTGCACGATGGCCACCGCCTGCGCCACGGATTCCTGTGCGGCGAGGACGGATTCGATCTCGCCGAGCTCGATGCGCACGCCGCGCAGCTTCACCTGGAAGTCACTGCGGCCCAGGTACTCGAGCTCGCCGTGACCGGTGGACCGCACGATGTCACCGGTGCGATACAGCCGCTGCCCGAAGGCGCCGAACGGATCGGCGACGAATTGGGACGCGGTCTGCCCCGCCCGGCGCACATAGCCACGCGCCAGCAGCACACCCCCGAGATAGAGCTCACCCGGCACGCCCGCAGGCACCGGCCGCAGAAACGCGTCCAACACGTAGACCTGGACGCCCCACGCGGGCGCACCGATAGGCACTGCGGCAATATCCTTCGCGCTGATCACATGCCGGGTGACCGCGAGCGTCGCCTCGGTAGGCCCGTAGAGATTGTCACAGCGGGCGCTCGGCGCCACGGCCGGCAGCACCGCGGCCAGTGCCGGTGTCATCGCCTCACCCACGAGCAGTATCCGACGCACACTCGACGGCATCGGCGCCGCCACCGCCTGCCGGTACGCCGCGAGCGTGGACGGCGTGAACTGCACCGTGGTGACGTCGTGGTCGATGATCACTCGCGCCAGCTCGTTCGGATCGCCGTGCGGCTGCGCCGCGTCGATCACGAGCCGAGCTCCGACGGTGAACGGCCACAACACTTCCCACGCTGATACGTCGAAGGTCAGGGCGGTCTTGCGCACGACGGCGTCGGTGTCGTCGAGGCGGTGCAGGTGCTGCATCCACGCGATATGTGTGCACGCGGCCGCGTGGGTGACACCCACACCCTTCGGCCGGCCGGTGGAGCCGGAGGTGAACAGCACGTAGGCCAGGTTTTCCGGGCGCAGCGGCGCGAGGCGATCGGCATCGGTGAGCGTGGCATCCGACTCGCCAGCCAGATCGAGCTCGTCGAGGTAGAGCACCCGAATGCCATCGGGAGCGTCGAATCCGTCACGCCGCGTGGTGAGTACACACGCCGGCTGTGCGAGATCGAGCACTTGGACGTGTCGCGCACGCGGATGTTCCGGATCCACTGGCAGGTACGCCGCGCCGGTGGCCAGCACCGCGTGCACCGCGAGGATCTGCTCGACTGATTGCCCGAGAGCGAGCGCCACCACCTGTTCGGGCCCGACGCCGAGGGTGATCAGCTTGCGTGCCAGACGATTCGATTCGCTGTGCAGATCCGCATAAGTCCTGCGGGATTCGGATGCGACGATCGCGATCGCCTGCGGTGAGCGAGTTGCTTGCTCGGCGAAGAGGGCCGCGAGGGTCGTGGCCGCTACGACCGTGCCGTCTGGAGGTGTACCGAGGAGACGGTCGATCTCGTCGGGTGCGGCGATATCGATACGGGCGATGGGCGTCTGCGGCGTGCGGGCCAGCTCGTCGAGCAGCCGAACCAGTCGGTCCCGATGCGACCGCTGCGTTCCGACCAGAGCGATCCGCCAACCACCGGTCGCTCGATCATCGACGCAGACGGTGAATTCGCTGCCGTCCCCGAAACACTCGGTGATCGAGGCGCTGCCGAGAGTGTCGATCGCGGCACCGCCGAGCATGCGTACCGCGAGCGGCCACCGCCCGTGCAGCGGAGAATCCGGCCACGGCTCGTCGATATCGGGAATGAACCGGTGGCGCCGTGCTTTGCGCAGCTCTCGCCCCGTACGTTGGGCGATCGATTGGAAACTGTCCTGCGCCGTCACCGGAATCCGCAGCGGCACAGTAGTTTCCCCGGCATCGAGGGCGAGCACGCACTCCCCCGACAGCGCCAGACGAGACCCGTAAACGGCCAAGGCGGCCAGCACCACGGCGGGCGCACCGCCACCGGATGCCCGCGCGATCCTGGTGAGCTCCGCCGACGCCCCTACCGCTGCCCAGATCGCCTCGTCCGCAGTGCCGTCCGAGGCCCGTGCAATACCGGGGGCGAGAGGTTCGGGCCGGGCGGCATCGGCAAGGGTCTGCTCCCAGTAGTCCCGGTCGACCGACCATGCGCCGGATTCACGGTATCGGTGTTCGTTTTCCAGCAGATCCGCCCTCACACCGAAGGGTGGATTCGGGCCGGGGGCCTCGTTGGTGCCGTCGAGCAGGTCACGCACTCGGGCGAGCACCGCGAGCACTCCCGGCTGATCGTTGACCAGCCGGTGGTAGCGCTGGTACCAGCCGAGTCGGCCATCCGGGAACCGGAACAGGGTTTGCCGATACAGCGGCCCGTACGCGATATCCATCGGACGCGCACGTTCTTCGCTGATCCACTCGGCGATGAATTCGCCCGCATCGGTGCCGTCGACGCTGTGTACGAGGGTGGGCGCGGTCGGGTTCTCGAACACCTGGATCACACCGACCTCGGCACGAAACACGCTGCGCAGCAACGGACTTTCCGTCATGACGGTGTCGACCGCGTCACGCAGAGCGTCAGCATCGACCGACCCGGCCAGTTCGATGTAGAGGTCGACGTAGCGATCACCAGCCGCGAGGGCAGCGCGTTGCGCATCGCTCGGGGCCTGCGGTGCGGCCGTCGCGGTGGTCTCAACGATAGTCATGGAATCCTTGTCCGGTCTTGCGGCCGAAATGCCCGGCGGCGACGAGCGTCGCGAGGGCGGACGGAATGCGGTAGTGGTCCTCGCCGGTCTCGCGCCGCAGCACCTCGATGGTGTCGGCGACGTTGTCCAGGCCGATCAGGTCGGCGGTGCGCAGCGGGCCCATGCGGTGGCCGAGGCAGCGTTCGAACAGCGCGTCCACCGTCGCCGCGTCGGTGCCGTCATCGACGGTCGCGGCGGCCTGCGCGATGCTCACCATGAGCAGGCGGTTGATGACGAACCCGGCACGGTCGGCGACGATGAGGGCTTCCTTGCCGAGCGCGGTGAGCAGCTCGATGGCGCGTGCCATGGTCTCGTCCGAAGTCTTGTCCCCGCGAACGACTTCCACCGTGTCGGTCAAGGGCGCCGGATTCATGAAGTGCAACCCGAGCACACGATCCGGGCGCGCGGTTGCCGCGGCCAGGCGCGCGATCGGGATGGCAGAGGTGGCCGAGGCAAGCACGGCATCAGGCGGGCAGGCACGGTCCAACTCGGCGAAGAGCTGCTCTTTCAATTCGATACGCTCGACCGCGCATTCGATGACGAACTCGACCTCGTCGAGCTCGTCGATGCGGTCGGTCCAGCGCACCCGCCGAGCGGCTTCGAGCGCTGTGCTCCGATCCCCGCGGCCCAGCAGCAGCGCCAGGCGCATCGCTTCGTTCAGGCCGCGACGCGCCCGCTCGGTGGCGGCCGGATCAGGTTCGACCACGATGACATCGCGTCCGGCCTGTGCGAGAGATTGCGCGATACCCGCGCCCATGGTGCCCGCGCCGATCACCGCCACAATTCCGGTCATCGGGTTACCTCCGATTCGGCGATGCAGCGCACCGCGATATCCGGTACGGACTCATTCGGCGTCTCGCGCAGGCCGCGCAGCAGCTGCGTCAGATCCGCCAGCATCTGCTGCGCGTTCGATTCGTCGAAAAGTTCACTGGCGTAGGCCAGTTTCAGGACCGGGCGTTCACCCGGCTCTCGGCCGAGGGCCAGTTCCGCAGTGTCCGGCGGGTTTTCGCCGAACCAGATGGCGCTCGCGCCAGCGGTGCTCGCCGGCGTGGACAGAGCGGCGGTCGCGCGTTCGACTAGTTCGGTCCCGGTTGGTTCGTCGGCGAGGTCGATTCGGGCAGTACCGGTCGCCATGCCGATCGCTACCGAGTCGGAGCCGGAGTACCAGCTCAGCAGCGCCGTCCACGCGGCAACCAGGTCGGCATCGCCCGGCAGGACATCCAGACTCGTGCGTACTGTCGCCGGTACGTATCGGCTCGGGCCGGCTACGCGCGGACGGTCGGTCGGGATATCCAGTGTCACAGCCACTTCCGCCGCGGCATTGTCGACCCGCGACGGCGCGGTGACCACCAGTTCTTCGATCGACCGATCCGGAGTCGATGCCACGACCTCGGTGAGGATCTCGAGGTAGGCGGCAGCGAACCCGGCGACGGTGCGCTGGGTGAACAGTTCGGTGCTGTACTCGAAGCAGGCCAGCATGTCGTGGTCGTCGCTGCGGTCGTAGGTGATCAGGCTGAGGTCGAATTTCGCTGTGCCGGGCGGTAATCCGCCGAAGGCATTGTGGATGGAGTGCTCCGCGTCGAAGAACTCGGCCGTCCCGCCGCCGAGGGGATTGACCGATCCGCTGGCGGTGAGGTCCTGGTGGACATAGAGCACATCGAAGAGCGGGGTGCGCGACAGATCGCGCTGATCGTCGAGGGCATTGACCACCCGCTCGAAGGGGATCTCCTGATTCTCCAACGCGCCCAGCACGATGCCCCGGACCCGCTCGAGCAGATCGGCCAGCGTCGCGGGACCGGAGAGGTTGGCGCGCAGCGCGATGGTGCTGTTGAAGTAACCGACGAGCCCCTCGAGCTCGCGACGGGTGCGCCCGGTGGTCGGTGTGCCGATGACGAGATCGCGCTGACCGCTGCGCCGGGCGAGCAGGAGATAGAAAGCCGACAGCAGCACCACGAACAGCGATACCGACTGCCGCTTCGCGATCGTGCGGGCCGCGGCGAGCAGGGGTCCGGGCACCGTGAACGGCTCGAGCTCACCGGTGAAGATCTTCCGCGCGGGGCGCGGGAAGTCGGTGGGCAGCCGGAGTTTCGGCGCGTCGCGCAGCATGTGGATCCAGTAGTCGAGCTCGTGATCGAGCGCGCCCGACTCCAGCAGGTCGCGATGCCAGCGCGCGTAGTCGCGATAGCGGATAGGCAGCGGTTCCAACTCGGCGGTGCGCCCGTCCTGGCGGGCGGCGTAGAGCAGGGGAATCTCGCGCGCCAGAATCCCGGGTGTCTGGCCGTCGGTGACGCAGTGATGGCAGACCACTTGCAGCACATGCATATCCGCAGCGAGGGTCACCACTTGTACTCGCACCATAGAGTCGTGGGCCAGATCGAACGGTCGCACCGCGGCCGTGCGGATCAGCTCGCGGGCGATGGCGACCGGATCGGCCGCTGCGGAGACATCGACGACTCGGAAGAAGTCCCCGAGCGTGGGCCGCACCCGCACCGCGGGTAGACCGTCGGCTTCGATGAGGTTGTAGCGCAGCGGTTCGTGCCGCTCGGCGAAATCCTCGAACGTGCCTTTGACCGCGTCGACGTCGATCGGCCCGCGCAGCACGCTGACCACCGGATAGTTGTAGAGCGTGGTGTCCGGGACCAGTTGATGGTGGAACCACATCCGTTCCTGCCCGGGCGACATGACCAGCTCGTCGGTACGGGTGATGGCCGGCAGGGCGCGCGCTGCCGCACCCATCTCGGGTGCGGGATGTGCCCGCTCTCGCAGCAGTTCGGCGAACTCTCCCACCTTGGGCCGCTCGTACACATCGAGCAGCTTGGGCCGGAATCCGAAGGCCTCCTGAACCCGCTCGACCAGCTGCACCGCGATGATCGAATTGCCGCCGACGTCGAAATAGTCGTCATCCAGTCCGATTTCGGTCTCCGCGTGCAAAAGTTCGCGCAGGACTGCGCGCAACCACTCCGTCGCATCCGATGGGACGACCACCGTGTCTTGCTCAGTTGCAGCGACGGCTTCGACGGGCTCGGCCGCGATCTGGGCATGCTGCGCGGCATCGGGCAGTTCGACCCAGCACCGGGTGCCGTGCAGCGGGTGCCCGGGCAACCGCACCCTGCAACCGCGCCCGTCCTGCACACTCGCCCAGTCGAGGTCCAGTCCCCGCTCGTAGAGCCGCCCCAGGATTCCGAGCTCGCCTGCGGAATCGGCTGAGTCGAAAAGGATTTCCGCATCTGCGTGCCCCACGAGATCCTCGGCGAGGTAGCGCCCGAGCAGGCCGTCGCGGCTGGGATCGACGAAGACGACCGGGCCGTCGCGCAGGAGGGTTTCTGCTGCCGCGAGCAGACGCGCGCGGTCCACCGTCGGTGTCTGCGCGGCGGCGGCCAATTCGCCCGGGTCGACGGGCTCGCGCGACCCGAGCAGATAGCGTGCCGCGAACTTCGACGCTCCCCCGCTGAGCACGGCCGCGAACCGAATCCCGGCGCTGTGCAGCCGATCGTGCACGGCCAGCTGTGCCGCGAGCACTTGCGCCGTTATGCCTTTCGCGGGCAGCTGGTGCGGCAGTTCGGTGCCGTCGTGCCCGCCCGGCAGCGCACCCGGCGAGAGCAGCAGCGCCACGCGCGGCGCGGCCGGCACGACGGCGTCCGAAGCGAGGGCAGCGCCGCGCCTTTCGAACAGATCGGCCAATTCTGCGGTGTCGCTGGCAGATACGGCGATGCGGTGGCCGAAGTGCGTACGTCCCTGGCCGAGCGTGAACGCCACATCCGCGAGATCGATCGCATCGTCCCGCAATCGCGCCGCCAGCGCATCGGACAGCTCCGCGAGGGCGGTCGGCGTGCGCGCCGAAATCCCGATCAGCCGCGGCATCCGGTCTTGATTCTGCTCGCCGAGTGCTACTTGCGGCTGCGATACGGCATCGGGCGCCTGCTGCACGACGCAGTGGGCGTTGGCCCCGCCCAGGCTGTAGGAGCTGACGCCCGCCAGGCGCGGCCCATCGCTGTGCCAGGGTCGCGGTTGTGTAATCACCTCGAGGTTGGCCGCCGCCAGGTCGAGATCGCCAGTAGGACGGTGGAAGTGCAGGGACGGGAAGAGTTGTCCGCCGGCCACCGACAGCACGGCTTTCACCAGGCCCGCCACACCGGCCACGTGATCGAGGTGGCCGATATTGGTCTTCACCGATCCGATCGGCAGGGTGGTGGCGCGTTCCGCGAACGCGCTGCGCAGGCCTTCGAGTTCGATGGCATCGCCGAGCCGGGTGGCCGAACCATGCGCTTCGAGGTATCCCGCAGCGCGCGGATCTGCCCCGGCCTTGCGCCACGCCTGCGCGATGACTCGGGCCTGCGCGGTGGCGCTCGGGGTGCTGATCGTCGCCGAGGAATGCCCGTTGTGCAGGACGGCACTACCGCGAATGACCGCGTAAATGGCAGCACGCTCGGCGCGAGCACGCGCGAGCGTGGTCAGCACCAGCACCGCCCCGCCTTCGCCGGGAACAGTGCCGTCGGCATCGGCGTCGAAAGCACGGACCTGACTGCCGGGTGAGGCGATCTCGGTCATGGTCTGCACGGCCCAGACCGGTGCACCGTGGGCACGGACGCTGACTCCGCCCGCCAGCGCGTAATCGGCATCCCCGCTGCGCAATTCACGGCAAGCGTGGTGCACAGCGATGAGGGAGGCATTGCAGCCGCTGTCGACGGCGTAGCAGGGGCCGTCGAAGCCGAGCAAGTGTGCGATGCGGGCGGGGACCCCGAAAGGCAGGTTGCCCAGCATCGAGAGCGGCCCGGGATCCACAGCCATGGCGTGATAACTGGGCAACGGCGAGCTGAGCACGATCGCGGTCGTGGCCTCGCGCAGCGTGGCAGGCGCGTAGCCGGCGTCCTCGATGGCGCGGTACGCCAACTCCAGGGCGATCCGTTGCTGCGGATCCATCACGGCCGCTTCGCGTTTGGACAGGCCGAAGAACGCGTAGTCGAAGGTGTGGATATCGGCGAGATGCCCCATGGGCAGGTATCGCACGCGACGGTCCAGGGCGGTCGCAGCGGCGCGCGACTCCGGCATGGGGCCGATGGAATCCCTTCCGGCGGCGAGGTTCTCGCGGAACTCGTCCAGGTTCGCCGCGTCGGGGAAGCGCGCGCCGATGCCGATTACGGCGATATCGTCCTCGCGTAGTGCTGATGCGGTCACGATGTCCTTCACACCTCGAATGCCAGGGGAATGTCCGCCGATGCGGCGGGCGGGGCTGCCTCGCGATCACCCGCTGCCGCGGCCAGTGCGGCCGCCTGCGCCGCCACGGTGTCCAGATCGAACAGCAAGCCCACCGCGATGGCGCCGGGCCAGCGCGCTTCCAGGCGCATATGCAGGGCGACCACGCGGTGCGAATTGCCACCTACGTCGAGGAAGCGGTCGACGCGATCGAATTCGTCGTGCAGCAGCACCTCCGACCAGATCTCGCCGAGGGCACGCTCGGTCTCGGTCCAGCCCTCTCGCGACACCGCTTGGCGCACAGCCGAATCGGTCAGCAGGGCGCGCAATGCCGCCTCGTCGAGCTTGCTGCTGCCCGGAGTGATGGGCAGGGCGTCGACGCTCACGAACCGTGCCGGAACCGCCTCGGGGACAAGGCGTTCGGCACAGAATCCGGCCAGCGCGCTCGGCGCGGGAGTGGCTGCCGCGGTGTGCAGCGGCACCCAGAAGGCGGCCAGGTACACCGTTTCGTCGGTATCGATGACGGGCAGCACGACTGCTTCGCGCACGGCGGGATGGTCTTCCAGTACCGCCTCCACCGCACCGCGTTCGATGCGCACGCCGCGGACCTTGACCTGATGGTCGGCCCGGCCATGGAATTCGATGTCGCCGTTGGCATCGGTGAGGGCGAGGTCGCCGGTGCGGTACATGCGCGCACCGGGTTCGGAGGCGAAGGGGTCGGCCACGAATCGGGTCGCGGTCAATCCGGGACGGGCGGCGTAGCCGTCGGCGATCTGCCCGCCGCCCAGGTACAACTCACCGCGAGTGCCGCGACGCACCGGATGCAGCCGCTCGTCGAGGAGATGAGCCGTGGTGCCCGCGGCCGGCTTTCCCATCGGGATGACCTGCCGCGCCACGTCCGTGACGTAGGGGCCGATGCAGGTGATGGTCGCCTCGGTGGGGCCGTATTCGTTGTGGAGTGCCACGGCGGGCAGTACTTCGTGGTGCTCGTCCACCAGGTGCGGTGCGACGGCCTCCCCCATCAGGATCACCGTGCGCAGGCTCGGGCTCAGTTCGGCCAGGCGCGGCAGCGCGAGTCGATAGAACGACGGTGTCGCGATGAAATGCGAAACTTCCCGGCTGCGAGCCAGTTCGGCGACGGCGTCGATATCGCGCATCATCCGGGCATCGGGGAACACACCGGTGCCGCCGACCGCGAGCGGCCAGACCACACCCAGCAGAGCTCCGTCCCAGATCAGCCGCAGGGCCGAAAAGGTGACCAGCGTGCCGTCGTAGTGCGCGTTGTTCCGGGAAGCGATCTGGGTGGCGAGATTCGCCCGCGAGACGACGACCGCTTTCGGGACACCGGTGGACCCGGAGGTGGTGATGGCGTAGGCAGGCGCATGCGATGGCGGCGGGCCGGGCAGCGAGATCCGCGGCAAATCCACCTGCACCGCAACGTCGATCACGACCGGGCCGTTAGTCACATCCGCCAGTGCCGCGGCCGCATGGCCCGGAGTGAGTGGATCGCGGCCGTCGATGAGCACCGCAGCACAATCCAGCGCCGCCAGTACCGCGCCGAGCGAGGACTCCCCGCCGTGGCCGGGTTCGATGACACACCACGCCGCGGCGGCCCGCAATGCCGCGATCATGCCGATCACGGTGTCGAGGTTCTGCTGCTGGTAGACGACGACGGTCTGTCCCGGCCGAACCCCGGACGCGACCAGGCGGCGCGCGAGAGTCGTTGTTGCGGTGTCGAGTTCGCGGTAGGTGAGCGAGCGTTGCCCGACCACGATCGCGAGGCGATCGGGTACCCGGTCGATCTGGGCCAGTAGGCCGTCGAGCAGATCGGTGCTCATCGAACGACCTCGACATGGCCTGTGCCGCTGATGCTTTCGGCGGGTTCGGTGCAGGTGAGCAGGATCCGGTCGCCGTCTTTCTCGGCCACGTCGAACCCGGCGAAGCGCAGCGTAACGAGCATGACCCGATTCACCGGTGTGGCAACGAATTCCGCCGCCGCACGCAATCCCGCCGCCTGCGCGCGGCGCACCACCTCGGCGATGAGAGTGGTACCGACCCCGCGCGACATGACACGACAGGACATCAGCAGCAGGAGCAACACCGAATCGGTGCCGCGCTGTTCGGTCACCGCCAGTCCGATCGTGCCGTAGTCACCGAAGCGGTCGCTCAAGGCGGCCACGAGCACCTCGTGACGCGCGGAGGCGCACAGTGCCCGCAGCTCGTCCATGTCGAAGGTTCTGCCGGTGGTGTTGAGCTGGTGGGTGCGTTCGGTCAGCTCGTGGGCGCGCACCAGATCCGCCTCGCTCGCCGCGCTGACCGTCATGACCAGCTCGAGTGAGGCCAGGAAGTCCGCATTCGAGCCGCTGAATTCGGCCTCGGAGGCTTTTCGTTCGCGCTCGGCGAGATAGAGCAGTCGACGCTGTCGTGCCTCGGGCGTGGCTGTGGCCGGGGTGAATTCGGCAAGGCCCGGGAGCTCGGCGATCCGGTCGGCGGAATAGCAGTGGACCTCCGGGCAGGCGGCGGCCACCTCGGCCAGTTCGACCGGGTCGTTGTCGACGAAGGCGATCGTGTCGCGGCCGATATTGAGGGTTTCGGCGATGCGGCGGATGGCCTCCGATTTGGGGCCCCACCCGATCTCGACCGCCGAGAACAAGTCCTCGATCCCATGGGTACGCAAATGTGCTGTGGCAGCGGCAGGTTCACCACGACTCGCGACGGCATGCAGGATGCCGCGTTCATCCAGTGTCCGGAGTGTGTGCAGCACTTCCGGTTTCGGTGCCCCGCCGTCGGACTCCAGCACGACACCGGGCCACACCGTGTCGTCGAGGTCCCAGACCAGGCATTTCACCGTCGTTGCCATCACAGCCTCCGCAAGAGGGCGGCGCTCCACGCGGCGACCGGGCTGCTGTTCAACAACAGCGCGTACTCACCGGTCGCGCGGGTGGGGGCGGCAGCCTCCAGATTGAGCAGCATGTCCATCGAGCCCAGGTGCCCGTAGGCCGCGAGATTGCTGCGGCAGGCCTTGTCGACGGGGCGGTCCAGGGCTTCCTCCCAGAAGGCGAAGGCGCCGGCCGACAGGTTCTGCATGAGGATCGGGCCGATAGCGCTGTCTGGAATGCCGTTGCGGTGCAGCAGTTCCGGGATGATGGCGTCGAATCGTTTCTTGCTCTCGACGGCGAGGCGGAAGGAGTAGGTGGATTCGCTCGCGCACTCCTCGACCCAGTCGTCGGAGCCGATATCGCGGTAGTCGATGCGGAACAGGTCCGCGTATTTGCCTTCGCTGCGCACGATCTGGTCGACGAACTCCCAGCGGGCGGGACCGTCGGTGGTGACCAGCAGTGCGGCCGCACCGTCGCCGAGCAATGTCATGGGGGCGCGGTAGCGATGGCGGGTGGGGGTCTTTGCGGCGGTGACCACCAGAACATTGCGGCAGTGGGCATCCGCGCGGACCAGGCCCGCGGCCAGAGTCAGTGCGGCGGAGACGGATACGCAGCCCAGGTCCCCGGCCGCCGTGGTGAAGGCACGGATCGCGCCGATCCGGTGTTGCAGCCGGGTCGCTTCCGAGGCGAGCAGGTACTGCGGCGCGCGGCCGGTGACCAGGATCAGTGCGTCCAGGTCGGCGGCGGCGAGCGCGGCCTCTTCCAGGGCCACCCGTGCGGCTTCGGCGGCGAGATCGACCTCGGTCATGCCCTCGGCGGTGCGCACGGTGTCGATGCCCAGGGCCAGCGCGTGTTCGCGTCGGTTGGCGGGCAGTTCGGTCAGCTCCGCGAGCGTGGCGACCTCGGCGATGGGGTCGGGGAACCAGGTTGCGACCGGGCCCAGTAGTACGGGTTCGTTCATGATCGTGCACTCCGTAGGACGTGCTCGCCCATGGTCACCTCGGCGACCTCCTGTGCTCCCTCGATGATTTGCATGACTTTCGCGTCGCGATAGAACCGTCCAACCCGGCTGTCGGGGGCACAGCCCGCGGCGCCGAGCACCTGCACGGCGCGTTCGCTCACCGCGGCCGCGACAGTGGCGGCGGCGTATTTGGCGGCGATGGTGAGGATCAGCGCTTGCGGTGAACCCGCGATACGCGCGTCGGCCGCGCGCTCGCAGAGTGCCTGTGCGCCTTCGACTTCCGCCCATCCACGGCCGAGTGTGGCACGGATCAGCTGATGTTCGGCCAGTGCAGCGCCGCCCTGGACGCGGGTGGCCGCATGCGCGGCGGCATCGTCGAGGCAGGCGCGGGCCAGCCCGACCCCACCCCACGCGACGGTGTAGCGGCCATGATCCAAAGCGGTGCCCAGGACATGGGACAGCCCGAATCCCGGAGGTGCGATCAGCTGGGTGGCGGGGATGCGCACGCGATCGAACCGGACGGTCGCCAGCCGCGCACCGCGCAACCCGAGCCCGCTCTCGGCAGCGTCCACATCAACCCCGGGCAGGTCTCGATCCACCAGCGCCGCAGACAGCCCTCCCGGCGCTCTACCGAGCACGAGGTAGACGTCCGCACGCTGACCGAATGTCACCCACAGCTTGGTTCCGGAGACCAGGAAGTCCGAGCCGTCGGGTTCGAATATCGTAGCAACAGTGGACAATTCGGTCCCCGCACCGGCTTCGGTCGCGGCCAGCGCGGCAATAAGCTCACCGGCGGTGAGCCGCGGCAGCCAAGCCTCACGTTGTGCGGGTGTCCCCCACCGATCCACCGCGGCGGCCACCATGCCGTGCACGGTGACCAGTGACCGCAGGCTGGTGCATGCGTGTCCGAGCGTCGCGGCCAATCGGCCGAGCTCTTGTGCATCGAGTGCTGCGCCTCCGAAGGAGGCGGGCCGGTCCGCCGCCAGCACACCGTTGCGCGCCGCGAGCTCGATCATCTCGTCGGGCAGCCCGTCGCGATCCCACTGAGCCGCATCACAGGCCGCGGCCTGCACGAGGTCATCCACCGCTAGCACGAGTGGCTGCCCTCGCCCCGTTTGCGGGCGACGAACGCCGCCGCACGCGCGGCACTGCGAAAGTTGTCGAGCTCGAGATCATCGACCTCCACCGAGATCCCGTAGGTGCTCTCCACGTGCACGACGATCTCCAGCGCCCGCAGTGAATTCACCAGTCCAAGCGCGAAAATATCGTCATCGGGCGCTAATTCGCTCTCGGCCATCGACCCGAAGTAAGCCAGCAACTCCTCGGTCAACTCCGCCCGATGCTGTCCGACCCACGCCAGATCCTCCACCGAAATGCCCTCTCATCGTCTCCTCACGACGGGCACATCGACCGGCCCAACCGCGTAGACCACGACACCATCGCGGTTGTCCCCGAACAAGCCCCGGGTTTCACGGGCGGACGGCCGGAAATGCGGTGACCAATTCGGCGCGCGCACCTTGGCAACTGGCAGTGAAGTCGCGCCACGTCGTCGGTGTGGGCGCGAGTGCCCTGTCCACGGCAGCGCGAGTGCCGTGCCAGAGCCCGTCACGCAAGCCGAGCTGGAGAGCTACCCTCGACGAGGCACGGCCGCACGTATTCTCGACTGCACAATGTGGACCTGTGAGTGGCGCACCGAGTGGGGAGCACGCTGAGCGTCGGCCAGATTTATGCCGGCTATCGGATCGAGGGATCGCTGGGTGAAGGAGGGATGGGCAAGGTTTATCTCGCTCGCGACCGCAACCTGAACCGCTCGGTAGCGTTGAAGCTGTTGACAAATGCAAAGGTCAACGCCGATCGCGACGGAGAACTGCGGCTGCGGTTCGAACTGGAGGCGGACCTGGTGGCCCGTCTTCAGCATCCGAATATCGTCACTGTCTACGATTGCTCTGGCGAAAGAACCGAACTCGCGCTATCTCACCTGCCAGGCACTCGCCACGGCTGCGGTCGACGCCCTGAAACCCTCTGAGCCTCCACCACCTTCCTCGCCGCCACCAATGCCGGAGTGGGACAAGGAACCGCGGCCTGAAGAGAGATCCGAACAGGCACCGCCCGCAACCCCGAGCGCAATCGAAGCCGCAAAGGCACGCAACGTCGACCTATCCAAAATCAAGGGCACCGGTCCAGAAGGATTGATCCTCGTCCAGGATGTCTACAGCGCCCCGTCGCCCAGCCCGACCCGCAGCTCCACCGAAGCCTTCGTCTTCTTCGTCACCGTCTTCGGTGGCGGCGGTGGCTTGGCAATTTACTACGGGACACATCACGGAACGACGAACTATCTCGACCTCGTAATCGGCGCTGCCGGAATAATATTCGCAATCGTCGGCCTGATCGAGCGGGTACGTACCGCATCGGAAAAGTGAACTCACGGCCGGGCTCGAAGCACCCAACTCGACTACAGGGAACTAGATCAGGTCTTCCAGGGTGCGGTCGTGTGAGAACTGGGCACGCTCGACCAGGGACGCGATCACGGGTGGATCCAACGGTGACCCATCCTCGCGTGCCAACCGCGTATCCACGTCCGCCAGCGGCGAACCTACGATGAAACCTCGTCCGCGTTTCACGCCACGGTCATGTCGGTAGGTGACCGGAAACATGCCGGCGGCGTAGTACAGGGTGCCCATCAGCGACAGATACAGGTTCGGCTGCACCGCGATACACCAGCCGGAATCGCCGTGATCGCGGACGAATCGGCGTGGGCGAAGCCGCCCGGCCGCCAAAACGCTTTTCTGCCGCTCGAATTCGTACAAGGGAAGCGCGGCCACCTCATCGAGCAGCACGGGCATCAGAATGTCGATGGTCTCGGCCTGGGCCTGCCATAGCACCTGCGCCCATCGCGCCTGCTCGACCTGTTCGGCACGTTTGCGCTGCAGCTCCTGCCGCACTTCGTCGCTGGACATCGCCGCCGCTCGCTTCCGGATCACCTCGAGGCAGACCGCACCAAGCTTCCCACTGCCGTCAAGGTCAGCGGCAGGTATCAGTGGTAATCGCGTGGTACCGCGAGCATTTTGAGAGTCATCACCCAGGCGGCTGCCAGGCCTGCGCTGCCGGCCAAGGCGGTGGGCAACGACTTGATCAGTGCGGCAAGTCCCAGGAAGAACACCAGGCATGCGGTCAGGGCCAAGACGGTGCTGGTGAGATCGGCCCTCGTCGTATTCGTAGGCCGATTACGTGAGTTTATGATCATGCACAGAGAATTGCCCAAACAGGTATTTATCAAACCGTGATTCGCCGACGGGATCCGAAATATCTATATCCGCACTGGTGGAAGCCGAAAAATTCGCGAAATCAACCTCGCCGCACCGCCTGTAGAGGAGCTGATTTCGATCGCTTGTTTCATTTCGGATCGAAACGGGTACCAAAGTACGCGCGACCGCCGCTCTCGGGGCAGCGGTCCGAACAGCAAGCGTCCAAACGCATCCCGGAGCGGCGGAGCGAGTCAGCGAGTCGACCAAAGTCCGGCCGGTTGCCCGGCTACCAGCGATACCAGCGGCGGCGGGTGCCTGCGGAGTCGACGCTGCGGAAGGCGAATCCGAGTAGCCAGATCGCCAGGACGACGATCGCCACCCACCACAGGACTTTCACCAGGAAGCCCAATCCAACGAACACGAGCGCCAGCAACAGAACGAGCAGCAATATAGCCATGACGATCTACCTCCTGCGGCCCGCATACCCGCATGCGCGAATCCCTAACGGGCACAACCGCGCAAGCGCATCGGTACCTAGGTTCGGGTGCCCGATTCTGCGGTGATGGCGGCGATGAAGTCGGGTAGGTCCCCGGGGTTGCGTGAGGTGATCAGCGTCCAGCCGCCGTGGTCACTGCGCACGACCGGTTCATCGGCCCAGTCCGCGCCCGCGTTGACCAGGTCGGTCCGCAGAGAGGAGTAGGACGTCATGGTCTTGCCCGCGACCAGGTCGGCGTCGACCAGCAGCCATGGACCGTGACAGATGGCCGCGATCGGCCTGCCGTCCTGGGCCACCGCTTGGACGAGTTTCTTTGCGCCGGCGTCGGTTCGGAGTTTGTCGGCGTTGACCGTGCCGCCGGGGATCACCAGCACGTCGAACAAGCCGGGTTCGACCCTGTCGATGGCGATATCGGGTTGTACGGCGTCGGCCGGGTCGAGATCGTGCCGGTAGGTTTGCACCGCGGTTCTTTTCGGCGCCGCATGAGTGACCTGTGCGCCGCGCGAGCGCAACCGGTCCCTGGGCACGGTCAGCTCATCATGTTCCACGCCGGTGTTCGAGGTGACGATCAGCACGCGCACCCCATCGAGTTCGTTCGACATCGGAAATCTCTCCTTACGCCGGATTCGGTGATCATCGAGGCGCTACCCGTCCCTCGACTGTTCAATCGCCGGGTCGCGAGGACATCGCCGGGAAGGCACATCGATCGATTCGCCAGTTCTGGGTACCGCCGAGATAGTTCGCGAAAGGAGTACATGTGCGCTCACGCCTTCTGACTGCCTCCACTTGCCTGGTCATGCTGGCCGTTCCGGCCTGCGACTACACCCAGGGCGATACTCGATTGCCACCCCAGCCCTCCACCGCAGCCGGTCAGCCCGACACCTCCGAAAGCGTCGTCCCACCGTGGAACTCGCTGGCGAACACTACTCCGGCCGCGATCGCACCAGCGACACTGCGCAACATGTTCTGCACGAATCTCATGCCTCAGCTGACGCGGATCGGCCACGACGCGGGCAAGTCTGCCGTCGACCGGACGGTCGATGCCACCATCGCCGACTACCCGTCCACCGGAGACTGGCGGAAGTTGACCGGCGGACAGCGCCGGGCAGCGATCGACGGGACTCATGACGCCGCGACGGGCACCTGCCCCGTCGGCTGAATCAAGCTATGTCCTCAATGCCCTTGTCGCATCTCCGAGCTCGGCCCCGATCCCCTGCGCCGGCGACGCCATTCGGTGACGATCACCGTGCTACCGGCGAGCAGCAGCACAGCGCATGCGACAGCGGCGATCACCGCCCAGCCGCCGAATCCGTAGCCGGCCGCGACCAGTGTCAGTGCGAGTGCGGCGATACCCAGGCCCACCAGGCCCGCGCCCAGCACATTGACGGTGTCCTCGATCCCCTCGGCTTGGTGCTTGCGCGTGTAGCGCCGCCATCGTGGTCCGGCGTTTCCTCGCGGGGCTTGCAGCGAACCGTTCATCGTCTGTCGGTCATCCGGCATGGGATGCCTCCTTCCGCGCACGCGGTGCGCTTGTCGATCTGACGGTCCGGGTACTACCCGCATCCGCATCGCTGAATCCGGTGATTCGGCTGGCGCCCGGTTTGAGTAGGCTGATCCGAACCATGATCGTTTGGGTTCCGACCAGGTCAGGGAGGTGCCGATGCCGGGTGATGCGCGCCGGGTGAGCAAGGGGTTCGATCGCGTCATCGCGGGAGCCGATGACGCGATGTGGATCGTCACCACCGTTACCGACGGGCGCCGCGCGGGGTGCCTGGTCGGGTTCGGCGCCCAGGTCAGCATCGAGCCGCGGCGGTTCCTGGCCTGCCTGTCGACTGCGAATTACACCTACGGCGTGGCCACCTCCGCGCAGCATCTCGCAGTCCATCTGATCTCCTCGGAATCGCTGGCACTGGCGCAGCTCTTCGGTGCCGAAACCGGCTCGGAGATAGACAAATTCGAGCATTGCGAATGGCACGAGGGACCGCACTCGCTGCCGATCCTCGCCGGCGCCGCGGGCTGGTTCACCGGAGAGATCCTGCGGCGCGACGGCTTCGGCGATCACGTCGGTTTCCTGCTCGCACCGACTGCCGCCCAACCACCCGACCCCGGAAATCAGCCCTTGCGCTTCCACGAGGTCGGCGAACTCATCCCGGGCCACCCGGCCTGATCCAGCCGCCGGTCCGGTGGTCAGCTCAATGGTCGCGGGCCGGGAACATCTCCTGAGCCTTGGTCTTCGCGCCCTGCGCCACGAGATGCCAGCCGCCGGGATCGCCGCGCAGGATCGCTTCGGCGACGTCCTTCATCTCTTCCCAGGTGGCGTGCGGCGGGATGGGCGGCACCTCGGGATCGGTCCGAATATCCAGTACCACGGGCCCATCCGCCGACAGCGCCGCGTCCCACGCGGGACCGACGTCGTCCCCGCTGTCCACCTGGAGGGCCGCCAAGCCCGCGGTGCGTGCGATGTCGGCGTAGGAGATGTCCGGAAGTGCCTGGGATTGCTCGAATTTCGGCGCGCCGCCCATGGCGCGCAGTTCCCAGGTGACCTGGTTGAGGTCGTTGTTGTGGAAGACGCACACGATCAAGCGCGGATCGCTCCAGCGGTCGCGGTAGCGGGCGATGGTCAGCAGTTCGGCCATGCCGTTCATCTGCATCGCACCGTCGCCGACCAGGGCGATGGCGGGGCGGTCCGGATGGGCGAATTTGGCGCCGATGGCATAGGGCACACCGGGTCCCATGGTGGCGAGGGTGCCCGACAACGTGCCGCGGATATCGCCGTGCATGCGCAGGCAGCGCGCGTACCAATTGGTCGACGAGCCCGAATCCGCAGTCACCATGGCGTTGTCGGGGATGCGCTGGGACAACTCCCACACCACCCGCATGGGGTTGACCGGTTTGGCCTCGAGCATCGATTGCCGTTGCACGATCTGCCACCAGCGGACCACGTTCTCCGCGATCTCCTGTGACCAGGCCCGGTCCGGATTCTCGTACAGCAGTGGAATCAGTTCCGTCAGCGTGGTTTTGGCGTCGCCAACGAGATTCACCTCGGTGGGATAGCGCATGCCGATCATGGCACCGTCGATGTCGATCTGGATGGCACGCGCCTGCCCGAAGCCGGGCATGAACTGCGCGTAAGGGAAGTTCGAGCCGACAATGAGCAGAGTGTCGCAGTCGCGCATGAGCTCGTAGCTGGGCCGGGTACCCAACAGTCCGATCGAACCGGTCACGTACGGCAGCTCGTCGGAGAGTACATCCTTGCCCAGCAAGGCCTTTGCCACGCCTGCGCCGGTCAGCTCCGCGATGCGCTTGACCTCCTCGGCCGCGCCACGCGCGCCCTGCCCGATCAGGATGGCGACGCGCGATCCGGCGTTGAGGATCTCTGCTGCGCGTTCGATCTGGTCCTGCGGTGGCCTGATCTGAGGAGCGCCCGGCAATTCGGCGGTGCTGAAGGGGATTTGCTTGAAATCGTGGCTGGGTTCCTCGTATTTCTGCTCCTGCAGATCGGAGGGGATGATCACCGCCGTCGGCGCCCGCCGCGCGGCCGCGGTGCGAAAGGCACGGTCCAGCGCGTTGGGCAGCTGGCTCGAGACGTTCACCTCGACCAGATAGTCCGAGGCGACATCCTTGAACAGGCTCTGCAGATCCACTTCCTGCTGATAACTGCCGCCCATAGCGCTGCGCGCGGTCTGCCCGACGATGGCCACCACCGGCACGTGGTCGAGTTTGGCGTCGTAGAGCCCGTTGAGCAGGTGGATGGCACCGGGCCCGGAGGTGGCCATACACACACCGACCTTGCCACTGAATTTCGCGTATCCGGTGGCTTGGAAGGCTGCCATTTCCTCATGTCTGGCCTGAATGAACGCGGGCATGTCCTCGGCGCGGCCGAAGGCGGCGATGAGCCCGTTGATCCCGTCGCCCGGATATCCGAAGACCTGTTCCACGCCCCATTCCCGTAGTCGTTGCACGACATGATCACCGACTTGTCGCGTCATGGTTACTCCTGTTCGTGTTCTGCCCGGCACTGACAGCGCCGGGATACCCGAGGCCGCCGGTGGCAATCACCCCGCACTTCGTGGACCGGAAGTTCCTATCCCCGAGCGTGTTTCACGGGTCGCATCGAGGGAAGGCAGCCACAATCAGGACATTTCACCCCAAGGAGACCCTCATGTCAGCGAGCCCAGCACTACAGATGCTCTCCGACGCCCCCGCTGACTCCCCCGGCAATCGGGTGGGTGGCACCGTGGTGTGGTTCGATGCCGCCAAAGGGTTCGGTTTCATTTCCTTGGACGAGCAGCCGCAGCGGCGGGTGTTCGTCGAGTATTCCGGGATCGACCTACCCGGCTACCGCACTCTCACCGAACGACAGCCGGTGACCTTCACCGTCCAGCACGATGAGCGCGGCGCACGCGCTGCCACCGTGCGTCCCCGCTGACCACCCTCCCCTCACCACAGATTCCATACCCAACCAGCGGTTTAACGTGCGCGCCCGGTGGTATCGCGGCACTGCTCATGTGATGCCGCCCGCTGCCGCAACGATCTTCCGCACCGCCTACCTTCGCCACTTCCGCATCGAGGAGCCTTGATATGGACTCTGCCGAAACACGTCTGGCCGCTTCGGCTCTCGCCGCCGTCGAATTGCTCTGCCGCATGACAGAACGGCACGCCGGGCGGCGGCCACCCACCGCCGCCGAAGCCGCCGGAACCATCGTGGCCGGCCTGAGCATCAGCCGACTCGCCGAGGCGAGGAAGGACCTGCGGGTGCATTTCGACCTCAACCCCGACGATATCGACCTGGATTTCCACCCGGCCACAGCCACCGTCCCGCCCGTTCCGCCCGCGCAGCCACCGGACCCGTTCGAGCCTCCGACCCCGCCCGAACCGGATCCTGCGCCCCGACCGCCTGCCCCGATGCCGCCGCTCCCGCCGGTCCCGGAACCGGGTGGGCCCATACCTCCCCCGCCGCCGGATGATCCGCCTTCGCCGCTGCCGGACCCGAGGTGGCAGGCGCTCGGGGCTGCGCGCCCGGAGGCGATCAGCCGCTAGCAGCGCAACGAAATACGGTGGTGTCCGTGGCCCGCGCGGTCGTAGTCTGCGCGGGTTATGAATTCTTACGAGATCCGCGGAGACTTCGACCGCGACACGATCGTCGTCTACCAAGCCTTCAACGACGACATCGCCACTGCCGCCGTGGCCGCACAGCGGCTGGTCGAGCCGTTCTCACTCAACCGCATGACTTGGATCAAGCCGTCGTTCCGCTGGCTCATGCACCGCAGTAACTGGGCTCGCAAGCCCGGCCAGGAACGCATTCTCGCAGTCCGCATCACTCGGGTGGGCTGGGAAGAAGCCCTGGCTCAGGCCGTCCTCACCAGTCCCGAGCGTCGCGTCTACAGCGATGCGGCACGGTGGCGGGCGCTGTTCAAACATGCTGTCGTACATGTGCAATGGGATCCGGAGTATTCGATCCAGGGTGAAAGCTCGATCATCGCAGCATCCAGGTCGGGTTGTCGCGACACATCATCGAGCGCTACGTCAACGACTGGACAGTAGAGATCCGCGACCTCACCCCGCTCGTCCGCAAAGCCTCCGCGCACCTGCGCGAGGGCCGCGCCGACCGCGCCAAGGACCTCATGCCCGCCGAGAAGCACTACCCGCTCGACGAGCAACTCGCGAAAAGCATTGGGGCTCTGTGACTTGTGATGCACATGAGCCCGAAAAACCGTGACTGGAGGACGATCGATCCGCTGACGGTAACTCCGCAGCGCAGCAATGTAACCCGGTGTCACGGAACAGCTGCCCGGTGTGTGCCGGGAAGCGCAGCGCGACTTCCACGCTGTCGGTAGTACTCATCGAACCTCCGCAGGCGCCTCGATCCACCACTGCGAGGCCACACTCGGAACGAAACCCGGTCAAGTCTCGCAGCTACCCGGCCTCACCCGGCGCAAACGCGCGGCGACTGGCGTGAACACGGCTGCCGTAGCGGTGGCGCCACGGATGCAGGACCCACATCGCGGCGAACAGCAACGCGAACACCACGCCCGCGGCGATGCCGCCCGCCGGGCCGGCAACGGTGTCGAAGATGAGTGTCGCGACACCGGTCAGCGATACGCCCAGCAGCGTCAGCCCGGCGATGGCGTAGCGGTGCGCGGCGGTCACCACACTCTGTATCCGGTGCTGGCGGAACAGCATCCGGTGCGCTGCCACCGGCGCGACCAGGCAGATCGTGGCGCTCACCGATCCGGCGACATCGATCAGGTACAGCACTCGCATCGGCGTGGACAGCCCTGCGAACCGGTTCTGGAACGGCAGGGTCAGCAGGAAACCGGTCAGCAGCTGCACACCGGTCTGCACTACGCGCAGTTCCTGCATGAGGCTGCCCCAATTGCGATCCAGCGCTTCGGTTTCGGTCTCGTGCCTGCCGTTCGACACCGGTGTGGCGGCGCTACCCTCGCTGGGCATCGTGACCTCCTCTGCTGGTCCTGATCTACGCCGTTTACCCGGGAACGTTTCCTTCAACCGGTGCACGTTTGGGCGTGCCGGGCCAGGGTAGGGCGCATTTGCGAGCAACTCGCGCGTGACCACGACCGATCCGCCGAGAATCGATCCCGAGATACGAGGTGTGAAATGCCCAAGCAGTGGAGCGCCAAGCAGGAACGACAGTACGAACACATCAAGGACTCCGCCGAAGGCCGCGGCGAGGAACCCGATCGGGCCGAGGAGATCGCCGCGCGCACGGTCAACAAGAACCGCGCCCGTGCCGGTCAGACCAAGACCGCCAGCCGCACCTCCCTCGAGGGCAAGTCACCCCAGCAGCGCGGCGGTCAGCGCTCCGGCAAGGCCGGCCCGAAGGGCCTGACCCGCGATCAGCTCTACAACGAGGCCCGGCAGCGCAACATCCGCGGCCGCTCCCGGATGTCCAAATCCGAACTGGCCGAAGCGCTCGGCAAGAACTGAGGAGACCCCGTCTCCGGGTTTGACAGTCGCCAGGCCGGGCATTGCGTGAGCGTCAAAGCCCCTCCAGCGAAGGAATTCTCATGATCGTCCTCGGACTCATCCTACTCATCGTGGGGATCCTGATCGGTATTCCGATCCTGACCACCATCGGCATCATCCTGCTCGTCGTCGGCGCGATACTCGCGGTGCTCGGTGCGGTGGGGCGGCCGGTCGGCGGGCGAGCCCACTACTTCTGACCGGGCCTGCCGGATCCGCAGACACAACAGCTGTCTTCGTGATTCCGTGCAACGCTGTGCCGCGGATGCCGTCGTCTCGACGACGGCATCCGCGGCACGTTGGTCGATGCCGGAGACCGGAGAAGGACTCCGACGGGGCCGATCGTTCAGTCGCGTAACGCCTGCTCGCGCAACGTGTTCAGGGTTCTGGTCAGAATTCGAAGGTCGCCCCGTATGCGGGGTCGAAACGGTCGATCGCCGCCAGGAGCCCGAGGCAAGCGATCTGCAGCAGGTCTTCATACGCCTCGCCGCGTCCGGCGTACTTGCGGGCGATATGTTCCGCCAGTGGCATACATTGCCCGATCACGTCCTCGCGCAAGCCTTTTCGACGTGGATCGCTCGCGTCCATGGCGGCCAGGCGGGCCAGCAGCGGATCGATGTCTTCGTAGGTGTTTCTGCTCTTGACCGCAGGCGCTGAACGAGGCACGTCATCATGGCGGCCCTGCGTGTGAGTGCTCCCGGTGCTCACGATGACGCCCTCCGTCGACGCGCTGAAGCGGTTCGACTGCCGGGGTCAAGGACAGCGGATTATGTGAAATACACGATGTTGATCGCGAATTGTTATCTCCCGACCAGGCTAGCAGATGCCGCACACCGTGCGAGCGGGGTTGAGGCTGAACCTTCGGGGTAATCGCGCAAGCGAGACGGTCGACTGCCGGACCGCCTCGAACGGTCGCATCTCGGTCGCGCCCACCCGCTCGGTGAGAATCGCGGTAAATCAATGAATGTCGCTCGTGCACCCGACGCCGAGAAGATCGGTATGGCCCGGGAGGCCCTGTGGTTCGCCTTGCACCACAGCGATGACCGTCTGGACGCAGTCGCACGGGTGGGCCGCACATGTGTGGAACTGCTGCCGGTCGACGGCGCGTCCATCTCCTTGATGATCGGCACAGGGCGCCGTGAAACCCTTTATGCCAGTGATGAAATCGTCGCGTGGATCGAGGCGCTGCAGTTCACCCTGGGCGAAGGGCCGTGCTTCGAGGCCGCCGACATATGACACCGTCGATGTCCTGCACACGCTCGTCTCGCAGTGCGTGCTGCTGCTCGAGACTTCGGCGGCCGGCATCCTCATGTCCGACCAGCGCGGCGGCCTTCAGGTGCTGGCGTCTTCGACCGAACAGGCGAAGATAATCGAGCTCTACCAGCTCCAGACCAGCGAGGGACCGTGCTGGGATACCGTGCACACCGGCGAGTCGGTCTACGTGGCCGACCTCACCACCGCGGCAACCCGCTGGCCGGTCTTCGTGCCCCGTGCACTGAAGGCAGGATTCACTGCGGTGCACACCATCCCCATGCGGCTGCGCAAGGACACCATCGGCGCACTGAATCTGTTCGGCCAGGAACCGAAAGCAATGTCCAAGCAAGACATTCAAGCCGCGAGGGCGCTCGCCGATATCGCGACGATCGGCATCCTGCAGGAACGGGCCATCCGCCGCAGCGAGGTGCTGACCGAGCAACTTCAGCACGCACTGATCAACCGGGTGACCATCGAGCAAGCCAAAGGGATTCTCGCGCAGGCCGGCAACCTCGACATGGACCAGGCCTTCCAAGCCCTGCGCTCCTACGGACGCCGGCGCAGCACCCGTCTCTCCGAAGTCGCTTATCAACTGACCAGCGGAGCGATATGGCCGGACACCATTCTCAGCGAAATCCATTACAGCGATTCGGACCAGTAGCCCAGGGCCGTATCCCGAACATCATATTCCCTGAGTGGCAGATGGTTTCGACGACGCTGCGGCAGGCACGCACCGGGTGAAGGCTGGACATCTCGATTCAGAAGGATATACCGGTGTCGGTACCACTACAGAGCGAACGCTTGGCGCTCGAATCCAGATCGCCGCGTTCCTGTTCGGTCGCGATCGACTGTTCGATGTCGTCTACCACGAGCATCTGGCGTCCGCGGATGGGTCCATCCGCCATACCGACGACAACCTGACCGGCGAGGGTCGTGGCGACAATGAAGCGATCGTCGCGGCTCTGAGCCGGATATCCCCGCGGTGACATCGGTCATCATCGTCGTAACAAGCTATACCGCAATGTCTTTCGAAGGCATCGACAAGGCTTATTGCCGTATCCCCGATGCCGGATCCCTCATTCAGATCGCCCGCTTCTCCTCGAGCGGAGGCCTGCATACGGCACTCGTGGTCGGAAGGCTGGCACGGACCCCTGTGTGCTGGGAATTCCTCGGCATCGGAGCCGGGATCCCGGCAACTCATGTCACAGAGGCAGTACCGTATTTGACGCCGTATCTTCCGTAACGCATTACGGGAGTAAAATATCAAGTGTCGCACGGACTTCGGTACAATGACACGTACTCAACGGCGAGCGTGCGGGTGCCGGTCTACTGCGGCAGTGGATGCGAGCCCCACTCCTGGTTTGCCGAACGCCTCCCTACGCTGTGGCCGCGGGAGGCGTTCCGAAACGGTGAAGGGGTTGCCGGACCTCATTGTCCGGCAACCCCTTCACCATTTCGCCGTGGAGAGAGATTCAGCTAGCGATCCTGCTGCTCCTGCTGATAGCCGCGCTGCAGCTGCTCGTCGACGGCAGCCTTCGCGCGTTCCTTCTCAGCGGCCGCTTCCTTCAGCGCTGCTTCACGCTGCGCGTCCGCCTTGTCCTGCTGAGCCCGCCCTTCGCCTTGCAGGTCGTCGTCTCCGACGATGACTCCGGCGACCTCCTTGGCCTTTCCCTTGATGCCCTCGACGACGCCTTCCAGACCTTCGCGGGGACCACTCTTGTGCTCAGACACGATGCCCAACCTCCGAATTCACGATGTCACTGGGACGTTTTCGATATGCCCGCAAGGATCTTGTTCAATCGGACTGTGAGCCTTGCCTCCACCCACGTGTACATCGCCGGAAAACGGGCAAACCGAGCTCGCAAGACTGTCCGAATCAGCGAGGAGGCGTCATGGATGACGAAGGTGTTTATCGGGTTCGGTTCTCTGCCCTGTGTCCCGACGACGAGAAGGCAGCCCAGGCGTTCTATGCACAGCTCAGGGAGCTGGGCGGAATGGTCGTCTACGGCACTTATCCGGGAGCAGTGGTGATCGGCATCACCGAGGATGCCGCCGCCCGAGTCGCAGCCTTCTCGTTCGTCGAGTCCGTGGAGAACGTACGGGCCACCGATAGCGTCGCGTGATCCATACGAGCGGGCCGGGAGCCCCCAGCATGGGTGCTCCCGGCCCTGACACGAAATGGCAAGGTACTCAGTCGCGGAAGGCGTCCTTGACCTTCTCGCCGGCGTCCTTGATGTTCGCCTTGGCCTGATCGAGCTTGCCCTCGTGTTCCTTGCTCTTGTCGCCGGTCACCTGGCCGGCCTTTTCCTTGGCCTGCCCGGCAACGTCGTCGAACTTGTTCTTCGCCTTGTCGGTGGCGCTCATAAGGGATTCCTTTCAACAGGTGACGCGCCGTCTTTATCCACCGCGCCGTTCCCGCCATAGCCGGATCCGCCGGTTCCAAACACGTTCTGTCAGTGCGGTATGCGCTCGTGTGCGGTGAGCAGGATGTGGTCGAACGCGGCGATGGTCGCGGCCGGCGTCGGTGGCACGTCCACGAGGTCGATGAGAAGTTGAGTGGCCAGTGCGCGCAGTTTGGTGTTCGTTTCCTGGGATCGCCAGATCAGCACCTTGAATGCTTGTTCGGCATTGATGCGGTACATGCGCATGAGTACGCCTTTGGCCTGTTCGATCACGGCCCTGGCTTCGACCATCTCCGGCAGCCGCTGGCTGACCAGATCCCGCTCGGCCTCGGCGAGGGTGCTCGACAGGTCGATATAGAAGCCCGCGGTGCCGACCGGCTCGCCGTCGTCATCGTAGATGCGGTCGGCCACGACCATGACCGTGTGTTCCGCGCCGCGCTCGATGAGCCCGTCCAATGCAGCCAGCGAGGACCACGGGTCGGCGTGGGTCAGGCCCGGACAGCGATCGGACCAGGCGACGAAGGCACCCGCGGTGTCCGACCATCGAACTTGGATGGCCGACAGCGGGATACGGTCGGGACGGCAATTGGGTGATGGATGCTGTGACATGGCCATGGGCTCGATGCTCAGGGCCTGAGGTTCACAGGGCGAATGATGATGTCCGGTGTGCGCATCGCGACGATGCTCCTTCCAAATGATGGGTATCAGTCGGTTCCACCGGGGACTGGGGTGGATAAGGACGAACCGAACACGCTGGCAGGCAACGGTTTCGATTCGGCTGACCCGATGATAGCGCCAGGTACGTGGCCTGCGACAGCGCCCAGCGCGTGCGAGATGACCAGGCGCTGGATTTCGCTGGTGCCTTCGAAGATGGTGTACAGCTTGGCATCTCGATACCACTTCTCTACCGGATGATCGGTGATGTAACCCCAGCCGCCCAGGGTCTGGATCGCGCGCTCGGTCGCATCCACCGCGACCTCACTGGCCGCCAGCTTCGCCATCGATCCCTCGCCTCGCTCGAATGGCACACCGTTGGCGGCCATCCACGACGCCCGCCAGGTCAGTAGCCGCGCCGCGTCGAGCCGCACCGCTAGATCCGCGATCGGGAAGGCGATTCCTTGATTGTCGATGATCGGTGCCCCGAAGGCCTCGCGCTGTGTCGCGTAGGCGGTCATGTATTCCATGGCGGCCCTGGCGATCCCGAGCGCCTGTGCGGCGACCATCGGGCGCGTCTGATCAAAGGTCCCCAGGGTTACCGAGCCCTGCCCGTCGCCGCGCGTTGCACTGCGCTTCGCAGCCAGTGAGCGTTCGAGCTTCTCGACTCCCCCGAGCAGATTGTCCAGCGGCACACGCACATCCGTGAACATCAGCTCCGCGGTATGCGAGGCCCGGCATCCCAGCTTGTCCAGCTTGCGCACCAACTTCAATCCCGGAGTACCACCAGGCACGACGAACAACGCCTGCCCCGATGCCCGAGCTCCTCATCCACCACCGCATTCACCACGTGCACATCGGCGATACCCCCGTTGCCGATCCACATCTTGTGCCCGTCGATCACCCACTCGTCCCCGTCGCGCACCGCCCGCGTCTGCAGATTGCGCACGTCACTCCCACCCTGCGGTTCCGAGATCGCCAACGCCGCCAGCTTCAAATCCCCAGGTGTGCCGAAGCATTCAGGCGCCCACCGCAGCATCTGCTCGGGCGTGGCGGCCTTGCCGATCGCGGACAGGGCAGGCGCGGGCATCACGATCGCCAACCCGATGCCCGCGCAGCCCCAGAAAAGTTCCTCCATGAACATCGGCAACGACAAACCAGTCGGATCACCGATGAGGTCACGGTAGAACAGCGGACTGTAGAACCCCCGCACCGCAGCCTCTTCCAGCACCGGCCACGGAAACTCCTGCGCCCGGTCGTAGTGCGCCGCCACCGGCCGAATACAGTCCCGCGCGAATTCGTGCGCCCGTCGCGCCAAGTCGTGCTGGGCCGCCGTCGGTGTCAGATCGAAGGTCACTACCGGGCGATACCCACTCACCGTCGCTGCACACGGGCGTACTTGCCCGGCAGGTCATCGGCGATGTGACTGCCCGGCTCTGACCGGTCGGTTCGGTGAGCCGTTCGGGGGTATCGCCTCAAGCAAACTGCTTGACGGGGAGTAGCCGCGTGATCGATCCAGCAAGCGTCGACCACTTCGAATATCGCCACCGATCAGATCGCCTCGATGAGGTCGACCGGCTGTAGAGGCTCATATTGTCCCGCTTCGCTGCTCGGCTCGTCGGCGACTTCTGCCGCGCCGACGACATCGCCCAAGAAGTCCTGCTCAGGCTGTGGCAACATCCGCAGCTCCTCGATCAACCGGCCCCGACCCTGCGTCCCTGGCTGTTCGCCGTGGCACGGAACCTGGCCTATGACGAACTGCGTTGCGCCCGGAGGCGACACGAATTCCTCACCGACGATGACGGCGTGCCCGACCATGCCACACCCGATCCCTGTGCGGGCCTGGCCGATACCGTGGTCGTCGAACGCGCACTCTCCACGCTCAGCCACGAGCACCGACTCGTAATCTGGTACGCCTACTACGCGGGCGCGAACACCACAGTCATCGCCGACAAACTCGCCATCCCACGCGGCACGGTCAAATCCCGTCTGCACTATGCATTACGGGCATTTCGCGCTGCCTGCAGGGCACAAGGCGTAACAGCCGTCGTGTGATGGGTGCCCGATCATTGGTTGCGCACAAGACTTCCTGGTGAGCTATACCGGGCGCCTGCGGATTACTGCAGGATCGCGGAAGCTGCTGTCACCCGACACGACACCGTCCTCGACCTCGCCGACCCCGTCCCAGCCCTCTTGTAGGGGCACCCCGTCTACGGCTGCTATCCAGATTCGTTACGCCGGTGGGCATTCCAGACGGGAGCGGCCGTCGGATGGGAGCCGACGCCGGTCTGGAATGCCCGTAGCAGGCCGCTGTAGTCGGGGTCGGAATCGCCGTGGACGTCGAGAATGGTGGGCTGGAATACGGCGAATCCACCAGGTTCCGTGTGAGGCCGGTGAGGAAACGGCTGACACCGAGCCCTAACTTATCTCTGAACAGTAGAGATTCGACCGGTCCGGACATCCCCACCGAGCATGGCCTCGAAGGTCTCGCGGGAGGCATGGTGGCGGACCGTCCGGCTTGATTGTTCGGGTTCGGCCGTGGTGACTCCCCGGGCAGTCCATGGGCGTTGAGGAGCCCTCAGGTAAGGCGGCGAGCGCTGCGGCCGAACCATTCTTTCGGCAGCGGCCAGGCTGTTCGACCAAGCCCACGTGCCGCCCTGCGCTGGGTGCATCGCCAGCTGGACGCTTGGCGAGTACGACCTGATTGTCGACGTTCGGCCGGGGTTGAGAGTGCAAGCCGGTCAACGGAATTGGAGAGTAAGTCGCCGCGGCCCCTTCGAGATCGACGGTAAAATCGCAAGCAGGGGCTGGTGCTGCGGGCACACTGCGCAGTCACCCCGCCGGAGGTCGGCTCTGGTCCCGAGACACGCCCCACCCGGGCGACCAGTCACGATTCAGCTTCAGGAGGCAATTGTGTCAACGGATTCCAACCTGCAGTCCCAGCTCATCCTCGAGGGCCTGGGTTTGACAACCGGGACCAACGCGGAAGGGTATCTGTACACACAAGGGCCCGCTGTTCTAGTCAAATCCGCAGCCAAGGAACTCGAAGCTGTGGGGCAGGGAAGTGTCGTGACCTACGACGATCCCGGCGAGACTGGCACCGCCACGCTCGTCGTGACCGGCGATTCCGGGGCCGATGATGATATGCGCCCGGATTTCGACGACTGATTCGACTCCGAGGTTGGGCTACACCCGCGCCGGGCGTTATGCCCGGCGCGGTGTCGAAAATGGGCGTCGCGTCCCAAACAACCGGACGTGTTGTGGGGTAACAACAACCGAGACCAGCGTGTGGCTGTCGTCGCCGCTCGAACTTAAGAAGATCGGAGGTCTCCGGCGGTGTCCTCGTGGTGAATCAGAGGAATCAGAACGCGCGAGTCGGAGACACTCCAGATCCCGTGTGCAGCAGCGACTCCGGCCGTCTTGGCAAGTGCGGGCACGGCTTTACGACGCGACTGGATGTTGGTAACGCAATGCCTGGGTTGCAACCCGGGCACCGAGGTGGCGGGCGGTGGTCATGTCGGCGGCGTGGACGGCGTCCGGGCCTTGGTCGTTCCAGGTTTGAGCGCCTGCGCCGAGGTAGAAGCCCAGCCGGTTGTCGTCGTGTTCGCTGCTGGTGGTGGTGTTCCAACCCGGCAGCAGGCCCAGGCTGACCCAGTGCATGCCGTGTTGGGCGGCCAGCAGGGCCAGGTATTGCAGCGTGTGTAGTTTGTCGCCGCTCATCGAGCCGGAGTTGGTGAACCCGGAGGCGAGTTTGTCGAGCCATTGCTGGGTCATCCAGCGCTTGGAGGTTGCTTCGGCGAAGGCGTGGAACGCCCCGGAGGCCGATCCCATGTAGGTCGGTGTCCCGAAGATGATCGCGTCACTGGCATCGAGGGTCTCCCATTTGACGTCGGTCATGTCGGCTACGTCGACCATGTCGGCGCGGGCGCCGGGCACCGACTCGATGCCGTCGCGGACGGCTTTGGCGAGCTCGAGGGTGTGCCCGTAGCCGGAGTAGTAGGCGATGGCGATGTGAACGGATGGCATGTTGGATCCTTCTCTTCGTTGTTGACGTTGATAACGCTATGACGGTGACAGTGTCATTGTCAACGTCAACAAGTTTCCGCTATCATCGATACATGCCATCAGATGATCGACGCGGCGGCTCGGATGATCAACGCGAGCGCGTCCTGAGCGCAGCGGTGAACCTGCTCGCCGAAGTCGGGCCGGCCGGGCTGTCCACTCGGGCGGTCGCGACCGCGGCCGGAGTGCAGACACCGACGCTGTATCGGTTGTTCGGCGACAAGGACGCATTGCTCGACGCGGTGGCCAGTTTCGGTTTCGAGAGCTACCTCGCCGAGAAGCGCGCGTTCGTGCCCAGCCAGGACCCGGTCGAGGATCTGCGCCGCGGATGGGAGACACACGTCGAATTCGGGCTGGCCAACCCCGCCATCTACACGCTGATGTACGCGAATCTGCGACCGGACCGCCACCCCGCGGCCGTTATGGAAAACCGCGCCATCCTGCGCGGCATGCTTGATCGCGCCAATGAACAAGGGCTGCTTCGGGTACCCGTCGAGGCGGCCATGACAGCCATCGAGGCGTCCACGACCGGCGCGGTTCTGCACCTGCTGGCCCAGCCCGAACAGGCGCGCGACGCCCAGTTGATCCGGCCGCTACGTGACATCGTGCTCGACGCCCTCACCGAGCAGGCCACACCCCGCACCGGCGACCACTCCCCCATCGCCGACCGTGCGCAATCACTGCTCGGAATCATCACCCCCGCCGGCAATATCGACCCCGTAACCGACGCGGGCTTCAGCATCTTCGAAGCCGGTCTGCTGCGTGAATGGCTCACCCGGCTCGACCGGACCCACCGATCCCCCCGGTAGCGGCAACCGGCGTCCCGATTGCCGCGGCAAGCGCTGCACAGGCCGGGCCTGCGTGGACGTAGTCGGATTCGCCGCCGCGGCAACCTATTTCGACTTGACTTTCAAGCGCGCTCCACCAGGCGGTGGAGCGCATGGCGCCGTGGATGTCAGAGACCCAGCTGGCTCAGCAGCGGGCCGATGATCGGCAGGGAATCAGCGCTGCCCGTCCCGGTGCCGCCGCCCGTGGTCGGACTGCAGCTCTGACCCGCGGGTGCCTGGTCGACCACATTGACCGTCTGCGGGCCGATGACGCCCCCGCCGCCGGGCTGAATGCCGCGCCACCACAGCGTGTGGGCGCCACTGTAGGTGGGAGTCCACGAGGCCGTGGCGTCCTGGCCGTGCGAGATGGGCTGCTCGCTGCCGATCATGGTGGCGCTGTTCAGGTTCGGGCCGTCCAGGAAGTAGTAGGACGAGATGCCCGTCTGGATCCTCAGGGCCGGCACGGTGAGCGTGTACGTCTGGTTGACGCACTGCACGGTGCCCGAGACCTGGATCCAGTCGTCGGCGGCGGCCGTCGCGGCCATCGACACCGAAGTCGCGGCCAGCACCGCGATGCCGGCGGCGCACGAGCCCAGACGGGTAAGGCTTTGACGCTTCAAATCGTGCTCCTTCTTCAAAGTGCTTGCGGAAATTACTGTCGCAGAGGCGATTTCATCGCACTCCGTTCGAGGATTATGCCGCATAGCACTCTAGAAGTAACCCGTCCCGACCAACAGCTGCGAATTCTGGGGGCCCGCAATCGCGTAACGTGCACGATCGGCGGCGCGATTCAATCGCTACGGCTGTAGGGCGGGTGCGTAGGAAAGGCCGATGATCAGCCCTTCGGGTGATTGCAGGCGAGCCACCGTCTGTCCCCATGGCTCCATTCGGGCACCGTGCAGGATGGTAAATCCCTTTTGCACCAATTCATCCGCGGCGTCCTGCACTCCCTCGGCGTTCGCGACCTCGAATTCGATGCTCGCCTGCGGGACCGGCCTGTCCGCCGGCCATTCGGTAGTGCCGAAACATGACTGCGCAGCCTGGTCCAGTGGCCAGATGCCGAAGCTCTTGCTGCCCTCGATATCTTCGCTGTGGCGATAGCCGTCCGGTTCGCCGTTGAGCGGCAGTCCGAGCGCATCGACGTACAAGCCCTTGCTCGCCGACGCGTCCGGACTGATTACCGCGACACTGCCGATGAACGCGATATCCATGACAATCCCTCCGATACCTGTGCGCGTTCGGCCCTCACCCGGCTTCGCTGGTGCTGCGGCCCAGGAGGTGGCCGAGGGTGGATTCGATGTCCTGGCTACGGAAGTGGTGTCCGGCGGCGGTCAGGCGATCGGGTAGGACGCGTTGGCTGGCCGCGGTGAGCTGGTCGACTCCTTCTCGGCCGAGCAACAGGGCGGGGCCGAATCGCGGGATCGGCAGGATCGCCGGCCGATGCACTGCTCGTGCCAGGGCGTGGGTGTAGTCGATGTTTCGAACTGGCTGTGGTGCAACGGCATTGATGGCACCCGACAGGTCGGAGTCCCATAATGCGCGGTGGTAGATGTCGATCAGGTCGTCGATGCCTATCCAGGACAGCCATTGGCGACCGTCGCCGAGGGGCCCGCCCAGCCCGGCCGTGAACAATGGGCGCAGCAGGCGCAGTGTGCCGCCGCGCGGTGATTGCACGATGCCGGTGCGGACGCGAACGACCCGGGTGCCTGTGGTTTCGGCGGCAAGGGCGGCGGCTTCCCAGTCCGCGACCACGTCGGCGAGGAATCCTGTCCCGCGTGAGGCGGTTTCGTCGAGCAGCTCATCGCCGCGGTCGGCGCCGTAGTAACCGATCGCCGAGGCGCTCACGAAGGTAGGGACGCCGGTTGCTCCGGCCAGCTCGGCGAGCCTGCGAGTCGGCTCTATACGGCTGTCTGCGATGGCGCGCTTGTGCGTGGCAGTGAATCGACCGGCGATGGACGCACCCGCCAGATGAATTACGGCATCGGCACCCTGCAGCAGATCCGCTGACGGCGACTCCGGATCCCACTGCCGCTCATCGGCATTGATCGGCGGGCGGCGGACCAGGCTGATGACGCGGTGACCGCCGGTGATCAGGAACGCAGACAGCGCCGACCCCACCAGGCCGGAGGCACCGGTGAGCGCGATCGTAGATTTCTCGAATCCCTGTGCGGCAGCCCTGCGATGGGCCGCCAGGTCATCGGAGATCTGGCGGTAGCGATAGTCGAACATAGGCCGCAGCAGAGCAGCGGGAATCGGGGTATCGACCCGGTCCACGAGGCGGGTGTGCCCGTCGTCGACGACCTCGAATTCGTGGATGTGCTGCCACGGCAATACCCGCCCCAACGGCATCGACCGGTACCCGTCGATAGCGATCCGATCGACGAATCGCCGTGGTGGGTCGAAATCCGCGGCACTGTGCTGTGCCACCCACCGCAAGCCACCCGGCAATCGCAACACGGCTCGGCCGTCGGCGAGGGATGCTGCCTCGGACTCGATGGCGGCCGGCTGCCACGGGGGTGCCAGTCGCGTGAACGCGCCCGGCCTGCCGAACCAGTCGAACACTTCGGCTCGGGGAGCCGCGACGATGGTCGAGCATTCGATGCCCACCGACCCCACGGTAGTCGCTGCACGGTCTCCTCGAAGCGAATGTGCCTCGGTGTGCGCTTGCCCGATTGTCGCCCAGGCAGATGAAAGGCCGTTTGGTTCGGTACGGACGGGGAATCGACTGTGCACAAATGCTCATGCTGTCGGTTCTACTGACTGCGAAGGGCGGGCGGACACGTGGAGACTGCAGTGTTGCTGTCGACCGGTTCACTTCTGATGATCGTCGCGGGATTTCCCGTAGCGCACGAACCACGACGGTTGTCGACAGGGCTCATCCTGCTAGTGGCCGTGGCATGCTCGGGACCGGTGCCGGTCTCTTCCTCGCAGGACCTGACATGGGTGTGCCGTCACGGTCGGAGTGGATTGCCGTCGCCGCATTCGGTGCCGGTGTCGCGGGCATGGCGTTGGTGGCCAACGGGTTCGCGGTCATCCGCCATGAAGGCCGCTCGCCGACGACATGCACTCCCCTGGTGGTCGGGGCGGGACTGGTGGTGTTGGCCGCCGGACTCACCGTGGTCGCCGCAAACCCTCGAGTGCCGACATGGACTACCCAGCTGATTGCCGTGTGCTGTGTGCTCGGCGGCTACCTGGTGGTGCATCTGATCGCATTCGCTGGATACGCGCTGCTCTACACCAACCTCCCTGATCGCGCTGAAGCCGACGCGATTGTGATACTCGGCTGCGGCCCCAATCGCAGGTCGGTCACTCCCCTGCTCGGTGCGCGCCTCGACAGAGGCATCCGCGCCTACCGCGTGGCCGAAGCAGCAGGAGCTCTTCCCGTGATCGTCACCTGCGGCGGTCAGGGCGACGACGAGGCGACCTCCGAAGCCGACGCCATGGCCCGCTACCTGGCCGCCAGAGGTCTTCCCATGAACGTCGTCGTCCGAGAACGCCATTCACACAACACCGCAGAAAACCTCGAAAACTGCATACGCGAACTCGCACTGCGCGGCATCCCGGCCAATAAGGTCCGAATCACCGTTGTCACCAGCAATTTCCACGTCCTGCGCGCAGCCGCACTCACCCGTCGGTTGGGAATCGACGCCCAGGTCGTCGGCGCTCGCACTGCCGGATACTTCATCCCCGCGGCATTCCTGCGCGAGTTCTTCGCCGTGCTGGCCACTCATTACCGGCGCGCCCATCTGGCCGCGGTGACGATCACGGTGGCCGCTTTGACCGCCGTCATTGCCAACGCCGCACTGCCGCCGAGATAAAGCCGGGTCCGAGGCGAGCGCTCGAGCCCGGCGGCTGAGAAGATCGACAGACCACCAGCCGCGGAAAGGGTCTCGCTACCGATGGGCACTGCAAACTCGGCCTCCGCCGGCACGGATTATCGTGTGCTGGTTCTCTGGGATCTCGATCAAACACTGCTCTCCGCTGCGGAATTCGGTCAATTTGCGATCCGCTCTGCATTCGAGCAGTTGCTGCACGTGCCACCTACCAGTGCCGTTCCGGTCGCCGGGCGCACCGACAAGGCCATCATCGCCGACCTCATCCGGCACACCGACCCCGAACTCTCGCATCGTGGAATCGACGTACAGACACGCGCAGTCGAGATTGCCGAGCAACAGCGCAGCACGTTCCGCAGTGGCGGCGGTCATCCGCTTCCCGGCGCCACCGATGCCCTGGATGCTCTGAACTCTCGTGGCGATGTCCTGCAGTCGGTGGTGACGGGCAACCTCGAGGGCATCGGCCGCATCAAGCTGAGCGAGCTCGGCCTCGACCGACACCTCGACCTGTCGATCGGGGCCTTCGGCGACAACCACATCGAGCGCGCGGACCTGGTCGCTTTGGCACGCGACCGCGCCGAAACGCGTTTCGGCGTCAAGTTCGAGGACCGATGTGTAGTCGTCATCGGCGACACCCCACTCGATATCGCCGCAGCCTCGAAAAACAACGTCCACTCGATAGCCGTCAGCACCGGCAACTACACCGCCGCCGACCTCCGCGCGGCCGGCGCCGATACCGTCGTTCCGGATCTTCTCCACCTGAGCGAACTCCTGGCATCGATTCCGGCCTGATCCCCTCGACCATCGCCCGACTACTCGAGGATTGGCGCCGAGGTTAGCGGGCCGGTCGCGGGCCGGGTCCGCGGATTCGGACTCATCCTGTAGCAAGCTCACCGGCGGCTCACCGTGAATTACCAGGCACCGAGCGCGTAATCGACCTCATCACAGGTCGCGAAACCTCGCGGACCAGGTAATTCGAAAAGGACCCCGCCCATGACCACCCCCGACCCGGAGGCCACGGCCTCCATTCCCGAAGAACCCCACACCGTCCCGGTCGAGCCGGTGCCCGCCACCCAGGCGGTTCGCCCAGCAAACAATATCGGCTGGGCGGTGACCTCGCTGTTGTTCTTCTGGCCGCTCTCGTTCTCGGCATTCACCCACTCTCTCAACGTCTTCCCGTTGTGGAGCGAGGGTGACACCGAAGGTGCCCGGTACGCGTCCCACCGTGCCCGCTATCTCGGCATCCTGTCGCTGATCATCGGCGGAATCCTGTTCGCGCTCTTCGTGATCGCCTACATCCTGATGATGTTCCTGCTCGTGCATCATGGCCATCACGGCCACCATGGCGGCTGGAACAACGGTGGCCACCACGGCGGCGGCTACGGCCACGGCGGCGGCAATCGCGGTATGGGCCAAGGCCATCACCCGATGATGGGCAACGGCGGCAGCCCGACCACCACGGTCCCCGCCCCGACCACCACTCCCGCTCCGACTCCGACGCACTGACGGAATCCGTGTCCCTGCCGGCGGGGCGGCAGGGACCCGGCGTCACTGGTCAGGTGGCTGCCTGGCGGGCCTCCTGACCGAACGATCCGATTGGCAGGGAACCGTCGGGGAGTTCGAGTTCGCCGGATTCCAGTCGTCTGCGCAGCTGCGCGCCGACCTTGCCGCGACCAAGCAGCCGCTGATCCGCGCGTCGCCGCCCTCTGACCCAGACCCGCCCGATCCGCATCGTCGGATTCAGCGACGTCATCGGATCCTGGAACACCGCACCGAGATCCAGCCGCCGCGCCCGCGCCCGATCCCGCTCGGCCCCGCGCGCCATATCGGTCCCGGCAACGGTCACCGTCCCGTCCACCCGCGCGCTGGCCGGCAGCAGACCCAGCAGCGAGAACCCGAGAACACTCTTCCCCGAACCGGATTCACCAACCAGCCCGAGAATCTCACCCCGCCGCACCGCGAGCGAAACCCCGCGCAGTGCGTACAGCTCGCGACCGTCGCGCCGGAAGGTAACCCGCAGGTCGTGCACGGCAGCCACGTCGGTCACCGTCGTATCCAGTAATGCAGTGCCCATGAACGCTCCTACCGATCAACCTGTCAACCGATAGTTTTTCGGGCTCCGTCACGCTTTCCGATGACGCACACGTATCACTTGCGCTGCCGCCGGTAACTTCTGGATTGCCGCCCGTTTCTGTCGAGTGACAGAAACCTGACCGCCCAGCGTCAGCCCAGGTAGCCGCCACGAATGACATTGCGGCAACGACTCACTCACGGACGCGCAGGCTGAACAGCACGTCGGCAGTCAAAGCAGGCCTGTTTGATCCACTTTCACCATCTCAACGGCGGTCGGGGTTTCTGCCCATCTGCCGTAGCAGCCGATCCTGCCGCGTCCCGGCGGCGGTGTTCACATTGCTGGGTGGGGCAAAGAACCGGTGGGTTGTATCCACGGATGTAGGCATTTCGTCCAGCCCGTCGTAGATCTCATAGAGATTGTCGTCGATCCAGGCGATGAGGTCGGTATCGAGCTCCTCGTCAACACCCAAGGCCCGAGCCAGATCCCAGGTGTGAATCACGGTATCGGTGGTGCGTACCGCGAGAGCTTGTTGTCCGAGAACCTGACCCATGGGGTAGTCGAAATCCTGATGCAGGACTCCGGGCGCGCCGAACGCGACACGGCAGCCCTGCACGGACTCGGTGTAGGCGAGGGTCGGATCGTCGCCCATCGCATCGACATCCCGCAGGCGCAGGAATTCATCACGGCTGCCACCCGCGAGCAGCAGCAGATAGTTGAAGTTCCCCCGAACCATGTGGTTGACCAGCTGTCGCACATTCCACTCGGTGCGAAGGCGTCGCCCAATCCCATTGACCGGGTCGAGCCATCCGCAGTCGCTGCTCGAACTGGCCGCTCGCCAGCACGAACCGGTCGATGATCCCGTCGAAAACCTCACTCACACAACACAGCCTGTCCGTCAGCGAGGTCCGGCACCGGCGGATATCGGACCTCACACCGCAAATACGGACCGGGTATACGTCAGTGCTTCCAGATTCCGCTGGTGATGAACACATCCCAGTCTCTTGGCGTGAAGACCAGTGCATCGCCAGTCGGATTCTTGGAATCACGCACCGCGACGTTGCCTCCGTCGAGGTGTGCCACCTCGACGCAATCCTGATTGGGCCCACTGCGGCTGCTCTTGAACCAGACCGCCTCGGACAAGTCAGTGTTCACTCGAACTCCTTAGCAATATTCAGCACCAGTTCCCTGGTTTCGTGCTCGTTCAATGCTGCGGCTCGAATAGCCTTGAGCGCCAGTCTGTATTGGTCGATCTCACCGGGCTTGTCCAAGTAGAGAGCCCCCGTGTAGCCCTCGACGTACAGCACAGGTGGCTCGGTGAAGTTTGCGTGCGGCGCGAACTCGAGAAGCGTGAATGAGCCTGTGATCAGGGGCAATACGGCCTCTGTACCGAACGGAACCACACGCACCGTTGCGGTTGGCAACCGCGATACGGCGATGATGTGGCGCAGCTGTTCGGCGATCACCGCCGGCCCGCCGACCCCATAGCGCAATGCCGCCTCACCGAGAAACATGTTCATACCGAAGCGGTCCCGCGGTTCCTGCAACCGTTTCTGGCGCTGGGCGGCGATCTCGATGCGGCGTTCGACGTCAACCGTGGGCATTCCGGGGTACGCGCCCCAGATGACCGCGCGCCGATACGCCGCGGTCTGGAGCATGCCCGGCAACAAGGTCAGATGGTAGGTGGTCAGTCTCTGGGCCGCTTCCTCGAGCCCCAGGTACAAATCGAAGTAGGTCGGTACAGCATCACCGTAGGCATGCCACCAGCCGGTTCGCTTGGTCTCCTGGACCAGGCCCATCAGCGCAGCTATCTCGTCATCATCGCTTCGATACAGCTCACACAGTGCTTTGACGTAGATGTCCTTGAGCTTGACCCCTTGGCCGCCTTCCAGTCGCCACATCGTCTGTGGTGATACTTCGATGGTCCGGCAAGCCTGCGCGACGGTGACGCCGGCCTTCTCACGCAACAGCCGCAGCTGACGTCCCAGCATGCGACGAGGAACTGTGGAACCCGAGCTTGAACCGCCCCGGGTTTTGTGCACACCCTCTTTCTTGAGAGGATGGGCACGAGATGCCAGCGAAGTACGACGAAGCGACCAAGGCCAAGGCTGTG
>NZ_JBIRVQ010000023.1:0-119423 GCF_044386975.1 Nocardia sp. NPDC020380 | reverse complement strand
ACGCCCCACACCATGACGCACCACCAAATGCCTCGCAAACAACGCACCCAAACCACCCGTACCACCCGTAATCAACACCACACCAGCAGGATCCAATGACCCCACCGCCTCGCTTGCCGACGCATCGACCCGCCCCAGCCGCGGCGCCAGCACACGTCCCGCACGCACCACCAACTGCGGCTCGTCCGAAGCGAAGATCGACGACCACTCCGCCTCGGCGATGTCCTGATCGATATCGACCAGGACGAAGCGTCCCGGGTGCTCGGATTGCGCAGTACGCAGCAAACCCCATATGGGCGCCTGCGCCGGATCCACGGTCTCCTTACCCACCGCGACTGCGCTCCGTGTCACCACCACCAGCCGGGCGTCATCCGACCGCCCACTCAGCCAGCGCTGCACCAACTCCAGCGCACGCACGGCGACCGCGCGTGGTGTCACCGCGGCAGCGATCCCCTCGGGCGTCGGGATGGCCGTGACGACCACTTCGGGCGCTGCGTGCCCGTCATCTATCCGGCGTTCGAGGGCGGCGAGATCCTCGAAGCGGTCGCCTGGAACCGCCAGGTCTCCAAGGACCGCAACCCGCGCCGAAACGGTCGCCGACACGGTCTCGGTCTCGTTCCAGGAGACCTCGAACAACGAATCGGATTCTCCGGACCTGGTGTTCGCCAACTGGGCGGGATCCACGGGTCGGAATACCAACTGCTCTACAGCGGCCACCGGCGCGCCCTCCGCATCGACCATGTCGACCTGCAACGCGGACTCGCCCGCCGGCCGGATCCGGACCCGGACGCTCGCGGCGCCGTGCCGGTCCAGTCGCACTCCGGTCCACGCGAACGGTAAGGCCGCGGAGGTATCGCCCTGCGCCAGCCAGTCGAGTCCGCCGTGCAGCGCCGCGTCGAACAAGCCCGGGTGCAGACCGAACTCCGCGCCGTCCGCGTCGCCGGGCAGCGCGACCTCCGCGTAGACCTCATCTCCGACCCGCCAGGCCGCACGCAACGACTGGAACAGCGGGCCGTAGTCATAGTCCGCGGCAGCGAGTCGCTCATAGAGCGCATTCACATCCACCGGTTCACCGTCGCTCGGCGGCCATTCGGCCGGCAGCCAGGGCAAAGCGACCGAATCCTCTTGCACCGCAACCACACCGCGTGCATGACGGGTCGTCTCACGCTGTCCGCCCGCAACGCCGGATTCGGCCCGAGAGTAGATCTCGACGGCCCGGCGGCCATCCTCGGCGGCCGGACCGACGGTGACCTGGAGCTGCCGCACGGCATCCCCGTCCAGCACCAGCGGCGCTTCGAGGATCAATTCGTCGAGCACCGCACACTCCACCCCGCGGCCTGCGGCCAACGCCAGTTCCACCAGGGCAACTCCGGGCACGATCACCCTGTCGAACACCACATGATCGCGGGTCCACGGCTGGGTATCGGCGGAGATCCGCCCGGTGAACACCCATTCGTCGCGGTCACCCACCTGCATTTCCGCCGCGAGGATCGGGTGCTGCACCCGGCCGAGCCCGGCCGCCACCGCGTCACCCGCCCCGGCACCGGGCGTCAACCAATACCGCTCACGCTGGAAGGCGTACGTGGGCAAGGACACTCGCTCGGCGCCCCGGCCCGCATAGAACGCGGGCCAATCGACCTCGACACCGGCGACATACGCCTCCGACAGCGATTGCACGAATCGCTGGAGGCCGCCCTCGTCCCGGCGCAGCGATCCGACCACCGCGACCCGGCCGGCCATACCGTGCGCGCCGATGGTCTCTTCGACCGCCATGGTCAGCACCGGGTGCGGGGAGACCTCGATGAATGCGTTCGCGCCATTGTCGACCAATGCACGAATCGCGGGCTCGAATCCGACCCGGCCCCGCAGATTCCTGTACCAGTACTCCGCGTCCAAGGTCGCGGTGTCGAGGAACTCGCCCGTCGCCGTCGAGTAGAACGGGATCCGCCCCGAGACCGGGCTGATCGATGTCAGCATCCCGAGCAGTTCGTCTTCGATGGCTTCGACGTGCGCCGAATGCGAGGCATAGTCCACGGCCACCCGACGCGCCCGGACCTCGGTGCGCTCACACACCGCCAACAGCTCATCGAGCGCTTCGGGATCTCCCGAAACAACCACCGCCGCAGGACCATTGACCGCAGCGACCGACACCCGTCCGGAATACGCCTGGATCAGTTCCTCCGCGCTGTCCAACGGCAGGGCGACCGAAACCATCCCGCCCACACCGGCCAATCGCGCACGAATCACCGTCGATCGCAACGCCACCACCCGCGCCGCGTCATCGAGTGACAGTCCGCCCGCGACGTACGCCGCAGCGATCTCGCCCTGCGAATGACCCACCACCGCGGCGGGCTCCACACCGTAGGAGCGCCACAGCGCAGCCAATGCGGCCATCACCGCGAACAACGCGGGCTGCACCACATCCACTCGCTCCAGCGACGGCGCGTCCTCCGCCCCGCGCAGGACATCCTCGAGCTGCCAGTCGACGAACTTCGACAGGGCTACGCCGCACGCGGCGATCTCGGCGGCGAACACCGGAGACGAATCCAGCAGCGCTGCCGCCATACCCACCCACTGCGCACCCTGACCGGGGAACACGAACACCGCACCGCCGCTCACGGCATGCCCGTCGAACACTCCCGGCTCGGGCTCGGCCGAGCTCAAGGCACTCAACCCGGCCAGCAGTGCATCACGATCGGCGGCCACGACCGCGCCGCGCCGATCGAAGCGCGCCCGGGTCGTCGCCGTGGAGAAGCCGACGTCCAGCAGCGGAACATCCGGCTGCGCAAGCAGATACGCCCGCAATCGATCGGCCTGCGCCCGCAGGGCCGCGTCGGTGCGGCCGGACAGCAGCACCGGAACGGGCGCTGAAGGTTCGGCGAGCACGCGCGAAGACGACGATTCCGGCGCGGCCTCCACGATCATGTGCGCGTTCGTACCGCTGACACCGAAGGACGACACACCCGCACGACGCGGCCGGCCGTCCACCCGCCACTCCCGGGCCTCGGTCAGCAACGCGACCTGCCCGGAATCCCAATCCACGTGCGGCGAGGGCGCATCCACATGCAAGGTCGCGGGCATCACCCCGTGCCGCATTGCCATGACCATCTTGATCACACCGCCGACGCCTGCCGCGGCGGAGGTATGCCCGATATTCGATTTGAGCGAACCCAGCCACAGCGGACCGTCGGTCCGCTCCCGCCCGTAGGTCGCCAGCAGGGCCTGCGCCTCGATCGGGTCGCCGAGCTTCGTGCCCGTACCGTGCCCCTCCACCACATCCACTTCGGCAGCGCTCACACCGGCATTCGCCAGCGCCTGCCTGATCACCCGCTCCTGCGACGGACCGTTCGGAGCCGTCAGACCATTGCTCGCGCCGTCCTGATTCACCGCACTGCCGCGCACCACGGCCAGTACCCGGTGACCATTGCGCTGCGCATCCGAAAGCCGCTCCAGCACAACGAGCCCGAGCCCGTCGGAGAATCCGGTACCGTCCGCGGCGGCCGCATAGGCGCGGCATCGGCCGTCCGGCGAGACCGCCCGTTGCCTGCTGAACTCGATCAGGGTGTATGGGCCCGCCATGAGCGTGACACCACCGGCCAGCGCCATAGAGCATTCACCGTTCCGCAGCGCTTGCGAGGCGAGGTGCAGCGCCACCATCGACGACGAGCACGCGGTATCCACCGACACCGCCGGTCCTTCCAGACCCAGGGTGTAGGCGATCCGGCCCGACGTGACGCTCGAGGTCGTGCCGGTCAAGCGGTAGCCCTCCGCCGCCGCCGATGTCGTCCCGCCGTAATCGGAGGTGACCACACCGGCGAAGACGCCGGTATCGCTGCCGCGCAACGAGTTCGGGTCGATGCCCGCGTCTTCGAGCGCCTCCCAGGCCGCTTCCAGCAGTAGCCGCTGCTGCGGATCCATGGCCAGCGCCTCGCGCGGGCTGATGCCGAAGAACTCGGCGTCGAAATCTCCGATGCCGTCGACGAAGCCACCACCGCTGGTGGACACCGTCCCCGGCTGCGCGGGGTCCGGGTCGTAGAGCCGCTCCAGATCCCAGCCACGGTCCCTGGGCAGCCCGGATACCGCATCACGGCCGTCCGCGAGCATTCTCCACAGATCCTCGGGTGAGGCGACACCGCCGGGGTACCGGCAGGCCATACCGACGATCGCCAGCGGCTCGTCCGCTCGGATGCTGGGGCGCGCCCGCGGCGTCGGTCGTTGCGCCTCGGTATCGCCGGCGATTTCGGTGAGGATCAGGCGGGCGACCGCCACCGGGGTGGGATGGTCGAAGACGAGCGTGGCGGGCAATCGCACCCCGCTGGCCTGGGTCAGCCGGTTGCGCAGTTCGACCGCGCCGAGCGAGTCGAATCCGAGTTCCTTGAACGAACGGACAGTGTCGACCGCGCCCGCACCGGAGTGGCCGAGCACGGCCGCGGCCTGTGCCTGTACCAGCTGCAGCACGGCCCGTTCCTGTTCTGCGGGTGTCAGGCCCGAAAGCCGTTGCGCCAGCGGACCATCGGCTTCACCGCGGCGCACAGGTACGCGCACCAGGCCGCTCAGTACGGCCGGCAAGGTACCGGCCGACGCCTGCATCCGCAGCGCAGCCGGATCGAGTCGCACCGGAACCAGCAGTGCCGCATCCAGTTCCAATGCCCGGTCGAAGAGCTCCAGTCCGAGTTCGCTCGGCAATGCGCCGAGGCCTGTCCGCTCGAGCCGGGTGAGATCGGCCTGCGCGAGCTCACCTGCCATACCGTGCGTATCGGCCCACAGCCCCCACGCGAGCGAGGTGGCGGGTAATCCTGCGGCACGGCGGATACCCGCCAGCGCGTCGAGGCAGCCGTTGGCGGCGGCATAGTTCGCCTGTCCCGGGCTACCGAGGAGTGCCGCGACCGAGGAGAACAGGACGAATTCCGACAACGTTGTGCCGGCGGTCAATTCGTGCAGATGCCAGGCGGCATCCAGCTTGGGACGCAGTACACGCGACAGCTGGTGTGGGGCAAGCGATTCGAGCACGCCATCATCGAGCACACCGGCCGCGTGCACGACGGCGGTCAGCGGGTAATCCGGTGAGCCCAGCAGCTGCTCCAGCTGATCGCGCTCGGCCACGTCGCAGGCCACTACTCTGACCTCGCACCCGAGTCCGGTCAATTCGGCGACCAATTCGTCCACACCCGCTGCCGCGGCTCCGCGCCTGCTCACCAGGAGCAGCCGCCGCGCGCCGCGCGCGGTGGCGTAATGGCGCGCGAACAGCGCACCGAGGCCACCAGTGCCTCCGGTGATCAATACGAAAGCCTCCGGATCGAGCGGCCGCGCCACGATCTGCGCTGTCCGGTCGGCGCGGACCAGCCGCGGCGCCAGCAATCTGCCGTCGCGAACGGCCAGTTGCGGCTCACCGGTGGCGAGCACCGTGGCCCAATCCGGTTCGTGCTCGGCCACATCGACGAGCACGAACCGGCCGGGGTGCTCGGTCTGGGCGCTGCGTACCAGCCCCCAGACCGAGGCCTGTGCGATGTCCGGCGTTCGATCGCCGACCGCCACCGCGTGGCTGGTGGCCACGACGAGGCGGGCATCGCCCGTGCGGTCGTCGGCCAGCCACTGCTGGAGCAACGTCAGCGTGTTCTCGGCGACCTGATGCGCCGCCGGCACGGGGTCACCGGACGGGGTCGCAAGCGAGGCGACGACCACCTCGGGTACCGCGGCGCCGCCGGCGACGGCCTCGTCCAATGCCGCCAGATTCGCATAACGGTTGTCGCCGCCGGTTTCACCGCCGCCGAGGTGGGCGATTCGCACCGGCTCGGTGGGGGGCTCGGTCGCGACCTCGGCCCACTCGAGGGCGAGCAGGGATCGACTGCTCGCACCGGGTGAACTCGCGAGGTGCTCCCGCTCCACCGGGCGGACGACCAGGGAACCGACCGACACGACGGCCGCACCGGCGTCGTCGACCGCATCGAGGCGCAGTGACGACTCGCTGGTCGCGACGGCGCGGACGCGCAGGCGAGAGACACCCCGCCGATCGAGCCGAACGCCGGTCCAGCTGAACGGCATTCGATGCCCGCCGTCGACCCGATCGGTCAGCAGAATGACCCCGCTCTGCAGAGCAGCATCGAACAACGCCGGATGGACCCCGAATCCGTCGCCTCCGGCACCATCGGGCAGCGCCACCTCGGCGTAGGTCGCGTCGCCGTCGCGCCAGGCGGCCTGCACGCCTTGGAAGACGGGACCGTAGTCGTAGCCGAGCTCGGCCAGGCGGGAGTACAGCGCGTCGACGGCGAGTGGTTGCGCGCCGGCGGGCGGCCATTCGACCGGCCAGGGCACCGCGAGTTCGGTGTCATCCGCGAGTGTGCCGCGGGCGTGGCAGATCATGTCCTGTGCGCCACCGGTTTCCGGGCGCGAGTAGATCGCCACCGTGCGGCGACCGCTATTGTCCGGCTCGCCGAGCATGACCTGCAACAGGCGGGTGATATCGGGCTCCAGCAACAGCGGCGCGGCGAGTACCAGCTCCTCCAGCGCGGGGCTCGCAGCATGGCGTCCGGCTGCCAGCGCCAGCTCCACCAGCCCCGTACCCGGCACCACGATGGTACCGAGCAACATGTGCTCCTCGGCCCAGGGATGGGTGTCGGTGGACAGTTTGCCGGTGAACAGCCATTCGTCGCGATCACCCAACCGGACGGCACCGGACAGGATCGGGTGGTCGATGGAGGCGAGACCGGCCGCACTCACCTCACCCGCACCGGTATTCGGCGACAGCCAATACCGCTGCCGCTGAAACGCATACGTCGGAAGGGGAACGCGTTCGGCACCCCGACCGGCATAGAACGCCGGCCAATCCACCACTACGCCCGCCGCCTGCAACCGGCCCAGGCAGCCCGCAAAAGTCTCCGCCTCGGAGAACCCCGTCCGCAATGCCGGCACGAGCAGCACACCCTCGCGCCCTTCCAGACACTGACCTGCCAACGCCGTCAACACCGCATCCGGACCCAACTCCACAAAACGCCGAACACCCAACTCGAACAACACATCCACGCCCGCGGCAAAACGCACCGCCCGTCGCACATGCTCGACCCAATACCCCGGATCCGCATGCTCACCGGTCCCTGCGACCGCACCGGAAATATTCGATACCAGCGGAATTCGCGGCGGCGCATAGTTCACAGACTCCGCCACCGCCCGGAACTCGGTCAGCATCGGCTCCATCAACGGTGAATGAAACGCGTGGCTCACCCGCAGCCACGACGTCTTGACCCCCTCCCACAACGGCAGCCACTCCCGCAGCGCCTCTTCATCTCCCGAAACCACCACCGCGGCAGGACCATTCACCGCGGCAATATCCAGACGACCCTCGAAGCCGGTCAGCGATGCCACCACCTGCGCCTCGCCCGCTTGTACGGCGATCATCGCCCCACCCGACGGCAGAGCACCCATCAAACGACCACGCGCCACCACCAAACGAGCCGCATCCCCCAGCGAAAACACCCCCGCCACACACGCAGCAGCAATCTCACCCACCGAATGCCCCATCACATAATCCGGACGCACCCCCAACGACTCCACCAACGCGAACAACGCCACCTCGACCGCAAACAACACCACCTGAGTGAACTGCGTCGACCCCAACAACCCCGCCTCAACAGAACCCTCCCCCGCCTCCAGCAAACCCCGCACCGAACGACCCACCAACGGATCCAACTCCGCACACACCTCATCCAGCGCCCGACCGAACACCGGGAACACCCGCGCCAACTCCACACCCATCCGAACCCGCTGCGAACCCTGACCACTAAACAAAAACGCCGTCTTACCCCCCACCACACCCACACCCACAGCCACACCACCGGCCAACGCCGACAACCCCTCCAGCAACTGCTCACGATCAGCAGCCACCACCACACCCCGACGCTCCAACAACGCCCGCGACATCACCTGCGAAAAACCCACATCCCGCACCGAAACATCAGGCCGCCCAACAACAAACGACCGCAAACGCGCCGCCTGCTCCCGCAACGCCACCTCACCACGCCCCGACAACACCACCGGAACCGGCACCGAAACCGCCACCGGCACCGGCACCCGGTCCTCGCTCGGTGCTTCTTCCAAGATCACGTGCGCATTCGTCCCACTGATCCCGAACGACGACACACCCGCACGACGCGGACGCTCCGAAACCGGCCACGCCCGCGCCTCGGTCAGCAACTCCACCCGCCCCGACTCCCAATCCACATGCGGCGACGGCGCATCCACATGCAAAGTCGCAGGCAACATTTCGTGCCGCAACGCCTGCACCATCTTGATCACACCCGCCACACCCGCAGCCGCCGACGTATGCCCGATATTCGACTTGATCGACCCCAGCCACAGGGGCCCGTCCATCCGCTCCCGCCCGTAGGTCGCCAGCAGTGCCCGCGCCTCGATCGGATCACCGAGCTGTGTTCCGGTACCGTGCCCCTCGACCGCATCGATCTCGGCCGCGCTCAGTCCGGACCCGGCCAGCGCCTGCCGGATCACCCGCTCCTGAGACGGACCATTCGGCGCAGTCAAACCATTACTCGCACCATCCTGATTCACCGCACTACCGCGCACGACCGCCAGCACCCGATGCCCATTACGCTGTGCATCCGAAAGACGCTCCAGCACAAGCAGACCGAGACCATCGGCGAACCCGGTGCCGTTCGCGGCCGCCGCGTACGCCTTGCATCGGCCGTCGGGCGCGAGCCCCCGCTGCCTGCTGAACTCGACGAACAGGAACGGGCCGGCCAGCACGGTTACGCCGCCGACCAGTGCCAGCGAACATTCGCCCGCACGTAATGCCTTGGCGGCCAGATGCATTGCCACCAGCGACGACGAGCACGCGGTGTCCACCGTTACCGCGGGTCCTTCCAGGCCTAGGCTGTAGGCGATCCGGCCGGACACGACGCTGCCCTGGGTGCCGGTGAGCCGGAAGCCCTCCAGCTCCGGCAGCATCGTGCCGCCGTAGTCCGAGGTCACCGCACCGGTGAAGACACCGGTATCACTGCCCCGCAACGAGGTCGGGTCGATGCCCGCGTCCTCGAACGCCTCCCACGCCGCCTCCAGCATCAGACGCTGGGCCGGATCGATCGCCAGCGCCTCACGCGGGCTGATTCCGAAGAATTCCGCATCGAAGCGATCGACGCCGTCGACGAAGCCGCCGTGGCGCGCGGTCGAGGTCCCGAGCCGGTCCGGGTCGGGGTCGTACAGGCGCTCCACATCCCAGCCGCGGTCCTGCGGCAGTGACGTCATCGCGTCGCGACCTGCCGCCACCAATTCCCACAGCTCGTCCGGTGAGGTGACACCGCCGGGGTACCGGCAGCTCATGCCTACGATCGCCAGCGGTTCCGTATCACGCTGTTCCAGCTCACGCACGCGTCGATTCGCGGTACGCAGCTCCGTGGTCACCTTCCGCAAATAGGTGCGGAGTTTCTGCTCGTCGTTCATCGATCGCTCCCGCGCAGCATCGGTGTTGTCGGTCATGCGGATCCGAGCTCCTTGTCGATCAGGTCGAACATGTCGTTGTCGGAGACCAGGTCCAGGTCGTCGCCGACCGGGTCGTCCGGGTCGTTCGGGGTGCCGCTCGTGCCGCTGAGGACAGTCCGCAGCCGATTGCCGAGCGCGCGTAGACGGGGCTCGATCTCGGCGAGTTGCCGGTCGTCGCTCGCCACCGTGATCAGCAGGGTCTCGAGCATCCGCAATTCGTCATCGAACGGCGTACGGCTGACGTCCCCACCGCTGCTATCGATTTCGGTGAGCAGCAACCGTGCGACCGCCAGCGGGGTCGGATGGTCGAAGACCAGCGTCGCGGGGAGCCGCACGCCGGTGGCCTGTGTCAGTCGGTTCCGCAGCTCGACCGCCGCGAGGGAGTCGAACCCGAGTTCCTTGAATGCGCGCCCGGATTCGATCACCGCACCGGACTCGTGTCCCAGCACGGCTGCCACCTGCGCCTGCACCACTGTGAGGACGGTCTGCTCCCGATCGGCCGGATCCACGCCCGCGAGCCGCTGCGCCAGCGACGCACCGCCGGTTCCGCGGCGGCGCACCGGTTCACGCACCAGGCCGCGCAGCAGTGCCGGCAGCGTACCCGCCCGCGCCTGGGTCCGTAGTGCGGCGAGATCCAGCCGCACCGGGGCCAGCAGGGCCGAGTCCGATCCGAGAGCCTCGTCGAACAGCTCGAAGCCCAGTTCGGTGGAGAGCGCGCCCACGCCGGTCCGCTCCATGCGGGCGATATCGGCCGCATCGAGTTCGCTGGTCATGCCGGTGGCATCGGCCCACAGGCCCCACGCCAGCGAAATCGCGGGCAGACCTGCGGCGCGCCGCCGGGTCGCGAGTGCGTCCACGGCGGCGTTGGCGGCGGCGTAGTTGGCTTGGCCGGGGTTGCCGAGCAGTGCCGCCGCGGAGGAGAACAGCACGAAGGCCGACAACTCCATGCGCGCGGTCAGTTCGTGCAGATGCCACGCCGCGTCGAACTTCGGGCGCATCACCTTGTCGACCTGCGCTGCCGTGAGTGATTCGATCAGGCTGTCGTCCAGCACACCGGCGGTGTGCACGACCGCCGTCAAAGGCCGCGGCAGTGAGCCGATCAGCCTGGCGATCTGATCGCGATCACCGACGTCGCATGCCACGACGGTGACGTTCGCACCGAGGGCTTCCAGCTCGGCGACCAGCTCGGCGGCGCCGTCCGCGGCCGGACCGCGCCTGCTTACCAGCACCAGCTCTCCGGCGCCGTATCGCTCGGCCAGATGTTTCGCGAAGAGTGCACCCAAACCGCCTGTACCACCGGTGATGAGGACTGTGCCCCGCGGATCCAGTGGTGCCGGCACCGTCAGCACGACCTTGCCGACATTGCGGCCCTCCCGCAGGAACCGGAACGCCTCGCCGCCGCGGCGCACGTCCCACGTCCGGATCGGCGCGGGAACGAGCACGCCCTGCTCGAAGAGTGCGGCAATCTCGCGCAGCATCTGCTGGATTCGCGCCGGCCCCGCTGCCGTAAGCATGTCGAACGACTGATAGCGGACGCCCGGATACTGCTGTGCGACAACACCGGCGTCGCGGAGGTCCATCTTGCCCATCTCGATGAACCGGCCACCGCGTGGCAGCAACTCCATGGTGGTGTCGATGAACTTTTCGGTGAGCGAGTTCAGCACCACATCGACTCCGGCTCCACCGGTCGTCCCGAGGAACGCGGTACCGAATTCGAGATCTCGTGACGAGGCGATCCGCTCGTCGGGGATGCCGAGTGCCCTCAGCACGTCCCATTTCGACCGGCTCGCCGTCGCGAGCACCTCGGCCCCGAGGTGGCGGGCCAGTTGGATCGCAGCCATTCCCACACCGCCGGCCGCAGCATGCACCAGCAGTCGCTCACCCGCGCGCAGATCCGCGAGGTCGACGAGACCGTAGTAGGCCGTCAGGTACACCACCGGCACGGCGGCCGCCTCCACGAAGGTCAGGCACTCCGGCATCGGGGCGATCAGCTGCCGGTCCGCAACCGCCACCGGACCGAACGAATCGATCACCAGTCCGAACACCCGGTCACCCGGGACGAGATCCGTTATGCCCGAACCGACTTCGAGCACGATACCCGCCGCCTCACTGCCGAGTGGCGCCTCGCCCGGATAGAGACCGAGCGCGATCAGGACATCGCGGAAGTTCAGGCCCGCCGCCCGCACCCCGATGCGCACCTCACCCACGCCCAAGGGGCGGTTCCCCTCGGAGGCAACGATTGTCAAGCCCTCCAGCGAGCCCTTCCGCGTGGTCGACAATCGCCACGCCTCGCCTCCCGGTCCCGCCTGGACCCGCCCGAGCCGCGGCGCGAACAGACGGCCATCGCGCACCGCGAGCTGTGGCTCCTCGACATCGGCCAGCGAACCCCATTCCAGCGCAACGGCTTCGGCGGCAGCATCGACATCGACCAGCACGAACCGACCGGGGTGCTCGGTCTGCGCACTGTGCACCAGGCCCCATACCGCGGCCTGCGCCACATCGAGCGCTGCGTCACCGAGAGCGACCGCATTGCGGGTCACCACGATCAGCCGCGCTTCGGTCAGCCACTCGCTCGCGAGCCAGCTCTGCACCAGCTGGAGCGCTGCTCCTGCGGTCGCGCGCGTGTTCTCCGGTGTTACCCCGCAAGGGGTTTCGAAGGTGACGAGTACCGCACCGGGGACCGGCGCGCCGCCGGCCAGTGCCTGTTCCAATGCCGCCAGATCGGCGAAGCGTGGACCGGTGGCCACCGGCTCACCGAGGCTCACCACCTGCACCTGCCGCGCCGATTCGACGGTCACCGCAGCCCAATCGACCTGGAACAGCGAATTGCCTCCGCCGCGCTGCGCGCCGCCGAGCCGTGACGGCTCGACCGGACGGACGGCGAGCGCACCTACCGCGGCGACCATCGCGCCCTCCGTATCGGCGATGTCGATGCGGAGCGCGGACTCGCCCGCCGTGCCGATCCGTACCCGCACCTGTGAGAGTCCGGTCCGCCCGAGATGCACGCCCGTCCACGAGAACGGCAGGTCCGGAACGGATTCCGCATCTTTGTCCAGCATGGCGCCGTGCAGCGCGGCGTCGAACAGCGCCGGATGGATCGCGAAGTTCTCACCGCCGACGTCGTCGGGCAATGTCACCTCGACGTACACGTCGGTGGCGGTGCGCCACGCGGCCTGCACTCCTTGGAACAGCGGCCCGTAGTCGAGGCCGATATCGGCCAATCGCTCGTACAGTGCGTCGACAGCGACCGCTGTGGCTCCGGCCGGTGGCCAGTGCGCCGGAAACCGTGCCGGCGGGGGCACATCCGCAGTCAGCCAGCCACGCGCGTGGCAGGTCGATTCCTGTGGTCCGCCGTCACCGCGGTTTTCCGGGCGCGAGTAGACGGCGACTTCGCGGCGGCCATCGTCCGCGGCCCCGCCGACAATAATCTGAACCTGCTGTGCGACATCGTCTTCCAGGATGAGCGGCGCTTCGAGGAGCAGTTCGTCGATCACCGTGCAGCCGACCTCACGACCCGCTGCCAGGGTCATCTCGACCAGGGCTGCTCCGGGCACGATCACGGCGCCGAGCACCACATGGTCACGGGTCCACGGCTGGGAGTCCCGCGCCATCCGGCCGGTGAAGATCCATTCGTCACGGCTACCGATCTGCGCCGCCGCGGCCAGGACCGGATGCTCGACCCGGCCCAGTCCGGCCGCTGCCACGTCACCCGTGCCGGAAGTCGGCAACAGCCAGTACCGCTCTCGCTGAAAAGCGTAGGTGGGCAAGGCCACCGGCCTGGCACCGGTCTCCGAGTAGAGCGGCTCCCAGTTCACCCCGATGCCGGCCACATGCGCCTCGGACAGCGAGGTCACGAACCGTGGCAGACCGCCCTCGTCCCGGCGCAGGGACCCGACCACCCCGACCCGATCCGCGTCGGACTCGGCCGCGATCGTCTCCGCCACCGCCATCGTCAGCACCGGATGCGGTGACACCTCGATGAAGCAACCCACACCGTCGTCGATCAATGCTCGTACGGCAGGCTCGAAACCCACCCGATTACGCAGATTTCCGTACCAGTACCCGGCGTCCAGCAGGGCCGTGTCGGCATACCCTCCGAGTGCGGTGGAGTAGAACGGGATTCGGCCCGAGCGCGGCGCGATCGGCGCGAGCAGCTCCAGCAGCTCGGCTTCGATGATCTCGACGTAAGCCGAATGCGACGCATAATCCACCGCAATCCGGCGCGCCCGGAGTCCCTCTCGCTCGCATTCCGCCACCAGGTCGTCGAGCGCTCCGGTTTCACCGGCGACCACCACCGAAGCGGGACCGTTCACCGCCGCGACGGAGACCCGCCCCGCGTACGGGGCCAGCAACTCCTCGACCCGATCCACCGGCTCGGCTACCGACACCATGCCGCCCAGGCCGGCAAGGCGTTCCGCGATCAAACGCGAACGCAGCACGACGACCCGGGCCGCATCGTCCAGCGACAGCCCGCCCGCCACGTAGGCCGCCGCGATCTCACCCTGCGAATGACCGATCACCGCCACCGGTTCCACACCGAAGGACCGCCACAAACCGGCCAGGGACACCATCACCGCGAAGAGGACCGGCTGTACCACCTCGACCTGTTCCAGCGACGGTGCACCCTCCACCCCGCGCAACACGTCCTCGAGCCGCCAGTCTGTGTATTCGGCCAATGCCGCACCGCAGGCGGCGATCTCGGCAGCGAAAACGGGTGCGGACTCGAGCAGTTCGACCGCCATGCCCACCCACTGCGCACCCTGTCCGGGAAAGACGAATACCGCCCTGCTGTCTACGGCGTGCCCCTCGAACACGTTCACAGCCGGCTCCGCCGCACTCAGCGCGCCCAGTCCGGTCAGTAGCGCCCCGCGATCGGTGGCCACGATTGCCGCGCGGTGGCCCAGATGCGCCCGTGTAGTCGCCTGCGAGAGTCCGAGGTCGAGCAGGGAGATCTCCGGTTCGGCGATCATGTGCGCCCGTAGACGATCGGCCTGTTCCCGCAGGGCCGCGTCGCTACGCGCCGAAATCAGCACCGGCACAACGGCGGGCTGGGACGGCACGCCGCCCGTGGTGGGCGCCTGCTCCACCACCGGTGCCTGCTCGAGGATCACGTGCGCATTCGTGCCGCCGACACCGAACGACGACACACCCGCACGACGCGGACGCTCCGAAACCGGCCACGCCCGCGCCTCGGTCAGCAACTCCACCCGCCCCGACTCCCAATCCACATGCGGCGACGGCGCATCCACATGCAAAGTCGCAGGCAACATTTCGTGCCGCAACGCCTGCACCATCTTGATCACACCCGCCACACCCGCAGCCGCCTGCGCATGCCCGATATTCGACTTCACCGACCCCAACCACAACGGAGCACCATCCCGCCCCTGCCCATACGTGGCCAGCAACGCCTCCGCCTCGATCGGATCACCCAATTTCGTTCCGGTGCCATGACCCTCGACCACATCCACCTCGGCCGCGCTCAATCCCGCGTTGACCAGCGCCTGCCGGATCACCCGCTCCTGAGACGGACCATTCGGCGCAGTCAAACCATTACTCGCACCATCCTGATTCACCGCACTACCGCGCACGACCGCCAGCACCCGATGCCCATTGCGCTGTGCGTCCGAAAGACGCTCCAGCAGAACGAGACCCACGCCCTCGCCCCAGCCGACACCGTCGGCGGCCGCCGAATAGGCCTTGCACCGGCCGTCCGGCGAGATGCCGCGTTGCCGGCTGAACTCGACGAAGACATTCGGCTGAGCCAGTATCGTCGCGCCGCCGACCAAGGCCAGCGAGCACTCCCGCGCGCGGAGGGATTTACCCGCCGCATCCATCGCCACCAGGGATGAGGAGCACGCGGTATCCACCGTCACCGCCGGCCCCTCGAACCCGAACGTATAACTGATCCGGCCCGACGCCACACTGGGTGCGGAGGAAATCGCCAGGTAGCCTTCGACCTCGGCGCGCCGGCTGCTACGCCCCGCCACGAACTGGTAATCGGAATACATCACACCGCAGAAAACACCGGTATCACTGCCACGCAACGACATCGGATCGATCCCCGCATCCTCCAACGCCTCCCACGCCGTCTCCAGCAACAACCGATGCTGCGGATCCATCGCCGCCGCCTCACGCGGACTCACACCGAAAAACTCCGCATCGAACTCACCGACACCGTCGACGAACCCACCCTCACGGGTGTAGGCGGTACCGGGATGATCCGGATCCGGGTCGTACAACCCGGCCAGATCCCACCCGCGATCATCCGGAAACGCGGAAGTTCCGATACGACCGCCGATCACCAAGTCCCACAACTCATCCGGGGATGTCACGCCACCGGGATACCGGCAGCTCATGCCGACGATCGCCAGCGGCTCGCCCGCACGATCCTCGAGTTCTCGCAGCTGTGCGCGGGTCTTGTTGAGGTCGACCGCGACTCGCTTCAAGGACTCGACGAGCTTCTTCTGTTCCACGTCGTTACCAGCACTGCTCATAGCCAAGTTCTCCCTGGGGTATGTCGGGCTCACCGGAGCGCTCGACGTCATGCCTCGCCGAACTCGGCGTCGATCAACTGCAGGATCTCCATCGCGGTGGTAGCCGCTTCGATCTGTGTTTGTTCGCTCTCCCGCGCCGGCCCACCGTCGGTAATCGCGACGAGCAGCGCACGCAGACGTCCTGCCGCACGCTGCTTTTCGGAGATCTCCGCCACGGCGAGCAGATCCTCGAGCTTGTTCAGCTCCTGCTCGATCGGCGGCTCCGCAACGCGACGCTCGACCCGCGACAACATCAGTTGCGCCACCGCCCCGGAAGTCGGGTGGTCGAAGACCAGCGTCGACGGCAGCCGCACGGCGGTCGCCTGGGTGAGCCGGTTGCGCAACTCGACCGCGCCGAGTGAGTCGAAGCCGAGTTCTTGGAATGTCCGGCCCGGATCGATTGCGCCGGAAGAGCTATGGCCGAGCACCGCTGCCACATGGGTCTGAACCAGCTGGAGCACGATTCGCTCCCACTCGGCCTCCGCAACACCGGCGAGCCGTTCCGCCAGCGACACGTCGGTGGTCTCGGTGCGGCGGGCCTGCACACGCACCAGACCACGCATCAGAGCGGGCAGCAAACCGGCCCGCGCCTGGACCCGCAGGGCAGCCGCGTCGAGCCGCACGGGCGCGACCAAGGCCCTGTCCAATTCGAACGCCCGGTCGAACAGTTCGAGCCCGAGTCCGGCCGGCAACGGGCCTACGCCCATTCGCTCGAGTCGGGCGAGTTCGGCCTCGTCGAGCTCGCCCGCCATACCTGACGAGTCGCCCCACAGTCCCCAAGCCAGCGAGTTCGCCGGCAGCCCGGCCGCGCGCCGCATATGCGCCAAAGCGTCCAGAACCGCGTTCGCCGCCGCGTAATTGGCCTGACCGGGGGTACCGATCAGCGACGAGACCGACGAGAACAGTACGAACGCCGACAACTCCATGCCCGCTGTCAGTTCGTGCAGGTGCCAGGCCGCATCGACCTTCGGGCGCATCACCCGATCCACCTGCTCCGGGGTCAGCGACTCGACCACACCGTCATCCAGCACGCCCGCCGCATGCACCACGGCCGCCAGTGGGCGGTCCAATGACTCGAACAGAGCGGCCAATTGGGCGCGGTCGGACACATCACACGCGGCGACCTGTACCCGGGCGCCGAGCGCCTCCAGCTCGGCCACCGACTCCGCCACGCCGGCGGCGGCAAGACCACGCCGGCTCACCAGCAGCAGCTGCCCGGCACCGTGCCGGGTGATCAGATGTTTGGCCAGCAACGCCCCCAAACCGCCTGTGCCACCGGTGATCAGGACAGTCCCGTCCGGATCCAGTGATCGCAGCGCCTCGGTTGCCGGTGCATCGGCCCGCCCCAGCCGCGGCGCCAGGAATCGGCCCCGACGGATCGCCAGCTGCGGCTCGTCGAGATCGATGAGCGCGTCCCATGGCGGCTCCTCGTCGCCGTCGACATCAACGAGCACGAACCTGCCAGGATGCTCGGACTGGGCGCTGCGCACCAGCCCCCATGCCGAGGCCTGGGCGATATCCGGTCCGTCGTCGCCGACCGCGACGGCATTGCGGGTCATCACGATCAACCGTGTGTCGGCGAGCCATTCGCTCGCGAGCCACCGCTGCACCAATGCCAGCACGCCGGCGGCGACCAGCCGGGCGGCCCCGGGTGCATCGCCGACGGGCGTTCCGATCGCGACAACGACCACATCCGGCGCGGCGGCGCCGTTGGCGAGTGCCAACTCCAGCGCGTCCAGATCTGCGAGATGTTCACCCGCAGTAGTCGATTCACCAAGAACCGCAATCTGCCGCTGACGCTGTGGCGTGCCGGTCACGGTCGTCCAATCGACCTGGAACAGCGAGTTCTGTCCGCTCGTCCGTGCCATCCCGAGTTGGGCCTGTTCGACCGGCCGGGTGACGAGAGTGTCGACACTCGCCAGCGGTTCGCCGTGCCGGCCGGCGATATCGATACGCACCGCGGATTCGCCCACCCGGTCGATCCGCACCCGCGCAGGCGTCGCGCCGCCCTGCCCCAACCGCACGCCCGACCACGAAAACGGCAGTTCCAGTGCGGACCCGGCCTCCTTGTCCAGCAACAGACCGTGCAGGGCGGCGTCGAGCAGTGCCGGGTGCAAGGCGAATCCCGCACTGTCATCGGCGGTGTCGGGCAACGCCACTTCGGCATAGATCTCGTTGCCCACGCGCCACGCCGCGCGCAGTCCCCGAAAGAGGGAGCCGTAGTGGTAGCCGACGTCGGCCAGCCGCGCATACATCCCGTCGATCGACACCGGCTGCGAGCCGGTCGGCGGCCATTCGATCGGCAGCCACGACGGCGCAATCGACTCTGCGGTGGCGAGCGTTCCACGAGCGTGGCAGCTCACCGCCGGCTGTTCATCATCGGTCTCGGTCTCCTGGCGTGAATAGATCGCGATCTCCCGGTCACCACCCGCGCCCGCCGAGCCCACGATGACCTGAATCTGCTGGGCCACACCGTCTTCCAGCGCTATCGGCGCTTCCAGGACCAGCTCGCCGAGGACCGGGCTCCCGATCTCCCGACCTGCGGTGATCGCCAGCTCCACCAAGGCGGCGCCCGGCACGAGCACCATCCCGAGCATGGCATGATCACGAGTCCACGGCTGGTTGTCCTGTGACATACGCCCGGTGAACACATATTCGTCGCGGTCACCCACCTGCACCGCCGACACCAGGATCGGATGATCCAGCGGGCGCTGGCCCGCAGCGGCCGGATCACCGGTGCCGGCGTTCGGCGTCAGCCAATACCGTTCCCGCTGAAACGCATACGTCGGCAACGACACTCGCCGCGCATCCAGGCCGGCATAGAATGCTGCCCAGTCCACGCCCACACCGGCGACCTGCGCCTGCCCCAGGAACCTGGCGAACGCCTGGGCCTCGGGTTGCCTGGCACGTAACGCCGGCACCAACACCACATCATCGAGTTCGTCGTCGAGGCACTGCCGTGTCATCGAGGTCAGCACCGCGTCCGGACCCAACTCCAGGAAACGCCGAACTCCCAACCCCCACAAGGTCTGGACTCCATCGGCGAAACGCACCGCCTGCCGCACGTGCCCGACCCAATACTCCGGATCCGTCACCTCCGACGACACCACCCTGCCCGTCACATTCGACACGATCGGGATGTGTGGCTCCTCGAACCGCAGCCCTGCCGCCACCTTCCGGAACTCCGCCAGCATCGGCTCCATTCGCATGGAGTGAAACGCATGCGACACCCGCAATCGAGAGGTCTTACGATGCTTCCACAGTGCCGACCATTCCTCGATAGCGTCCGCATCACCCGAAACCACCACCGCCAGCGGCCCATTCACTGCCGCAATCTCGAGCCGGCCCGCATACCCGGTCAGCGACGCAGCGACTTCGGATTCCCCGGCGCGCACCGCAACCATCGCTCCACCCGCAGGCAGAGCACCCATGAACCGGCCACGCGCCGCCACCAGAGCACACGCGTCCGCCAGTGACAACACACCCGAGACATGAGCGGCCGCGAGCTCACCGACCGAATGCCCGATCAGGTAGTCCGGGCGCACACCCAGCGATTCGACCAATCGGAACAGCGCCACCTCGACGGCGAACAGCGCCACCTGCGTGTATTCCGTCGCATCCAGCAATGCCGCCTCGGCCGATCCTTGTTCGGCGGACAACAACTCCCGCACCGACCGGCCCACCCGCGGGTCCAGCTCCGCACATACCTCGTCCAGGGCCTGGGCGAACCGCGGGAAAGCCTCTGCCAGTTCAACACCCATTCGCGCCCGCTGCGCACCCTGACCGGTGAACAACAAGGCCGTCTTACCGCCTACCGGACGACCCTCGAACACGCCCGCCGCAGGCTCACCATCCGCGAGCGCACCCAGCGCGGCCAGCAGTTCCGCGCGATCCGCAGCCACCACCGCGGCACGATTCTCCAGCAAGGCGCGTGAAGTCATGGCGGAGAAACCGACGTCCCGCAATGAAATGTCCGGCTGCGCAAGCAGATGCGACCGCAGGCGCGACGCCTGTGCACGCAGCGCCGCCGTACCGCGAGCGGACACCAATACCGGCAGTGCCGACAGCCGGACAGGCCCGGCAACGACGGGTGCCGGATCCTCGCTCGGTGCTTCTTCCAAGATCACGTGCGCATTCGTCCCACTGATCCCGAACGACGACACACCCGCACGACGCGGACGCTCCGAAACCGGCCACGCCCGCGCCTCGGTCAGCAACTCCACCCGCCCCGACTCCCAATCCACATGCGGCGACGGCGCATCCACATGCAAAGTCGCAGGCAACATTTCGTGCCGCAACGCCTGCACCATCTTGATCACACCCGCCACACCCGCAGCCGCCTGCGCATGCCCGATATTCGACTTCACCGACCCCAACCACAACGGAGCACCATCCCGCCCCTGCCCATACGTGGCCAGCAACGCCTCCGCCTCGATCGGATCACCCAATTTCGTTCCGGTGCCATGACCCTCGACCACATCCACCTCGGCCGCGCTCAATCCCGCGTTGACCAGCGCCTGCCGGATCACCCGCTCCTGAGATGGACCATTCGGCGCAGTCAAACCATTACTCGCACCATCCTGATTCACCGCGCAGCCACGCAGCAGCCCGAGAATCCGATGCCCGTTCCGCCGCGCATCCGAAACACGCTCCAGCACAAGCAGACCCACACCCTCGCCCCAGCCGACACCATCCGCGGCCGCGGCGTACGATTTGCATCGGCCGTCCGGCGAATTCCCCCGCTGCCGGCTGAACTCGACGAAAATGTTCGGTTGGGCCAATACCGTCGCGCCGCCGACCAGGGCCAACGAGCACTCGCCCGCGCGTAATGCCTTCGCCGCCGCATCCATCGCGACCAGCGACGACGAGCACGCGGTATCCACCGTCACCGCCGGCCCCTCGAACCCGAACGTATAACTGATCCGGCCCGACGCCACACTCGCCGCGGAGGAAATCAGCAAGTAGCCCTCGACCTCGGCGCGCCGGCTGCTACGCCCCGCCACGAACTGGTAATCGGAATACATCACACCGCAGAAAACACCGGTATCACTGCCACGCAACGACATCGGATCGATCCCCGCATCCTCCAACGCCTCCCACGCCGTCTCCAGCAACAACCGATGCTGCGGATCCATCGCCGCCGCCTCACGCGGACTCACACCGAAAAACTCCGCATCGAACTCACCTGCCCGGTCCAGGAATCCACCGTCACGGGTGTAGGCGGTACCGGGATGGTCCGGATCCGGGTCGTACAACCCCGCCAGATCCCACCCGCGATCACCCGGAAATCCGGAAATCCCGGTGCGGCCCTTCGCAACCAGGTCCCACAGGTCGTCCGGTGACATCACGCCACCCGGATAACGGCAACTCATGCCGACGATCGCCAGCGGCTCCGCCGCACGATCCTCGAGCTGCTGGTTGAGACGCCGCAGGCGCTCCGTTTCTTTGAGCGACTTCCGCAGTGCCCCAACGATGTCGTTCTTCTCGACGGCCATGTCCATTCCTCCACGTCCGGGCGCGTCGTGGCGACCACGTTCTCGACTGTTCTCACGCCATGCCAGTTGGGCCGATACGGGTCGTAGTTGCGGCGCCTGCTTCGATCACAGGCAGCGCGGCAACGTATCCGACCCCGACTTCACAACAGAGCGCGCCGGTCCCGGCGTGGATACAGTTACCTCGGGAAGGCGCCACGCCCGGCAGGCGGAATCCGGATACGTGGTCCGCCACCAGTGACACGACCACCACAGACGCAGCAGGCGCGACCGACGGTATCCCGCCGGTCGCGCCTGCTGATCCGCAGTGCCGGAAGATGTTTCAGCTCCCGGCCGGCACCGGCTGCTCCGCGAAGCCGATCGAGAAGGCGCCGATTTCGAACTCGGTCGAGTACGCGCGGAACGCGATATGAGTCGAGGTCCGGGAGATACCGCGCACCTTGGCAATTCGCTCGACGACAAGGGAGGGGACCTGCTCGACCCGCGGCACGCGCACGATGGCGATCAGGTCCACCTCGCCGCCGCAGGAGTAGACCTCGGAAACGCCGTCTATATCGGCGACGGCCTGCGCGGCCTCGGTGAGGTGGTCGGGCTCGGCGGAGATGAGAATTATGGCCGTGATCATTGCATCACCCACTGTTCGAAGTACCGGCGGCGAGTATGCCGGCCCCCGCAGCACCGAGGAGGCCGGCATCATTCCTCGAGAGCGCCGTTGACCTCGATGACAGTGATCCGAAATACGTGACCCTGCGCTGGAATGATCTCCGCACCACCCGCCTGGATACAGCGGAGACCGCTGTAGCTAGGCTCTGGCTCGCACGGCCCGGCCACCCGCCAACGGATAGTGCAGTGCTTGCAGCTCACAGAAGGCGTCGATACCCGCTGCGCCGCACTCTCTTCCGATGCCGGAATGCCGGAACCCGCCGAAGGGGGCAGCGGGATTGAAAGGGGCGCCGTTGATCTCGAGCTGGCCGGCCCGCACCCGCCGCGCGACGGCGCCGGCCCGCTCCTCGTGGCCCGACCACACCGCACCGTGCAGCCCGTAGCGCGTGGAGTTGGCCAGGCGGACAGCATCATCGTCCCCGTCGTGGGTCATGATCGAGACCACGGGCCCGAAAATCTCCTCCTGCGCCAGATTCATCTCCTCGGTCACATCACTGAACACGATCGGCGCGAAGTACAGGCCGTCCATCTCCGGCCGTGTAACCACCGGCCGGGCGCCGCGGGCCACGCCGAGTTCACACGCGCGAACGACCCGGGCCTTGGCCGATGCGCTGATGAGCGGACCCAGATCGGTTTCGGGCGCAGCGGGATCGCCGACGACATACTTGGCGGCCATCATCCGCGCGAGTTCTTCCACCTCGCGTACCACCGCGCGCGGCACGATCAGCCGACTCCATTGCAGGCACGCCTGGCCGCTGTTGAACATCGCCTGATCGATGGACGCCGCGACCGCTTGCTCGAGGTCTGCATCCTCGAGAATTATGGAAGCGCTCTTACCGCCGAGCTCCAGATGCACACGGCTGAAGTTCATCGCGGCGGCGGTCGCCACCGCACGCCCGGCACGCACCGAGCCGGTGAACGAGATCAGGTCTGCGGCCCGCGAGGACGCCAGCGCCGCTCCCACTCCGGGCCCGTCGCCGAACACGACATTCAGTACACCGGACGGTAATTCGCTACGCTCGGCCGAGTGTGCGAGATACGCGGCATGCAGTGGCGTAAGTTCGCTCGGCTTGAGTACCACCGTGCACCCCGCGAGGAGAGCGGGCACCACTTTCTGGAGCGCGAGGATCAGCGGCACATTCCACGGTGTGATCGCCACTACCACACCCGCCGGCACCTTACGGACGATCGAGTTGCCATACCGCTCGTCGTCCAGTACGGCTGCGGCGTCGAGGCAGGCCTCGGCGATGTCAATTGCCAGGCCCACCTGTACATTCCGGCTCGCGGTGCGCGGTGTGCCAACTTCGCGGGAGATCAGCTCGCCGAGGAATCCGGCGTCGGCCTCGATCATCGTCAGCCAGCCGCGCAACGCGGTGAGCCGGTGCTCGCGCGGAGTCGCACCCCAGCCGGGCAGCGCTGCCGCCGCGGCGGCAAGCGCCGCCTCGGCATCGGCCGCGGCGCCGCGCGGGACACTGCCGATGATGCTGCAGTCGGCCGGATTGTGCACCGGATCGATGTCCGGGCCGACCGAGGGAATCCAGGCACCACCGATCCAGTGTTCGCGGTAGTCGAAGCAGAAGTCGGTGCGAGTGGGTTCGAACGGCATTGACCGTCCTTCCATGAAGTTTCCGAGATGGTCAGCCGGCGGAGGGCACATCAAGTCCCCGGGTAGTCGATGTTCACGATCTCGTCCGCACAGAATTGCGTGCGCCGGGGATCGGAGCCGGGCGCCGCGAGCATCAGGCGGGCGGACAATGGTTTCGCCCACCGTGCGGACAGTGCCGCCATATCCCTGATCATGGCGACGATCTCGGCCTCCGAGGTCGCACCGGGCAGGGGGATGGTGTCCAGTCCGGCGCCACACACGGACGAGTAGGCGAGTACCGAATCGGCATCGATCCGGCCTTCCTGCCAGGCGAGTGCGAGCACCTTGTCCTCGAGCACCGGCAGCATAAGACCCGCGTATCCGACGGTCCGCCGGGCGGCCGACCGAATGCCGGCGGTGACCGCGGCACAGGTCGCGAGCATGCCGCGAACACCGAATCGGATGCCACCCACGGCTTCCAGAAACTCTCCGATGCCGGCTTCCGGCGTGCAGGCCGGCGACGGATCGAAACCGTTGAACAGCAGGCCGTGTCGCTCACAGGCCGGTCGCAACGAGTCCTCCAGCAGCGCAAGCTGATCCCGCAGGCATCTCTGGGTGAGCACCGTGACTTCGGCAGGGTCAGCGGGTGGATTCGCGCGGGCCCATTCGAGCAGCAAGCCGGCGGATTGCAGTCCCGCGCTCACGCCCGCCGGGCCACCGTCGCTGAACGAGCCCGGAAAAAGGGGTGCGCCGGGGCCCAGATTACCGATCGCCGCAAATCGAAAGTTGTCGTGCACATTGTGGTTCGCCAGCTCACGGACCACCGCGGCACTGAATCCGACTGCGGGGTCGCAGATCTCACTGCCCGCCGCGACCTGCACGGCCAGGAACAGCGATGGGTACTCGGCCAGCACTGCCGCGAGATCGGCCGGTTCGAGCCCGGTCAGGGCGGCGGGGCGGAATACGCCCAGCGACGCGCTGCCCACGCCCGCTCGCCGGCAGCCTTCGGCGAGATCGGCGGCACGCGACAACAGTTGATCGTGGCGCAGTGGGTCACCGAGGGCGGAGGCGGACAGACGGATCGTCTGCACATCGAACCCGTCACGGACGAGTTCGTCACCGACTTCCCTTGCCTGCTCGCCCAATTCGCGGATACCGTTCGGTCCGCCCCGGAGTACCGCATCCGGCAGGCCGACGGTCACGGCGCGCACCGGAGCAGCCTTCTTCGCCGGTATCATGCGTGCAACACCACCGGAAGTCTGTCGAGGCCCCAGGTGAAGTTGGACCCGTTGTAGTGGGGTACGCCCTCCAGCGTCATGGTCCGGACCATGCGGCGCAGTGTCCGGAGGTACGCAGTAATTTCCAGCCGCGCAAGGCGACTGCCCAGGCACATGTGGCGACCCGCACCGAAGGAGAGGTGCCGGTTGCCGGACCGGCCGACATCGAACGTATCCGGGTCGTCGAATACCTCCGTGTCCCGGTTGGCCGAGCCGATCCAGGTCACGATGCGCTGGCCGGGCGCGATCTCGACCCCGCCGACCTGGACCGCCTCGGTCGCAGTCCGCATGACGTGCATCCCGGGCACCGACCAGCGCAGCCCTTCCTCGGTGGCGACCGCGGGGTCCGCGTGGCCCGCGCGCAGGCGATGCCACTGGTCCGGGTGCTCGGTCAACTGCAGGGTCAGCGCCGCGAGCGTGTATCTGGTGGTTTCATTGCCACCGGCCAGAATTCCACTGAAATTGAAGACCAGTTCCTCAGCGGTCAGTTCGGGTTCCCCGGCCGTCCGGGCGGTGAGTCCGCTGATGAAATCGTTCGCCGCGGCGCCACGGTTTCCGCCCACCATGTCATAGAAGTATTTGAAGATCTCGCTGTGCGCCGTCACCCGGCGGATTTCCGACGGGGATTCGAATGCGTCCGTCGTCTTCTCACCGATCCATCGCCAGTCGGAGCGGGGAATACCCATGACCGCGCAGATGACATCGCTCGGGATGCGCGCAATATGCGCGAGCAGATCCGGTTCGGGCTCCCGGAGGGCGGTGGCGACGACGTCGGCCACGACCTGCTCCACATGCCGTTCCGCCCTGACCAGCGCGTCGTTCGAAAACGGTTGAATGAGTGCACGTTTCATCCGAGTGTGAGCGGGCGGATCGGAAACGATCAGCATCTTGTCCGCCACCGCCTCGACCGCGCGCTCGGCCGAGCCGAGCCGCATGCCTTTCGCCGAGCTCATTCGTGTGCTGTCCCGGTGCACGGACACCACATCGTGGTACTTGGTTACGCTCCAGAACCCCTCCGGCTCGCCGGGCGGCTGCTGCCAGGAGACCGGGTCGTGTGCCCGATACCAGGCGAAGACCTCGTAGAACCCGGTATCGCGGAACAGGCCCGGAGCGAACAGATCCGGTGCGGTCGACTGCTTCATACTCGCCCCTCCCGACCGGTGACGATCTCGGACGCGACAGCGGAAAGAAGCTCCCCGAGAACATCCCGGTCCATGAATTCGTGATGATCCGCATCGATCACCCGATGGCCCCGGTAATCCGTCGATCGATCGCTCCATCCGGACATCTGCGCGGTGGTGACGACACTGTCGCGGTACCCCGACACCGACCGCAGGGCGGTGCTGGTCAGCGGTGTGTCCGAAATTCGATAGCCGGCCATGAGTTTCAGATCCGAGCGCATCGTTGCGACGGCGTAAGGGGCGGATTCGGACGCGCGGACCGATGGGTGCAGCAGCGCCGACAGCTCCCCGGCAGGCGGGTTCGCCGCCGGGAAGGTGCGCCAGTGCTCCGGCGAGCGGGCAGCGACCACCACCAGCGTGCGCGGCGCGACAGCGTCGTGTTCGAGTTTCCGTGCCACCTCGTAGGCAATGACGGCGCCGAGGCTGACGCCGAGAAGGATCATCGGCTGCCGCCGCGCCGGAGCGGCCAACTCGGCGCCGATGCCGTCGACCACTTCGGACAAGTTGTGCGCCGGTGCATCCCGCAGCCGGTCCTCGCGGCCCGGCAACTGCACGCCCAGCAGATTCAACCCGGCAGGCACCGACGGCGTAATCGAGTGCAGGCGCAGGCAACCCGCGCCCGCTTGCGGAAACAGCACAACTGTCGCCGAAGCAGATCCACCGTCCGCGGTGAAGGAGCGCAGATACCTCACGCGGGCCTCGTTCCATCGATCTGTCTCGCCATCGCCGCCGGAGTTCCGGCGGTGAGGACATCGGTGATCGACATGGTGACCTCGAGCTCCTTTTCCACCCTGGCGGCCAGTTGCGCGGCAAGCAGTGAATGTCCGCCGATGGCAAAGAAATCGGCGTCCGCCGTGACACTGCGCCCGAACACATCGCTCCACGCCGCCAGGACGCGATCGAGCACCAGGCCTGCCCGCGCCGACCGGCCCCTGTCGGCCATGCCGAGCGCAGCCACCTCCCGGCGCGACACCTTGCCGGTGGGCTCGAGTGGAACAGCGGCGATCGAATGAAGGAAGGTGGGGCACAACTGCCGCGGCAATCGTGCGTGGAACATGGCGGCGAGCCGTGTGCGCAGAACGTCATCGAGCTGAACGCCGGAGGCCAATCGGACGCCAAGCGCCAGCGTGCGCGGATCCTCACGCACGTAGGCCACCGCTGCCTCGATATCACGCACCTGGCAGGCGAGGCTCTCGATCTCTTCGAGCTCTACGCGGAAGCCGCCTATCTTGACCTGATTGTCGACCCGGCCGAGGATGCTCAACTGCCCGTCGGTACGCAGTGCCCCGAGGTCACCCGTCCGAAAGTGCCTGGCGCCCTTCCACTCGATGAACCGATCGGCGTCCGGCCCGGTCGCGCCGACGTACCCCAGGGCCACCCCGACGCCGCCGATCAGAATCTCGCCCGTGACACCCGCCGGTACTTCGTTCAGGTCGGCATCGACGACATCGACGGAATAGCCGGGCAGCGGCCGGCCGATGGTGCGCAGGTCCTCTCCGCGCGCGGTATCGGACATGGTGGCGGCGATGGTGGTTTCCGTCGGTCCGTACACGTTGATCACGCGGTCGGCGTTCTCCCGCAGGCGTTCCGCGAGGGAGTCCGGGCAGCGCTCGCCCGCGACCACCGCGACCTCGACCCGCGGCAGCTCCCGGATCACGGCGTACAGCGAGGGCGTCATGCACAGGTTGTCGATGCGCTGTTCTGCCAGCGCCTGTTCCACCTTGCCGAGCCCGGTGTCGATGGCAACGCAGGTGGCACCGTTCGCAAAAGGCGTGAGCAGCGACCACAGCCACCCATCGAAACCCGGCGACACGACAGAAACGGCCCGGCTGCCGGGCCGGTATCCCAGTGACTCGGCAGTGGCCAGAAAATTCTCCACCCCGGCGACACCGACGCGCACGCCTTTCGGGCGGCCGGTGGTTCCCGAGGTGTACACCACATACGCCTCGGCGCCGGGTTCCCGGCGGACCCATCCGGCGCCTCTGGACCCGGTGAGCAACAGGCCGCCGGAGTCGATCTCGGAACCGGCTGTCTCGACCACCTCGAGCTCGAGAGCCGCGGCCTCCGGTTCCGAGGACACCACGACCGAACACCCTGCGTCCTGAGCCACCCAGCGCAGTCGCTCGAGCGGATGCCGTTCGTCGAGCAACACCGCCGACGATCCGTGTGCCCAGATCGCCAGCAGGCTGCTGAGCGCATATCGCGACCGGCCGGCCATGACGGCCACTCGATCACCCGCTGAGGCACCGGCTCGCTCCAGCCGGTGCCTCAGGATCCGCGTGGACGTGGCGACCTCCCGCCAGGTGGCCCCACGACCATCGATTCCGATCGACCCCAACCGCTCGGGGTATTCGTCTACCCAGCGTCCCAGCGCCTTTTCCGCGTACACACTGTGCAGAGCGACCGGCCGAGCCCGCGGATACACGAATCGATGCGCATCAACTCGATTTCGTCGCCCACAGAATGACATTCGTGCCGAAGAACCTCTTGCGCCATCCGATATCTCGAAATCCCAGTCCGCGAAGAACATCCGCGACCTGTTCCGGCGATTCGAAAGCGAGCGTGCTGGATTCGAGATAGGCGTAGGAGGACCGGTCGCGGGCCACCACCTGCCCCAGCAGCGGAACAATTGTCCGCACCCCCCACTCCACGACCGGCTTCACCGGCCCACTCGGAGGGCAGGTTTCGAGAATCACGACCCGCCCGCCGGGCTTGAGAATCCGGTGCTGCTCACCCAGCACTCCGGGCAGATCTTCGACATTGCGGAGGAGATAGCCTTCGGTGATACCGTCGAAAGACTCGTCGTCGAACGGCAACCGCGCCGCATCGGCCTGTTGCCAGCGTATCGCCTCCGCCCCGGGCTTGGTCCGCGCCCGAGCCAGCATCTCTTCGGAGAAATCGACTCCCGTAACGGTGACAGCCGGGTATCGCTGTGCCGTCGCCAAGGCGATCACGCCTGTGCCGGTTGCGATATCCAAAACCTGTCCCGCCGTCGGCGGCGCGACGCGCGCCGCGACTTCACGACACCAGCGGGCATGGCGGCCCAGGGTCATGACGAAGTTCATCCGATCGTAGTATCCGGCGATCTTCTCGAAGATCCGGTGGACATCGGAGCCCTTGTCACGAGGCGTACGGTCGGTCGTCATCTATCGGGCCTCTCTTCATCGGTAGGTTTCCGCTCGATTACCGGCGGTCCGGCCCGGTGAGATGACGGCTCGCGCGGGAGTCTCGTCCGGACACATCCGACCAGACCATGACGGCCACGGCGCCGAGACCGAGCGCCGCGGTGCCCGCAGACGGCCGCAACCCGAACAGCAGCAGGGCCAGGAACACCACGGAGACATACATATCCCGCTGCCCGACCCGGTTGTACTCGACAAGGGTTCGCGCCCGGACCATGGAAGCCATATTAGCCACTGCGGGCAGCGCCATGAGCCCGGCGCAGACCAGCCGATCCGGGATGTCTGTCACCATGACAAGGACCGGGAACGTAAGGTAGACAACCGTTGTCGCGGTCGCGGCCGCCCACGCTGCGGCGCGCTGTGACGACATCAGTGCCGGAATCGTCCGCAGCCCGGCCGCCCTGTCGCCGGCATAGTCGGGAACATTCTTCATGATTCCCTTGGCGAAGTACCAGCAGAACAGGAATATCCCGAGCGCCAGCGGCCACCAGGACCCGTATCGAGGAATCCGCCACCAGGAGTCCGAGAGGAGCGCACCCGCGATATATGGTTCCGTGACGGCCATGGAGAATACGGCCATGCCGATGATCGGACGGCCCTTCAACCGGAATCTCGGCGCCGAATAGCCCAGCAGGAGAAAGATGCTGGCCAACCAGACGACACTCTGGGCGAACGATATCGCCAGCGCCAGCAGGGACATGATGCTCAGGCCCACATAGACGATCCGCCCGAGCAACGCCTCACCCGCTGTTTCCACCAGCTGCAAGCGGCCCGGCACATTCTTCGCGTCCTCGACGAGATCGGTGACGGCATTGTGGGCGTTCGCGACCAATGGCACAAGAATATGAAAGACCACGCCGAGCACCACGACGAAGTCGAAACGGTGGTCCGCCACAGCGATTCCCACACAGTAGGACAGCGGGCTGACCAGAAGTGTACGGGGACGCAGCAGCTGAACGACCGCGTTGAATCGCGCCGAACGAGACATGCGCCGGCCCTCAGATCCGTGTGAGAGTCAGTTCGAACCCATCGCGAGGCCGGAGGGTGATGAGCGCCCTGGGGTCGGGCCCGGTGGCATCTCGCAGCGAAATCTCGAATTTGTCCAGCATCTCGGCCAAGAGCATGCCCATCTCCATGAGGGCGAACCCCTTGCCGATGCACATGTGGGCCCCGGCGCCGAAAGGAAGGAACTTCGCTTTCCCCGGCACACCGTCCAGGAAACGCTCCGGAATGAATGCATCGGGCAGTGCCCAGACGGCCGGATCTCGGTGGATCGCAGCGACATTGAGCATGACGAGCGACCCCGCCGGGGCCTCGGCCGATCCGATCAGCGCATCCTTCTTGGTCTGTCGCGGAATGGTCGGCGACGGCGGGAACAATCGCATGCTCTCGTACATGACGCATTCCAGATACGCACCGTACAGCGGACCGCGATCACGGGCCCCGGCGGCCGTACGGGCCTGCTCACGAGCGCGCTGTTGAATGTCCGGATAGCAAGCCAGCAGGTAGAGAGTCCAGGTCAGCGCGCTCGCCGTCGTCTCGTAGGCGGCAGCGAATGTGGTCAGCACCTCGTCGCGCACCTCGAGATCGGTCAGCCGATCCGCGGCCTCCCCCACCCTGACCTCCAGCAACATGTCCAGCAGATCGTCGTGCGGTGCACCGGTTTCCCTCCGTTCCGCAATGAACCGATAGACCAGCTCGTCCAGGGCGCTCAGCGTCGAAGCGAAATCACGGTTCCGCCGGGTCGGTACACCGACCGGCAACGAGAACGGGCCCCGCAGTCGCCGCTGCACGAAGTCGAGCAGCAGGGAGACCCTCGCCGGAGTGAACACGGCAGCTACGGTGTCGCCGGATCGGCTGAACATGCACCTGGATACGCTGTCCAGGGCAAAGGCCATCATGTCCTCGTAGACAACGAGATCCGTGCGGTCGTTCTGCTGCCAGCGGCCGACATGCTCGCCGATCACACCGGCCATCCTCTGGTGCATGCTCGCCAGGCTCGCGCGGCCGTACATGGGCTGCAGGGACCGCCGCCGCTGCAGCCAGACATCGTGGTTCGGATTGCTGATCAGGCCGTCTCCGAGCACAAGACGCAAGGGATTCTCCGCCCCCGGCTTGCCGAAGGTATGAATGTCGGAGAGAACGACATCCGCGGCGGCACTGCGATTGACGAAGATCAGATTCTTCGGGCCGACCGTGAAGCGGGAGACTTCGCCGCCGGACGCCGCAGCGTGCTGGATGGCATTCAGCAAGTTGGACCGCAACCGCAACAGGTCCCCGAGTACCGGAACACGCGCAGGCGGCACGACCGGCGCCGAGAGAACACCGCTATCGTGCCGTATCGTCCTCGTGGGCAATGCTTTTCGGAGAGTTTCCGCCATCTGTGCTTCCCAAGATCAGCCGACAGGACACCGGTAAGAGCACCCCTCCGCCCGACCGGATACAGGCGAAAACGATCCCGCTCGCACCGCCGCCCCCGTGTATCCGCCGAAGCCACCGGGTGATCGTGCATTCGAACCCGTGTATCCGCCAGCGGAGAGGTCCGATACAGATGCACATCATCGACACCCATGTGCAGGTGCGGTTGGTCGACGAGGCCGGCGCGGATGCCGGCGCAGCCGACAAACTTGCCGCACACAGCGCCGGTGGGCGACGCCATCGCGCGTTTTCCGCCTTCCTGTTCACTCCCGACGGGCGGCTGCTGCTGCAGCAGCGCGCGACGGTGAAATACCATTGGCCCGGCGTCTGGTCCAACAGCTGCTGCGGGCATCCGGCCACACGCGATACCGCCATAGACGATGCGCGCGTACGGATCCGGGAAGAGCTGGGCCTGGTCGTGTCCGATCTGCGGGAAGCCGCGATCGTGGAGTACCGCTTCCAGGACCCCGATACCGGGTTGACCGAATGGGAGGTCAACCATGTGCTGTTCGGCGTCACCGACGCCGTGCCCGACCCCGACCCTGACGAAGTCGACGCAGTACGCTGCGTGGACGCCGCCGAGCTGGCTGAGCTCATGCGCGAACTCGGAGTCTCGGCCTGGTTCCCCAACGTCTTCGGCCCGCTGGTCAGCAGTGCGGCCTTCACTGCCACCGACCTTGCACCGCAATGGGATTGGTGGACCTGCCGGGTCCGTGCCACCGATGTCGCCGACTTCGTCGCGGCGGTGGATCGGGTGATCGCCGAACAGCTGGACGACTCGCGGTGGGCGCACATTCCCTATGCCGACTCCCCGATCAGCCCCGCCGCCCTGGCCCGCCGCCTGCACGCTGCCGGCGGGAAGAGGATGCGACCGTTGCTGGTGCTCTACGGAATGCTGCTCGTCGGCGCCGATACCGATGATCTGGAGCGGGCCGTACCCGTCGCGGCGGCAGTGGAACTGCTGCACCTGTTCGGCTTGCTGCAGGACGACATCATGGACAACGCGACACTGCGGCGCGGACTGCCGACGGCCACCATCCGGGTCCTCGAACATCGCGGCGACCGCATCGACGATGCCGCCGCCCGCCGCCACGGCGATGCGCTGGCGATGCTGGCCGGTGACCTGTGCGCGGGCGTCGCCGACGAACTCGTCGATACCGAGCATCCCGCCCTCCGCGCCCTCTGGGCGAAATCGCTCCAGGAATTGGTGGTCGCCCAGTACGCCGACATCACCGCGGCGACGGTCGCCGAGAACGACCCATCGATCCTGCGCCGCATCGCCAGCCTCAAGAGCGGCCGCTACTCGATCTACCTACCGCTGGTCCTGGGCGTACTGCTGGCCCGGCCCGATACCTGCACCGCCGCGTTCGACCAGGCCTGCGAGGACCTCGGCGTGGCCTTCCAGCTGGCCGACGACCTCCGGGATCACCACAGCCCCGAAATCACGGGCAAAGACCAGCATCTCGACACCGGCAACGGCCGCACCACCTACGCCGACGTCGTGGCCGATCCCGCCGCGGTCCGCGTGGTGATCAACACCTCGATCGCCACGGGACTGAAACGATTGCGCGATATCGGTTGTGATGCCCAGCGTGTCGAGGAGCTGCGCCAGCTACTGATCAAGGTGACGGCATGACGGCGACCACGCATTGCAATCGGTGCGTACAGCGACTGTCCGGGGAGGGACTGCTGTGAATCAATATCAAGAGGCAGCGGCCGTGCCGCTGCGCTGGGTCGGGCCGATCGCCCTGTCCGGCAATGCGATCACCGGCGAGGTCGACGTACCGCTCGCCACTTATGAATCACCATTGTGGCCATCGGTCGCACGGGGCGCGAAGGTGTCACGATTGTGCGAACGCGGCATCGTTGCCACCGTCGTCGACGAGCGGATGACCCGGTCCGTGCTGTTACAGGCGCCCGACGCGGGCGCAGCGCTGGCCGCCGTGCGATGGCTGACCGAAGGGCGCGCCGAACTGGAAGCGGTGGTGGCAGCCAGGAGCCGCTTCGCGCGGCTGCTCGAGATCCGCCACCAGATCGTCGGTGATCTGCTGTTCCTGCGTTTCGAGTTCGCGACCGGCGACGCGTCGGGCCACAATATGGCCACCCTCGCCTCCGATGCGCTGCTGGACTACATCCTCACCGCCCTAGCCCAGTTGCGGTACGGCTCGGTGTCGGGCAACTTCTGCACCGACAAGAAGGCCACGGCGGTCAACGGGATTCTCGGCCGCGGCAAGAATGTGGTCGCCGAAATCGTCATTCCCGCACACGTGGTCGGATCGACACTGCACACCACCGCCGCCGCGGTCGCGGAGCTCAACGTCCGCAAGAACCTCATCGGCACCACCCTCGCGGGTGGAATCCGTTCCGCCAACGCCCATTACGCCAATATGTTGCTGGCGGTCTACCTCGCGACCGGCCAAGACGCCGCCAATATCGTCGAAGGCTCCCAGGGCATCACCCATGCCGAAGATCGCGACGGCGCTCTGTACTTCTCCTGCACATTGCCGAACATCATCGTCGGCACCATCGGCAACGGTAAGAACCTGGACTTCGCCGACGCCAACCTGATCCGCCTGGGCTGCCGGGCCACGGCTGAACCCGGTGCGAACGCACGCCGGCTGGCCGCGATCATCGCCGCCACCGTGTTGTGCGGCGAATTGTCCCTGATGGCCGCGCAGACCAATCCCGGTGAGCTGATGCGGTCGCACATTCGTTTCGAAAGGTCCATGGAAGAGGTGGTCGGGCAATGACCCAGCACATCGGTATTCACGACATCGCCTTCGCGACCGGCCATTACGCACTGGATCTGGCCGATCTCGCCCGCGTGCACGGTGTGGCGGTGGACAAGTTCCGCATCGGTCTCGGTCAGCAGGTGCAGACCGTCGCCGCGCCCGATGAGGACATCGTCACCCTGGCAACCGCCGCCGGGCAACAGATTCTGGCGCGGCACGGCTCGGACGGGATCCAGACGATCCTGCTTGCCACCGAGTCGGGTATCGACGCCTCCAAAGCGGCCGCGATATATGTACAGGATCTGCTGGGTCTGCCGAATGCGGTGCGGGCCGTGGAACTCAAGCAGGCCTGCTACGGCGGCACCGCCGCACTGCACCTCGCCGCGGCGTTGGTGGCACGTGATCCGAACCAGCGGGTGCTGGTGATCGCCTCCGACGTCGCGGCCTACGACCTGGATTCCGGCGGCGAGGCCACTCAGGGCGCCGCCGCGGTCGCCATGCTCGTGACCGCCGACCCCGCCGTCGCGGTACTCGATCCGGTATCGGGGTTGTTCACCTCGAACGTGATGGACTTCTGGCGCCCAACCTACCGCTCGACCCCGCGCGTGGACGGAAAACTCTCGGTCGCAATCTATTTGGATGCAGTCGAGCACGCGTGGAAGGACTATGAGGCACGCGGTGGACACCGGTACACCGATTTCGGCGCCTTCTGCTATCACCAGCCTTTCACCCGAATGGCCTACAAGGCGCACAGCCGTCTGCTGGAGATCAACGGCTGCGCGGCGACCCCGCAGCAGCTCGACGCCGATCTGCTGGCCACCACCCACTACAACCGGATGATCGGCAACAGCTATACCGCATCGTTGTATCTCGGCTTGATGTCCCTCCTCGACCACACCGACGATCTGACCGGCAAGCCGGTGGCAATGCTCAGCTACGGCTCCGGTTGTGTAGCCGAATTCTTCTCCGTCACACCGGTTTCCGGCTACCGCGAGCATCTGCGCGCCGAAGCCAACCGGGCCGCCCTCGCGGACCGCCGGCCGATCTCCTATGACCGCTACCGGGCGCTGCGCGAATCGGCCCAGACCGGCGCCGGCGGTGACGTGGAATTCGACGCCGTCACCACCTCAGGCTTCCGTCTGTCGGCCGTCACCGACGACAAACGGATCTACCAACCCGTCGCCCGATGACAGGTATCGGTCACGGCTCCGCACACGCGAAGGTCATTCTCCTCGGCGAACATCTTGTCCTCTACGGTAATCCGGCGATCTCGATGCCGGTTCCGGCACTGACCGTCACGGCGACGGCCCGTGCCCGGCGCGGACGGATCCGGGTGGACTTCACCGGCGCGGGCCCGATCTCGGCCGTCGATCACCTATCGGTGTCGAGGCTGGATGCCTGGACGATTCCGCGTCTCGCCGCATCGTTCGCATGCGAGCATCTCGGTACACCCGCCGAGGATCTGGCCATCGAGGTTCACAGTGAGATCCGGCCGGGCCGCGGCCTCGGATCGAGTGCGGCGCTTGCGGGCGCCATCATCGACTCGGTCGCCGATCTGCACGAGGCGCCGTTGACGATGGACGAGCGTTACGAGCTGATACAGCATTGCGAGGCCTTCGCGCACGGCAGGGCGAGCGGTATCGACGCCCGCACCGTCACACACTCGTCCGGGCTGCTGTGGTTCCAAGACGGCGCAGTGCACCCACTCGAAGTGCCCTCCGCTGCCGACGCAGTCCTGACGGTGGTCGACACCGGCGTCTTCGCCGGCACCCATCGCGCGGTGTCACTGGTCGCCGAGCGCATCGCGGCCCTCGGCGCCGACGCCGATACACTGCTCAAACGGGTCGCGACGATGACCGAGGCCGCCGTCGAGGATCTGGCCACAGCACAATTCCGCGCGTTGGGCGCGAAAATGGCGGAGTCCCAGCATATTCTGGCCGACCTGGGGGTGAGCTGCCCTGCCATCGACCAGGTCGTCGCGACCGCGGCGGCCGCGGGCGCATGGGGGGCGAAATTGTCCGGTGGCGGCATGGGCGGGTGCGTGATCGCTCTCGGCGACGCCGGGGCGACCGAGCGACTCACCACCGCACTGGCAGCTTGCACCGCGACGGTCGTCGCACGTATTCCACTGGGGCAAGTATGAATTCCGTATCGCCGGTGCCCCGTACGGCCAGGGCGTACCCGAACATCGCGTTGATCAAATACTGGGGTAAACGCGACGAACTCCTGCACCTGCCCACTACCAGCAGCCTGTCGATGACCCTGGACATCTTCCCGACCACGACCACCGTCACGGTGTGCGACCGCGAATTCGACGAAGTCATCCTCGGCGACGAACCGGCTCCGACAGACTTCGCCGGGAAAGTCTCCCGCTTCCTGGACCTGGTCCGCGACCGAGCACACGACACACGCCATGCGTATGTCCACACCTGCAACACCGTGCCGCTGGGCGCCGGATTGGCCTCCTCCGCCGCCGGTTTCGCCGCCCTGACCGTCGCAGCGACCGCCGCCTACGGGCTCGACCTGAAGGAACCGGCGCTGACGCGGCTGGCGCGCCGCGGCTCCGGCAGCGCGTCCCGTTCGATTTGCGGCGGGTTCGCGCAATGGCATCGCGGCGAGGGCGACGGCACGGCCGGCGACGAGTCCAGCTTCGCCGAAACACTGGACGCGACTCGTTTGAATGTAGCGCTGGTGGTCGCCGTCGTCAGCGCGCGTGAGAAGCCCATCTCGAGCCGTGCTGCCATGCGCCGCACCATGGAGACCTCCCCCTTCTACCTGCCGTGGGTGAAGTCCTCCGCTGAAGATCTCTACCGGATGCGCAAGGCCATCTATGCCGGAGACCTGCCCGTCGTCGGAGAGGTCGCCGAACGCAATGCACTGGGCATGCACGCGACCATGCTCGGCGCGCGCCCCGCGGTCCGATACTTCGCACCCGGCTCGATGCAGGTCCTCGACCGCGTTCTCGGGTTGCGCGACGAGGGCGTCCCGGCCTACGCCACCATGGACGCCGGTCCCAATGTCAAGGTTCTCTGCGACCGCTCCGACAGCTCGCGGGTAGCCGCGGACCTCGCCGAGATCGTCGGCACGGAACAGGTTCTCGTCGCGCATCCCGGCCCGGCTGCCACGCTGGAAACAGCATGATCGAGGTCCGGGTTCCTGGAAAACTGTTCATTGCCGGCGAGTACGCGGTACTCGAGCCGGGCGGTGCCGCAGTTCTGGTCGCGGTAGACCGGTTCGTCACCGCCCGCCTCATCCCCCGCACCGACCATCGCATCACGGTCATCAGCACTGTCACCCATCACAGGCCCGTCGAGATCACTCACGGCCACCCCGACCCGCGCCTGGCGTTGGTCCTCGCGGCGATCGACGTCTGCCACCGGCTCGTCACCGAAACAGGCTCTGGCACCACCGGTTTCGATCTGACAATCGAGTCGGAGCTCGACGACATCACATCCGGCATCAAATTCGGCCTGGGCTCCTCCGGCGCCGTCACCATAGCCGTCGTGCGCGCCCTCAGCGAACTCTACGACCTCGGTTCCGACACCGATCGGACGCTGAAACTGGCCCTGCTGGCAGCCATTTCGGTCGACCCATCCGGCTCCGGCGGTGACCTCGCCGCATCGCTGTTGGGCGGCTGGGTCGCTTACACCGCCCCGGACCGCGACCATTACGCCGAACAACTCCATACCGGTCGACCCATCGCGTCACTACTCGATACACCCTGGCCACACCTGTCGGCTGTCCACGTACCCGCTCCTCGCGAACTGCACCTACTGGCCGGCTGGACCGGCAGCGCGGTCAGCACCCGAAACCTGGTCGCAGACTTCCGTTCCCGCATGAACGAAGCCCATCACCGTTTCGTCGCCGACAGCAACACCTGCGTCGCCGCCCTCGTGACCGCCCTCCGCTCCGGCGACGACACTGCAGTCTCCCACTGCATCGAACAGTCGGCCCGCATCCTCCACACCTACACCTCGAGCCTGAACTTGGACCTGCAAACCCCCGTTCTCACCGCCCTCCGACACCTGGCCCACAATCTCGGCATCGCCGCCAAAAGTTCCGGCGCCGGCGGCGGCGATTGCGGCATAGCCCTCGCCCCCTCCCCCCTCATCCCCGCCCTCGCCGCCGCCTGGCACACCGCCGGCATCCACTCACTGAACCTGACAGTGGCGGACCGCAGAAGCTCGTCGTAGTTTCGCGCGGCCGAATTTCTGCCGTTTCAGTATTTTGATCCGGTTGACATGGCCTTCGACCGCTCCGCTACTCCAGGACAAGGTGAGACCAGCGGTGACCGCGCCCTGGTCGCGGCGCAAGCCACGGACGAAAGAGTGCAGCGCAGGTTGGTCATCGGCATCGACGCCGCTCATCCATCCTTCGAGGTCTCGGCCGCGCAGCTCGGTCATGATCGAGGCGAAGGTGCCGACTTGACCGGCAAGGCAATCGAGTTCGGGACCGACAGCCATGCTGGTCGTCGGGGTCGAGGTGGACGGGATCGACCATGAGCCAGGCGGTGACCCGACGAACGGCCGGTGGCTTGGATGGCGGTGTCGGGATGTGGGCGGTCGCGTGCGAATCGGCGGGTCGTGCCGTGTGCCAATCCGAGTTGAGTACCGATGTTGCGAATGCTCTTGCCTTCAGCGAGCAACGCCTGGACCTGGGCAAAACATGTCCGGGTTCGGACGGCGACCCGGTCTTGGCGCAGCGGCGGATCGACCGGGCCGCGGGGCATGCCTGCCGCGAGCTCGGCAATGTCCGATCGTTGCGGTGCGCCTTCCGGATCTGTTGCTGCGACGGTCAGATGGTGTAACCAGGCGGCCAGCCCGTCGGCGCTGCGATCGGTGAGCACGTCGATCAGGCGGCGACCGACTCACCTCGCCGCCAGATGTCCGGTCAACCGGGCACTGGCGCGTCCGCCCAACGCAAGCCCAACCGCACACAATACTTGCTACAGCAGTAGTGTTCGCCGCCCGTAGCGGCAGCCAGTCCAGGCACCCGCTCGGCGAAAGTCCTTTTGCCGCAGTCGAATTTGTCACAGAACAACCGGCGGATCACCAAGTGTGTGCCGGAGCCGGTGTTCAGGAGTTGCCGACAGAGCCGTCCGACGCTGCGATTCCCAGCCCGATTCCCAGCCCTCCGGCGCGACGGGGCCATGGATCCCGCCGCCGGTGCAGAGCGCACGAGTGAAGGTGGACCCCGGAGAAACGGAATATGAGGCACACCGAAACCCCGGGGACCCTGCCCGGTTGAGCCCTACCGGACCTTGGCATAGTCTCCGGTCCGGTTATCGGGCACAAACTTGGTCCCGTCATCGGGGACCGGCCAATCCGGCAACCACCATATGGGATATGCCCAAACAGGCTGAAAAACGGCGCACTGCACACCGAAGTTCCTGTTGCCGATGGATGCGACGAACCTGTTGAATACATCTGTGCCCGACAGTCCCGTAGGTCCTGCGGATGGTGCTGTGGTCCACAACTGGTCCACAAAATAAGACCGGTCAGAGGCGGAAACCGCCTCTGACCTGGTCGGGCTGACAGGATTTGAACCTGCGACCACTTGACCCCCAGTCAAGTGCGCTACCAAGCTGCGCCACAGCCCGTTGCAGTTGCTCTCGCTCGTGCTCGACGAGATTACCCCAGTACCCCCCTCAGTCTCCAAATCGGCTGGTAGGGGGGCTTGTGGGGTGGGTGGGTCAGTGGGGGCGGAGGGGGTGGGTGGGGTTGAAGATGGAGAGGGGTGGGGTTTCGCCGGCGGGGTGGACTTCCAGTTTGCCGGTGTCGTTGAGGAGGATGCGGCGTCCGGGGTAGGTGCGTTGGGCGATGGCTACGTCTCGGTCGTCGAACTGGTCGCGACCCGTGAAGACGAGGACTCCGTAGTGGAGTTCGGTGGCGTAGACGCTCGCCGGCCACCTGTGCAGCCAGACGTCGAGGTCGAACAGCGTTTCGGGTTTTGGTAGGTCCGTGCCGACCGTCATGCGGGGATAGTAGTCCCGGCCACCCGCTAGCAGGACGGATTCCATGCTTGGAGGCGGGAAATACTTACGGGATGACTACGGGGGCTCGGCCTGCGGCCATCGGGCGTCTTTGGTGGAGAAGACGATTCGGGGGCTAGGGGACGAACGGGATTTGCTGGGCGGGCGTCGAGACCTCAGAAGTTGTGGCATTTCCGGAGTGGTCAAGGCGGGTTACGGTCGGCGGCGGTTCGAGCTTCGGGGTTGGGGAAATTGAGGAGGAGTGCCCCTTATGTGGGAGATTCGTGTGCGGCGACGAGCCCTTGCCGGGGTGGCGGTGCTGGTGATGACGCCGGTGATCGGGCTGGTGACGGGGTGCTCGTCGGGGTCGGGGTCGCCGGCTACCACCACGATCAAGGGGACGCCGAGTAGTTCGGTGGTGGCGTCGACGGTGGCCGCAACGACGACCAATTCGCCGGGGCCGGCGGGGAATCCTGGTGGAACGGCGGGTGGGCCGGGAGCGAATCCCGGTGGACCGGTGGTGAATCCGGCGAATCCGGGGCCGATTGCGGATCCGGGTGGGCAGCCGGGGAATCCGCCGGGGACGGACAATCCTGATCCGGGCCCGGTGGTCACGAGCTCGGCGCCCGACACCACGGTGACGGTGAGTCCGACGGCGACCACGACGGATGCTCCGGTCACGACGTCGGTCGCGGCTTCCGCGGTGCCGACGACCACTGTCGCGGCGCCGGTGACGACTTCGGCGGCGCCGGTGGTCACTTCGGTCGCGCCGGTGACGTCGGCGCCCGCGGCGAACTAGGCGCTGTGCGGGGGTCGCCGCGAGGTTGCCTGCGCACGGCTTGATAGGAATGCGGTGTGTCTCGTCATGTCTATTTGTGCCCGTTGCGGTGGTCCGATATGGATGCCGATGGGCATGTGCACAATTCGGTTCATCTGAGGTATCTGGAGGAGACGCGTATCGATCTGTTCCGGACCAGGGAGTTCTTCGGGTCGGGTGTGGTGGCGCAGATGGATATCGACTATCTGGCGCCGTTGCGGTATCGGGCGGCGCGGCCGGTGCGGGTGGAGACCTGGGTGACGAAGGTCGGGACCTCGTCGTACAGCTTGGCGCACGAGGTGCTCGACGAGGACGCCGTGTACACGCGGGCCGAGTGCACGATGGTGGCGTTCGATCCGGCGGCGCAGCGGTCGCGAAAGTTGAACGAGCGTGAGCGGGCGATGCTCGAGGAGATGCGGTACTGATGCACAGTTACGACATCCAATTGCGGCGCGCCGATATGGATGCGCTCGGGCATCTCAACAATGTGGTGTTCGCGCAGTACCTCGACGAGGCGCGGGCGGATCTGCTGGCGGGGCATGAGCCGTGGCATCTGGTGGTGGCGGGGCATCGGCTGACGTACCGGATGCCGCTCACCTTCGGGCCGGATCCGGTGACGGTGACCAGCGTGGTGGAGCGGATCGGCGATACGTCGTTCACGCTGGCGCACGAGGTGCGCGATGGCGAGCACGTCTATCTGTCGGCCACGTCGACACTGGTTGCCATGGCGGACAACGCACCCCGTTCACTGACAGCCGCCGAGCGCACCTATCTCGGCGCACTCGGCGGCTGACACCCGCAGGGCGGCAACGGTTTTCAGCGGTTCGCGCGCCGGGCCCGGCGCGTCGCCATTTGCATGCGGAACAGGTAGATCGGGCTCGGTGGGGCCCAGCCGAGCTGGCGGGCCTGGCCGAGGTCGTCGCGGTTGGCCCAGTGCTCGATCAGGCGGCCGTCGGCGAAGCGGCACCAGTGGGTCTGGGTGACCGCGAAGGTCTTGCCGGTGGCCGGGAAGACCTGTTCGACCTTGCCGTCGGCGTCGTAGACCACGAACGGGCCGGTCTGGCGGCCGGACATGATGGTGTGCAGCACCACGATGTCACCGTCGGACACCAGATCGTGGACCTCCCAGTGCATGTCGGAATATGCCGAGCGCAGCCATTCCGCGGTGGAGAGAAACGCGGCGGGACCGGTGCCGCGGGAGGCCGGTGGTTCGGCCACGGCTTCGCGGTTGGTCGCTTGCGGATGGATGTACTTCGCGAAATCGGTGTAGTCGCCGTCGGCGATCATCCGCACGGTGTGCACGGCGATTTCCTCGGCCGACAGTTGCATATCGGGCATGATCGTTTCCTTCGCGTCCGGCACCGTGATCAATGTAGTTCGTAGGATTCGCGAGCGACCCGGAAATAGTGGCCGGTCGAGGTATCCGTGCAGGTGATGCCCTCGGCCTCGCTCAGGCAGGTGATATTGCCCGAGGTGGTCGAGTGGCTGAAATACAGAATGGGCAGACCGTCGGAACTGAACCCTTGCCCCTGGCAGCCGAAGGCCGGAGTGCCGCCCTCGGCCAGGAAGAACGAACTCCCCCAGTTTCCGTCCTTGCACCAATCCGGGCGCTGCGGCGGGGTGTAGGTGTAGTCGGCGATATTGCAGACGATGCCGGGCTTGCCGCCGATCGCGGTGGTGAATTCACACGCGATATTGCCCGATGGCGAGCGGAATTGCAGCAGCTGCCCGGGCGCGTCGGCCTGGGCGGTGCCGCTGACCCCGAACGCCGCGAGCACGGCCGCCCCCGCGACCAGCACCCGCGCTGTGGTTCCGATTTTCATGTAGTTCCCCCTACTCGTGTGAGCACGGGGTTCATGGTGAGCGGAGCCGGTTTCAAACGCCTTACAAGGTGCTTCGACCGGCTCCGCCCGGGCCTTCTCGCGGGCGCCGGAGGATTACAGGAGGCCGCGCAATTTCAGGTCGCTGACGTACTTGGTGATGAGTTCTCTTGTCAGGTGCGGGATGTCGGCGTCCGGGCCGAGCTCGGCCTCCTGGACCGCGTTGTGGAACTTCTTGGCGGGCAGGGCCGCGCCGGCCACGGGTTGGGACGGATAACGGTAAGCGTGCAGCAGGGGCAGGACCGAGTGCTGACGTTGCTGTTCGGGCAGGGCACGCAACGCGGTTTCGAAGCGGCTCAGCCATTCCGCGTAGTCGTCCAGCCGCTCGATGGGGTGGCCCGCCTCGATGAGCCAGTCGACGAACTCGTCCAGGGAGATGCCGTCGTCGTGCGGGTTGAGGACGTCGAAGGTTTCGTAGCCGTCGGTGACGCGGGTGCCGAGGACGGTGATTGCGGTGGCGGTGAAGTCGGCGGGGAGGCCGTCGTAGTGGGCGCGGCGGCGGTTGCCGGCGGAGTCGGTGCGGTAGAAGGACTTCGGTGCGACGCCGGTGGCCAGGACGCTGAGCAGCAGGCGGGTGAACATGTCGGGCAGGTTGAACTGGCCGGCGTAGCGGCTGTGCGCGAGGATCATGTCGGAGCGGAAGACCGCGACGGGGAGGCCGCACAGGTCGTGGGCTTCGCGGAGCAGGACCTCGCCTGCCCATTTGCTGTTGCCGTAGCCGTTGGCGTACCCGTCGTCGAGGCTGCGGACGGCGCTGATCTCGCGGATATCGCCGTCCTCGTCGAAGACGGCGGGGTCGATCTGCGAGGCTACCGCGACCGTGGACAGGTAGGTGACGGGCTTGCGGCGGGTGGTGAGGGCCAGGCGGATCACCTCGGCGGTGCCCACCACGTTCGGGCCGAAGAGCTGGTCGTAGGGCAGCACGTGGTTGACCAGCGCGGCCGGGTGCACGATCAGGTCCACGGTGTCGGCCAGCTGCTGCCAATCCTGGGGTGTGAGGCCGAGATTGGGTTCGCCGATGTCGCCGGGCAGCACCTGTAGCCGCCGGTCGGCGAGTTCGCGGTAGTGGCGCAGCAGTTCCGGGTCGCCGCTGTCGAAGACCTCGTCGAGGCGCTTGCGGGCGGCTTCGGCGTTCGAGCCGCGGATGATGCAGATCAGGGTGCCGTCGGATTCCTCCAGTCGTTCCAGCCATTCCAGGCACAGGAAGCGGCCGAGGTAGCCGTTGGCGCCGGTCAGCAGGACCGTGCGCGGCGGTTGCGGGGCGAGCGGCAGCGCGGGGGCCGCGGCCAGGGTGGCGGCGTCGATGAACTTGCCGAGGGTCAGGTCGGCCGCGCGGATCTCGGCGCCGCTGCCGTGTACCGAGGTGACGGTAGGGCGCTTGCCGTCCGAATCCCGTTCCGCCTCGATGTATTTCGCGAGTCCACCCAGGGTTTTGGCGGCGCTGACGATCACACCGACCGGCACCTCCACGCCGATGAGCTCACGCAGCAACGTCGAGTAGGACAGCGCCGAGAGCGAATCACCGCCCAGGTCGGTGAAGTGCGCGTCCAGTCGCAGATCCGTTGCCGCACAACCCAATATCGCCTGCGCCGCCCGGATGACCACGTCGGACACCGGCAGCTCGGCCGACTCGTGGCGCAGCGCCCGCAGTTCACTGTCCTGCTGCTCGGCGAGTTCGGCATACAGCCGTTCGAGCCGCTCACCGTAGTGTTCACGCAGCTTGGGCCGCAACAGTTTTCCGATACCGGACAGCAGCCCGTTGTCGATGGTGAACGGCTCGGGTTCGATCAGGAACGCGCGCGGCAGCTCATAGGATTCGAGCTGGTTGTCCTTGGCGACACGCTGCAGCGAATCATTGAGCGCCGCAGTCAGTTCCGCCGGATCCAGCGCGCGGGCCTCGGCGGTGGGCACGATGACCGCCAGCAGGTAGGCGCGTTCACTGGACCCGTGTACGAAGATCTGCCCGACCAGCGGGCTGGTGGCGTACATGGCCTCGAGTTTGGCGATGGCCACGAACTCGCCCTGCGACAGCTTCAGCACATTGTTGCGGCGGTCGACGTAGACGAGGTGGTCCGGTTCGAGCTCGGCCACGATATCGCCGGTGCGGTAGAAGCCGTCCGGGTCGAAGATCTCGGCGGTGACCTCGGGCCGCCGGTAGTAGCCCGGGATCATGAGCGTCGACTTGATGAGCAGTTCCCCGCGCGGATGCGGCTGATCGGTGCCGTAGTAGCCGAGTTCGGGGACGTCGACGAGCTTGTAGTCGAGGACCGGTGGGCGCCGGATGTGATTGTCCATCAGGATGCCGCCACCGGCCTCGGTGGAGCCGTAGCCGTCGTGCAGCGGTTCGTCGAGGATCGATTCCATGAAGGTCTTCATCTCCGCGGAGATGGGCGCGCTGCCGACCATGGCGCGCACCAGGCGCCCGCCGAGGAAGTCCTCGCGCAGTGAGGTTTTCACCTCGGTATCGGCCACGTCGCGGGGTACGCCCGCGGCGAGGCGCTGTTCGAGTTCGCCCTGGTAGCGCTGGAACACCATGTCGCACACGCGCGGCACGAAGAACAGCTCCGTGGGCCGGATGAGCGCGACATCCTCGAACAGGGTCGACATATCGCTCGCGGCAGCGAAGTACGCGGTGCCGCCGCGCGCGAAGGTGCCGGCGAGCACCATGCGGCCCGCGACGTGGCTCATGGGCATGTAGCTGAAGTTGATCACCGGTGCGGGAATCACGGTGGGCCCCAGCCACTTCGCAGCCACCAGCCGCTCGGGGTACATGGCGCCCTTGGGGGTGCCGGTGCTGCCGGAGGTGTAGATGAGCAGTGCCAGCTCTTCGGTGCTGCCGGGCCCGCGCGACGGGGCGGGCGGCAGTGCGGCGCCGCGCTCGAGCACATCCTGCAATGCATCGATGGTGACGGTGCTACCGGACTGTGCCAGTTCGTGTTTCGCCGTCTCGAAGGCTTCGCGCTGATCGTCGTCGGCGGGTTCGTAGTCGATCACCACGACGGTCCGCAGCGTTGCCGAGGCGAGCACCGCGTCGACCGCGGCACCGAGCAACTCGAGGCTGACCGCGAGCACCGTCGCGCCCGTCTCGCCGAGGATCGAACTCCATTGTGCCGCCGAGGCACTCGATTGCAGGGGCACGTTCACCGCGCCGAGCCGCACGCCCGCCAGATCGGCGACGGTGAAATCGCAGCTGGTGAATCCGAGCGTGCAGACGAAGTCGCCGGCCTGGGCGGGGTTGTGCGTGTCGTGATGCCAGGCCGCGGCGAGCGCGCCCGCGCGCTGCCACAGTTCGCCGTAGCTGACGGTTTCGTATTCGGGTAGCAGCCGGCGGTGGCGGCGGCCGGTCTCGTCGGCGACGAGTTCGGTGGCGCGTTGGCCGATGGCGGGCCGGTCGGCGTAGCCCAGCATGACGGTCTCGACGATTTCGGCCAGTCCCAGTCCGGGCTGCCGGGCCGCCGTCGCGATCTCTTCGAGCGGCATGGCCGCCCGGATCTGCGGATCCGCGCTCAACGCCGCGATGCGTTCCTCGCGTACCTGCCCCCGGACGTCATCCACCATGATCAGCCTCCCTTGTTTGACACCATCGTCCGCCCGTAGCGCTCGCACGTCACGAGACTCCCATCGCAATTTAGCTACGCTAACTATCAGGTTCTGCCCCACCCCGGGCAATGTCAAGCGCACCGATCCGCGACCACGAAAACACCGCGGCCACACCGACTTCAGCACGCACAATGCCGCTACATCGGGTGCCGGTCAGGCTCGTACGGGCCACCCGAAACCGGGCCGGGACCTGCGATGCATGTGACGCAAATCCCACATTCCGGGCCGTGTCGGGACCCGGCGCGCCGACTGAGTTAGGCAACCCGAACAAAAAGATTTGGTGTAACGTAAGACGGGTCGGATCGTGTACCGACAGCCACAGTGGTCCCGCGCCCTTCACCCAGGCGCGGGACCACCCCGGCGCCGATCCCCAGCAGCCTCGGCCCGATTAGGTCACACTCGTACAGGCACATACCGAAGACCTGTTCGAGGAATAATGCAGGACCTACCGTCCGACGCCCTGAGCGTCGAAACCCCGGCGCGCTACCGCATGTCGAACAGCTCGGCCTTCTGGCTACTGTCGATCGCGCTGGGCCTGTTGCTGTTCGCGTCCGCGGCCCCCTCGCCGATGTACCCGGTGTATCAGCAGATGTGGCACTACTCCTCGCTGGTGTCGACCGGGGTCTATGCCGCCAACGCGATCGCGTTGCTGGTGACGCTGCTGTTCGCGGGCTCGCTGTCCGATCACATCGGACGCCGGCCGGTGCTGCTGGCCGCGGTGCTGGTCGAACTGCTGGGCACCCTGGCCTTCGCCGAAGCGCAATCGGTGGCTTGGCTTTTCACCGCGCGCATCGTGCAGGGCATCGCCACCGGATTGGCGACGGGCGCGATCAGCGCGACCCTCATCGATCTACAACCGGCCGAATCCCGGCTCGGCGCGCTCATGACGAATGTCGCGGCCGGCGGGGGCCTGGCGGTGGGCGCCATCAGTTCCGGACTGCTGGTGTCCTACGCGCCCGCGCCGACCCGGCTGGTGTACTGGCTGCTGGCCGCGGCGTTCATCATCATCGTCATCGGCGTGCTGGTGATCCCGGAGACCGTGGCGCCGGACGGGCGCGCACTCGAATCGCTGAAGCCGAAAGTGTCGGTGCCGCAACCGGTCCGGGCCGCCTTCCTGACCCTGTTGCCGTCCATCTGCGCCACCTGGGCGCTGGGCGGGCTGTATTTGGCGCTCGGCGGGGCGCTCATGCATGTGCAGTTCCATCAGACCAGCGCGCTCGCGGGCGGGCTGGTGGTGGTTGCGCTGCAAGGCACCTCGGCGATCACGGCCGTACTGGCCCGCGACTGGACCATCGATCAAGCCCTGCAACGCGGGCCGGTACTGCTCATCACCGGGGTGGCGCTGGCGCTGGTGGGCGCGGCGACGCATTCGGTGTGGCTGTTCTTCGCCGCCAGCATCGTGGCGGGGATCGGCTTCGGGCCGTCCTTCTCGGGCGCGCTGCGCATGCTCACCGGCCTCTCCCCCGCCGCGGCCCGCGCCGAAGTGGTGACGGCCATCTATGTGGTGTCGTATCTGGCCTTGAGCATTCCGGCGGTGCTCGCCGGACTCAGCGTGAGCCGGTTCGGGCTGGCCGCCACCACGTACGTGTACGGGGCGATCGTGATCGTGCTCGAGACCGTCGCCATGCTCGGCTCGCTGCGGCATCGCACGCCGCACACCGCACTGGCCGGGGCGCTGTGCCCGGCGCCCTGCCCGGGGACTGTCGCACCCATGCCACGCGTCGTGTCCGCGCACCCGTGAGACACGACCTATCGGGTTGACATCTCGCCCGCGGCCGCTGCTACCGTGGGCGGGTGACTTCCCTTCCCCGGACATGGTGGCGGCTGCAGCAGCGGCCCGTCTGACCCATGTTCACGGGCTGTACGCGGCCCGTGAAATCACCCCGAGCGGTAACGGTTTTCGTACAGCCCTCCTCGTCCAAGATCAGGAGCTGTTCCGATGGATTCCTTCTCAGCCACCCGCGAGCGCAGCGATGAACTGCATGCCGCCATCACCGCACATCCCGAGAAATTCCGTGTCCTCACCGGTGAACGACCCACCGGCGCACTGCATCTGGGCCACTACTTCGGCACCATCAGCGAGCGGGTGCGACTGCAGCGCCTCGGCGTGGACCTGTTCGTCATCCTCGCCGACTACCAGGTCATCACCGACCGCGACGGCATCGGGCCGGTCCGCGAGAACGTGTACAGCGCCGTGCTGGATTACCTTGCCGCGGGCATAGATCCGAGCCGCGCGACCATCTTCACCCACTCCGCGGTGCCCGCGCTGAACCAGCTCATGCTGCCGTTCCTGAGCCTGGTGACCGAGGCCGAACTGCACCGCAATCCGACCGTCAAGACCGAGGAAGCGGCCTCCGGGCGGGCATTGAGCGGGCTGCTGCTCACCTACCCGGTGCATCAGGCCGCCGACATCCTGTTCTGCAAGGGCAATCTGGTGCCGGTGGGCAAGGATCAGCTGCCGCACCTGGAGCAGACCCGGGTCATCGCGCGCCGGTTCAACGAGCTCTACGCGCCGGTCTTCCCGGAACCGCAGGCCCTGCTGACGGCGACACCGCACGTGCCCGGGCTGGACGGGCGCAAGATGTCCAAGAGCTACGGCAATGCCATCCAGCTGCGCATGACCGCCGACGAGACCGCCGCGCTCATCAAGCGCACGGCCACCGACTCCGAACGGCGCATCACCTTCGATCCCGATGCGCGCCCGGGTGTTTCGGCGCTGCTCACCACCGCGGCGCTGTGCCTGGGTACCGACGAGACCACGCTGGCCGAGCAGATCGGCGACGGTGGCGGCGCGGGACTGAAGAAGCTCGCCACCGATGCGGTCAACGAGTTCTTCGCCCCGCACCGCGCGCGGCGGACCGAGCTGGCCGCGAATCCCGATATCGTGAAATCGGTGCTGCGCGAGGGGAATCGGCGAGCCAACGAGATCGCCGAGACCACCCTCGACGAGGTGCGAGCGGCCATGGGCACGGTGTACTAGTCGTCGATGGCCTGGTAGGTGAGGGTGAGGAAGTCGTCGCCGAGGGGGTGCTGCCATTCGGCGGCGATGATGATGTTCTGCGATTGCACGAACAGCAGGCCCACCAGATCCTCCTGCGGATCGGCGAACCAGGACGTGCCCAGGCCACCGGGCCAGGACAGGGTGCCGGCGCCCGGGCCGATCCCGGTGCGGCGGGTACGAACCTGCACGCCGTAACCGAAACCGGCGTCATCCCAGATCGTCTGGCCCAGTGGCGGATTGAACGGGGTGACGTGCTGTTCGGGCGTCAGGTAATCCGTCGACAGGGCCTGCACGGTGGGACGCGACAGAATGCGCACCCCGTCCAGGGTTCCCTGATTCGCGAGCATGCGGGCGAAGCGCGAGTAGTCCGCGACGGTGGACACCAATCCCGCGCCGCCGGAGGCGAACAGCGGCTCCTCGGCCCACCGGGTGCTGCTCGGATGGTCGATCACGGCGTATTCGGGTGCGGGGCCGTACAGCACGGTGAGCCGATCCCGATCCGCCTCGGGCACAACGAATCCGGTGTCCTTCATGCCGAGCGGTTCCAGCACCCGTTCGCGCAGTGCGGTACCCAGCGGCTGCCCGGTGACGCGGCTGATCAGCACGCCGAGAATGTCGGAGGCGGTGTGGTAGCGCCACAGTGCGCCGGGCTGCGCGATCAGCGGTAGTTCGCCGATGCGCCGCATCCAGTCGTCGGGCCCGAGCTGTTCCGCGTTCGGCACCGCCAGCGCGGACGCGATCGGGCCGGCGGTCAGCGAGAACAGTTGCGGCGCCAGGCTGGAACGGCCCCAGCCCAGGCCCAGCCGGTAGGTGAGCAGATCCTCGAGGGTGATGGCGCGTGCGGCGGGGACCACGTCGTCGGGTGTGGCGAGCGGGTCGCGCAGGACCTTGCGGTCGGCCAGTTCGGGCAGCCATTCGTCCACCGGATCGAAGAGCCGCAGCGCGCCCTCCTCGACCAGCGTGAGTGCCGCGACCGCGGTGATGGGCTTGGTCATGGAGGCGATCCGGAAGATGCTGTCCTGCTCGATCGGCAGCCGTGCCTCGCGGTCGCGCCATCCCACGGTATCGAGCTGTACGAGCTCACCGTGCCGGTAGATCGCCGCTACTGCCCCGGCCACCTCGTCACGCTCGACGACCTGTTCCAGCCGTCCGCTCAATCGCTTCAGCCGCTCGACCGAAAACCCGTTCACCACATCTGCTCCTCACACTCGGCAGCTGGTACCAACCGCCCCGTGCTGCCGCTATTCCCGTCTCGGGCAAAAACCTCGGGCCCCCAATAGTGCGGGCGCATCGCCATCGATGCCGTGGATCAGGAGGCGAGCGAGTCGGTATCCGTGGCGTTCCAGCGGCGGGCGGCGCGACGTAGCGCGCGGGCGTCGGAGTAGCCGAGGCGGTGTGCCAGTGCGGATTTCGTGGCGGCCGGGGTGCGGTCGGCCAGGGTGCGGCGGGCGAGGTCGAGTTCCTGGCGCCAGGTGGTGCCGGATTCGGCCAGGCGACGTTGCAGGGTGCGGGGACTGACGGTCAGGCGGCGGGCCACCGTGGCCAGGGACGCCTCACCGGTGGTGAGGACTTCCAGGAGTGCCGTGTGCACCTGCTCCGCCCAGCGCGGGCGATCCAGGAAGGGTGTGGGCAGCGAATCCGCGTGCGCGCGAACGATATCCGCGAGCACCGGATCCGCGGTGCGCAGTGGGAGCGCCAGATCGGCCGCCCGCAGGGTGAGACTGTTGGCGGGGGCGCGGAACTCGATGCGGTCGGTGCCGAACGCGTCGTGGAAGGCGCCGGTCCGCCGGGGCGGCCCCTGTCGCAACGTGATCCGGATGGGCGTGACCGGCTGCCCGGTGGCGTGGCGAATACGCGCCACAGTGCTGGCGTAGGCGGCCTGCACGGTGAGATCCGCGCCGCGGCCCTCGGACTCGGCCATGTCCAGCACGGTGGTGCGCTCGTCCTCGCGCGTATCGGCGCCGGGGCGATACCGGTGGTTGGTGGCCATGGTGGAACCGCTGTTGCGCACCGCCGCCAGACCATCCGCAACCGTGGCCGCGGTGGTGAACAGGTAGTCGAAGATCCCGAACCTGCCGATGCGGTAGGTCTCGGCGATCCGCAACCCCACCTCCGGTGCGTCCTGCGCGAATTCGGCGCGCTCCCACAGCCGCAGGTAGGTAGGCGTGGTCACCATCCCGTGCTCGCTGCTGAGCAGGGCTTCCGGTGCGGAGGCATCGCGTAGCAGCTGCCGGACGTCCACGCCCTCCCCCGCGGTGTGGATCACGCAGCGCGCCAGTACGGCGCTGTAAGCGGGATCGAGCTCGGTCACCGTTCCATCGTAGAGACGCACAATGACATGTTCCGTCCCCTGCGTGACGCGAACAGGCCTCCCCACACCCGCCTCCGATCCGCGAGTCTTGAGTGGTGACAGAAGGAAAGACCCACATCAAGAGCCTGCGCGAGGCAACAGCGGCGCGTCGGAAGATCGGTGCGCCCGCACCGCTGCCCGCCGATTACGCCGACAGCGGACTCCGCCCGCACTACGCCTACCAGTGAGACGCGAACAAGGAGGACGAGCATGAAAATCGGCATCATCGGCGCCGGGCACATCGGCGGCAATGTGGCACACCAGGCGGTGCGCGCCGGACACGAGGTGATCGTGAGCTTCTCCCGGAATCCGGAAACCTTGCGCGCGTTCGCTGCCGAGCTCGGGGACCAGGCCGCGGCCGGGACCGCGCGGGATGCGGTGACGCAAGCGGAGCTGACCGTGCTGTCCGTGCCGTGGAACACCATCGGCAATGCCCTCGAGCAGGCCGGACCGCTCGACGGTCATCTGGTCGTCGACACCACGAACCGGTACGGCGGCGGGCCGGGACCGGTTGCCGGGCAGACCGCGGCGGCGTTCAATGCCGCGCGCATGCCGGGGGCCCGCTACACCAAATCGTTCAATACGCTGACCGCCGGCTTCCAGGCCCAGGTCGTGACGCGGCCGCCGGAACAGCGTGTGGTGCAGTGGATCAGCGGTGACGATGCCGCGGCCAAGGCGGTGGTGGCGGCCTTCGTGAGCAGCCTCGGCTACGAGCCCATCGACCTGGGCGGGCTCGCCGACTGCGCGGTCATGGAGTCGCCGCGGCGTGCCGGTGCGGTCTACGGCGAGGAGTACCGGCGTGCCGAGGCGGAGGCCGTGGTCGCCGCCGTGCATGCGAGCCGGCCCATTCCACCGACCCCGGCCTACCACTGAAAACCGTTGTGTACCCGATCTGTTCGAGCGAGGACGCGGCAGGAGTGCGGCAGGACGCGCCGATCGATTTCGGCGCCTTGCGCGTCTTCCTGACGCTCTCGGAGGAATTGCACTTCGGCCGGACCGCCGAGCGGCTGTCGCTGTCGCAGCCGCGGGTCAGTCAGCTGATCCGGGAGATGGAACGGCATATCGGCGGAGAACTGTTCCGGCGCACCAGCCGTCGCGTACGGCTCACCCCGCTCGGGGACGAGCTGCTGCGCGACATCACGCCCGCGGTGCAGCGCATCGACCGGGCGGTGGTCAGCGCGCGGGCCACCGCGCAGGGGCTGCGGATCGGATTCCGGGGGCCGTTCGCCAGCTCCTTGGATGCGGCCATCGGTGAATCACGCAGCAGGCGAACCGAATTCGCGGTGACCATGGTGCAGTTGCCGTGGACCGACCTGTTCGGGGCGCTGCGGCGGGGCGAATTGGATATGCAGGTGTCGCAGCGGCCGGTGCTGCCGGACGATCCGGAACTGCCCGATGATCTCGTCGCGGGCCCGATCGTGGGCCGGTACCGGCGGGTGGCCGCCATTGCCCGCGATCATCCGCTGGCGGCACGGTCCGAGCTGACCACGGCGGATCTCGTCGATGTTCCGGTGCTACGGTTCGCGACCGACGTCCGCACCGAATCCGAGATGCTCAGCACCGTGGCGCAGGGCGGGACGGCCTACCTGACGTCGACCGCGATGGCGGCACACTTCGCGCACCCGCGGGTGATCTACATCCCGCTGTGCGGCATGCCGCCCGCAGAAGCGATGTTGTTGTGGCACAAGGACTGCCGTTCCGCGAAGGTGCGTGCCTTCGCGGAGATCGCCCGGACGGCGCTGCCCGCCGAACCACCCGGCGCGCGACCGTGACTACGCGAACAGGCGGGCCACGTTCCGCGACGGCCCGCGCGGCAAGCGCTGGGCGGGCCGGATCCCGGTCAGGCGAAGAGACGCGCCACGAACGGCACACTGTCCGCGAGCGAGGCCAGCATGGCGCCGCTGTGGTCCTTGCCCGGGTAGACGTGTACCTCGGGGTGATTGCCATTGGCCACCAGGTCGGCGACCAGTTTCGCGGTGAGCGGGGCGGGCACATCGGTGTCGTTGGTGCCCTGGCCGATGAACAGTGGTCGGTCGTAGCCGGTCGGCGGCACGTCCATGACCGGTCGCGCGGTGGCCACGAAGTCACCCTCGGATAGTGAGCGGGAGAACAACTGGTTCAAGGTGATTCCGTTGGCGGCCTCGGCCAGCGGGGTGAAGCAGAGCGTGCGCGCCTCGGTGACGAGCTGCTTGCCCAGCGGGGTCAGGTAGCTGTCCAGGTCGAAGTCGGGGCGCGCGGCCTTCAGGCCGTTCATCACATAGGTGGCGTAGGCGGTGATGTGCGAGGACGGGATGGGCGGCAGTTGCGGGCCCACGAACTGCGCGGCGTCCACGATATTGGAGGCCGGGCCGGTCGCGACCGCGCCGCGGTAATCCAGTTCGGGCGCATAGCCGGTGGCGAGCGAGGCGGTGAAAACCGTTGCGCCGCCGCCCTGGGACTGGCCGATGGCCACCCATTTGGCCGCGAGGGAATCCTCGGCGGATCGTGCGGCGCGCACCATGTCGATGGCGGCGTGCGCTTCGGCGCGGCCGTCCAGGTAGGCGTGCACGCCGGGGGTGCCGAGCCCGATGTAGTCGGTGGCCACGATGGCGTAGCCCTGCTTCATCCAGGTGGCGAGGAAGCCCATATCGCGGTCGGCGCGGCCCGCGGTCGAGGGTGCGCAGTCGTCGCCGATGCCGACGGTGCCGTGCTCCCAGGACAGGACCGGCCAGCCGCCCGGCGGCGGGGTGCCGGCCGGAATGAAGATGGCGCCGCTGGACAGGGCGGGCTGTCCGGAGGCGTCGAGGGTCCAGTAGGTGAGCCGGCGTGCCGAGCCCGTGCCGTCGATCCAGAGATTCTGCGGCAGCGCCTCATCGCTCACCACCGTGCCGGGTGCTCCGGCGGTCGTGGCGGGCGGGTCGGCGAGCGCGGTTCCGGCCAGCGGTCCGGTCGCCAGGAGTGCGGCCGAGACCAGGGTCATCACCGTGCGTCGAGTCATCGGGGTTCCTCTCGTACAGCGTATGCGCATTGGTGTCACATTGAGACACTTCGAACAGACTATCCTGGAAAGTGTCACTTTGAGACAGCAAATCATGTGACCTGAGCTACGAAGGGGAGGCATGACCGAGACCGCCGGATTGCGCGAGCGCGAAAAGTCGCGAGTACGCCGGGAATTGATCGACGCCGCACTACGCCTGTTCGACCGCCAAGGTTTCGAGCACACCACCGTGCAGCAGATCGCCGACACCGCACAGGTCTCCCGCCGCACCTTCCACCGGCACTTCCCGTCCAAGACCGCCGTGGTCTTCGCCCACGAGGAAGACGTCATGGAACTCCTGCTCACCGCCCTCGACCAGCGCCCCACCGGCGAACGCGTCTTCACCGCCCTGCGCGCGGCCCTGCGCGACTTCCTGGTCGACACCCACGACCTGGAAGAGCGCTACCAGCAAGCCGACGCCGTCCGCCGCGCCCGGCTCGTCCTGATCACCAATCCCGAACTGCGCAGCGAGAACTTCATCGGCGCGGTCGGCCGCCGCGAAGCCCTCGCCCGCAACTTCGCCCGCCGCGCCCGCCTCCCCGACACCGACCTGACCCCGAAACTCGCAGCCGCGACCTGCTTCTCGGCCTTCGGCGTCGGACTCGACCACTGGGCGGAAAGCGACGACCACTCCCTCACCGGCCTCTACACCATCCTCGACGGCGCGGTCGCCGCCCTACAGCACGGCATCGATATCTGAGTCGGCTACTTCTGCACGCTGGAGGGGGTGCGAGCGATTCGGCCGCCGAGGCGCTCGTTGACGGCGAAACCGTGTTTGCGGCACCACTCGGCGAGCATGGGGACCGCGGAGTCGTCGTCGCGGAAGGTCGGGACCAGCTGGCCGACGATGTAGAGGTGCTGGGCGTCGGCGGCGCGGCACAGGTGTTGCAGGGTGGCGGTGCCCAGGCCGGCGCCGCGCAGTTCGGGGTTGACGGTGATGCCGTCGAGTTTGATGGTGTCGGCGTAGATTTCGAAGTCGACCTCGGCCAGGGGGGTATTGCGGCGCAGGGCTTCGATATCGGCGGGGAGGGGGCGCAGCACGCCGGGCAGATGGTCCGAAAGTTGTTGGCGGGCGGCATCATCGGGGGCGGTGCGGGTGACCGCGAGGACCTGTTCGGTGAGTTCGACGACCGCGGCCCGATCACCGGTGGCGGCCAGGGGGCGGACGCGCTCGACCCCGGCATCGACCACGCGCAGTTGCCGTACCCAGTGCGGGGCGGTGGGCTCGTAGCGTTCGATCAGCTCGGCCAGGGTGACTTCGAGGCATATCGCGGTGCCGAGGCTGCGGACATAGGCACCGGACAGGACACCCCAGCGGTGGTCGTCGGCGCCGACGCCGTGCACGGCCAGATCCCGTTGCAGCGCATCGCGCCGATTCAGGGCGGTGGCGACCGGTGCACCGGGGAGGTGGTGGAACCAGCGCTTCCATCCGGTGAGGTTGGCGCGGATTCGCGTGGACGCGATATCGGCGCTGGCGTCCAAGTATTTGCACAAGGCTTGCTGGCGTCTTTCCAGCAGTTCTTGCGCGCGCTCCGGCCCCGTCGCAGACCCGGGCGTCCCAACCTCACCCATGTCCGTAAACACTAGCGTTTGAGATTGGCGGGGCCTGTTATCGCCGCGCACGAACTTCTGACAGTCGACAGCCGAGTATTAGCCGGTTTGATAGAACTCGGCGGCGGGGAGGACGGCGGGGACACCGAGTTCAGCGATCACCGCTTCGATCGCCGCGGTGGCCACCGCGCGATCCGGTTGGCCGTCGGTGGTGAAATACGGTGCGATGTAGGTCTTGTAGTGGGCTCGGACCTCGTCCGGGGTGTGCCGCCCGAGGAACGTCCGCAGATAACGCACTGTGATGTCGGGGTCGTCGTGGATCAGCTGTAGTGCGCGGCGGTGGGCTCGGACGACGGCTTGCACCGCGGGAGCGGCCGGGTCGATGTAGGTGGGATCGACCGCCACACCGACCGTGGGGATCCGGAAAAGGTCGCCGACCCAGCCCAGGACCCGCCAGCCGTGCTCGGCGGCAATCGCTTCCGGGGCCATGGTGGTGCCGACGAAGGCGGCATCGATCTCACCGGCCTGGAGCAGTCGCAGGTCCATGCCGTAATCGCCGGGCGCGCGCACGATCGAGTGGATATCGCGGTCCGGGTCGAGACCGGCCCGGCGCAATGCGATCCGCGCGAAGCAGCCGGGTGCGGTGTGCGGCGCGTGCACCGCCAGCCGCTGACCGGCCAAGTCGGTCAGGGAGGTCAGGCCGGCGCGGCCGAGGAACCAGAACAACGGGCGGTCGGTGTTGACATTGAGTGCGACCCAAGGGGTTCCATCGACCAGCCGGGACAGCAGTGCCCGGCCCAGGCCGATGGTGGCGCAGTGCCGCAATCGCTCGTCGTCCCAGGCCGTGCCGTCGCGCAATGAGACGCGCGCCCCTTCGTCGGCGTAGTAGTCCTGCTGGTCGGCGATGTAGGCGACCAGTTCCTCGTGAAATCCGCGCCCGACGTAGGCGAGATCGATCGTGTCCATGAACGTTCTTCCTAACCTCGTGGGCGGCAAGCCGTCAGTACATGAGCATTCCGCCGTTGACCGCGGCCGTGGAGCCGGTCATGAACGAGTTGTCCTCGCTCGCGTAGAACGCGATCGCCTGCGCCACATCGCCGGTATGCGCCAGCCGGCCGAGGGGCGTGGCGGCGACCTGGCGCTGCCGGTTCGCGTCATCGAGGACGCCGCTCGCGATGCGGGTGTCCTCCACCGGCCCGGGCTCGACGATATTGACCGTGATGCCCTGCGGGCCCAACTCCTGGGCGAAATAGCGGGCGAACTGTGCCAGTGCGGCTTTCGACGTACCCAAAGCGATCATGCCCGCGCGGGGCTGGCGGCTGAGTCCGGTGCTCATATAGATGAGCCGTCCCCAGCCCTGTGCGGTCATGGCGGGCAGGACCGCCTTGGTGACCGTGAAGGCGGCACGCAGCTCGTCATCGAGCTTGCCGCCCAATTCTTTCCAGGTCATGTCCTGGAACGATTTGACCGCGTACGGGGTGAGCGCATTGTGCACGAGGACGTCGATGCCGCCCCATCGCTCCTGTACCTGTTCCAGCAGCGCCTCGACCGGCGCGGTCTCGCGCACGTCGGCCTGTACCGTCATGGCCTGGCCGCCCGCGGCTTCGATCTCGGCCACGACTTCCGCGGCGGCCGCGCCACTGTGCAGGTAGTTGACGACCACGCGCATGCCGCGTTCGGCCAGCAGGCGCGCGGTGGCCGCGCCGATGCCGCTGCTGGAACCGGTCACCAAGGCGACCCGGGCGGTCATGATTCCGCCTCCGAGTCGTCGCCCATCGGTTCGACCCATTGCGCGCGCGACGGCCCGGGCGGGAAGGGATCGCCGAAGTACTGTGTCTCCCGGACCACTTCCACGCCTTCGAATTCCATGACACTGACGACGTAATACGGTTGTGCGTCGTAGGTGAGCACCAGTTCGCTCACCCACAGACCGCCACTGCCGAGGATGCGGCGCACCGTGAAGCGTTTCGCGTTGGGTTGCGCGGTGCGCGAGGCCTGAATGTTCTTGCGGCCGCGGAGGCGTTCGCCCGACTGCGGGTATTCGAGAACCGCGTCGGCTCGGTAGATTTCGTGTTCGGTCTCGAATTCGTCGGCGGCCGAGGCCGCCCAATGGCGTTGCAGCGCGGTCCGTATCTCATCGTCGTGCATGGCGAATTCCCCTTCCGAGTGGTCGGCGTTATCCGGTCAGCAGCTTCTTCTGCACCTTGCCCATCGCGTTGCGCGGCAACGCATCTACGAAGTGGATCTGGCGCGGGCGCTTGTGAAAGGCGAGATGATCGGTCACGAAGGCCGAGAGTTGTTCGGGATCATCGATATCGCCGACCACATAGGCGACGATACGCTGCCCCAGATCGGGATCGGCGATTCCGACGACAGCCGCCTCCGCGACTCCCGGATGCGAGAGCAAGGCATGTTCGATCTCGCCCGCGCCGATGCGATAGCCACCCGATTTGATCATGTCGACCGATTCCCGCCCGGCGATCCGATGGAAACCGGTGGACTCGACGGCGACGATATCGCCGGTGCGGAACCAGCCGTCGGCGGTCATCGATTCCGCGGTCTTCTCCGGTAGCCCGAGATAGCCGTCGAACAGGGTGGGGCCGTTGATCTGCAACTGGCCCAGGCTGACACCGTCGCGGGGCACGTCATCGCCGTTCTCGTCACGAACCCTGGTGCGGACTCCCGACAGCGGCAAGCCCACCCAGCCCGGACGCCGCTCACCGCGGAAGCGGGTGCTGACCGTGATGAGGGTTTCGCTCATGCCGTATCGCTCGATCGGGCGGATGCCGGTCAGGGCGGTGAGGCGGTCGAAGACCGGGACCGGCAGGGGCGCGCTGCCGGAGACGAGCAGGCGGGCCGAGCGCAAGGCGCGCGCCGCCTCGGGCTGCTCGCAGACGCGCGACCAGACGGTGGGGACACCGAAATACAGTGAACCGGCCGCTGCGGCATAGGATTCCGGCTTCGGCCGGACGGTGTGGATCAGCGGGGAACCCAGCCGCAAAGCCCCGAGCACGCCCAGGACCAGGCCGTGCACATGGAAGAGCGGCAGGCCGTGCACGAGGGTGTCCCCGGCGTTCCACTCCCAGGCCTCGGCCAAAGCGTCGATGCAGGCGGCAATCGCCTTGCGGGACAGCAGCACACCCTTCGGGGCGCCGGTGGTGCCGGAGGTGTACATGATCAGCGCGGTAGCGGATTCGGGCGGTTCGGCCGGTGCGGGGGAACTGGTGCGAGCGCGGCGATCGACCGGGATGACGGGCATTGGGTGCTCGTCCGGCGCGGTGCCGACCCAGTATCGGGCGGCCGAATCGGTGAGGATGTGCTCGCGTTCCGCGTGGCCCGCATCCGGGGGCACGGGCACGACGGTGACACCGGCGAGCAGGCACCCGGCCATCGCGATGACGGTCTCGACGGTGGCGTTCGTGATGATCGCGACGCGGCCGGCGCCGGTGACGCGCTCGGCGAAAGCCATTGCGGCGTCATAGAGATCGGCGCGGGAGATGCTGTCCGCGCCGATCGTCACCACGGCCGGATGATCGATGCGGTCAGGCGCGGACAAGGCGGTCAGCAGCGGGATATGAGCGGTCATAGCGGAACTCCTTCAGTCCGGCAGGACGGAATCGCGGGTTTCGGGAACCAGGGGAAGCAGCAGCAGGCCCAGCACGAAGGCCAGAGCGGTGGCCGCCAGCGGTAGTGACAATGACCCCGCCGCATGGATGGCGAAGCCGAGCAGGAAGGTGCCCGCCGCCGCGAACCAGCGCGAAATCGTGGTGGTGAAAGCAAAAGCCGTGGCGCGGACGCTGGTCGGATATTGCTCGGGCAGCCAGATGGTGAAGACCGCGAAATTCGCGCCGCCGAACCCGAGTATCGGCAGGACCGCGAAGACCATCGTGATACTGCCCAGCGGATAGGCGATGGCGTACAAGCCGATGATTCCGATCATCATCAGCACGAAAAGCAGTGCCAGCGCGCCCTTCCGGCCGAGCCGGTCGACCAGTCGCGGCGTGCACAGGCAGCCGACGACGGTGAAGATCGCCGACAGCGCGGCCGAGGCGCCGGCCAGCATGGTGATCGAGGAGTGCTCCCAGCCCGCACGTTTGGCCATATCGGTGACCGCGGTCGGCACGTAGGTCGCCGTCGCCCACAGGCCGATCACGCAGACCACCAGCAGCAGCAGGTTCCCGATGGTGCGACGCCGGTACTCGCCGGACAGGATCGCACGCATCGGCGCGAGCAGTGATTGCCGTTGACGCTGAGCCGATTTCGCCTGCCAGCGAGCGGGCTCCTCGGTATTGCGGCGGATGAACAGCACCATGAGCGCCGGCACCAGCCCGAGCAGGAACAGCCCACGCCAGCCCAGCAGCTGACCGAACGCGAGATAGATGACCGCGGTGGCGAGCTGGCCGATGTAGTTGGCGGAGTGCAGGATTCCACCGAGCTTCACACGCAGGCGCTCGGGGACCGCCTCGGCGACCACGGTGCCGGCCATGGCCCATTCGCCGCCGATGCCGACCGCGCACAGGAATCGGAACGCCATCCATTGCCAGACGTTCGTCGACAGACCGGCCAGGGCGGTGAAGAGCGAGAACAGCAGGATGCTGCCGATCATGGCGGGCTTGCGGCCGAAGCGGTCGGCGATCGGGCCCCAGAGGAAGGAGCAGCCCCAGCCGAGCAGGAAGACCGCGCCGCCGAGCTGGCCGTAGAAGCCCACGTTCGCGGTCGTGGGCTCGACGCCGGTGCGGGGCAGCAGGTCGGTCAGGGTCGGGGCGAGGACCAGGCCGAAGGTGGCCAGGGTGAAGCCGTCGACGGCCCAGCCGCCGAACGAACCCAGGAAGGCGTTGCGCTGTGCCGGGGTCATGGGGGTTTCGGGGTCCGGGGGTGCGGGGTCGTGGTGTCCGCCGGGTGCGACGGGTTCATTGAAAGCGGTCACGGTCACCATCTCCCTTGGTCCATATAGTGGACCGATGTGCTACGATGCGGTCCACGAACCATATGAGGCGGCTCACACCGAGTCAAGAAGAGGAATCAGCGTGAACAGCGTCACCACCGCACTGCGCGTGTTCGAAGAGGTCGCCGCGGCCCAGCCCGCCGGTCTCAGCGACCTCGCACGCAGGCTCGATACCCCGAAAAGCACCGTGCAGCGCTGCCTGAAGACCTTGGAGTCGGCGGGCTGGGTGCGGACCGCGCCCGACGACTCGGGCCGGTGGGTGATCACCGGTAAGGCGTTCAGCATCGGCAGCGCGGTCGCCTCGGGGGCGGATCTGCGGGCCGTCGCCATGCCGATCCTCAGCGAGCTACAGGCGCAGACCGGCGAGACGATTCACCTGGCCCTGCCCGACGGTGACGAACTGGTCCTGATCGAACGGCTCGACAGCCCACACCAATTGCGCGCGTTCCTGCCGCTGGGCACCCGGCTGCCGCTGCATGCCGCCTCCAACGGCAAGGCGTACCTGGCCTCGCTGCCCGACAGCGAGATCGAGGACGTCCTGCGCCGCGACCTCGATCGGCGCACCCCGCGCACGATCACCGATCCGGACGCACTGCGCGCGGAGCTCGCGGAAATCCGGGGGCGCGGCTACGCCATCACCGAACAGGAACTGCACGACGGCATCACGGCCATCGCGGTCGCACTACGCCCGGGCGGCAGCGGGCGCACGGCGGCCAGCTTCAGCATCTCCGGGCCCAGCGTGCGCATCACGCCGGACCTGTACGAGGACTACGGACGCCAAGCGCTCGAAGCGAAAACCCGCATCGAGCGCTTCCTCGGCGTCTAACCCTGCGACTGTTCCGCGAAGGGCAGGGCCTCCAGGCGAGCCAGCAGGTCACGCTCGTAGCGTCTGGCCTGACCGCGGTCCATGCGCAGTGAATAGCGCAGGGCGGCACGCGCATTGCGGCGGCCGCCCGCGGTGAGCAGGGCCGAGAGGTTGGCCTCCGGGCCGAGCGCGCGGGCCGCGGGCAGGGCGATCACGCCGCGGAACCATTGGCGTTCGGTGCCCAGCACCCAGCGGTAGGCGATAGTGAAGATCGCCGCGTCGACCAGGACCGGCAGGAAGATCACCAGCAGGCCCGGGCCCGGCGGATGCGGGGCGTCGAAGATGACATGCATGGCCACCGCCAGCAGATAGAACATGGCGAACATGCCCAGCCGCCACGACCAGGGCCGATCGGTGCGCGACAGCAGCACCACGATGCCGACACCGGCCAGCGCCGACATGGCCCAGTGCGACGTGAACGCGGTGATCAAGCGCAGCAACGCCACGATGATGGTGTCCGCGGCCGGATGCTGCGGCGACAGCAGCGCGGTCTGCGTGCTGTACAGGCAGTCCTCGGAAATCTGTGCGCCCAGCCCGACGAAGCCACCGAGCAGCAGGCCGTGCATAGGGCGGGTCAGCAAGGGCCGGAACAGGACCGCGACGATCGCGATACCGATGGCCTTGATCAACTCCTCGTCAATGGGCGCGGAAATCGCCGCCTGCCAGTTCACGGCGAAGGCATCCCCGCCGAGATTCGTCACCACCCGCGTCACATGATCATTCGCCCACATCGACAATCCGGGCCACACCGTCGCACCCCAGATGAACCCCATCACCAACGGCGCGAAGATGAACCCCCGCGCATGGAACCCATCCAGCCACAACAAGATCCGCCAGATCACCAGCAACGTCACCAACGTGATCGGAACCGCCGCCAGCGCCGCCGGCATCGCATACCAGACCTGCCCGAACGCCTGCAGCACGAACAGAATCGGCCCACCCAGCACCGCCAGGCAATACACCCAGAACAAAAGCGACCGCGGCTGGAACCAATTCACCCGCACCCGCCGGATAGGCGCTCCCCCACCAGGCGGATTCACCACCGCCGCAGGCCCATACCCACCTACAGCAGACGGATACCCACCCGCGGCAGGCGGATACGCACCTGCGGCAGGCGGATACGTCCCACCAGCAGGCGGATACGCAACACCCCCTGGATACATGTGACCGCCAGGCGGATACATCCCCGCCCCACCCGGATACGCGCCCGGGCCGGCCGGATAGCCGCCACCTCCCGGATACCCGCCTGAACCACCCGGATACGCGCCGCCGTGGGGCGGATACGCAACACCGCCCGGATACATGTGGGCGCCCGGCGGATACATCCCCTGACCACCCGAGTAGGGCCCCGGCGCAGGCGGATACGTACCCGGATACACACCGGGCGGATACGCCCCTCCCCCGCCCGGAGTTGCGCCGGCCTGAGCCGGATAGCCCACGGCGCCGCTCGGATTCATCCCTGCCCCAGGCGGAGTCGTGCTCGCGCTCGGCGAGTGCGCTTCCACGGCGCCGGGATGGGGGCCCGCACCAGGCGGATTCGCGCCTGCGGGGTGCGTGTTCGCTCGGCCGGGCGCCCGGCCATCGGCGCTCGGCCACCCGGTGGCGCCTGCGGGCGTGGTGCTCGCCCCGGGGGGATTCGAGTCCGCGCCGTCCCGCCGCGAGTCCGTCTGTGCCGGGTTCGGGTCCGTGGCAGGGGGATTCGGGGCGGTGCCGGTTGGCTGGGGGTGGGTGCCGTCCGGGGTCGGGCCCGTGCCGGCGTCGTTCATGCCTGCACCGCCTGGGCGGATTGCAGTACGGCGTTGATCAAGTTGCGTCCGGCCTCCGGTGTCGTGCCTGCCACGGTGACGGTGACCGCGACGTCGCCACTGTAGGCCACCGCGCAGACGCCGCCGGTCAGGTCCGGGAGGACGCAGGTGAGGCCCTGGAAGTTGCCGGCATTGACTACGCCGCCGTCGAAGTCGACCTGTTCACCGCCCGCGCGGAGCGGGAGCAGCAGGCGGGGGGCGGCGGTGTCGAAGTCGGTGATGCCGTCCACGACCTGGATGGCCAGGCGCTGGTTGTCGGAGGTGGAGCGCAGCACTGTGGTGGACTGGTCGCCGGTGGCGACCTGCTGCATCGCGGCCGGGACCGCGAAGCGCACGCCATTGTCGGGGTTGGTGCCCGCGTGGATGGCGCCCACACCGGTGGCGGTGAGGGTGACGTGTGTGCCTGCGGCGACCGCGGTCTCGCGGGTCGGTACGGCCGCGTCCAGCAATGGTGGTACGACCAGTACGGCTGCCAGTGCGCCGGCCGCGGCCAGCGCAGGCATCACCGAATACACAAGGCGCATGGTGCTTTCCAGCCTCTCGGAATTCATCTGGCAACGCCAGAGCACGGCCGGCATATGCCGGACGCCCGGTTCGCATCACCAAGCGTCCGAACACCGCGCTTTTGCCAAGAGTTAACCATAATTTGCAGCCCGGAGCAGGAAAGCAGCACACCGGCGACCGCCTCTTTATCGGAGCTTGGCCAACGCCCTCGGCACGCGTTTCCTAGAGCAGTTTGGCCAGTGCCGAGAGCGGGCCCGGCAGGCCCTCCGCGTGCTTCTTCAGCCCGGCCGCCACGGGATTCGGCGTTTCGGCCCGCAGCCGGTCGAGTTCGGCCTGCATGGTGGCGACGGTCTCGTCGTAGTAGCCCTCGACCAGTTCCGCGTCCTCCGGATCGCCGGGCTGGGTCGACCAGTCCAGCGCGGGCAGGAAACTCACCTGCACCGAAGCCGGCAGCGGCACCTGCGGCAGGATCGGCGCGACCCCGAAGGGCAGGCCCAGGGTGACCGGAAAGACCTTGGCGCGCACCAGCTTGTCCAGCTGCAGCAGTTTGGCCACGCCCTCGCCGCGACTGAGCACGAAGATGGAGTCGTGCCCGCCGTTGGCGACCGCCGGGATCACCGGCACCCCCAGTTTCAGCGCCAGCCGGATGAAGCCCTTGCGGCCGGCGAATTCGATCCGCCCGCGTTCGGTCCACGGCCGGCAGGCTTCCCAGTCCCCACCCGGGTAGACCATGACCGCGCCGCCGTCCTTGAGGCCCTTCGCGGCGGCCTCCTGCGACGCCGCGATCACCCCGAACTGCCGCAGACTGTCGCCGAGAACCGGTGCACGCAAAAGGATTTCGTGCGCGACGCCGTAGCTCGGTTCGTCCGGGCGGCGCTCCATCATGGCCATGAAGGTGATCCACACCTCGGGCGCCCAGTAGATGGACGAGTGATTGCCGATGACCAGCGCGGGCCCGGATGCGGGCAGGTTCTCCAGACCGGTGACGGTCGGGGTGAAGTAGTTCGTGTACGCCCGGGCCAATGGCATGAGGGGGTGGTCGGGGTTCGCCATTACCGTTTTTTCTTCGCTCATGAGTCGTTTCCTGTCGATCGCGTCGCCGGTGGACGGGCGGCACGCCTCGGCCCCCGACATCGCGAAGCCGACGTCGAGACGAATTGAATTGCCCCCGGTTACATCCCCATTGATAGCTCCGACGGCCGCGCGTACGCGGTCCGGTACAGCGTGCGGACGTCGCTGCGTTGCGACAGATGCCCGTCACCGTCCTCCTGCCCTGCCGACGTTATCAACACAAGCAGTTGCTTGGTGGTGAATGTGCGGAATCCAACACCCACAAGGCATTCCGGAGCAGGCACGTTTCCAACCATGCAGGTCGACACGCGCGCGGCGACGAAATCCGTTGCGGGCGCTCGAAAACCGTAAGGATGACCGAGCCGCGCCGTCCCCGCCGGCCGCACGGCCTACCCTGACCCTGTGAAAGCGATCGAGATATCGGTCCGCGCAGGATCCGTCGGTAACCAGGTACCCGCCTACACCTCCACCGAGGTATGGATCGGGTCGGCGATCCTGCTGCTCGTGCTGGCGGTCGTGCTGTTCTTCATCCTGCGATCTCGTTAGGCCGCCCGATCCGATTCGAATCGAGCGGCCCACCTGCGCGAGTTCAATGCCCTGATGCGCATATATCAGTAGACGAATAGTACGGACCGGTCGCGTCGGCTTCGGTCAGTCGCGGCCCTTGCGACGGAACAGCACACCGGCCGCCAGATATCCGGCCAGGCCGATGCCCGCACACCAGGCGATCGCGGTCGGTGCCTGATCCCCCACCGGGGTGCCCATGAGCAGTCCGCGCATCGTCTCGTTGATCGAGGTGATCGGCTGATGCTCGGCGAAGCCGCGCAGCCAGCCCGGCATGGTGTGCACCGGAACGAAAGCGCTGCTCACATACGGCAGGAACATGAAGATGAACATGAAACCGTTGGCCGCCTCCGGATTCGCCGCGAGCAGGCCGAGCGCGGCCGCCACCCACGAGAGCGCGAGCACGAAAAGCGCCAGCATGCCCACGAACCCGAGCCAGCGCAGCGGATCACCGGTGGGCCGGAAGCCCAGCGCCACCGCCAGCAGCACCACCAGACCGGTCGTGAGGAAGTTCCGCAGCAGGCTCTCCAGAATGTGCCCGGTGAGCACCGCCGAACGCGAGACCGCCAGCGTGCGGAAGCGATCGATGATGCCGCTGTGCATATCGAGGGCCACCGCGACGGCGGTGCCGCCGGAGCCGAAACCCGCGCACATCAACAGGATTCCCGGCACCACGTAGTCGATATAGGAACCGCCGCCCACATTCATCGCGCCGCCGAAGACGTACACGAACATGAGCAGAATCGTCACCGGCACCGCGACGGTCATGATCATGCCGTCCGGACTGCGGAGCGTGTGGCGCAGATTGCGGCCGACCATGGTGGCCGAATCCTGGGCCGAGCGAACGAGAGTGGTCACAGCTGCGCGCCTTTCGCGGAACTACCGGTCAGGGCGAAGAAGACATCGTCGAGATCCGGTGTGTGGATGGCCAATTGGTCGATGGTGATGTCGTGGTCGTCGAAGTGTTCGAGCAGCTTGCGCAGATCGCCGACGCTGCCGTCCGACGGCACCTGCAGCACCAGCTGATCCGGATCGGCCGCGGCCATCGGGACCGCGCGGGCGGCCGCGGCCAGGCCGTGCTCGTCGGTGAAACCGAGGCTGATGTGCCCGCCCGGCACCAGGCGCTTGAGCTCACCGGCGGTGCCTTCGGCGACGATGCGGCCGCCGTCCAGCACCGCGATGCGGTCGGCGAGCTGATCGGCCTCCTCCAGGTATTGGGTGGTGAGGAAGATGGTCACGCCGTCGGCGACCAGGCCGCGGATGGCCGACCAGAGGTCGCGGCGGCTGCGCGGGTCCAGGCCGGTGGTCGGCTCGTCGAGGAAGACGATGCGCGGCTCGCCCATCAGGCTCATGGCGATGTCCAGGCGGCGGCGCATCCCGCCGGAATAGGAGCCGGCCCGTTTGCGCGCCGCCTCGGCGAGGCCGAACTGCTCCAGCAGATGCGTTGTGCGCCTGCGGGTTTCCTTCCGGCCGAGGTGCAGGAGCCGGGCCACCAGCTGCAGGTTCTCGGCGCCGGTGAGGACCTCGTCGACGGCGGCGAACTGGCCGGTGACGCCGATCAGCGCGCGGACCGCATCCGCCTCGCGCACCGGATCGCGGCCGCCGACGCGTACCTCTCCCCCATCGGGCGAACTCAGTGTGGTGAGGATGCGCACGACGGTGGTCTTGCCCGCGCCGTTCGGTCCGAGTAGTGAAAACACCGTTCCCGCAGGAACATTCACGTCTATCCCGCGCAGGACGGCGTGCTCGCCGAAGCTCTTCGTCAGGCCGGACACTTCGATGGCCGGCTGCGGTCTGGATGTTGCCATGGGGAACCCCGATCAGAAACTGTGTATGCCTTACACTTTCTGTTTATAGGCTACACAGTTTCGGGGATGGCGCAAGATGACAGCAGCAACCCACGACAGGAGGTCACATGGACACGCCCGCCGAGCCCACCCTGCCCAAGGCAGCGAGGTTGCTCTGGGACCTCGACGATGCGGGCAGCCGCGGACCCAAACGCGGACTCAGCCTCGATCGGATCGTCGACGCCGCGATCGCCATCTGCGACGCCGACGGCTACGGCGCACTGTCCATGAGCCGGCTCGCCAAGGAACTCGGCTTCACCACCATGTCGCTGTACCGCTACGTCGACAGCAAGGACACCCTCGCCCTCGTCCTCTTCGATCGCGTCGTCGGTCCCCCGCCCGAACTTCCCGCCGGCGACGGCTGGCGGGCCGCGCTCGGCGCCTGGGCCCGCGCCGAATTCGAGTACATCCGCGTCCACCCGTGGTGGCTCGACATCCCCCTGGCCGGTCCCCCGTTCGGGCCGAACAATATTGCGTGGCTGGAGGTCGGCCTGGAAGCCCTCGCCGACGTCCCGGTGCCGGAACCGCTCAAACTCCAGCTGGTGACGAACCTCTCGCTCTACGTCATCGGCCGCGCCAAGTTCATTCGCGACAGCACCCTGCAAGGCGCCGACGAATACGACTACGGCGCCATGCTCGCCAAGGTGCTGGACCCGGCACGTTACCCGCTCGTCAGCCACGCCATGCTCACCCGCGCCTTCGAGGACGACGACATGGACTGGGACAGCGCCGATTTCGACTTCGCCCTCGACCGCCTACTCGACGGCTACGAACAGTTCATCGTCAAACATACGTAAACATTGTGTTGACCAGCCCGTTTCAGCTTGCCCCTCCCTGGCAACCCCATCACTATTGCTCCGTCGGCCCACGCTGCAGGTTGCGTGGGCCCTTTGCCGCAGCGAGGAGGTGGCCGTTGTGGCTTTCCGGGATTCGATCAGTGCCGCGCCCCCGGGCGTGCACGCCACATACACCGCAATAGCCCTGACCATCACTCTCATAGCGCTCGCAGCGGCCTTCGTCCTCGGCGCCACCCCCGCCACCGCGGGCGGTCTGCCCTCCGGCACGACCGGCGGCCTCCGAGTCGAATCCGCCTGGCCCGCCACCGCTTCCCCGGTCTCCTGCGCCGACATCACCGAAGACACCCCCAACCCGGCCTGCGGTGACGCCATCGCGGTGGACGGCATCGCGCCGTAACTGCGAACACGAAAAGGCCGGAGCAAGTACGGAACTCGTCCGAGTGTGCCCTGCTACTCCTTTTCGCCACCAAGTCTCGCGGCCGTGCACGGTGCGTGGAAACGCACCCGAGGCAGTATAGTAATACCTATACTGCCTCGGGTGGCAGACCAGGATTGGGACATCTACGTGGTCGATGAGGTCCGTGAATGGATCATGCGGCTGGAGGAATCCGATTTCCGCAGAGTTGTGCAGGCAATCGACCTACTGGCGGAACTCGGTCCGGGTCTCGCGCGGCCGTTGGTCGACACCATCACCGGGTCGGCCGTGCAGAATCTGAAGGAGCTACGGCCGGGCAATGTCCGTATCCTTTTCGTTTTCGATCCGATGCGGTCGGCCATCCTGCTCGTCGGCGGGAACAAGTACAAACAATGGCACACGTGGTACCGGACAGCTATTCCGTTGGCCGAGGATCGGTACGAGACTTACCTGAAGGAACGCCGAGAGGAAATGGAGGGTCCGCAATGAGCGGATACTCGCGCTGGCGCGACATTCGCCTGGAGCTCGTCGATCGTGCCGGCGGTGAGGATGCCGTCGCAGCAGGCAAGGAAGAGCTGCTCGCCGAGATGATCGGGCATCGCCTTGCCGAGATCCGCAGATCACGGGGGATGACACAGCAACAGCTCGCCGAGCGGATGGGCGTCACGAAGGGGCGGATCTCACAGATCGAGCAGGGCCAGATCGCCGGTTACGAGCTCCTCGCACGATATGCCGCAGCGCTCGGCGGACGACTCCGGCAGACAATCCAATTCGATGACGGCGAGGTCGAGGCCATCGCTTGAGGTGGATTCGAATCGGCCCGGGTGACTTCGTGTCACCCGGGCCGATCGCTCACTTCTTGCGCTCGCGCTTCTCACGGACGCGCACATTGACGCGGACCGGGGAACCGTCGAAGTTGAACTCCTCACGCAGGCGGCGCTCGATGAACCGGCGGTAGCCGGCCTCGAGGAAGCCCGTGGTGAAGAGCACGAACGTCGGCGGGCGGGTGGAGGCCTGCGTGGCGAACAGGACTCGCGGGAGCCGGCCGCCGCGCATGGGTGGCGGGGTGGCGGCGATGACCTCTTTGAGCCAGTTGTTCAGGCGGCCGGTGGGGATGCGCTTGTCCCACGACTCCAGGGCGGTTTCCATTGCGGGAACCAGCTTCTGGACGGCACGGCCGGTCTGGGCCGAGATGTTCACGCGCTGGGCCCAGCGGACCTGGACCATTTCGCGATCGATCTCGCGTTCCAGCATTTCGCGCCGGTCCTCGTCGACCAGATCCCACTTGTTGTAGGCGATCACGAGGGCGCGGCCGGTCTCCTCGACCATGCTGATCACGCGCAGATCCTGCTCGGTCACCGGCTGCGAGGCATCGATCAGCATGACCGCCACCTCGGCGGCCTCGATGGCCGAATGCGTGCGCAGCGAGGCGTAGTACTCGTGGCCCGAGGCATTGCCGACCTTGCGGCGCAGACCCGCGGTATCCACGAAACGCCAAGGCTTACCGCCCAATTCGACGATCGAGTCGACCGGGTCGACGGTGGTGCCGGCGACATTGTGGACGACCGAACGCTCCTCGCCCGACAGCTTGTTCAGCAGCGAGGACTTGCCGACATTCGGCTTACCCACCAGCGCCACCCGGCGCGGGCCGCCACCGGCGAAACCGCCCTCACGCGGCGTCTCCGGCAGCGCCTGCAGAATCGCGTCCAGCAGATCACCGGTGCCGCGGCCGTGCGTGGCCGACACCAGGAACGGCTCGCCCAGACCCAGCGACCACAGCGCGGCCGCATCGGCCTCCAGCTTCTCCGAGTCGACCTTGTTGGCGACCAGGATCACCGGAGTCTTGGAGCGGCGCAGCACCTTTGCCACCGCCTCGTCCGGAGCGGTCGCGCCGGTCGTGGCATCCACCACCACCACGATGGCGTCCGCGGTCTGCATGGCGACCTCGGCCTGCCGGGCCACCGACTGCTGCAGGCCCTTGGCGTCCGGCTCCCAGCCGCCGGTGTCCTGCACCAGGAACTTGCGGCCCGACCACATGGCCTCGTACGAGATGCGGTCACGGGTCACACCCGGGATGTCCTCGACCACCGCTTCGCGGCGGCCCAGAATGCGGTTCACCAGAGTCGATTTGCCGACATTCGGGCGGCCCACGATGGCCACCGTGGGCATGGGAATGTGCTCAGCGTCCTGCTCGCCCTCGAATTCGGCGATGTCCCACTCGGATTCATCCGACCAGATGCCATCACCGGCGAAGGTGTCCTGCGTCACTGCGCGCCTCCTGCCGAAATCTGTTCGGCCACGACGCGATACAGCTCGTCGATGACCTCATCCATGTTCAGGTCGCTGGTGTCGACCAGCACCGCATCCTCGGCCGGACGCAGCGGGGACACCGCGCGGGTGGAATCGAGATTGTCGCGGCGCTGCACATCGGCCAGCACCGCCTCGAAATCGTCGCCGCGACCTTCCGCAATGTTCTGTGCGTTGCGACGCGCGGCCCGCGCCTCGGCGGACGCGGTCAAGTAGATCTTCACATCGGCCTCGGTCAGCACCACAGTGCCGATATCGCGGCCCTCGACCACGATCCGGCCCGCGGACACCGCGATCTCACGCTGCAACGCGACCAGCTGCTCACGCACCTCCGGCACCGCCGACACCGCGGACACGGCCTTGGTCACCGCATTGCCGCGGATCTCGCTCGACACGTCCTCACCGTCGAGCAGGATCACCTCGCGGCTCGGATCGGTGCCGATGGTCAGCGGCAGTTCCTTGACCGTCACCGCGATGGCCGCGGGATCGGACAGGTCCACGCCGCTGCGCAGCACACGCAGCGTCGCGACCCGGTACATGGCGCCGGTATCGAGGTAACGGGCCTCCAGCCGGGTGGCCAGCCGGCGCGACACGCTCGACTTGCCGGTGCCCGACGGGCCGTCCATGGCGACGACCAGCGGCGCCGAACCCGTCAGCGCACCGGTCGTGTCGATCAGACTTCCCACACCGTTCACAACGACACCGCCTCGTAGAGCTTCCCGATTTCGTCGCGACCCAGCACACGCAACGTGCCCGGCCGTTGGTCGCCGATCGCGACCGGTCCGATATGCGTGCGCACCAGCGCGGTCACCGGGTGGCCCACCTCGGCCAGCAGGCGGCGCACGATGTGCTTACGGCCTTCGTGCAGCACGACTTTCACCAGCGACTTGCCGGGGCCCACCTCGAGCACCTGGAACTTGTCCACCTTCGCGGGGCCGTCGTCCAGCTCCACGCCATCGCGCAGGATCTTGCCGATATCGCGGTTGACCTCGCCGTTGACCGTCGCCAGGTAGGTCTTGGAGACCTCGAAGGACGGGTGCATCAGGCGGTGCGCCAGATCGCCGTCATTGGTGAGCAGCAGCAGGCCCTCGGTATCGGCGTCCAGGCGGCCGACGTGGAAGAGACGCTGCCCGGCCGCGATCCGCTCGGCGACGATATCGCCGACACACGGGCGGCCCATCTCGTCGGACATGGTGGACTGCCAGCCCTTCGGCTTGTTCAGGGCCAGGTACACCTGCTCCTCGCGGACCACCACGCGCACGCCGTCGACGCGCACCACGGCGGTCTCGGGGTTGATGCGCAGGCCCTGCTCACGCACGATCTTGCCGTCGACCTCGACGCGGCCCGCGTCGATCATCTCCTCGGCGGCGCGACGAGACGCGACGCCCGCCTTCGCGAGGACCTTCTGCAGGCGCTCGCCCTCGCCCCAGGGGAGCTTGTCGGGGCCGCTGGAATCGGTTTCGACGTGCTGGCGGCGGGCCGGCTTCGCATTGCTGATCAGCACCGGGCCCGAAACCTGACGCTGCGGCTTCGGCGACTTCTTGGCCGGGGTGTTCGGGGAAGTGTGCGGGGCCAGCGGGCTACCGCCGCCGATCCGGCCGCGCGAGGCATTGCGATCCTGGCCGAAACCGGCGCGATCCGGTCCGAAACCGGTGCGGCCCTGCGTGTTCCGCGAATCCGGGCGACCCGAGGCAGCGCGGGCGCCGCCTCGCGAATCGGAACTCCACTGGCCGTCCCGACCGGAGTTGCCGGCGTAGGAACCGCGACCGGCGGCAGCGCCGCGACCCGCGGAGTTGCCGTACGAAGAGCTGTTGCCGCCACGGCCCTGGCCCGCACCACGCGAACCGCCGTAGCCGGAATCGCCGCGACCCTGGCCTGCGCCACGGGAATCACGCGAACCGCCGTACGAACCGCCACGCGAATCGGAGCCGCCACGGCTGCCGCCACCTGAGTAGCCGCCACGTGAGTCCGAACCACCGCGTCCGCCGCCACCGGCGTACGAACCACCACGCGAATCCGAACCGCCACGACTGCCGCCGCCGCTGTAAGAGCCGCCGCGGGAATCCGAACCGCCACGTCCCTGGCCGCCGCCGTACGAGCCGCCACGGCTGTTGCCGCCGCTGCCGTACGAAGAACCGCCGCGTCCCTGGCCGGCGCCGCGCGCATCACGCGAACCGCCGCCGTAGGAGCCGCCGCGCGAATCGGAGCCGCCGCGGGAGTCGGAGTTGCCGTAGCCGCCGCGCGAACCGTAACCGGAATCACCGCGCGAATCGGAGTTGCCGCGGCCCTGGCCGGCGCCGCGGGAGTTGCTGTTGCCCCACTGGGAATCGCCGCGCGCGCCACCGCGGGCGTCGTATGAGCCACCTCGGGCCTGTGCGGACCGTTCGGTCCGGCCTCGGGCGGTGGCGCGGGAACCGCTGGGCGGTTCACTTCCACGTTTCCTACGTTCCGGTGTGCCATCTCGGCGAGCGGGTGTATTCACGTTGTCCTAGTCAATCCTCGGTGCCGAGGTCTATCTGTCCCTCGGCAGGTTTCTTGAGCCGGGTGTACCGGGGATCGGTATCCAAGCTCTCGTTGATCTCGTCGATCAGGTCGACGCCCGGCAACAGCGGCGCCAACGGCGGCAGATCCGCCAGGGACGCAAGTCCGATCCGTTCCAGGAACAGCTCGGTCGTGAGGTACTGAGTGCCGTTGGTATCCGGGTCCGTTCCGGCCTCCGCGATCAGCCCCCGCGCCAGCAGGGTCCTGATCACGCCATCCACATTCACACCGCGCACCGCACTCACACGGGCTCGGGTAACCGGTTGACGGTACGCGATGACCGCCAAGGTTTCCAAAGCGGCCCGGGTCAGCTTCGACCGCGCACCATCCAAAAGCATACGTTCCACATACGGCGCGAACTCGGTCCGCGTGTAGTAACGCCACCCATCACCGACAAATCTGAGATCCATGCCACTACGCCGCGTGGTCAGCTCATCCGACATCTCCCGCAGCGCGGTCTCCACCCGGATCGGGTGCGCCCGCAAAGCCGACGCCAGCAACTCCACCGGCGCGGGCGCATCCACCACCAGCAACATCGCCTCCAACGCCGACCGGAACTCGGTCTCGTCGAGCTCCTCGTCCTCGTCCAGGTCGCGATTCATGGCGTCGGACTCGAATTCCGTCATGGAGTGATCGGCGGACCCCTGATCCGAAAGAGCATCCGGATCAATCACAGTCACAATCTCAGCTGCGTCCGTAGCCCCGATCGGTTCTGCGGACGCAAGCAGATCAGCAGCCTCGGCCGAACCTTCCGGTTCCCGGCCCTCATCCAGCTCCCGCACACCCTCGCTCATCCGATTCCCTTCATGGACGGCCAGCAAACCAGCAACCGAATTCGAACATATGTGCTAACATTGCCGAGGTGGCCTCGAACAGCGTGAAGCGTGCGTTCAAGTACCGCTTCTACCCAACCGATGAGCAAGAAGCCGAACTGCGGCGCACATTCGGTTGCGTACGAACGGTTTACAACCTCGCGCTCGAAGCCCGCACGGAAGCATGGCGCGAAGACGGAGGCAGAATCAACTATGACCAAACCTCTGCGCTGCTGACCCTCTGGAAACAGACTGAAGAGCTGGCCTTCCTGGCGGAGGTGTCGTCGGTGCCACTGCAGCAGGCACTGCGCCATCTGAATACCGCGTTCATTGCGTTCTGGAACCAGCGATCCGGCTATCCGCGTTTCAAGTCGCGCAAGAAGACTCACGCGGCGGCCGAGTACACCCGCAGCGGTTTCCGCTGGCGAGGTGGAGAACTGACATTGGCTCGGATGACCGAGCCCTTGGAAGTCGTCTGGTCGAGATCCCTGCCGGAAGGTGCAGAACCGTCGACGGTCACGGTGTCGTGCGATAGTGCGGGCCGCTGGTTCATTTCGATCCTGTGCGAAGACCCCCGCGTACAGGCCCTGCCCGCTACCGACGCCGAGGTCGGAATCGATGCCGGGCTGAATTTCCTGCTGACCCTGTCGACCGGCGAGAAGATCAGCAACCCTCGGCACGAACGCCGTGACCGAGCGCGTCTGGTGAGACAGCAACGCGCCCTTTCGCGAAAGACACCAGGTTCGCGAAACTGGGTGAAGCAGCGCCGCAAAGTCGCTCGCGTCCACGCGCGCACGGCGGATCGGCGGCGCCATGATCTCCATGAATTGACCACTCGACTCGTCCGTGAGAACCAAACGCTCGTGATCGAGAACCTCGCCGTATCCAACATGATCAGGAACAGAAAGGTCGCCCGTGCCATCTCGGATGCTGGATGGCGCACGTTTCGAAACATGCTGGAGTACAAAGCCTCCTGGTACGGGCGCAACCTGATCGTGGTCGACCGGTGGTTTCCCTCCTCGAAACTGTGCTCGGCGTGCGGGGCGCTCGCTGAGTCGATGCCGTTGTCGGTGCGGGTGTGGACCTGTGCACACTGCGGTGTGTCCCACGACCGGGATATCAACGCCGCGAAGAACATTCTGGCCGCCGGGCAGGCGGTAACAGCCTGTGGAGACGATGTAAGACCTCGACGGAACTCTCCGGGCGGGCGTTCGTCGGCGAAGCAGGAACCCCGAGCCCGTGAGGGCCGGGAATCCCGCTTCTCGGAGAAGTCGTGATGATGTCAACCGTAGTCCTCGTCAATGGTCACGGGCTCTGCTGGGAGGTCTGCCAACTCGCCCATCCAGCTGATTCGGAGCGGCCCCAGGGGGTCGGGCTGGTCAAATTCGATGGTCTTGCCGCGGTAGAGCTCCAGTAGAGCCAGGAAGCGGGCGACGATCTGGATGGGTGCCTCGCAGTCGACGCACACCTCGTGGAAAGTCGTCCAGCCGCCGGCGCCGCGGTTCTTCAGCATCTCCAGCACCAGTGCGGCCTGCTCCGCGATCGAAATGGAGTGCGCGTGGATGTGATCCAGGCCCACCCTCGGTTTCGGGCGCGGCCGGAACACCATGGCGGCGACATCCGCGAACCCCGCGGCGTCAACACCCAGCGTAACCTCCGGCAACAGCGCCAGATACCGGTCCTCGAGCGACACCGCGCGCGGATAACGCTGCAACGCGGCCGACTCCAGCTCGCTGAGCAATACGGCGACCTGTTTGAAGGCGCGGTACTGCAACAGGCGGGCGAACAACAGGTCACGGGCCGAGAGAAGTTCCAGGTCCTCCTCGTCGGTGACCTCACCGGACGGCAACAGTCGCGCCGCCTTCAGATCCAGCAGGGTGGCGGCGATGACCAGGAATTCGGTGGTCTGGTCGAGGATCTTGTCCGCGCGCAGGCCCTGCTCGTTGTTCAAGCTCGCGGTCAAAGCCTTGGTGTAGATGATGAACTCGTCGGTCACCTTGTGCAGGGCGATCTCGGTGACATCCAGGCGCCGGCTGCTGATCAGCTGCAGCAGTAGGTCGAACGGGCCCTCGAAATTCGAGAGATGCAAATGGAATTTGCCCGATTTGTCGGAATCATCCTGTGCAGCAGACTCACTCGGCGCTACCGGTGTGGTGCCGGACGCGGCGATATCCCCGACCACGCCCTGGTCCGGAATCGCCTCCTGATCTCCGGCGATATCGGCGAGCAGTGAGTCCTCGGCCGGGCCCGCTTCGGGCACAGCAATGCCCGAGGAGGGTGAATCTTCCCCGGGCAGGGTGGAATCGGCGTCCGCCGTGTCGTGCTCGGACGCCGGCTGGAACGAATCGCTCAACGGCCCGACCGGTTTATGACTTCCCGCGCCATCGCCCGATACGCTTCCGCGCCACCGGATTTCGGCGCCCAGGTGGTGATCGGCTCACCCGCGACGGAGGCGTCGGGGAAACGGACCGTGCGCGAGATGACGGTGTCGTACACGAGGTCGCCGAACACCTCGACCACGCGCGTCATCACCTGGCGCGAATGCAGCAGACGGGCATCGAACATGGTGACAACGATGCCGTACAGGGTCAGCTCCGGATTCAACCGGTCCCGCACCTTCTCCACGGTGTCGTTGAGCAGCGCGAGCCCGCGCAGCGAAAAGTATTCGCATTCCATGGGAATGATCACACCGTCCGCGCACGCGAGCGCGTTCACGGTCAGCAGGCCCAGCGACGGCTGACAGTCGATGAGGATGTAGTCGTAGCGGCTGCGCAGCGGGGCCAGCGCGCGGCCGAGCGTCTGCTCCCGGCCCACCTCGTTGACGAGCTGGATCTCCGCCGCCGACAGATCGATATTGCTGGGCAGCAGGTCCATGTTCTCGACCTTGGTGTTGATCAGCACATCGTCGACGGTCACCTTGCCCGGACCGACCAGCAGGTTGTGCACGGTCTGATCGAGATCATGGTGCGCCACGCCGAGACCCGCCGACAACGCGCCCTGCGGATCCAGATCCACCAGCAGCACCTTGCGGCCGTATTCGGCCAGCGCCGCACCGAGATTGATGGTGGAGGTGGTCTTTCCGACGCCGCCCTTCTGATTGCACATGGCCACGATCAGCGCGGGGCCGGTGTGGTCCGCCGGTGGCGGCTCCGGGATCTCCCGCAACGGGCGACCGGTCGGACCGGTTACCGCGCTGTCGGAGACCACATCCGGGGCCTCCCACAGTGTTTGCGCGGCGGTTTCGATCCGCTGGCCCGCACCACCGGTAGTCGTCACGTCCGCTGCTCCTTCGACGTTCCTGGCCTAGCTTCGCCCACCACGGTGCCGTGGACGACGCGCCCGGCCGCGTGTGCGGTCCGGTCCCTAATAGACGCTACCGTCTGTTCGCGCAAGACCGACGCTCGGACACGCACTGTAAACCTGCACTTCAGACCTGTTAGCGGGCACGCGGATGGGCGGTCGCCCACACTTCGTGGAGCGTGCCCACGGTCACCAGAGTGTAAATCTGGGTGGTCGTCACCGAGGCATGACCGAGTAACTCCTGTACCACTCGCACATCTGCGCCACCGTCCAGCAGATGCGTTGCGAACGAGTGCCGCAACGTATGCGGAGACACCTGAGCAGCGATTCCGGCGCGCTCGGCGGCGGATTGCAAAACCTGCCAAGCGCTTTGACGCGATAGTCGACCGCCACGATGATTCAGGAACAAGGCGCTGTTTCCGCGGCCGTTGAACGCGAGCGCGGAGCGTCCCCGGACCAGATACGCGTCGAGCGCGGCGAGTGCGGGGCGCCCGATCGGAACCATCCGCTGCTTCCCGCCCTTACCCCGCAATACGACCGCACGTTCGGGCGTGTCGATGTCGTCCACGTCCAGCCCGACCAGTTCGGAGATCCGAGCTCCCGTGGAATACAACAACTCCAGCAGGGCCCGATCCCGCAATCCCCGCGGCCCGTCCGCCGCCGCTCCCCCGGCCGCCTCCAGCAACCGCGAAACCTGGTCGTACGGCAATGCTTTCGGCAGCCGCCGCGCCGGCGTGGGCGGTTTCACCGGATGCGCGACATCCACCTCCGCGATCCCCTCCGCCGCCGCGAACTTGTGCAACCCCCGCACCGCCACCAGCGCCCGCGCCGCCGAACTGGCCGCCAGCGCCGGATGCTCCGCGTCCCCCGCCCGCAACGCCACCATGAAATCCCCGATATCGGTCTCCGCCACGCGCGCAAGCGTTTCCACCCCACGCCCGTCCAGAAACTCCCGATACCGCCCCAGATCCCGCCGATACGCACTCAGCGTATTGCGCGCCGAACCCCGCTCGACCGTCAGGTGGTCGAGGTACGCGTCGATCTGCCGGGTCAGCACGAAAGACATCATTGCAGGTGGGGCCGACACCATCGCGGTGAGAGGCGGCGACGCAGATCGGAATCGAACCGACGAAGATCCTGGATGAAAGCCAGGCCGCCCATGACCATCAGAGCAACTGCGCCATGTTCGAAGGTAGCAAGGAGCCCCGAAGGGGCGGTATTCATTTTCCCTGAACAGCTTTCGAGTGGTCAGCGGGCGGCGACGACCAGGAAGAGGGCGAGGTTGTCGGTGGCGGGTTCTACGATCTGGTGCCATGACGTCTCTTGCGGATCGGCCCAACTCGGCTGTGATTGTCATCGATGTGCAGAACGGCGTGGTGGGGAACGCCTATCAGCGGGATGTGGTGGTTGCGTCCATCGGGCGGCTGGTGGAGAAGGCGCGGGAGGCTCGGGTTCCGGTGCTCTGGGTGCAGGACATCGGGGAGGATCGGGTGTCCGGGAGCGCGGCGTGGCAGATTGTGCCGGAGCTGGTTCCGGGCGGGGACGAACCGCGGATCGAGAAGCTATACGGGGATTCGTTCGAGGACACCGATCTGGAAGCGGTCCTCGCGCGGCTAGGGGTGGGGCGGGTGATCATTGCCGGGGCGCAGACCGACGCGTGCATCCGGTCGACGCTGCACGGGGCGATCGTGCGGGGGGTACGACACCACGCTGGTGACCGATGCGCACACCACCGAGGACCTCACTCAGTGGGGTGCGCCGGCGCCGGATGCCGTCATCCGGCACATCAACCTGGTGTGGCAGTTCACTTCTGCGCCTGGGCGTACGGCGGAGTCGGTCACTGTCGATGAGGTCGAGTTCGCCTAGCGCTGGGCCGCTTTGCGTTCCAGGAAGTCGGTGGGCATGCCCGGCCAGGGGGCGTCGGCCGGGCGGAGGGTGGCGCCGGTGGAGCGAGCCGTCATGAGGGCCGTGACGCCAGCCACCGCGGTGGCATTGGTGATCTCGCCGGCCAGGGCCGCCTGGACCGCTTCCACGAGGGGGACGCGGCGGAGCTGGATGTCGGCCTCTTCCAACTCCGGTTCGGGGCGGTCGGTTTCGTAGAGGTCGGTGGCCAGATAGATGCGCAACGCCTCGTCGGTGAAGCCCGGCGACAACGCGATATCGACCAGGACCGACCAATTGCGTGCCGCCAGGCCGGTTTCCTCCGCCAGTTCACGCTTCGCCGCTTCCAGCGGGTCCTCGCCGAGCTTGTCGAGCAACCCGGCGGGGAGTTCCAGCAGGCGGCGGCCGACGGGGTGGCGGTACTGGTTGATCAGGACCAGGTTCTCGTCCTCGTCCAGGGCCGCGACCGCCACGGCCGCATGATGTTCGATGACCTCGCGTTCCGCGGTGCGGCCGCCGGGCATGACCACCTCGTCCAGCCGCAGGGCGAGAATCGCCCCCGAGTACACGATGCGGCTGGACACGGTGTCGAACTCGTGCGTGCCGGGCGCCGATTCGGTGGTCTCGGCGGCCCGGTCACGGTCGGAAGAGGATGTCACTTGGACACTTTCTCACCTTCGGCGGCGGGGATCTCCTCCGGGATCTCCACGGGAAGGCGTTCGGCGGCCTTGTATTTCAGGGCGGCCGAGATCAGCGCCGCGAACAGCGGATGCGGGCGGGTCGGACGCGACTTGAGCTCCGGGTGCGCCTGGGTGGCGACCAGGAACGGGTGCTTGTCCTGCGGGTACTCCACGAATTCGACCAGGTGGCCGTTCGGGGAGGTGCCGCTGAACTTCAGGCCGCTCTTGGCGATCTTGTCGCGGAAGGCGTTGTTGACCTCGTAGCGGTGCCGGTGCCGCTCGGACACCTCGGTCGCGCCGTAGGCGGCCGCCACCACCGAATCCTTCTGCAGCACAGCCGGGTAGGCGCCCAGCCGCATGGTGCCGCCCAGGTCCTCCTCACCGGCGACGATCTTCTCCTGATCGGCCATGGTGGAGATGACCGGGTACTTGGTGTCCGGCTCGAACTCCGCGGAGTTGGCGTCGGTCATGCCCACCGAGCGCGCCGCCTCGATGACCACGCACTGCAGACCCAGGCACAGGCCCAGCAGCGGAATCTTGTGGTCGCGGGCGTAGCGGATCGCGCCCACCTTGCCCTCGATGCCGCGAATGCCGAAGCCGCCCGGGATCAGGATGCCGTCGACATCGGCCAGATGCTGACGCGCACCCGCCGGGGTCTCGCACTCATCGGACTGCACCCAGCGGATATTGACCTTGGCCTTGGAGGCGAACCCGCCGGCGCGCAGCGCCTCGGTCACCGACAGGTAGGCGTCGGGCAGATCCACGTACTTGCCGACCAGTGCGACGGTGACCTCTTCGCGCGGGTTGTGCACCCGATCCAACAGGTCGCCCCACACCGTCCAGTCCACATCGCGGAAAGGCAGGCCCAGCTTGCGCACCACGTACGCGTCCAGGCCCTCGCGGTGCAGCACCTTCGGAATGTCGTAGATCGACGGCGCGTCCGGCGTGGAGATGCAGGCGTCCACATCCACGTCGCACATGAGCGCGATCTTGTTCTTGAGCGGCTGCGGCACCTCCCGATCGCAGCGCAGGATGAGCGCGTCGGGCTGGATACCGATATTGCGCAGCGCCGCCACCGAGTGCTGGGTCGGCTTGGTCTTCAGCTCGCCCGAGGGACCCAGGTAGGGCACCAGCGTGACGTGCAGGAAGAAGCAGTTGTCCCGGCCCACCTCGTGCCGAATCTGCCGCGCCGCCTCGAGGAACGGCTGCGATTCGATATCGCCGACCGTGCCACCGATTTCGGTGATCACCACGTCCGGCACCTGACCGTGCAGGTCGGGTCCGGTCATGGCGGTGATGCGGCTCTTGATCTCGTCGGTGATGTGCGGGATCACCTGCACGGTGTCACCGAGGTACTCGCCGCGGCGCTCCTTGGCGATCACCTTCGAATACACCTGGCCGGTGGTCACATTGGCATAGCCGGACAGATCGCGATCGAGGAAGCGTTCGTAGTGACCGACATCGAGGTCCGTCTCCGCGCCGTCCTCGGTCACGAAAACCTCACCGTGCTGGAAAGGATTCATGGTGCCGGGATCGACGTTCAGGTACGGATCCAGCTTCTGCATCGTGACGCGCAAACCGCGCGACGTAAGCAGCTGACCGAGGCTGGAGGCGGTCAGTCCCTTACCGAGTGAAGAGGCGACACCGCCGCTGACGAAGATGTGTTTCGTGGCTGCGCGCGCCGGAATCCGTGAATTACCCACGGGTCTTCACAGTAACACGGTGTGGGGTTGCCTCACGAATGCCACGCGCGATAGCCATGCGATCACTGGCTGACATTTCGTCCCATCGGCCCCATCCGGCGCTACAGGCACACCCTCCTCCGGCTACCTTCCAGCGACCCGACAAGCGTGCACGGCCAGCGGCACGAAGACGAGCAGGATCCCCGCCGACCACAGCAGCGCCGCGGGCACCGGGTGCTGCAACGGCCACGCCCCGCTCACGGCCACGCCGGGATTGCCGAAAAACTGACGTAGCGCGGCCGCGACCGCCGACACCGGGTTCCAGTCCGCGATGGTGCGCAGCCACGCCGGCATGCCCGTGGTCGGCACGAAGTTGTTGGACAGCATCGCCACCGGAAACACCAGCGGCGTCAGCCGATCCGCCGTTGCCTCGTTGTCGAGCATTAGGCCCAACACCACACCGACCCAGTGCAGCGCATAACCGAACAGCAGCAGCACCCCTGCGGCGGCGAGCGCCTCGCCGAGGCCGTGGTGGATGCGCCAGCCGACCGCCAGCCCGCACAGGCCCATAGCCACGTACCCGGCGAGCGACAGGATCAGATCCGCGCCGGTCTGGCCGAACGGCACCGCCGAGCGCGCCATCGGCATGGAACGGAACCGATCCATCACACCCTTGCCGTTATCGGCGGCCACCTTGTTCATGGTGACGATGACCGAGAAGGTCGAGGTCATCGAGAAAAGGCCCGGCATCAGGAATTCCCGATAGTTGCCGCCACCGGGCACCGCGATGGCGCTGCCGAAGATATATCCGAAGATGAGCACCGTGAATATGGGGAAGACGAGGGCACCCACGATCTCCCCCGGCGCGTGGCGCATCTGAGACAGGTTGCGGCGCACAATGGTCCAGCCGTCACGCAGGGCATACATCAGGCCGCGCTCGCTTCCATCGCGCCGGCCGGGTTTCCGGTGAGGGACAGGAACACTTCATCCAGGCTCGGTGCGTGCAGGGCCGCGTCGACGATCGGGATACCGGCGGCGTCGAACGCACGCACCACCGCGGGAACGGTCAGCGCCTCGACACAGACGCCGGAGATGCTGTCCCCCTGCGGATCCCGCTCTACACGTCCGCGGCTGAGCCGGGACAGCACGGCCGCCGCAGCATCGGCATCGGCCGGATCCGCGAGGTCGACGCGGACGCGGGTTCCGATGGCGGACTTGAGATCCGGTGGCGTGCCCTCGGCGATCACAGCGCCGTGGTCGATGATGACGATCCGGTCCGCGAGCTGATCGGCCTCGTCGAGGTACTGCGTGGTGAGCAGCACGGTGATGCCCGCGGCGACCAATTGCCGCAGTGTGGACCAGATTTCGTTGCGACTGCGCGGATCGAGGCCGGTGGTCGGCTCGTCGAGGAACAGCAGCTGCGGTGCGACCACCAGTGAGCTGATCAGATCCAGTCGCCGGCGCATTCCGCCGGAATAGGTGGATACCAGGCGATTTCCGGCCTCGTCCAGATCGTATCGGGCGAGCAGTTCGCGTGCCCGGGCACGCGCGATGCGTTCGGGCAGGTGCGAGAGCCTGCCGAACATGAGCAGGTTCTCGTAACCGCTGATCTTCTCGTCCAGGGCAGCGGACTGTCCCGCCAGTCCGATGATCGTACGGACGCGGGTCGCCTCGCGCACCACGTCGAAGCCGCCGATGGTCGCGCGCCCGGCGTCCGGCAGGGTCAGCGTCGAAAGGATGCGCAGCATGGTCGTCTTGCCCGCGCCGTTCGGGCCCAGCAGCCCCACCACCGAACCGCGCCGGACGGACAGGTCCACGCCCGCGACCGCCCGGGTGTTTCCGAATCTCTTCTCGAGGCCCTCGGCCTCCAGCAGCACGTCACGCACGGGTTCTCCTATGGGTACAAGGTACGCATAGGACGCTACGTCGATGGGTACCTCGTACGCAATGGCTCGTTAGGATGTACCCCATGACCACCACGGACGAGGCCGTCATCTGGATGCGGCCGGAGGCGACCGGGCGCGGGCGGGCGCCCGGATACACCCGCGCCCAGATCGCCCGCGCCGCCATCGTCATCGCCGACGCGGAGGGGCTCGAGGCGGTCACCATGCGGCGCGTCGCCAAGGACATCGGCGCGGGACCCATGTCGCTGTACCGCTACGTCCGCACCAAGGAAGAGCTGCACCTGCTCATGGCCAACGAGGTGGTCGGGCCGCTGGAGGAGTGGATCGGGCCCGAGAACTCCGACCTGGCAACGACATTGAGCCAGCTGGCCCGCACCACCCGCCGGCAGGTGCTCGCGCACCCGTGGTGGGCGCAGATCGTCGCGGCCTCGACACTGGTCGGGCCGAAGTGGATCGAGATCATCGAGGGCGCGACCGCGCGGCTCGGCGGGCTGTCACTCGAGATCGACGAAATGATGGAAATCCCCGCCACAGTAAGAACTTTCGCGCTCGGCTATGCGCAGAACGAAGCCAGGCGCGGACGGGCCGGGGCGGAAACTGAAATGACGCAGTGGGGTCCGTACATTTCGACGCTGATCGACAGCGGTAACTACCCTTACTTGCGCCGCATCATCGCGGACGCCCGCGGACCGCACGAGCATGATCCCGACGCGCATTTCGAACGTGCGCTGGCCCGCCTGGTCACCGGTTTGTGTGCACCCTTCGGCCGGTAGCGGCAGTACTGCAAGGAACGTGGTGTCACCGTGCCGAGGGTATGAGACTCAGGACTGCTGACGTGCGGCCAGCGCCTTCCCGATCAGAGCCCGAGCATCCTTACCGGTCCGGGACTGCCCAGCCAGGGTGTCGAACGCCCGACCATAGAGCGCCACCTCTCGCGGCTGGGTAATGGTCAGCTCCGCGGCCGTCCCTTCAACCATGACCATGCGGTTGTCGAACAGAACGAAAGCCGTTCTTGACCTCGACTATGTGCACGTGGTTACTCCTGCTCTGGCTGTGAGTCCTGGCGGGTTGCTAGCGCTGCACGGATAAGGTTTCGTGCGGCTTCGCCTGTAACTGATTGTCCGGCAAGAACATTGAAGGCGTGTCCATAGAGGGCGATCTCTCGGGGCTGAGAGATGGAGATTCCCGCAGAGTGGCCCTCAACCTTCACCAAGCGGTCATCGAACATGAAGAAGTTCTCGACCACCACCAGCCCTTGGGCCTCTCGTGGAACGATGCCCAGGGTTACGCGTGGCATACCGATCATCGAATGCAACCTGTCCAGCTGACCGATCATCACCCGGTCATCACCGAACGTCGTGTACAACGCTTGCTCACCCATGAGGAAGTGAAACCTCTTGTCGCGCTGGTACAGGATGCGTTGACGCTCCATCCGCGCCGTAACAGCCTCATCGAGATCATTCGGGATCTGATAGAAGGCAATCACGTTGCTCATCACTGCGGCGGCGTAGTCGGCCGTTTGGAGTAGACCCGAGATCATGACTGGTTCCCAGTTGCGAATGAACGTCGCCCGGGAAGCGGCCTTGCTGGACTCCCGCTGACGATTCGCCATGCCGGTACGGAGCTGTTGTCTCCACTCCACGTATGCGGTGTCGATGTTGTGCAGCGTCGCCAGCAAGTCGTCTAGTTGATCGTCGGCGTCGCAGTGTCGGCAGTAGGCGCGGATGTCGGAGTCTGACGGGCGAGTGACTCCGTACTCCAGTTTCGAGATCTTCGATTCGTGCCAGCCCTTGGCGCGGGCAAGCTCCCGGCCAGTGACTCCCGCCCTTCGGCGTATCTCACGGAGTCGCTTACCGAGAGCCTCCCGCTGCTCCTGAACCGAGCTGGTCACTGCCGAGTCAGCTGAACGTATTCCGCCAACGGCGTAGCCAGACCCCAGAGGCGCTCTCTGGTCCTCTGGCAGTAGGCCACCAACTCAGGGTCAGTGCTGACTGCCGCTCCACCTGGAGAGCGACCGCCCTTGTCGGCAAGGCTGAACACGATCACCTTGTTATCGATCACCCAGAAGTCATCCGGTGGCACTGTGCCCGCTTCGTGACGGGGAAGGTAACGCACATCCTCCCCAGCCTCCACGTTCATCGGGGCGATAGTGAGCGACCACCGCTGATAGTCACTGTGAGGGACGCTGAGAACCCTTAGACGACTGACGGATACCTGACGGGCCGTCAGGTCCTGCACGAACTCGGACCAGTCACGGAACCACTCTCGATAGTCGAACGGCTCGCCGTTGAGAAACCGCTGAAACGGTTCGTCCTCGCCGGGTACGCCGTACTGGTCTCGTACCTCCAGGTGGAAGGCATCGTGTTGAGCCTCCCGTAGCAGCTCAATCGTGGGGCGGAAGTCCACCGAAATAGTCCCTCTCTGCCATGGGTACCTCGATAGCCGTCTCATACGGCTCAATCTTGATGTGAGACAAGGTTTCCTGGTCCGTCACTGGCTTGCCGGTCAGGGTGAAGGTACCCCGGCCGGTGTCGGTCAACGGTGTGTCCAGGTAGGTGTTCTTTTCCAGGAACCCCAGCAAAGCGTGTGGGATCTCCACGATTTCGGTTTGGTCAGTCTTCCAAGCAACGACTACATAGCCGTTGTCAGCGGCGAAGAGCTGCGGGCACTCATCTTTGTTCGAACCGATTTTGCCGAGAAAACGCAAAGTCATGATCTTGATCCTTGCTCACGGGTGTGCAGGGCCTTGCAACTCTGCGTTTCCATGGTCTCCCAACATCTCCGGCTTTGTGGCCGAACCAGCGGGTTCGTGCAAGTCTCTGCAAACTCATGGTGCGTGCGGGTAGCCCCTTCGTAGCGTCGATTCAGGCGCTAGGGACCGGTGCAGTCGTCGCGGCCCCTAGTTGCCTCAGTAGCGACTCAACGGAGGCGGCCGTGACTGAGCCATGCGAACCAGATGCCGGACCGCGCACACGGCTGTTCCAGTTCCCCGGAGGCGTGTTCGAACTCCAGTCGCACGGAGACGAGGAAGACGACTACTCCGGGTTCTACCTGGAGGTTCAGGGACACATTGCACTCGACGGGCATGAGGATAAAGGGGCTGTAATGCGTTGGAAGCCAACGTGTTTAGGGTATCGACGGACGGATGTTTCCGGCATGGCCGGGCTCTGGGATGAGTCCCAAATCCGGAAGCTCGCTACACGACTCGGCTACGACTTCGCCGACATGGTCGTTTATGACCCGAAGTTCGGACGGCCCCCGTTGGCCCGCCTGAAGGCGCAAGCAACCCGGTTGGACGCCGAGGCAGTCATAGTCCCCAGTCCTGAGCACTTCGAGGGCGGAGAGATTCCGGGCACTCTGGTGCAGCAACTCGACGTGATCACCGTGAACCCTGAAGAGACCTACGCGCGCCGGGCTATGCCGCCGCTTCGGGACCGGCCACCCGCCAAAGCTGACGGCGCTTAGATCACTCCGGTTGCCCTACAACAGATTGAGCCCCTTGACCGGTGCTTATCCAGCCAAGGGACTCAAAATCTGGCCCTGAAGTGCAGGGTTGGAACGCTCGTGGGGTCCTGCCAGCAAAACGCTGGATTTCTGCGACTGTGGCACGCTTACAGCACGTCCTCAGTCCTGCGTGCAGGACATCGGTGAAGTCCATAACTCCGCGAACAGTCCACGCTTTGCACAGTTCGGCGTCCCGCTTGGGCTTGGCCTCCGATTCCCGGTACGCCTGCACGGTGAGTGGTATCCAGGCGACCATCGCACAGTACGTATCAGTGCGGCATGGCGGCGACCGTCAGCGAGGTCGCCTTGTCTGCGGTGCCGTAGCGGCCGGTGCCGCCGTTCAGCTGTTCGCTGAGGCCGAGAACGGTGGTGACGCGGCCGATTTCGCGGTCCACATTGTCGACCGTGGTGACCGTGGCCAGTGGCGCTTCCGAACGCGCGACCGCGATCGGACCCGGGCCTACGGCCGCGCCGTAGCGGCCGGCCAGTACGACGCCCGCGCCGTGGGAGCGCAGGGCACCGGCGAAACGGGCGATAATGGTGCCGCGGTTGTTCTGGTCCGCCTTCGCGCCGTCACCGGTCACCACGACCGCGAGCTGGGCGGGTGCGACCGTGTCGGCGGTCAGGAAACCGCCGCCGCGCAGGGTTTCCACGGCGAGGCTGCGTTCCTGTTCGGTGCCGCGTGGCTGTCCGTTGGCGGGATCGGTGAGCAGGACCTGGCCCAGCAGATCACCGGCCATGCTGCCCTGATCGACCGCGTCGATCTTCAGTTGCGCGCCGGCGGGCACCACATTGGTGAGCGCACTGCGCAGCCGATCACCCTCCGAGGAGTCGACGAACGCGCCGGTCAGGCCCACCCGTCCGGTGACATTGGCGCCGGCGGTGGTCAATGCGGTGGTGACGGCGTCCGCGTCACCGGGATCGGTGTCAGGGGTGGTGAACACCAGCACGCTGCGATTGGCGAGAGTACCCGCGAGCAGCTTGCCGGCCGAGCCGGCGAGGAACGCGTCGGCGGCCTTCACCTGATCGTTGAGCCGGCCGTTCTCGGCCTTCAGATCGTCGATCTGACTGCTGTTTCCGGAGCCGGGGAACAGGCCGTCGCCGTGCACGCGGGTGCCGAGCACCACGCCGACCGCGAGGGCCAGGAACACCGCGGCGATCGAAACCGCGTGGTGGCGAAAGGAAATCATGCTCCCCTACCTGTACCGGTTCAAATGTGTGTGGACCCAGCTCGATAGTCGATCCCAGGCATGCTGCACCCAGGTGATGGCGCCCTCGCCCATGTGGGTGGCGAGCACCACGACAATCAGTGCAACCAGGGCGGCGAGCACGACCAGTGCGACCGCCCACCCGGAACCCCGGTGACGGTACAGCGACGCAACGGCTTTCGCATCCATCAGCTTGGTGCCCATTTTGAGGCGTGTCAGGAAGGTTGCCGGATTCGAGTCGCGGCGGCCGCGGTCGAAGAAGTCGTCGAGGGAGGCGGCCGCGCCGACCGTCACGATGAGTGAGGCGCCGTGATGGTCGGCGATGAGCAGCGCCAGATCGGCGGGTGCGCCCGAGGACGGGAAGGTGGTCGCGCCGATGCCCAGATCCTGGATGCGCTCCAAACCCTTTGCGTGGCCGTCGGTGTCGGCGGGCAGGATCACCTCGGCGCCGCATTTGAGGGTGGTGGCGGTGATCTCCTCCGGGTCGCCCACGATCAGGTCGGGGCGGTATCCGTTGCGGGTCAGGGTATCCGCGCCGCGGCCGACGCCGATGAGGATGGGCGCGTACTCCTTGATGAAGGGTTTGATGCGCTTGAGATCGTCGGCGTGCTGGGGGCCGTCGGCCACCACGACCACCTGCCGCTTCTTCATGTCGACGACCACGTCCGGCACGCCGATTCCGTCGATGAGCAGCGAGGATTCGGTGCGGATGAACTCGATGGTGTTGCCCGCGAAGGCTTCCAGGTGATCGGCGAGCCCGTTGCGGGCCTCGATCATGCGTTCGGCGATGCCGGCTTCGGTGAGCTCGATGCCCTCGACCAGGGCTTCGGGTTCCTTCTTCGATAATCGGTCGGCGTAGACCACGCCTTCCTCGACCCGGACCTTGGTGCCGTCCTTGATCTTGGTGAAGACGTCGGAGCTGACCGCGTCCAGCAGCTGGATTCCATTGGCCACCAGGACTTCCGGCCCGAGGTTGGGGTATCGTCCGGAGATGGAGGGCGAGGCGTTGATCACGACCGCGACCCCCGCTTCGACGAGCCGGTCGGCGGTGAGCCGATCCAGGTCCATCTCGTCGAGGACCACCACATCGCCGGGTCCCACCCGCTGCAGCAGCCGCCGGGTATTGCGGTCCACCCGGGCGATTCCGGTCAGACCAGGCAGCGTTTCGGTGGTACGCGAAAGCAGGGCCAGCATCCTCATAACGATCGATGATTACCGCAAAGTCTCAACCATTGGTGGAGGCGCGCCGGGCCTACCGGCCATTCGTCACAGTGATGCCAGTCGCTTGACCGGGGTTTCGTCTATCGCACCTATCTTCTTACCGATGGGTAAGGATATGCTCCGCACACCGGCACGAAAGGAGACACCGCCGTCATGCCCGCCACCACGGTCGAAACCGTCATCCCCGCCCCGCGCGACGTCGTCTACAAGCTTTTCAGCGAGCGTGACAGCCTCAACTCTGTTCTGCCCGTGCAGATCTCATTGAAGAAGCCCGGCGCGGGCAGCCCCTCGGGCGTCGGCGCCCAGTACCACATCGGCCTGGCCGGCATCGGACCCACCGAGGAGACCACCGAACTGGTCCCCGGTGAGAAGATGGTCTACCGCGTCATCGCCGGCGCCCCGGTCAAGCGCCACGTCGGCACCATCACCTTCGCCGACGCGCCCGGCGGCACCAAGGTCGTCTACACCATGGAATCCGAGCCCAGCCTGCCCGTGCCGGGCGCGCTGCTGGAAATCGGACTCAAGGGTCTGATCAATGCGTTCCTCGGCGGTGCCAAGAAGGCCGTCAAGTAAAAGCCTGCGGAAAGGGGCTCGACCGGATCGGTCGGGCCCCTTTTCCATGTCCGGAGGCTCAGTCCTCGAAGGCGGGTGGGCGGCGATCACGGCGGGCCCGGATGGCCTCGTCGAAGTTCTCGGTGGTGAGGCGGACGTACAGCTGGGCCGTGCCCTCGTGCTGCATATGCGATTCGAAACTGCCCGCCTCCAGGCCACTCCACAGCATGCGCTTGGTGAGCTCCGCGCCGACACGGCTCCAGCGGATGATCTGTTCGGCTGTGTCGTAGCAGGTTTCGAGCAGCTTGTCGCCGGGGACGACGCGGGAGACGATGCCGATGCGCTCGGCCTCGGCGGCATCCACGTCACGACCGGTCAGCATGATCTCGAAGGCCCGGGTGGTGCCGATGGCCCGCGGGAGCAGGTAGCTGATACCCAGTTCGGCGGAGGTGAGGCCATTGTTGATGCCCGCCGCGCGGAAGTAGGCGTCCTCCGCGGCGATCCGGATATCGGTGCCGACCGCGAGGCAGAAGCCGCCGCCGATGGCCGCGCCGTTGATCGCCGAGATGACCGGCTGATGCATGCGGCGGATGGTCAGCATGACGTTGTTGAGCAGGTCCATCGAGCGTCGCGCCACGCTGGTCTTGGTCAGGCCCTCCACACCGGGCACTCGTCCGGCATGGGTCAGATCCGCGCCGCTGCAGAATCCGTGCCCGGCGCCGGTCAGCACCACGACCCGTACCTCGTTGTCGGCGGCGACCGCCTCGAGGGTCTCGCGCAGCGGCACCATCACATCGAACGCCATGGCGTTCATGCGCTCCGGGCGATTCAGCGTGACCAGCGCGATCCCCGGGCGCGGCTTCTCGACGAGCACGAACGACATGCAGACTCCTGACCAGAAACTGGAACTCGTTCTAGAATCTACGCGAGAACCGCAGCCGGGCACAGGAAAACTCCCACAACGAAACAGAGACCCCCACCGATGGTGAGGGCCTCTGCCGGAACGATACGACCTACTCCGCGGCCGCCTGCAACGGCTCGGCGGACAGTGCGTCGGCGGCCGACTGCTCGCTGTTGCCGAGCCAGCCGTGGATACGCTGCGTCACCTCGCCGGCCGTGAGGCCGAGCTCCTGATGGATATTGGCGCGCGAGGCGTGATCCAGGAAGCGCTGCGGCACACCGATATCGCGGGTCGGCACATCCACACCCGACTGCCGCAGGGCCGCGGACACGGTGGATCCGATACCGCCGTGCAGGCCGCTGTCCTCCAATGTCACCACCAGGCGGTAGTTCTCGGCCAGCTTCACGATGGCGTCCGAGACCGGGAGCACCCAGCGCGGATCGATGACCGTGGCCGAAACACCCTCGGCCGCCAGCAGATCCGCCACCTTCAACGCCAGTTCCGCGAAGGCGCCGACCGCCACCAGCAGCACATCGCCGCGCACGGACTGCGCCGACGCGTCCTCGATATCCGGCAGGCGCAGCACATCCACGCCCTCGAACCGCTCGACGGCCGAAATATCCTCGGCGACAGAGCCCTTCGGGAACCGGATGGCGGTCGGCCCGTCGCCGATGCGCACGGCCTCCGCCAATTCCTCACGCAGCGTTGCCGCATCGCGCGGCGCCGCCACCCGCATGCCCGGAACGATGCCGAGGATCGACAGATCCCACATGCCGTTGTGCGAGGCGCCGTCCTCGCCGGTGATGCCCGCACGGTCCAGCACCAGGGTGACCGGCAGTTTCAGCAGCGAGACGTCCATGAGCAGCTGGTCGAAGGCGCGATTGAGGAAGGTGGAATAGATGGCCACCACCGGGTGCAGGCCGCCCAGCGCCATGCCCGCCGCCGAGGTCAGCGCGTGCTGCTCGGCAATGCCGACATCGAACATGCGGTCCGGGAAGCGGTCTCCGAAAGCCGACAAACCCGTCGGACCCGGCATGGCGGCGGTGACGGCGACGATATCGTCGCGCTCCTCGGCCTGCGCGATGAGCTCGGACGAGAACACCGACGTCCAGCTGACGCCCGACGAACCGCCCAGCGGCTCACCGGTCTCCGGATCGATGCGCCCGACCGAATGCATCTGATCGGCCTCGTGATCCTCGGCCGGGCGGAACCCGCGGCCCTTCTGCGTGACCGCGTGCACGATGACCGGGCCGCCGAAATCCTTGGCGCGCCGCAGCGCGGCCTCCAGCGCCACGATGTCGTGACCGTCCACCGGGCCCACGTACTTCACGCCCAGATCACTGAAAAGCTCTTGCGGCGCAACGGCATCCTTGATGCCGGTCTTGATGGCGTGCAGCATCGAATACGCGGATTCCCCCACGCCCGGAATGCTCTGCACGATGCGTTTGGTGGCGTCCAGCGCGTGCTCGTAGGCGGGCTGCATGCGCAGGCCCGCGAGCCGCTCGGCGAGGCCGCCGATGGTGGGCGCGTACGAGCGGCCATTGTCATTGACCACCACGATGACCGACCGGTCCGTACCGGCGGCGATATTGTTCAACGCCTCCCAGCACATGCCACCGGTGAGCGCACCGTCCCCGACCACCGCGACCACATGCCGCTTCTGCCGGGTCAGCGCGAACGCCTTGGCCAGCCCGTCCGCATAGGACAGCGACGCCGACGCGTGCGAGGACTCCACCCAATCGTGCGCACTCTCCGCCCGCGACGGATAACCCGACAATCCCCCTTGCTTGCGCAGGGTGTCGAATCCGTCCTTGCGGCCCGTGAGGATCTTGTGGACATAGGCCTGATGGCCGGTGTCGAAGATGATCGGGTCGGCAGGCGAGTCGAAGATGCGGTGCAGCGCGATGGTGAGCTCCACGACGCCGAGGTTCGGCCCCAGGTGCCCGCCCGTCACGGCGACCTTCCGCACCAGGAACTCGCGAATCTCCTCGGCCAACTCGCAGAGTTCCGATACCGACAGCCGGCGCAGGTCCTCGGGCGTGTCGACCCGGGAAAGCACTCCCACGGCTATTGCTCCCTCCGGATGTCTCCTGTGTTTGCAACAGTCTACGGAGACCTCCGGGGCCCCCGACGCCAGGAATAGAACGCCACCTGCGACATCCGCCACGGATGTGAGGCTGCCCACACACATTACCCGGATACAGTTGCCCTGTGGTCCCCTCCGGCGGTGTCGTGGCCCGCATCATCGACGAGGTGTACGAGCTGTGCCGAGCCGACACCTCCGGCGCGCTGGCCGACTACATCCCCGAACTTGCGGCGGTACAACCCGATTCGTTCGGTTTGTGCGTCGCCACCGCCGACGGCCAGGTGTACGGCAGCGGGGACCTCGACACCCCGTTCACCATCCAGTCGATCTCCAAACCCTTCACCTACGCACTGGCATTGGCCGATCGCGGGATCGAGGAAGTCGCGCAGCGCATCGACGTCGAACCCTCCGGGGAGCCGTTCTTCGAAATCAGTCTGGACCCCAAGACACAACGGCCGCGCAACCCGATGATCAATGCCGGGGCGATAGCCGCGGCATCGCTGGTGACCGGGCGCGACGCAGCCGACCGGTTTGCCCGAATCCGGCGCAGCTACAGCCGATTCGCCGGACGCGACCTGCGCATGAACGAAGCCGTCTACAGCTCGGAAGCCCGCACCGGATACCGGAACCGATCCATCGGGTACCTGCTGCGCGGCGCCGGAATCATCGATATCGACCCGGACGAGGCGGTGGACCGCTACTTCCGGCAGTGCTCGATCGACGTCACCTGCCGTGATCTCGCCCTCATGGCCGCCACGCTGGCCAATAACGGCGTGAATCCACTGACCCGCGAACGCGCGCTGTCGGGACCCCTTGTCGAACAAGTGCTGTCGGTCATGACCACCTGCGGCATGTACGACGCCGCCGGCGACTGGGTGACCACCGTCGGACTGCCCGCGAAAAGCGGTGTGGGAGGCGGCATTCTCGCGGTACTGCCCGGGCAGATCGGGATCGCCGTCTACTCGCCACGGCTCGACGCCCACGGCAGCAGCGTGCGCGGGGTACGGGCCTGCCGGGAACTGTCCAGCCGGCTCGGACTGCACTTCCTGCACGTGACCCGCGCCGCGCACACCGCCATTCGGGCCGCCTACTCCGTGTCCGAGGCACCGTCCCGGTTGCGCCGCGACGCCGACGAATTGGCGCTATTGCGTCAGTACGGACACCATGCGCGGATCTTCGAACTGCACGGCGACTTGTTCTTCGCAGGCGCGGAATCCACCGTGCGCGCGGTGGAGGAAACCGATGAAGACCTCGAGGCGCTGGTGCTGGATCTGCGCGAGGTGGGCGAGGTGAGTCCCATCGCCATCCGCATGCTCGACGATCTGCAGAACGAGCTCGCCGCGGCCGGGTGCCGGGTCGCGCTCGTCGACCCGGACGGCAAACTCGGGCACCTGGTCTCCAGCCTCGACCCGAACGACCCACGCGGGCGGGTGTTCATCGACCGCGACGCCGCCACCGAATGGTCCGAACAGATCGTGGTGGACCTGCACCGGCCACCCGACGTACTGCCGCCCGCGGCCTGCACGGTGGTCGAACATCCCGCCCTCGCCGACATCTCCGATGACGAACGTGAGCAACTGGCAAAGGAATTCGAATCCCGCACGGTGGCGCGGGGCGAACGGATCATCGCGCGCGGCAGCGCCCGCGCGGGACTGTTCCTCATCCTCGACGGGCGGGTGCGCATCACCTTCGAAGACCGTGCGGGACGGCGGCATCGGATCACCACGCTGTCGGCGGGCATGTCCTTCGGTGAGATCTCGCTGCTCGCGGGCGTGAAGTTCGCCAACGACGTCTACGCCGAGACGACCGTGCGGCTGGCCGTGCTGCCGCCGGAGAAGTTCGACATGCTCACCAGCCAAGCGCCCGAAGTGAAACTCGCCCTGCTGGAACGACTCGCGGCCGCCGCCTACGCCCAGGCCGACGCCGCCGTCCGCGCGCTCGCCGCCCACGGCGGCATCTGACCGGCCACGGAATCCTACTTCCGACCTTGACCGAGAACGGCTTTCCGATGACCGACCACGACCTGACCTACCTACCCGCGACCGAGGCGCTGCGGTTGTTCCGCAGCCGGGAATTGTCTCCGGTTGAACTGATGCAGGCGGTCATTGCGCGCGCCGAGGTGGTCGAGCCCGAGATCAACGCGTTCGCGGAACAAACCTTCGAGGACGCGCTGACGCAGGCGAAACAGGCCGAAATCGCCTACGGCGCAGGTGGTTCGCCGCGGACGCTGGAAGGGCTGCCGATCGCTGCCAAGGAGGAGCAGCCGATCGCCGGGCGCATCAGCTCCGAGGGCTCGCTCGCGCTGGGCGAGCAGGTCGCCGATGTCACGCATCCGGCGATCGAGCGGATTCTGGGCGCGGGCGGCATCATTCACGCGCGCACCACCACACCCGAATTCTGTTGCGCCATATTCACGCAATCACGGCGGTGGGGCATCACCCGTAATCCGTGGAACCTGGACTACTCCCCCGGCGGATCGTCCGGCGGGTCCGCTGCCGCACTCGCGGCGGGTACCGCGGTCCTCGCCACCGGATCCGATATCGCCGGATCGATCCGGCTGCCGGCCGCGGCCACCGGGACCGTCGGATTCAAACCGCCCTACGGGCGCGTGCCCGGCCTGCCGCCGTTCAACCTCGATCACTACTGCCACGACGGGCCGATGGCGCGCACGGTCGCCGACTGCGCGCTGCTGGAAAACGTCATGGCCGGGCCGCATCCCATCGATGTGGCGTCGGTACGGCCGAAAGTGCTCATCCCCGAACAACTCGGCGAGGTGTCGGGGCTGCGGATCGGTTACGCGCCCAATCTCGGTGATTGGGTGGTCGAACCCGAGATCGCGGCCAATACGCGTGCGGCGGCCGAGGCTTTGCGCGCGACGGGTGCGATCGTCGAGGAGATCGAGGTCGGCCTGCGGGTCGCCGAGGTGCGGCGTGCGATGTTCGCGCATTTCGGGGCGATCTTCGGCACCTATGTCGCGGGAATCGCCGCCACGCATCGGGATCTGCTGACCCCGTACGCCCTCGCCTTCGCCCGCGATACCGCGATCGGACCCGGCGATTTCTATGCCGGGCTCGAACTCGAAGGCAAGATCTACGCGGTACTGGGCGCACTGCTCGAACGCTACGACGCGCTGCTGTTCCCGACCACCGGGGTCACCGCGCTCCCCGCGGGCGAGGACTTCGTCGAAGCCGAGCTCTCGATCGACGGCGTCGCACTCGACCACTACCTGGATTCCGCGCTCACTCCGGTCTTCAATATCGCGAGCCGCTGCCCGGTGCTGAACGTGCCGTCGGGAATCGGCCGCCACGGTGTGCCCACCGGTCTGCAGATCGTGGGCCGCACCTACGACGACGCCACGGTATTCCACATCGGCGCCGCGCTGGAACGGGTCCGGCCCTGGCCCTTACGGCCCACCGGCCGCGCTTGACCGCCCATCCGCGCTGGTCGGCGCGGCGGGACTGGCGGGATTGGTGGCGTCGGTAGCATCGGGGCGTTATGCCCGATCCGATCGAGGAGGATGCCCCGTGCCCGTCAGCGACGCAACCGTCGGCACGATAACGATGTTCGGTTCCGGGCGGGCGAGCGCCGCACCCGATCTCATGCGGGTCACCATCTCCATCGAAACCCGCGCGGACACAGTCGCTCTCGCCTACTCACAGGCCGGGGAACGCGCCGACGCGGTCATCGCCGCATTGCGCGGGGATGCCGTGCCCGGACGTGACATCACCACCACCGGGCTGTCCGTGCGGTCGGAAACGGTGTGGACCGAAGGGAACCGGGAACGGCTCGTCGGATATGTGGCGAGCACCGCACTGACGGTGACCTTGCGGAATATCGCCGCGCCCTCCGGATCCGGGAAGAGCGCGAGCGCCGAACCCGCCGCGATCATCGCGCACGCCGTGGAAGCCGGTGGCGACGATGTGCGGCTCGGCGGGCTCACCCTCGGCGTGGCCGATGAGGAGAGCCTGCTCGTGGCGGCCCGCGACGCGGCGTGGGATCACGCGCTCGGCAAGGCCGAACAGTATGCGCACCGCGCCGGACGCACCCTCGGGGCGGTGCTGGAGATCACCGAGAACACCTCCGACGTGCACGTACCCCGGCCGCGAATCGCGTTCGCCGCCAAGGCAATGCCGGCCGAGGGCGCCGCGATCCCCCTCGAATTCGGGGAGAGCGAACTCTCCGCCGACATCCGGGTCACCTGGCAGCTGAACTGACCCGGCGGGTCACAGGTCCAGGCGGGTCAACAGGGTCGACGCCCGAATGACGGTCAATTGCAGCCGGAATCGGGCGGCATCGGCGCGCGTGCGATGCGGATGCGGGTCCTTGTCGGTCATGGACCGCAGGTCGTAGAGGAAGCGGGCGGCGGCGGGGATGTCCAGGCGGCCGGTATCGACGAGGTGACGGACATTCCGTGTGCTGTCCATCTCCTTGGTGCCGGCGGCATACGCGGTGAGATGCTCCAGCGCCGTCCGCAACCGCTTCTCGCACGCCGGGAAGCGGCCCTTCTCATAGTGTTTCGCCGCCGCCCGCAGATGATCGAGCGGCGTCTGCTGGCCGCGCAATTCGAGTTCGGTCTCGAGCACGGCCAGCCGTTCGGTCAGCCGCACCGGGAGTTCGGCCGTCGGCTTGAGGCGACATCGCACCGCCGCCTCCTGCAAGCCGTTGCCGACCCGCCCGATCTTCAGCCGGTATCCATCGGCCAGCAGCTCACTGCGCAGCTCACCGACCCAGATCGGAAGATGCTTGCGCTCCAGCAGTTCTCCCTGCAGAAACCGCTCGACCGTCAACTCCACCAGACTCAGCAGCGCCCGATCCGCTTCGGCATCACCGTTCAACGCCGCCAGCCGCGCCCCATACACCGGCGTGACCAGCCGCCCCCAATAACTGTCCGCGTTCACCCACAGCGGGACCTCGTACTCCGGCCGCTTGAGATCAGCGCCCAGCAGCAACCCCTCGAGCGAGTGAAACTTGGACTGATCGCCGTAGATCAGTTCCACCACCGACGCGAGCGTCGGGTCGGACAACGTAGTCATGGGTGAACATCTTGGCCTACGACCAAACTCCCCATCGCACAGCCCGTTTCCCACTGGCAAACATTGAGCGACAACCAGACCAACGACGCCGCACCGGCACGCGCCATCAGCGCTCCAGCAGCACCACGCATTCCACATGATGCGTCGCGGGGAACGCATCGAAGACGCGTAGCTCGCGCGGCTGATAGCCCGCGTTCCGGTAGAGGCCGAGATCGCGGGCGAAAGCGGCTGGATCACAACCGATGTGAATGATGCGCCGCGGATCGCGTTCGGTCAGTGCGGCGATCACCTCCTTACCGGCGCCCGCCCGCGGCGGATCGAGGACCACGACATCCGGTGCCGCGGAGGGCTGTTCGGTGATCCAGCGCTCGACGCGCTCGGCTCGCAGATCCACCCAGGGCATATCGCCGAGTGAGGCGCGGCCGTCACTGATCGCGGGCCGCGAGAACTCGACGCCGTGCACCTGGCCTTCCGGCCCGACCTGATCGGCCAGGCGGGCGGCGAAAACACCCACACCGCAGTAGAGATCCCAGGTCAAGCTGCCTGGACGAGCATCGGACCACTCTGCCACGACGTCCGAATAGCATTGCGCCGCACCGAAATGCGGCTGCCAGAACCCGGTCGCCGACAGCTCCCAGCGACGGCCCGCCACATACTGCACGGCCCGCCCGGTCCCCTCCACCACACGCTCACTCCGGGCACTGTGGGCGGCAGCCCGGCGCGACGCGGTATGCCGCCGATCCCCGGCGCTCCCCCGGCCACCACCGCTACGACCGCCCCGCCCACGGTTCGTGCCGCGCCGATCATCGCCGAGTTGCGGTCCGGCGGGCGCGATCTCCACGATGTGCCGCACCCCGTCACCGTCCACGGCCACCACGAGATCCGCTCCGGGAGTCCAGTGACGCGCGGCGATCCCGTCCATGGCCCCCGCGATGGGCTGCGGGCAGCGCAGATCCGCGATCACGTCGGTGCTCCGGTACCGATGCACCCCGGCCCGGCCCTCCGCATCGACCACCAGCCGCATCCGGCTCCGCCAACCTCCCGAATAGTCCGCGGCCCCAGCCACACTCGCGTCTCCCGCGGCCCCGGATACAGAAATACCGGACAGCTCGGGTCGCACCGCGGCGGAGGCATGCGATGCCGAAGCACCGGAAGCGGCAATGTCCTCCGCCCGCGAGGCACCATCCTGCCCCGCCGAAGGTCCTACCGACGCAGCGTCGCCGGCTCGCTCGCCGAGCGCCGAGGGATCGGTGTCGGCCTGCGACGCGCGCCGGCTGCCCGACGCACGGCGGTCGGCTGGGGCGGCCTCGTGCTCTATGCCTGCATTGCTTGCGGCGGCGGTCGATGCACCGGTCAACGATGCGGAGAGCCGGGTTGCCACGCCGCCGAGCCGGCCGGGTGTGGCCTGACGGGTGGCGGGGTTGTGGCGGGAATTGTGCTGGGCCGCCACGACAGTCGGGACCAGGAGGCCGGAGGGGATGGGTTCGACCGTGAAGTCCGGTTCCCAGTCGGCGAGGCGGCGGAGTTGCTCGGCTACCACCGTTGCCTTCAGGGCGCGCTGGGCTTCCGGTGTGGCGAAAGAGAAGTCGCAGCAGCCGGCGCCATCGGGACCGGAGACCGTGCAGGTGGCGGGGATGCGGTCGGGTGAGGGTTCGAGGATGTGGATGGCGTCGGCGCGGCAGAAGGAGCCGCCGCGGTCCTCGGTGACCAGGGCGCGGACCAGTTCGCCGGGGAGGCCGTGGCGGACGAAGAGGACGCGGCCCTCGTGGCGGGCCACGCAGAAGCCGCCGTGGCCGGGCGGGCCGAGGCGGACCTCGAATGTCTGGCCGTGCCAGTTGCTTCCGGGGCTCATGATTCATCTCCGAAACCGCGGCGGACCGAGCCCGGGGCGTTGACGATGCGGCCGGGGCGGCTGCGGCCGGCCGAGGAGTTCAGCTGCCAGGGGACGCTGGTCACCATGACGCCCGGCTCGAAGAGCAGGCGGCCCTTGAGGCGCAGCGCGCTCTGGTTGTGCAGCAGGTGTTCCCACCAGTGCCCGACCACGTATTCGGGGATGAACACGGTCACCACATCGCGCGGGGCGTTCTTGCGAACGCGTTTCACGTAATCGACCACCGGCTTGGTGATCTCACGGTAGGGGGATTCGATCACCTTGAGCGGCACCGCGATATCGCTGCCCTCCCATTCCCGCACCAGTTTGCGGGTATCGGCTTCGTCGACGTTCACGGTGATGGCCTCCAGGGTGTCGGGCCGGGTGGCGCGCGCGTAGGCGAGCGCGCGCCGGGTGGGCATGTGCAGCCGCGACACCAGCACGATCGAATGCGTGCGGCTGGGCAGCACACCGTCCCAATCGGTTTCGTCGAGTTCCCGCGCCACCGTGTCGTAGTGGCGGCGAATGGATTTCATGAGCATGAAGATGGCGGTCATGGTCACGATGGCGATCCACGCGCCCGCCACGAACTTGGTGACCAGCACGATCACCAGCACGGTCGCCGTCAGCGTCAGGCCGATGGCATTGATCACCCGCGACCGCTTCATGCGCCGCCGCTGCGCCGGCTCGGTCTCGGTGCGCAGCAAGCGCGTCCAATGCCGCAGCATGCCGGTCTGACTCAGCACGAACGACACGAACACGCCCACGATGTACAGCTGGATGAGCTTCGTCACCTCGGCCCCGAACAGCACCACGAACGCGATGGCCGCACCCGCCAGGAAGATGATGCCGTTGCTGAACGCCAGCCGGTCCCCGCGCGTGTGCAGCTGCCGCGGCAGCCAGCGATCCTGCGCCAGAATCGATCCCAGCACCGGGAACCCGTTGAACGCGGTGTTCGCCGCCAGCACCAGGATCAGCGCGGTCACGATGGTGATGAAGTAGAACCCGGCCGGGAACCCGGCGAACACCGCCCCCGCCAGCTGCGCCACCAGGGTCTTCTGCTCGTAGCCGGCGGGCGCGCCGATCAGGTCGGCGGGATGCTGCGCGTACACGATGCCGACCTTCTGCGTGAGCACGATCATGCCCAGGAACAGCGAGACGGCGATGCAGCCGAGCAGCAGCAGCGTGGTGGCGGCATTGCGCGACTTGGGTTTCCGGAACGCCGGCACCCCGTTGCTGATCGCCTCCACACCGGTCAGCGCGGCACAGCCGGAGGAGAACGCGCGCGCGATGAGGAACACCAGCGCCAGCCCGAACAGATGCTCGTCCTCGGCCTTCAACCCGAATCCGTAGGACTCGGCATGCACCTGATGGCCCAGCCCGATGCGGGTGAAACCCCACACCAGCATGATGAACATGCCGATCATGAAGGCGTAGGTGGGAATCGCGAACATGGTCCCGGACTCACGCACGCCACGCAGGTTCATGGCGGTCAGGATCACAATCGCCGTCACGGCGAACAACACCTTGTGCGTTGCGACGAACGGCACCGCCGACCCGATATTGGAGGCCGCCGAGGAGATCGACACCGCCACCGTGAGCACGTAATCCACGAGCAGCGCACTCCCGACGACCAGGCCGGCGGTCGGCCCGATGTTCTTGGTGGCGACCTCGTAATCACCGCCACCGGACGGATAGGCGTGCACGTTCTGCCGGTAGCTGGCGACCACCACGGCCATCACCAAGGCCACCGCGACACCCACCCACGGCGCGTACGCGTAGGCGGACAGCCCGGCCACCGACAGCACCAGGAAGATCTCTTCGGGGGCGTAGGCCACCGATGACAGGGCATCGGAGGCGAAGACCGGAAGCGCGATCCGCTTGGGCAGCAGAGTGTGCCCGAGGGAATCGCTACGGAAAGGGCGGCCCACCACCATGCGCTTGGCGGCCGTCGTCAACTTCGACACTTCAGCCAGCATAAGGGAGGGCAGAATCGGTTTGATGCACCACCTGAGGGGGAAAATGCCTCGGGAAACACTCGGACGGTACGGTTGCCACCCGGCTGGGATTTCGGCAAGCAGCAACCAGACCGCACACCACGGTTTTCGGGAATGGGGTTCGACGGTGTACGTAGTGATCATGGGGTGCGGGCGAGTGGGCTCCTCGCTGGCGCGCGCCCTGGTCCGAGTCGGCCACGATGTCGCGGTCATCGACCAGAACTCCAGTGCGTTCCTGCGGCTGGGCCGGGATTTCCCCGGGCTCTGCGTCACGGGTGTGGGCTTCGATCGGGATGTGCTGACCCGCGCGGGAATCGAACGGGCGGGCGCCTTCGCCGCGGTCTCCTCCGGCGACAACTCCAACATCATTTCGGCGCGGGTGGCGCGCGAGACCTTCGGCATCGAGCGCGTCGTGGCGCGCATCTACGACGCCAAGCGCGCGGCCGTGTACGAGCGGCTCGGCATTCCGACCATTGCCACCGTGCCGTGGACGACCGACCGGTTCCTGCGCAGTCTGGTCGCCGACCAATCCACCACCACCTGGCGCGACCCCACCGGCACCGTCGCCGTCACCGAACTCGTCCTGCACGAGGACTGGTACGGGCGCCCCGTCCACACCCTCGAGAGCGCCATCGGCGCCCGCGTCGCCTTCCTCATCCGCTTCGGGCAGGGCATGCTCCCCAACGGGAAAACCCTGCTGCAAGCCGATGACACCGTCTACATCGCCGCCACCTCCGGCAGCGTCGGCGAGGCCGTCGCCCTGGCCGGTAATCCCCCCGCGAGCGAGGACTGATCATGAAGGTAGCCATTGCGGGCGCCGGCGCCGTCGGCCGATCCATCGCCCAGGAACTGCTCCGCGGCGGGCACGAGGTCATGCTGCTGGAACGCCGCCTCGACCACATCGACCCCACCATCGCCCCCGCCGCCGTCTGGGTGCACGCCGACGCCTGCGAACTGGAAACCCTCGAAGGGGCGGACCTGGAAACCTACGAGGTGGTCATCGCCGCCACCGGCGACGACAAGGCCAACCTGGTCTTCAGCCTGCTCGCCAAGACCGAGTTCGGCGTCCGGCGCGTCGTGGCGCGCGTCAACGATCCGCGCAACGAGTGGCTGTTCGACTCCTCGTGGGGCGTGGACGTCGCGGTATCGACGCCGCGGCTGCTGGCCTCGCTGGTCGAGGAGGCGGTGTCGATCGGCGATCTGGTGCGGCTGATGACCCTGCGGCAGGGGCAGGCCAACCTGGTGGAGCTCACGCTGCCCACCGATACGCCGTTGGCGGGCAAGGCCGTTCGCACGCTCAAACTGCCGCGCGATGTCTCCCTGGTGACCATCCTGCGCGGCGGCCGGGTCATCGTGCCCCAGCCCGACGACCCGCTGGAGGGTGAGGACGAACTGCTGTTCGTCACCACCGTCGAGGCCGAGGACGACCTGCGAAAGGCCCTCGGCGTCAACGGCTTCGGCCGCTCCGCCTGACCTGGATCACACTGATGCGGGCCGGACGCTCGTCGCGTCCGGCCCGCATCTCTCGTATTCATCTGTGCGCCCGCCCGTTCAGGAGGCCGCCCGCAATTCCGCGCGCAACTTGTTCAGCGCCCGATGCTGCATGACCCGCACCACGCCGGGGCTGGTGCCGATGGCCTCGGCGGTCTGCGCCGCCGTCCAGCCCAGCACGATGCGCATGACCAGCACCTCGCGATGGGTCGGCGCCAGCACCTTCATGAGTTCGCTGGCGGCACGCCGGGTTTCGGAGGCCATGGCCCGCTCCTCCGGCCCCGCCTCCAGGCCCGGCTGATCCGGGAACTCCGCCACCGGATACGACGGGTGCAGCTGCGCCCGCCGGAACGCGTCGGCCACCTTGTTCGCCGAAATGCCGTACACGAACGCCAGGAACGACTTGCCCTGATCCCGATAGCGCGGGATCGCCTGCACCGTCGCCAGGCAGATCTCCTGTGCCACATCGTCCGCGGCCACGTGCAGGTGGGTCGCGCCGCTCATGCGGGCCGCGCAGTAGCGGCGCACCAGCGGGTAGACGATCTTGAGGATCTCCGAGACCGCATTCCGGTCACCGGCGGCGGCCGGGCCGATCAGCTTCTCCAACTGCTCTGCGGCGCGCCGCGATTCGGAGGTCGCCACGCTTGTGCTCTTGGGCCCCCGCCCCGCCGGGTGCCGCCGTGAGGCCGTTGCCTGCACCGCCGCACCGCGACCCTCGCCACGATCCTGCGATGCCACTGCCTTACCGTCGGTAACCAACTCCGCGATCCTTTCTCCGTAGCTTCTGAGAAAGATCGTGCTAGGAACCGAGGCCACTCAATAGGCACCCCAGGGGTGGGTATCACACCCCCTGTGGCCACCCATTTCGCGCGCAGGTGTTACGTTTCGCGCGCACAGCGCGATAAGGCGCTGGTCGAAGGGTTTTGCGGCGATCAGGCGGCGGACTCGGCCGACTCTTCCGATTTCGACGGGGAGTGTCCCGCCTTGCGGACCGCCCAGATGGTCACCAGCAACGCCACACCCGTCAACGGCCAGCCCATGCCGATGCGGGCCGCGGCCAGCAGACCGGTGCTGTCGGCGTTGTACAAGTGATGCTGCACCAGGTAACGAGCGCCGAACACCACCGCCCACACCAGCGTCGCCAGATCGTAGAGCCGCATGGCCCGGCGATCCGAACGCCATTCGGTGCCATGCCCGTTCAGCACACCCCAGATGACACCCGCCAGCGGCCAGCGCACCACGATCGACAGCAGGAACGCGCCGCCGTACACCAGGCTCGCGTAGATGCCGAACAGGAAGAAGCCCTTGGCCTCACCCACCCGGTAGGCGATCAGCGCGCACACGCCCACACCCAGGAAACCGGAGATCGCGGGCTGAATCGGGCCGCGGCGCACCAGCCGCCAAATGAGAATCGCGGTCGCGACACCCAGGGCGGCCCAGATCGCGGCCGTCAGGCCCAGCCAGGTATTGAACGGCACGAACACCAGGACCGGCAGCGACGAGTAGATCAGGCCGCTGAAACCGCCCATCTGCTCGAGCAGGGTCTGCTCGACCTCGTCCTCGGCTTCCTCGTCGTCCTCGGGCGGAAGCGGGTCGAGACCGAGCGCCTGGCGTTCGAGCGCCGCGAGATCGTCACGCAGGGTGGCATGCACCTCGGTGGGTGCGTCCGGATCGACATGCACACGGCGTCCCGGCCGACCCGGAACCTCGTCGGGCCCGCGGCCCTCGTCGTTGCTGCTGGCAGGAAATGGCATGCGTCAGGAATTCTCACGGAGTTCGTAGTAGGGGTTGTAGATGACCTTGCCGCCGTCGCGTTCACCGACCCGGCCGCGGACCAGGATACGACGCCCCGGCTCGATTCCCGGAATGCGACGCCTGCCGATCCACACCAGGGTCACGCTGTCGGTGCCGTCGAAGAACTCCGCCTCGATCTCGGCGCCCGCGGATTTCGGGCAGGCCTCGACGCTGCGCAATCTGCCGAGCATGGTGACCTCTTCGCCGCGCCGGCACTCCGACGCTCTGCACGCGCCCGACGCCTCGGAGGTCTCGGCCAGCTCCTCGGCGTCCAAGTGGTCCAGATCCGCTGTCAACCGGCGGGTCAATCGCCGGAAATAGCCTGACGGGAAATCCTTCCCAGCCGCGGATGGCATGTCGCACGCTCTCCTGTAGAGCAAGACGGCGTGGGTCTCACGTCGTTGGTTCTTCCCACCCGCCGCGTGGGTTTCCCACACGATCGCTGTGGCCGTACCCCCGCCACTGTAAACGGGCCGACCTGCCCCCGCCACGCGTGACTCGCCCTCAGTAGGCTCGACCGGGTGCCCGATCTCTCCCATCCCGCGGTCGCCCCGGCCCGCCCGGCCGTCGCGCTCCCGGCGCGCCCGGCCGTCGCCGTCGCACTGCCCGGAACCGGTTCCGACGCCCATTTCGCCCGCCGCGCCTTCGGATCCGCTTGCGCCGCACTGGATCTGCCGTTCCTCGCGGTGGACCCGGACCCGAACCGGGTGATCGCGAGCTACCGGGCCGCCCTCGCCACCGCCGCACGCTCCGGGCCACTGCTCATCGCCGGCATCTCGCTCGGCGCGGCCGTCGCCATCGAGTGGGCAGCGCAACACCCGAATTCGGTCTCCGCCGTCGTCGCCGCCCTGCCCGCCTGGACCGGCGCCGACACCACCGGCTGCCCCGCGGCCCTCAGCGCCGCCGCCACCGCCGCCCAGCTGCGCGCCGACGGCCTCGACGCCGTCATCGACCGCATGCGGGCCTCCAGCCCGCCCTGGCTCGCCGAGGCCCTCACCCGCTCCTGGCGCTCCCAATGGCCCGACCTCCCAGCCGCATTGGAGGAAGCCGCCGCCTACCGCTGGCCCGAACCGGAAGTCCTGGCCCGTATACAAGCCCCGGTCTCCATCGTCGGCGCGATCGACGACCCGGTACACCCCATCGCCGTCGCCGAACGCTGGACCGCCCTGATCCCCCACGCCGACCTGCACCGCATCACCCTCGACGAACTCGGCGCCGACCCGGCCATCCTCGGCCTCCGCGGCATCAACCTCCCCCGCCACGCCGCCACCTCCTGACCGGCAGGAAGCTCCCGCGACCGACGCGCGCGAGCGGCCGGGTACAGCCCGCCCACCGTGCATCGAGGCTGTCCGACAACGCCCGGCCACACAGGGCGGGCGAATCTCCTTGGACAGCAAACGGCCTCGCCCCGCCGAGTTCCCGGTGGGGCGAGGCCGTATGTCTTCGGCTAGTTGAGGCCGAGCTGCTGCATGGCCGAACCTTCCGCACCACGGCGGGGTTCGGTGTTCTGCGGGGCGGGCTGGTAGGGCTGGCCGCCCTGCATGGCCGTCAGCTGGGCCTGTACGGCCTGCTGCTGGGCCGCCAGCTGCTGCTGGTGGGCGGCTGCCAGTTGGTCTGCGAGCTCCTGGGGTAGGACCACCGGGAGGGGTTCACGGACCGGCAGGGGCTCGTCGCCGCGGCGGACGACGGTCTCGCCGAGGATGGCCCGGGCGGCGGCGACCAAGGGGGTGTTCTCGTCGGCCGCGCCGGACGGGCCGGCGGCGACCAGGCGGACCATCCAGCGGTAGCCGTCCACGCCGATGAAGCGCAGGTCCGCGCCCTCGGTGACGGCGTGCAGCTCACGACCCCACGGGCCCTGGGTGACCGCGACCTGGGCGCCGTCCTTGCGCAGGGTCTCCGCGAGATCGGCCGCCACCGAACGCCATTGCCCCGGCGATTTGGGGGCGGCGTAGGCGGCGACGGTGATGCGGCCGTGCTGGGTGGCCAGGTGCACGGCCTGCGGGGTGCCGTCGGGGGTCATCTCGACCTGCAGCTGCCCGCCCGGCGGCACGGGGACGATGACCGAGCCGAGGTCCAGACGCTGTTCGGCGACGGTTTCCAGGTTGTCGGCGACGTCCTCGTAGTCGTAGGGACCGGTACGGTCACCGGCGGCGACGGGGGCGTCGTCGTAGTCCGAGTCCTCGAATTCGTCGTCCGCGTAGGCGGTTTCGTCGTATTCGGTGTCCTCGTACTCGTCGTCGTATTCGTCGTACTCGGTGTACTCGTCCTCGTACTGCGGCTCTTCGCCGTCGTCGCGGCCCTTGTTCTTCTTGCGTCCGAACACCATCGTCATGCCTCCTTGCCGGTCGCCTGACCCGCCCCATCAGGCTGGGCGATCAGGCTGGCGTGCCCACCACTCGATCCGTATCCTCCTGCGCCGCGCGCGGTTTCGTCGAGCGCGTTCACCTCGACGAAATCGACCAGCTCCACGCGCTGCACCAGCAGCTGGGCAATGCGGTCACCGCGCCGGAGCTCGACGGCTGTGCGCGGATCATGATTGATGAGGCACACCTTGATCTCGCCCCGGTAGCCGGCGTCGACCGTGCCGGGGGTGTTGACGACCGAAAGGCCGTGCTTGGCGGCCAGGCCGGACCGCGGATGAATCAGACCGACCGTCCCGATCGGAAGGGCGACCGCGATGCCGGTGCCGACCAGCCTCCGCTCCCCCGGTTCGATGATCACATCCTCGGTGGTGCACAGGTCCACCCCCGCGTCGCCCTCGTGAGCGCGCGTAGGTACGGGGATGCCGGGATCGAGCCGCAGCAGGGGAATAGGTGGAATACCGGTCACGTAGGCCGAGCCTACGCGTTCGCCCCCGCGACCATTGACCTAGTCTGAAGTCGTGTCCGACCAGCCCCCTCAGGTGACCCAGGAACCGAAGCAGCAGACTGCGCCCCTCTACTCAGAGCGCCTATGGGTGCCGCTGTGGTGGTGGCCCGTCGGGCTTTTCGTGACCGGCCTGCTCGCAGCCGAAATTCATATGGGCGCACCGGGAATCCGGGCGTGGCTGCCCTACGTGTTGTTGTTCCCCATCCCCGTCTGGGTGCTGATCTGGTTCTCCCGCCATCGCGTGGAGGTCGTTCGCGACTCGACCGGCACCCCGGAACTTCGCGCGGACCGGGCGCATCTGCCCGTCAATTTCGTGAAGCGCGGTGCGGGAGTGCCGGTCAGTGCGAAGAGCGCGGCGCTGGGTCGTCAGCTCGACCCGGCCGCCTTCGTCCAACATCGGGCCTGGATCGGCCCGATGGTCCTGCTCGTTCTCGATGACCCGGATGACCCCACCCCGTACTGGCTTGTCAGCACGAGGCGACCCGAGGAAGTCCTGACCGCGCTCGGCGTACCGAGCGCGGGCTGACGGAATTCGGTTGATCGGACTGCGCTTTACGCGGCGCAGTCCATGCAGATCAGCTGACCGCCGGACTCACTGGCCAGTCGGCTCCGGTGGTGCACCAGGAAGCAGCTCGAACACGTGAACTCGTCGGCCTGCTTCGGGATGACCCGGACCGAGAGAACTTCCTCGGACAGGTCCGCGCCGGGAAGCTCGAACGACTCCGCGGTATCGGATTCGTCGATATCCACGACGGCGGACGCGGCCTCGTTGCGACGAGCCTTCAGCTCCTCGAGCGAGTCCTCCGAAACATCATCGGATTCGCTACGCCTCGGTGCGTCATAGTCGGTTGCCATGTCGTCTTCCCCTCGTCCTTACTCCGTATATCCCGGACCGGCCCACCCGGTGTCGACCCCCTCAACGGGGAATCGGCACGGCGTGTTCCGCCCCGCCCGTGGTGTACGTCACGCGTACACCGGTCACAGATCCGGGCCGGACACTCCTCATCCGCACCGGATCGCGCTCGGTCAACGCAGGACATGCCCTTGTTGTTCCCGAAATCGAACCCCGGTTTCACCCGGGCTGTACGATCTGGGCCGCCAGACAATAGCGGACCCCGGGTCAAAAGTCGCAATCAAAACACTCACGAGTCGAAACTGAGGGTCAATCGTCACCGACGAGGCAACTCGCTGAGATCTACGTGGCGCATACCGAGATCTTCACGCTGCTTATCGTGACCTTCGCCTCGCGTTTCGCGGCCCGGACGGGCGTGAACTGCGATCTTGGTGCAGCGCAGGCGGATACCGGTGAGGCGCGCCGCGCCCGGCGTGGCGGACTTGCCGACGCCTTGCACGCGGTGACCGCCGCGCTTTCGTAGAGTGTGTCCGTGGTTTCACTCATCACCCAAGGGCAACCGACCGATCCGAAAGGCCGCCCGTTCACCCGACGGCGGTGGGAGCCATGGGCGGCCATGGTGGGCGTCATCGCGCTCATCTGCGTCGGGGTGTGGTTCAAGGCACTCACGACGACCACCGGTGATACCGGCGCCATGGCCTGCAACTCGCCCAGCCCGGCCGCCAACACCTCCGCGCCCGCCCCGGCGCCGCTGGGCCAGCGGGTGGGGCAATCGCGGCTGCGTGACGTGCAGCCTGCCGCCCTCGCGGCGTCCAAGGTGCGCGTCTACAACGCGAACGGTCAGCGTGGCCAGGCGGCGCATGTGGCCTCGGAGTTGGGCGACCTGGGTTTCGCCAGCGCACCGGACGTTCAGGCGGCAAACGACCCCGTCTACGTGAACGGCGATCTGGAGTGCATGGGCCAGATCCGGTTCGGCGTGAACGGGCGGCCCGCGGCGGCGTCCGTGCAGCTGGTCATGCCGTGCGCCGAGCTCATCGAGGATCAGCGGCAGGACGACACGGTCGATCTGGTGCTGGGTTCACTCTTCCGTGATCTGAACCCCGATACGGATGCTCAAGAGGTGCTGAAGTCGCTGAAGAACCCGGCGCCCGGCAATGGGCCGGCCATCGACCCCAAACTGCTCGACGCGGCGCGACACGCCCAGTGCTGATCTTGCGCCGGGCGAAATCCGTTCGGTGACAACCCCATAACCCGTTCGACGACGATCGCCGCGCCCATCGGGCGCGGCGATTCTGTTGCGCGGGTTGTCTAGCCCGCTATCACTGTGCCGGGATAGGGGTGGTGACACCGAGTTGCTCGAGCAACCCGGTAAATTCGGGCGCGATGCCGGGTGCGACGGCCACCACCAATTCGCCTGCGGATCCCGGCGATTCGGGCGCCGGCAGGCTGAGCTGCGCGCCCGCCTCGGCGGCGATCAGCGCGCCCGCGGCCCAGTCCCACAGGTTCAGGCCGTGCTCGTAATGCGCGTCCGCGCGACCCTCGGCGACCATGCACAGATCCAGGGCCGCCGAGCCGATCCGCCGGATGTCGCGGATGTACGGCAGCAACTGGGCCACCAGTTCGCCCTGCCGGGTGCGGCGCGGAGTGGCGTAGGCGAATCCGGTCGCCACCAGAGCCATCGACACCGAGTCGATCTCGTTGCAGCGCAACGGGATCGGCTCGCCGCCGGGCGTGGCACGGTGGGCGCCCTGACCGAGTCCGGCGCTGTAGGTGACGCCGTGCGCGACATCGGCGACCGCGCCGGCGACGGATCGCCCGCCGCGCACCGCGGCCACCGAGACCGAGTAGGCGGGGATGCCGTAGACGAAATTGACGGTGCCGTCGATGGGGTCGACGACCCAGTGCACGTGGTCGGGATCGCCGGAGAGGCTGCCGCCGTCCTCTTCGCCGACCACGAGATCGCCCGGCCGCAGATCGGCGAGCAGCTTGCGGATGAGCTGTTCGGTTTCGGTGTCGACGATGGTGACCGGATCGGTCGGGGTGCTCTTGGATTGCACGGCGTCGTCGACCGGCGCACCGGATCCGAAGACCTCGGGACGGCGTGCGCGTACGTGGTCAGCGGCGGTTTCGGCGAGATGCACGGCGACGCGGCGCAGTTCGGCCACGTCGGAAGTGTCGGGGTTGTCGGAGTACTTCAGCGGGGTGGAGTTGAGATCAGATTCCGGCACGAGGCCCATCGCAGCACAGATCCGGCGCGTCGCGCATTAGGCTTGTCGGGAACGACACAGCTGATCAGGGAGAACGAGGAGTCGTCATGTCCGTTGCGGGGCACGCGTTCGGTATCGACATCGGTGGTAGCGGTGTCAAGGGCGGCGAAGTCGATCTGACCACCGGCGAACTCGTGCACGACCGCATCAAGATCGCGACTCCGCAGCCCTCCACCCCGAAGGCCGTCGCGGAGACGGTCGCCAAGATCGTCGCGCAGGCCGGCTGGGACGGCCCGGTCGGCATCACCATTCCGAGCGTGGTGATCGGCGGCGTCGTCCGCACCGCCGCCAATATCGACAAGGGCTGGGTCGACACCGACGCGCGCGCACTGTTCTCGCAGGCGCTCGGCGGTCGCGAGGTGACGGTGCTCAACGATGCCGACGCGGCCGGGCTGGCCGAGGACCGGTACGGCGCCGCGATGGAACACACCGGGCTGGTCATGTTGCTCACGTTCGGTACCGGTATCGGTTCGGCGGTGATGTACAACGGCATGCTCGTGCCCAACACCGAACTCGGGCATATGGACGTGCACGGCAAGGAGGCGGAGCATCGGGCCGCTTCCTCGGTGAAGGAGCGGGACGGTTTGAGCTACCACAAGTGGGCGAAGGAGGTAAGCAAGGTCCTGGTCGCGCTGGAAAATCTGTTCTGGCCGAACGTCTTCGTGGCGGGCGGCGGCATCAGTCGTGACTACGAGGAATGGATTCCGTTGCTCACCAACAGAACCCCCGTGGTACCGGCGACATTGCGGAACACAGCGGGCATCGTCGGAGCCGCCATGGCCGTGTCTGCCGGTATCGCGCCATAAGCACCCTGGTTCGATCGTTACAATGGAACAAGCCCGGCGGTGAGCCGGAACCGACACCGGCACGAGAGCCGGTATACCCCCCGACAGAACCGCTCCGCCGGATGATCACTCTGGCGTGACGCCGCACGAGACCGTCACGAAAGGGCGTACGTGGTAGCCACGAATACCCGAGAGACCGCCGACTCGGCCGAAGCCGCCGACTCAGCAGACACCACCGCAGCACGGCCGGTCAAGGCTGCCGCCAAGAAGGCCCCGGCCAAGAAGGCCGCGGCGAAGAAAGTCGCGGCCAAAAAGGTCGCGGCCAAGAAGGCCACCAAGGCGACCGCCAAGAAGGTCGCCGCCAAGAAGGCCTCACCCAAGACAGCCGGCGAGCCGGGTGCCGAGGGTGAAGCCGAAGAGGGCCTCGAGGAAGAGTCGCTGGACCTCGAAGACATCGATATCGACGACGCCGAACTGGGCGACGACGAGCTCGAGGTCGAAGTCGAGGACGACGAGGAAGAGGGCGAGACCGCCGAGGCCGCCGAAGAGACCGAGGAAGCCGAAGAGCCTTCCGAGAAGGACAAGGCGTCCGGCGATTTCGTCTGGGACGAAGAGGAATCCGAGGCGCTGCGTCAGGCCCGTAAGGATGCCGAGCTCACCGCCTCCGCCGACTCGGTCCGCGCGTACCTGAAGCAGATCGGCAAGGTCGCGCTGCTCAATGCCGAGGAGGAGGTCGAGCTCGCCAAGCGCATCGAGGCCGGTCTCTACGCCACGGAGAAGTTGCGCGAGTTCGCCGAAAAGGGTGAGAAGCTGCCGGTGCAGTCGCGCCGCGACTTCCAGTGGATCATGCGCGACGGTAACCGCGCGAAGAACCACCTGCTCGAGGCCAACCTGCGACTGGTCGTGTCGCTGGCCAAGCGCTACACCGGTCGTGGCATGGCGTTCCTGGACCTCATCCAGGAAGGCAACCTCGGTCTGATCCGTGCCGTCGAGAAGTTCGACTACACCAAGGGCTACAAGTTCTCGACCTACGCGACGTGGTGGATCCGCCAGGCCATCACCCGCGCCATGGCCGACCAGGCCCGCACCATCCGCATCCCGGTGCACATGGTCGAAGTCATCAACAAGCTCGGCCGCATCCAGCGCGAACTCCTCCAGGACCTGGGCCGCGAGCCCACCCCCGAAGAGCTCGCCAAGGAAATGGACATCACGCCCGAAAAGGTGCTGGAAATCCAGCAGTACGCCCGTGAGCCCATCTCCCTGGACCAGACCATCGGCGACGAAGGCGACTCCCAACTCGGCGACTTCATCGAAGACTCCGAAGCAGTAGTCGCCGTAGACGCGGTGTCCTTCACCCTTCTCCAGGACCAATTGCAGTCGGTCCTGGAGACGCTCTCCGAGCGCGAAGCGGGCGTAGTCCGCCTCCGCTTCGGTCTCACGGATGGCCAGCCCCGCACCCTGGACGAAATCGGCCAGGTCTACGGCGTCACCCGCGAACGCATCCGCCAGATCGAGTCCAAGACCATGAGCAAGCTGCGCCACCCCAGCCGCTCCCAAGTCTTGCGCGACTATCTGGATTAGCGATTCCCATCGATTGGGCCCCTGAGCTGCAGCTTTGGGGCCCAATCTTTGTTTTCTGGCAGAGCACAGAGCTTTCAGTCAAGATAGTGGGATGGCGATCGAACATACGATCGACCTTGCCACGCTGTTGCCCTCGTGGGAGCTAGCACTGCGGGCCGAACGGAAATCTGAGCACACGGTCAATTCCTACCTGTACGGCGTCCGCCTCTACCTCGATTGGTGCACAGCTGAAGGTCTCCCACCTGACCTCGACCGCCACCAGGTGAACGCGTTCGTCGCCGACCTACTCGCATCCGGCCTCGAACCGTCGACCGCAAGAGCGAGACAACTTGCGCTCCGCCGCTTTTCGGTGTGGCTCGTCGAGGAAGACGAGTTGGACTCCGATCCCCTGCTCGGCCTCAAGCCCCCCAAGCTTGACGAGAAGGTCATCCCCGCCCTCACCGACGACCAGATCAAGGGACTACTGAAAGCCTGCCAGGGCAAGGACTTCCGCGACCGCCGAGACGAAGCCATCATCCGACTGATGCTCGAAACAGCGATGCGCGCCGGAGAATGCGCCGATATCGCCTTGGCAGACACGGATGTCCGCCGCGGCCTGGTCACCGTCCAGCGCGGCAAGGGCGGCAAGGGCCGCATCGTCCCCTTCGGCCTCCAAACCGGCCGCTCCCTAGACCGCTACATCCGCGCCCGTCGTTCCCACCGCCTCGCAGGCTCCCCCAAACTCTGGCTAGGCGAACGCAGTAGAGGCTTCACGTACCAGGCCCTCTACGCCACCCTCACATACCGCGCCCAGCTCGCAGGCATCGAAGGCTTCCACCCACACATCCTTAGACACACGGGTGCGTCCCGCTGGCTCGGTGCTGGCGGAACCGAAGGCGGCCTCATGGCCGTCGCCGGATGGAGCACCCGAGACATGATTGACCGCTATACCAAGTCCACTGCCGCAGCCCGTGCAGCCGAGGAAGCTCGCGGGCTCAACCTCGGTGATCTGTAACTGTTCCAATGAGGTGACCAAGGTCATAATGCTCGGTATCATTTGCCTATGCGTTGTCTAGTCATGGCACCAACCCCACTCAATCTGCGGGTTCTGCATGGAGTCTTGTTCAGCCATGGCGTCAAGGTAGACACGACGTCCGACCTCGGAGCAGGAATCAAGCTTCTTGGTGGCCCGCTTGAAGGAATCGATTTTGGAATCGCAGTCGTTCCCACTGCTTCTCGAAACTTTGACGGAGCCAAGGCTGCAATATTTATCGAAATCGGCATCCTCGCCGCACGAGGTATCCCCGTTATTATTCTAGCTGAGCCCGGCGGCGAGCTTCCTATAGCCTTAGATGATCTCACAACCGTTACGACCGAATTGGACAATGAAGAAGCATTGAATCTGCATCTCGGATTGTTCATGAAACGCATTTCGAATCAGGATGTTAACGATATCCTTTGGTCGTCGTACGATTCAATGCGCGCATCATCGCCACCGATTTCACATTGGTCCAAAGACGACCCTGAATCTCAGAAGCGCTGGACCGACCTTCTTGACAAGGCGTGGCAGACTGCGACAGAGAAAAATGCAAGCCACCAACAGATCGTTCGCCTTCTATCTGAACTCCTTCAAAACGATGGAGCCACCGTTCAGGAGAACCTTGACGGAAGCGATAGCGGAATCGATTTTGTATTCACGTATCCGAAACTACGCGAGACGGTCGCCGTCGAGGTAAAGCGACGCCGATATGGTTCCCCCGAACAACAACTGATGCGTTATCTCTCCAGGGCCGGCGGAACGATGGGGCTCGTCCTCTACCTGGACTCCGATTCCGAGACGGAAAAGGTCGAACAGACGGCACCGTGGCTGCTTCTTGATTACCGAATCCAGTCAATCGGGCTTCTCAATTTTCTAGATGCGCTTTCGGACGGAAATCTCGAATCGGATCTGATCCGAGTTCGCAATCAGATGGTGCATCGCCAATGACTGACCTCGATCCCCTCGAAGTGCGTCGCCACTTGCTTGCGGCCGACACCGCTACCGACACGGATTCGCAAGGCAAAGCCTACGAAACATTGGCCGAGTACTTATTCGAATCAATTCCCGGCTGTTTCACACAGCGGAACGGAATCAGTTACTTCCGAACCGAGCAAGTTGATCTAGGCGTATGCAATGGCAAACATCAGCTCGGCCTGTATGCTTTGCCGAACATAGTCTTGGTGGAATGCAAGAACTGGAGCAGTCCAGTCGACAGCTCCACTCTTGGATATTTCATCAATATTCTCGCGAGCCGAAGTGTCGAAGTAGGAATTCTCATCGCCGCGAGCGGAATAACCGGAGATGCTCGATCTTTGACAAGCGCACATGGACTGGGAGTTGGTGCGATCGCCAGAGGGATGGCGGTTCTCATTATCACTACCGAAGAAATTGAAAAGCTCACATGTACGTATGACTTTGTCAATCTATTACAGCGACGATTTCTTTCTGCTCACATGAATGGCGGATTGGGCGTGCCGTGAGCAATTAATTCTTTGGATCGGCACCTAACACAGAATAAATTCAGCCGTCACTATTGCGCACCAACGTTCAACAAAATCAGACTCAGCCTCCACTGGGCCTTCCATTATTCCGACTTACTGTGGCCTGAGAGCATTTATCCTTCGGTCTCGAAGGCTCCTCCGCAGATCCCACAGAGAATCGGTCCGGTTTGATATACGGTCCGAGAAACACGAATCTTACGTCCGCAGTCGCATTCGGCGGATAGGCCGTTGTTACTGGATTTGCGTCCACGATCTCGGCCCGGCTCGCGACGGCGGTAAGCCACCAGCGCGCAGGCCAGCTCTTCTAGCTCATCGCGATACAGCAACCGAGTTTGATCCGGCACGGCAGTGAGCGACCACCCGATCTCATCATGATGCGTCAAGGTCAACCCGAGCTCTTCGCCGAGCGCGCGGTATCGCTCGTTGTGCCAACGGCCTTGGCGGCTGGTGTCCTTGATCCCGCGCGTCATTGCAATGCCGTGCGCAGCCTCGTGGAGCAAGGTACCGAGAACGTCGACCGCGCCACGCTGAAGCCCTTCCCCTCCGATGAACAACTCATGCAATTCGTACTCGCCACGGACCCATCGGTTCGGAGCGAAGTGTCCGAGGGTCACGTCGCTTCCGCTAATCGATCCGGCCCCTACAGTGAGCACCACATCGGGTACGTCGGGGTGGAGGGATCGGATTGCTGCCCAGGCGTTTTCCACTGCGGTGACAAGTAGGCCAGTGACGGTGTCGGAGTCGGTCATGGTCTCCGGGTTCCTTCCGGGAGCTATGACACGTACGTGTCAACCGGCGGCCCAACGGTTTTGACACGTACGTGTCAACGGTAATGGGAGGCCCGCGAGAGCGTGGATTCCCTGGGCGCGCGCCGCGCTCTCGTGGGGCAGGCCCCGCGGCCTGCCCTCAACGCCTGCCTGCCGCGCCGCAGAGGCTCCCGACCTAGGACGAATTTCCGTTCACCCAAAGCCACTTTGATATGCATCCGCCGCGCGGAAAATCGTCCTAGGTCGCGGAGGGGCGGCGCGGCTAGCATGCGGCGCGCGCCCAGGGAATCCACCAGCCGCACAGCACCTCCAGACCTGACCCAGCACCGAACCGGCAAACACAACCAGTCCCACCGGACTCGCCCACCCCGACGCAACTCCTCACACCGGACGCGACTACCGCGCTAGCGCTCCGGACCGCACTGCCTACGTCACCGTCACGTACGCACCCCACGTCACCGAACGCCACCACCTGCTCAACAGCAACGCTCATTACCCAACGTAACCACTTCTCTTCGCCCCCTGAAACCCTTTCTCTACCTACTGATTTCCCCCGACACACAGACTCACTTACTCACCTGCTCCCCTCACACAGATCACCAAGTACACATTGATGTGTGTACTTGGTGATCTGTGTGAGGGGAGCAACCATCACCGCAGGTCGGTCTGCGTGTCGGGGGGTATCAAACTAGGTCCGAACTAGATAACCGATCTGCTCACGTTCCGCACCAGTTTTTTCGCGAGATGGTCAGAGAATCACTAGTTTCGTACCTCAGGGGTCACGAAAATTGCGTCTTTGACACGGGTTTCTTCTTCCGGATCAGCTTGATCAACAACCGATTTCGGTACCTGGACTGGTCGGGCACATCCTGGCACGGGGTCCGGTTTCGAGTGCCCGTCGCGTCCGGGGTGGGGTGGGGGCGCGTGATTTTAACGGCACCGCCCCTCCGCGACCGAGGACGAATTTCCCGCGGTGGCCGGTACCTACCCGGCGGCCCGGCATCGGGAAATTCCTCCTCGGTCGGGAGCCTCTGCGGTGCCGAGACGGACAGGGTGCCGGGCAGGCGGGGGCCTGCCCGCTTCCTCCACGCGCCCCCACCCCACCCTTCCGCGAATCGCTGGCGTCGGGGCTGTCGCGTGGTCCGGTGTCGATGTCGGCAGGCTCACCTGATAGAAAAAGGGCGGAGCCCGTGCCTGGTCTCAACAGGCACGGACTCCGCTTGATCGGTATTCAGTTGGTATTCGGTTATGTCCGGAGCGTTCAGCCGAACAGGGTCAGCTGGTTCTGGTGGGCTCTCCGATCACAGTCGGCCCGGTAGAGCTTGGCCAGCTGCTTCACCTTCCACTGCGACAAGTCGTAGTCGGCGGCGATAGCAAGGGCCTTGACCCCGGGTAGTGGACACGCTTGATCTTGGTCTCAGACCAGGGAAAGCGAGAAGATCTACCCGATGTCCAAGAACTACAACGAAG
>NZ_JBIRVQ010000022.1:0-131033 GCF_044386975.1 Nocardia sp. NPDC020380 | reverse complement strand
TCTTCGTTGTAGTTCTTGGACATCGGGTAGATCTTCTCGCTTTCCCTGGTCTGAGACCAAGATCAAGCGTGTCCACTACCCGGGGTCAAGGCCCGCCTCCGCGTCGTAGTTGTGCAAGCCGTTGTTGCCGGCGATGCCTCCTTCGACCAGCCCTTGCAGGCGGCCGGAATACAGCGCGTACTTGTTGGCTTCTCCGTCGGGCCCGCTGCCTCCGTCGAGAACGAAAGCCTTGTCGTATTGGTAGGACTGAGCGATAGCGGCGCCGTTGAGGATCTTTCCGGCCAACGGATCCTGATCCATGAGAGCGAACACGCGGGTCGCTTGTACCGGGTTGAGATCACCGAATCCGTGTGTGCCGGTGATGTTTTCAGGAACATCCACCATGTTGCCGACATACGGTGACAGGGCTGCGGCAACATAGGGCAACGCTTGGCTGTTGTGGTTGAACAGCGAGTCGAAGTTGTTGAGGCCCTCGGGTGATTTGGTGGTGGAGATGATGTCGGCCAGTGCATGAGCGGAGTTGCCCGCCTTGGTGGCTTGGTCGAGTTGGTGCTGGTAGCCCTCGTCACCGGGCGACAGATCGACGTGGGAATCTTGGTTCATCCAGTCGAGCACGTTCTTCATCGGCGATTTCTCGATGCCGTCAGGCCATTGGTGTTCCAGCAGCGATACGACTGCGGGGTCGCGGTGATAGCCGGAACCAAGATGGTCAGGGGTGCCTTGGCCGGTGAGGATGACTGAGGTGGCGTCGGTATTGCGGGAGGCGATATCGACGACATTGCCGATCGTGCTGTTGAGTGCGGCTGGGTCATGTGGCAGTGCGGCGGTGCGCCCGTCGGTCTGGATTTCCGATAGGAACGCGCCTTGCCGGTATAGCTCGGTGCTGAGTTTGGTGCCGGGTGTGTAGCTGGGGTCCGCGAGGTCGAGGGCGTTGGATAGTCGCGATAGATTTTGGTAGTGGTCGCGGCCGGCTTGGATTTCGCTTTCGCCCTTGGGGTTTTCGTACTTGAACGAGTTTCCGTCCCAGATGTAGCCGGGCATACCGGGCTGGGATCCGGGCTGTTCGACGACGCGGTTGGAGATGATGTCACGGTAGGACTGGGGTAGCGTCTCGTAGCCGCCGTCGACCTGTTTGCCGCTTGCCTCAACACCTTTGACGTTCTGGTTGGACAGCACCATGAACGACTGGGCCAGCTCTTGGGCCCGCTTCTCTCCATCGGGGCCCTGCGCGCGTAGCTGCTCGCTGAGTTTCTCGAACCCTTCCGGACCGGCACTGTCGAGCAGCTTCTGGGTGAATTCCAGCGTGGAGGCCGGAACGACCACCGTGTCCCCGGCTTTCAGTTTGGCCTTGTCGTCGTCGGAGAGCTGGGTCTCGTCAAGCACCTGATCGACCTGCGAAAGCACCTCGGGCGGGATCTGGTCGGAGTTCTTGATCTTATTGCCGAGATCCTCACCGGACGCCGCGGTGATCGGTACCGGTGCGGCGCCGTCGACGCTGTTCGGCAATTCGCCGAACGCCTTGGTGATGGCGTTGGCCACGGTCTGCGCAGCGTCGCCTGCGTTGTAAAGGTAGGTCCGCATCCAGGTTTGGAAGTCATCCGCACTGCGTTGCAGCGCAGCGAGTTTCGTTACCCCGTTCTTGCTGTCGGACAACGCATTCGCAACCTGCGAAAGCGACAGCACCACCCCGCCGTCCTCGGCCAGCATGAAGCCCTGTCCGGTGATGATTGCTTTCTGATCGACGACGGCCTTTTGTGCCGCTGTCATCGGTGCGATGCCACCCGACACCGCGGCGCCGGCGTCGTCGAGAGCGCCGACGACCTTGTACCCCTCGTCGCGCACCGTGACTGTCTTGTCGCGCAACGCATTACCGAACTTACCGACAATGTAATCCGGGGAGTTGGCGACGTTGTTGTTCACGGTGTCGAGTTCGGTCTTGAGCTTGCCCGCCTGCTGGGCCCAGTAGGTGCCTTGCTCGGCAAGGACTCCCAGCTGCCAACTGGTCACCTGCGACACCATCGGGATCGACGATAGCGGTGGGCCATAGCTCATCGGGGACCAGCTTGAGTGATGTGAGTGGCGTTGAGCCGATCCTGGGTCTCGAGCTCTTTCAGCCCGGTATCGGTGCTGACCGCAAGCACCCGAACCTTCTCGGCCGTCGCACCGACCGCGGTGGTAGCACTCTGCGCCCCCTTGATACAGGCAGCCTCAATGCCGGTTCCCCCTACGATGCCAGCAATCGCGAGCACCTTCTCATCCGCGCGCAGCGTCGCCAGTGTGTCAGCTGAGGTATTGACTGTCGTGATCAAGGAACGGGTCCGTTCCGGGTCGACATAGATATCGTCGTTGGCCACCGCTGATCCCCCCTTGGGTCAGTGTTGATCGAGATATTGCGTGGAACTCTACTTCAGGGAAAGGACACAGTTCCGCACGGAATCAATCCGCCGCGATCCGCGACCTGGGCCGCCACGGGTCGTCGCCCTCTTCATCCCAACCCTCGGTCCCCTGTGGTGCAGGAGGTAGACCACGCTCAGGGGCGTCGCGGATCTGCTCGACAACACCGGCGACACGTGGATCGTGCTCGACCTCACGCACCAACTGTTCCACCTGCTCTTGGGCTTGCTCACGCGCCCTGTTGATCAGATCCACGATCAGCGGGCCCAGATGCGCGGCAGACGCGATGGCCTCATCATCGATGGTGATGGCGCGAACCTGGCCGTTGGCGTACACATCGACATAGACGCCACCCTCCCGAAGAGCGGCGCGGCTGCCACACAGCGCCTCAGTCAGCCGGTCCATCTTCGTGGCCAGCGATTCGGTGTAACCGAGTGGACCCGATTGCGGTGAACTCACCCAACCCCTCCTGCCGAGATGACGTAACGCCGATCCTCCGGACCTACGACCCTGCCACGTAGGACAGTGCATGGCCACTCGAACCGCCGAGACCGCCCACTGCGTCACGGAGTTCCGCGGCCAACTCGAATCACCGGTCGGGCCGGCAGTCGATCCGTCGAATACGACTGTCCGCCTAGCTATCTCACCCCCAGGGTCCGACAGCTTATGACTGTGGGCACGAATGGCTTGAGCGCCGACGCTATTCAGGGCTGCCTGCCGATGTCGGGGTGGGCATCAGGGCGTTCCACAGGGGGCTGGCTTCGGAGTGGTTGCGGGCGCTGAGTTCTTCGAAGTACCAGTCCTGGCCGAGTAGTTGCTTGACTCGGGGGATGGCTGTGCCGTCGGGGCCGCTGTAGTAGTGGACCTTTTTGCGATCGCCGTCGGTGACCATGCGGAACATGACGTCGGCGGTGCCGGACGGGTCCGAGCGGACTGTGTTGAGGGAGTTGAATTTGTCCCAGGAGGCCAGGTAATCCTGGGGGACGCCGTCGGCGACGTCGATCTTGGTGAAGATCTTGGTTGCGTGGTTGCCGGGGTGTAGGGCCTTGACCTGGACGCCGAACTCGCTCAGCTCGGCGTGCAAGCCCTCGGTGAGGGACGCCACTGCGGCCTTGGAGGCCTGGCAGTTGGAGGTGTAGGGGAAGCCGCCGTCGGCGCTGATGGAGCTGACGTTGACGATTACGCCGGAGCGCTGTTGGCGGAAGATCGGGATGAAGGCCTTGTTCAGGGCGATCAGGCCGAAGACATTGGTTTGGAACTGGCGGTGGACCTGTTCCATCGAGGTCGCTTCCAGGGGGCCGGCCTGGAAGTAGCCGGCGTTGTTGATCAGGGCGTCGACGCGGCCGAATTGCGCTTGGGCGAGTTCACCGAAGGCGAGGTCGGCTTCTTCGTCGTCGACGTTGAGCAGCAGGGTTTTGACGTTGTCGATTCCGTTGTGCGCGTTGAGGTCTGACTCTTTGCGGACGGTGGCTACCACGTTCCAACCGGCCTGGGCGAACAGCCGGACAGCGATCTGCCCGAACCCGCTGGAGGTGCCCGTGATGACGATGGTCGGTGCGGTCATCGCAAAGCCTTTCGAAGTCGTCGGAGAACTACCTACAGGAGTTAGTACAACATGGTTGCGCTAATAACGCAACCATGTTGCTTTACACTGTTCGGGTGGTCACTTCGCCGGCAATCGGCCCGGTTTGCGGCCGAAGACCATCGAGGTCGGCCCGATCAGGTGCTGCTTCTTGATCTGGACGAATCCTGCGTCGCGGAGCCAGCTTTCGCACTGCGTGGTCGTAGCTTCGAAGCCTTCGCGCATTTCCAGCATGATGTTGAGGCTGGAGAGGTAGCTGATGAGGTTGTTGCGGCGGCTCGGGTCGGTCATCGCGTCGTAGACGAGCAGCGCGCCGCCGGGCGGGAGTGCGGTGTAGGACTTGGCGATCAGTTCCCGGCGTTTGGTTTCGCTGTAGCCGTGGAGCAGGTGGCCGAAGCAGATCACGTCGGCGGTCGGCAGTGGGCCCTCGTTCATGTCGCCTGCGGTGAAGTGGATCCGGTCGTCGAGGCCGAAGGAGGCGACGTATTCCTCGAAGATCGGACCGACCGCGGGCAGGTCGTAGCTGAAGCCGCTGACGTGGGAGTGGGTGAGTGCGACTCGTACCGGCAGTGCGCCTTGTGCTGCGCCGACGTCGGCGAAGGTCCGGAAGTGTTGCCAGGGAAAGCGTTTGGCGATGAGCATGGCTTCGCCGGTGGAGATGCCGGTCATTCCAGCCAGGAATTTCCGCAGTGCTGCCTGGTCGCCGTAGAGCGTGGAGAAGAATTCGCTCTCGCCGTGTTCCTCCACAGCTCCAGGTTGGCCGGTGCGGAGCAGATCGCCGAGCCCCGACCACAGGTCGTAGAGTCGCGTGCTCGACAGCTCCATCAGTCCGCCGATGTAGCTGGGTTTGGCGCGGTCGAGGAACAGCGCGGCCTGACGCGAATTCGTGTAGCGCCCCTCGCGGTTTCGCCGCAGCAATCCCATGTCGACCAGGGCACCGAGGAAGGGTCCGGCGGCACGCGGATGCCACTCGAGCCGGTCCATCAGTTCCTGTTGCGAGCGCGGACTCACCGCCAATTCGGTGAAGACTCCGGCCTCGACCGCGGTGAGGACAACTCGGGAGGGCCAGAACGCCATCCCTTGCTCCAGGATCTGCTGAGGATCAGCGAAGCGCCGCAGGATCGGACCGGCGATCCGGCTCTGAAAAGCCTTCATCAGCAACAACTCACGGCGAATCCCTCGCACGCGGTCGGCATCGAGGGCCGTGGGCGCCCGGCCTGCCTCCAGGGACACGCCTGCGCCCGGGAGGAGTGGGTCGGCTTCGATCGGGCTCTTGGAATGTGCCATCTGCATTGCCTCCAGTACTAAGACCGATATGCGAGCCAGCGGCCAGGTGCAAATCCGGGCAGAGCGCGAGGCTCGGGTCAATCACATCACTGTGCGCACGCGCTGGTACAGACATAAGCGACAAGACGCGTCGATCTCGCCCAGATCCCGATCCACCAGCAACGCGATCAGCGCCGGATTCTCCGGTAGACAACACCGCGCCGATCTCCACACAATCGAGCTGTATCACCAAAAGCTTCGAACCCCGTCTGCCCACACCGCGAGTACCGCTCCGGCGCGCCCGCCGTGGCGCGCCGCATCGCTCTCATCAGGTCAGGTCTGGCGAAATATCCACTCCCACAGACCGTTCGGGTTACCCGCGAAGCAGACGGGCAGGTCTACGGCATCGTCGACGAACAGTCGGCAGCCGCACTGATCGACGAAGAGTTCGTTCATGACGGATTCATGTCGACATCCGGTGTGGCCATCCCTCCGCGGTCGATGCGCCATCATCCGCCGGTGATCCTGGACATGCTCGTCCCCGAGGGCACGCCAGCCCTCCGGTTGGGTGAACTCAGTCCGGTGCCCCGCGAAAGGGAAGTGCTTCTCATCGATGCTCGCTCGTATGTCGTAGTCGGCGCCGGCATGGATGAGGCGCGTAACATGTGGCGCATCCAGGCAATTGTGAAGGGAGGCGAGCATTGACTGCGTTGACGCAGGAAACATGGCGCGCACGCAGGGTCAAGCTGACCCCCGAGCAGGTCGAGGCAAACCGCCGCGAAGCTGAAAAACTGCTGGGCCGCAAACTCCCCCAACGCCCCACCGAGGCAGCCGCCAGCAAAGACGATCAGTAGCCTGTAGAGCGCTTCCGCACCGCTCCACGAGGCCGACACCTGAGCCCTTCCCGGTTGCAGGTGCCTGACCATCCCAAGCAGCCCCGGCCGCCTCGCATCGATATCGACGCGCTGGCGAGACCGCCCTGCATGGCGAAGCCGCCGGGCAACAAGGGGCCTCTCGCCACCCGACGGGCCAGCCGCTCCTCTTCCGGCCAGTGCACCCGAGCGCGGGCCGCGACTTCCCTGCTTCCGTGAGCCTCGCGCGAATGCCAGTCCGTAGGAGGGCGGCGGTCCACTCTCTCACCTCTCGGCTAATATGGAGGCGCTAGCTCCGCTTATGGTCACGACCGGCAAGATCACCCGTACAGAAGGCGAGCACATCGATGACCGATTCCGGTAAGCGCATCATCGGCTTGATCTGGGCTGAGGACCGGCATCGAACGATCGGTCTCGACGGGGGGATTCCGTGGACCGTGCCTGAGCATTTCAAGCACTTCGATGAGGTCACCGGTGGGCGGCCGATCATCATGGGGCATCACACCTGGAAATCGCTGCCCGATGAGGTGCGGCCGATTCCGAATCGGCGCAATATCGTCATCACCCATACGCCCGACTGGTCGGGCGATTCGGTGATGACCGCCGGAACTCTCGAGGAGGCGCTGGCGCTGACCGATCCGGAGGAGACCTGGGTCATCGGTGGTGGCGAAACGCTCTCGGAGGCAATGCCGTTCGCGACCGTCCTTGCGGTCACCGAGATTTCCAGCGACATCGACGGCGATACCCTGGCGCCGGATATCCCGGTGAAGGATTTCATGCTGGCCTACACGAGCGGACCGCACGAATCCGATGAGAGCGGGCTGACTTACGAGTTCCGCGGCTACGTACGCCGGGACCAGGCCGGCGATCCGCAGTAGCCGCGTCTGCGGTCGATGGCGTAAGGCTGGGCTCGGGCTGTGCCCGAATGGGCCCGTTCGAGGCGGACGCGGCGCAGGTAGCCGAGTGGGGTGGTGTCGTAGTGGTTCTGGAACTCGTAGCGCAAGGCGCGCACGCTGATTCCGGCATGTTCGGCGAGTTCGGTCACGGTGATCGGGCGGGTCGGATGAGCCTCGATGTAGTCAACGGCCTTGCGCAGCGCCGAGTTCGGGACGATGCCCGGGCCTGATTGCTGCGGGTCCATGGTCGTGTTGGGGAAGACCGTGAGCGCGGCGGAGGCCAGGCTGCGGATCAGGTTCTGCACGACCAGTTCGGTCAGCACGGGTGAGTCGGGCTCGGTGAGTTCATGATGAACGAGGTCGAAGAGTCGTCCCCAGAATCGTTCGCGGCGTGGGTCCAACGGTATCAATGAGGTGAATTCGACTGCCGCACTGTCGTTTCCGGACTCGGCGGCCGCCTCTGTGATCGCTTGATGCGGGATGTGGAGCAGGTTGACGTCGTGGTTGTCGCAGTCGGCGATCATCGCCGAGCCGAAGGGATAGACCGCCAGGTCGTTTCGCCGCTGTCCGATATCGTGGCGGCCACCGCGCAGCCGCATCCGCCCGCGCAATGTGCGCTGAAAGTAGATCTGGTCGCGCAGGGCGTCGATCTCGCAGCTGTAGCCGAGGGTGCTGCGGATCTCGGTGGCCATGATCTCTCCGCACATCGTGGCCACGGTGCGGACCCGGGATTGCGCGGGGACCTTGCGGAATCGAAGGTCGTTGTCGGCGTAGACCGAGCTCACGAACTCGACGGTCTCCTCGGCGTCTTGCGAATACAGCTCCGCGCGCCGTACCTCGACGAACTGACTGCCGTTCATTGCAACCCCCGTCCAGGATGTGATGTACGGGCGTCATTCGTTGTAGCCGGACCAGTGGATGGCGACCGGTCCGAACGGATCAGGGCTGGACGGGGTCGCGCGCGATCGATTCGATGAGGGTGCGGGCGGTGGACGCATCGCCGGCGACGGCGGTTGCGGCGAAGATCGGGGCCGAACGGCCCAGTCCCCGAACGGCGGTCGGTACCACGCGGTGGCCATCGGCCCAGAGTTTGTCGAAGCGCGGGCGTAGGTGCTCGGTGTAGGAAAGCCGGCCGGACTCCGACGTGACCGGTATGCTGTCGTGTGAATGTGCGACGCTGCCCGGATCTCCGGCGCCCCAATGTTCCAGCAGCGCAATGGGATGCATCGCGCCGCTGCGGCGCGCATTGATCTCGGTGACGTAGAGCTGGCGCTGTCGGTCGACGAGGCAGTCCGCGCACAACCAGCCTCGATAGCCGAGTGCGTGGGCGGCCTGACCTACCTCGTGGCCCAGTGCGCGTAGTGGCGCACGGAGATCCGCGGGGACGCAGCTCTCCCCCACCGCTACCGATTCATAGCGTTTGACGTCGACGGTCATCGTGCTCAGCACGACGGTCTCGACGCCGGTTTCGGTGACGAGGATGTCGACGGCAGGACAGCCGACGTCAGGTGCGTGGTCCAGGTAGGACTGGACGAACAGCGGGTAGGTGCGCAGGAATGGATCGTGAAAGGCGTTGGCCCAGAAGGCATCCAGGGTGACGCCGGCCGGGCCGACGACGATCGAGCCGTCGCCGCTGACGCCGTGCATGCTCTTGACGATCACCTGACCGGCACCGGACAGCGATGCTGCCAGTGCGCCTTCCAGCTCCATCGGTGTGGTCACCGTGACTCCTGGCGGGACCCGGAATCCGGGGATGCGCCCGGCCAGGTCGAGGCAGCTGAGTTTGTTGTCCAGGTACACACTCGCCCAGTAATCGTCTTGCGCGGGCCCGTCGAGTTCGGTCTCGATGCCCCACGACTGGATCGTGGCAAGCAGCCGGTACATCGCCGGAGCCGCTCCCACACACCGGATCCGCACCCGCAGGGAAGTCAGGAGTGCGCGAAGCTCGGCCAGGGCCGACTCGTCGGCGAGTAGATCCTCGACCAGTCGCCCGGTCCGGCGTGCCGGGCTGATGACCGGCGGCGGGTCGACCTCCAGCACCCGGTGCACGTCAGCGAACCACTCCGGATCCACCCCCTCGGCCAGCACCAGCACGCGAGGCCCGCTGGACCAGAAGACGGCCTGGTCCGACAGCATGTCGCCGGCGGCGAGGAAATTCGCTTCGGCCGCCTTGTCGAATCGGGGCGGGAAATTGCGCAGGTTGAACTCGGCATTGTTCGGAATAATGAGATCGACCGTGTCCGTCATACCGCCAGAGTGTCAATAATAAAGAATTAAGGTAACTAGCCTTTCGGGTATGCCCTTTTGTTCGCACTCCTTGGCACAGCATCTTTCGCGGCGACCATATTTGCGTTTAGCCTTACCGCATCACGACCTCAGCAATGCGACCGATGCTTCACTCGCGAGGGGATTTCCGCTTTGGACACGAAAAACGATCCGCCGCTCGACGGCATCGCCGTCCGCGGGCGCGGATTGACCAAATGTTTTTCCGACCTCACCGCCGTCGACGCCGTGGATATCGATGTGTATTCGGGTGAATTCTTCGGATTGCTCGGCCCCAACGGCGCCGGTAAATCCTCGACGATGCGCATGCTCAGCTGCATTTCCCGGCCCACCGCGGGCGACCTGCGGGTCCTGGGCCGCGATCCGCGCCGCGATGCCGCGCGCATCCGCCGGAACCTGGGAATCGTGCATCAGGAGAACAATCTCGATATCGATCTCACCGCACTCGAGAACCTCACCACCTACGCGCGATATTTCGGATACCCCCGGCCCGAGGCACGCCGCCGCGGCAAGGAAATGCTGCATTTCGCGCAACTCGACGAGAAGGCCGACACCCGAGCCGACGACCTGTCCGGCGGCATGCAGCGCCGGCTGGCCATCGCGCGCGGGCTGGTCAATTCCCCCGAGCTGGTCTTCCTCGACGAACCGACCACCGGACTCGATCCGCAGATGCGCCACATCGTGTGGCAGCGGCTGCTCGAGCTCAAACAGCAGCGCACGACCTTGGTCCTTACCACGCACTACATGGACGAGGCCGAACAACTCTGCGATCGCATCGTCATCATCGACCGCGGCCACATCGTCGCCGAGGGCACACCGCAGGTGCTGATCAAGGAACACGCGGGCCAGGAGGTCGTCGAACTCTGGTTCGCCGACAGCCCGACCGAAGAGACGACGCTGCAGCTCACCGGCATCGCCGAGCAGTACGACATCCTGCCCGATCGCGTGATTCTCTATGTCCCCCACGGGGACAGCGCGGTCAGCGAGGTGCATCGCCGCGGATTGTCCCCGACCCGGGTGACCGTGCGCCGCTCCACCCTCGAGGACGTTTTCCTACGCCTCACCGGACGAACCCTGGCGGAATGACATGGCCCCCCAAGCGGTTACCGTCCTCGAACGGCACGTCAAGCTGTATCAGCGGCTGTGGCGGGCCTCCGCGTTCTCGTTCTTCATTCTGCCGATCCTGTTCCTGGTCAGCATGGGCTGGGGTGTCGGGCATTATGTGCACACCATCGGCGGGCACGACTACCTGAGATGGATCGCGCCCGGCCTGCTCGCCTCGACCGCGTTCCAGATCGGCGCCAACGAATCCACCTACGGGGTGTTGAGCGAATTCAAGTGGGTGGGTGGGATTCACGCGATGCGTTCCACGCCGGTCCGCGTGCCGGACATGGTGCTGGGCTGGCTGATGTATGTCCTGATCGTCACCGAGGTCGCCACCGGCGCATTCCTGATCGTGGCGTGGGCATTCGGCGCGGTCACCCCCGGGCTGGCGATATCGGCGCCCTTCATCGCCGGGCTCGTCTCGGTCGCCGTCGCCGCACCGACCACGGCGTTCTCCGCGGCGATCGACGATGTGGACTGGTTCCTGCTACTGGGCCGGTTCCTGATCCTGCCCGCGGTGCTGTTCTCCGGTGTGCTGTTCCCGGTCAGTCAGTTGCCGGTCTTCCTGCAGCCGCTGTCGTATTTCTCACCGCTGACCCATGCGGTGATCCTGTTGCGGGACTTCACCTTCGGCAATCCCCCGCTGCTGTCCGCCGCAGGCCATGCCGCCTATCTGCTGGTGTGGCTGATCGCCGGCTGGTGGCTGGCGAATCGTTCGTTCCGACGCCGTCTCGACGATTGAGGTCCCGACACCATGGCTACCGTTGTCTCCACCGGTTCCGCCGCACCGGATCGGGCCTTCCCGGTTCACGTGCTCACCGTGCTGGAACCCATGTTCGTGTTCACCTTCAAGCATCGGCGCGGGGTGACGCTGTTCAGTGCCATCTGGCTGTCCGCGGTCCTCGAGCCCGTGCTCTACCTACTCGCTCTGGGTCTGGGCGTCGGCAGTCTGGTCAACCGCCGCATCACCACCGACGGCCAGACCATGAACTATCTGCATTTCGTCTCCCCCGCAATGCTTGCCGTGTCCTGCATGTCCGGCGCGATCTCGGCGTCGGTGTTCAGCTTCTACACCCGCCACAAGCAGCACGGCATGTTCCGCATGATTTCCACGACCTCGATCACCACCCGCGAAATCGTGGTCGGTGACTGGTTGTGGGAGATCCTGCGGGTGTCGATGCTCAGCGGCATCTTCGTGATCGTGCTGGCGCTGGCCGGACTCGTCGGAATCGGTAATGCCGTAGTCGCTTTCGCCGCGACCGTGCTCATCAATGCCGCGTTCAGTGCCGTCGGGATCGGGCTGGCCATGCTGCTGCGTGGCTGGCAGGACTTCGACATCGTCACCGTCGGCCAGACCGTGCTGTTCCTGTTCTCCGGAACCTTCTTCCCGGTGTCCCAATACCCGACCTGGGCACAGGTCATCGCCGAACTCACCCCGCTGTATCACGCGATCGAGCTGCTGCGCGGCATCACCATCGGCGATTACAGCAGCGGAATGCTCGTGCACGCCGGCTACCTGGTGCTCATGACCGCCGCCGGACTCGTTTTCGCCACCCGGCGGGTCGATGCCGACCTGCACGCGTGAACCCTCCCGACAGGAGTTTCGATGCCTCACTTCATCAGCTCACTGGACGAGCTGGAAACCACTGCGCCGCGCCACGTCCTGGTGTTGTACTCCGGTGGGGTGGACGGCAGTTATCTGCTGCAGTGGCTGGCCCGGCGCCGTATCGAGGTGACCGCCCTGCAAGTTCGCATCGGCGAGGCCGGGGAGGTCGACTCCGATCTCGCCAAACGGCGGGCGGCTACGTTCGGAGTCAGCTTGCATACCGTGGATGCCTCCCAGGAGTTCTTCACCCAGTTCCTGCCGCCGGCAATCCATGCCGATGCCTACTATCAGGGCCAATATCCCGTGGGCTCGACGCTGACCCGGCCGCTCATGGCCAAGGTCGCCGTCGATGTAGCCGGCCAATTCGGGTGTGACGCTGTCGCGCACACCGCCACCTACACCCAGAACAGTTCGCTGCGGCTGAGCGCGTCGCTGGCCGCGTTGGATCGCGAATTGGTTGTTGCCGCACCGTTTCTGGGCTCGCATGTCCCTCGCGAGGTCAAGGTGCAGGTGTTGCAGGAGGCCGGAATCGGTTTCGACATGGGTGTTTACAGTGTCGACGCCAATCCCTGGGCGCGGGTCATCGAATCCGGCGGCGTCGAGGACCCCGAGGTGATCCTCGACGAGGGCGTCTTCACCTGGACCCGGGATATCGATGATTGTCCGGCCGGCGGCGTCGAGATCGAGCTGCGGTTCGAGGGCGGGCTGCCCGTCGAAATGGATGGGCAGCCGACGACTCTCGGCGATCTGGTGCCGGTGCTCAACGAGCTCGCCGGGCTGCACGGCGTCGGGCGCTTTTCCGGGCTCGAGGACACGCCGTTCGGGGTGAAGAACCACGAGGTCCGCGAGGCCCCGGCCGCCACGGTGATCACTACCGCGCACCGGGCACTGGCCAATGCCGTCTACGGAATGCGTGAGCACACCATCCGCGCGGCTATTGCCCGGGAGTGGACCGATTTGGTGGTGCACGGCGGCTGGTACGGCCATCTCGCCCAGAGCCTTTCGCGCTGCCTGGCCGATCTCGACGAGCCGCTCACCGGCACCCTGCTCCTGCGACTACATCGCGGGGCCGTACGGGTGCTGCGGCTCAAGTCGGAGAACGGGCTGTACTACTCGCGTTTCGGCCAGGACTTCACGCGCTGGATGAGCGGATATTCCTACGGGCCGTGGCTGACCCAGGCGACCATCGCCGACGCGGTGCGCAGCGGCCACGATGGCCTCTGGTGACGACACGATGAGCACTGGTGACACGCTCGGCGCCGGTAAGCGGATCGTCGATCTCAGCCACCCTGTCACCGCCGGGATGATCACCTATCCCGGTCTGCCCGGGCCCGAGATCTCCGATCACCTCTCGCGCGCCGAATCCCGTCGGAAGTATGCGCCCGGCACGGAATTCCAGATCGGGCGCATCAGCATGGTCGCCAATACCGGCACCTATCTGGACGCGCCGTTCCACCGCTTCGGTGACGGCGCCGACCTCGCCGCGATACCGCTGGACCGGGTCACCGATCTCGACGCCATCGTGGTGCGCAGCGCCCACCGCGCCGTGGGTGTGGCCGACCTGGCACCGCACCGCGATGTCGTTCCCGGCCGGGCCGTGCTGGTGCACACCGGCTGGGATCGGCATTGGGGCACGCCCGGCTACGGCGACGCGGAGCACCCGTTTCTCACCGCCGAGGCCACCGAATGGCTTGTCACGCAGCAGCCTTCGATCGTGGGTATCGACTCGGTGAATATCGACGATATGGCCGACGGCAGCCGGCCCTCGCATACCGGGCTGCTGGCGGCCGGTATCCCGATCGTCGAACATCTCACGGGACTCGACCGCCTGCCCGGGCGCGGGTTCCGGTTCCATGCCGCGCCGATCGCCATCGCCGGCATGGGCACCGTGTCGGTGCGGGCCTACGCGGTCGTGCCCGGCGCTCTCGGCTGAATCACCCTCGTGCCCTTCATCGAAACTGCTCACGCAGATCGGTGAAGGGCATGCGCGGGTGGAAATACACGTACTCGCCGCGCGTTTCGATCTTCTCGGCCATCAGGTCGATCGTCGCCCGTGCCGACCGCAGATCCCCGGCCCGCTGCTGCGCCATGGCCAGTAGTCCGAGATTCAGCGGTACCCGGATTTCGACGCGGGTGCGATCCAGCCGTCCGAGCGCCTCGTTGATCAGTGCGAGGCCGTCCTCCACGCGGCCGCGATGGGCCATGGCCCAGCCGTACAGTACGACGGTCATATCACTCCAGTAGTCCAGCTCGTGGATTCCGGTCAGCTCCAATGCGGCGGCGCTGCTGAGCCATACGCGCTCCACGTCGTGTGCCAGGACGGCGACCAGTGCGTCCACGTAGAGGAACAAGGCCCGTTCGGCCGGTGGACTGTCCGCGGTCAGGGTGTCCATCTGCCGCAGCCACTCCCCTGCCCGCGCCCGATCCCCCAGTAGCCATGCGCACATCGCGCCGTAGGCCCGGCAGATCACCCGCGGGTCGAACTGGAATACCCGTCGCAGTTCACCGACCTGATAGGGCTGCACCAGATCATCGGCGGCGTGCACGGCCGCGGCGAACTCCGCCAATGCGCCACGGACGTCGCCTTGCACATATCGCACCAGGCCGCGTCCGTAGGCGCCGCCGACCACGGCGATGACATTGCCGGTGCGCCTGCCGAGTTCGCGTAATCGTTCGGCGAGCTCGGCGGCGGTGCCGTACTGGCCGGCCGCCCACTGCGCCAGGCTCAGGCCCAGCAATACCGAGGGCTGATCCGGATCGGTCGACTCCTGCGTCAGGTCCTCCGCTCGGGAGAAGGCCCGCCCGGCTTCCGCGTCGGCGAAACCGGCGGTGACGGTGAGTAATTGGCCCAGCCGGGTCTGTAATCGTCGTTCCCATGCGATGACCGTCGTGCCCGGGCCGGCGGTGCGCGTCAGTTCCACCGCGCGGCGCAGCCACATTTCGGACTGCTCGTAGTCCAGATTACGTTCGGCGCGTTCGGCCGCCATGGCCAGTCGCTCGAGCACCAGTGCGGAGTCGAGTATCGCGGCGGCGCGCCAGGAGTGGTAGGCGATCTGGTCGATGTATTCCTCGGCCGCGGTGCGTCTTTCCACCAGCACCTCGGTCACCCGCCGATGCAGGGTCGCCCGCTCACTGGCCGTCAGTTCCTCGTGCAGGACGTCGAATACGAGGGCGTGGGTGAAACGCAGAACGTCGATGCGGTCGGGATCCGCCAGTAACAGGTTGGCCCGCATGGCCTGTTCGATGTAGCGGTGGGTCGGGCGATCGGCGCCGAACACCGAATACAGCAGCGAGACCGGGATCTCCGTGCCGATCACCGTGCAGCAGCGCAGCAGGGCCAGGGTATTCGCGTCGAGCTTGGACAGCCGGTGGTGCAGCACTTCGCGCACGCCGAACGGCACATGATTGAGCAGTAGTCTGCCGATCTCGGCGCCGTCGCCGGTGCCGTCCTGCGCGAGCGAGGACAACAGCTGGGTCAGCAGGAACGGGTTGCCGTTCGTGCGCGCATGCAAGGCCGCACGCAAGGCCGCCGGGATCTCCTGACCGGTGAGCGCCACCGCCAGCTGCGCCACCGCTTCCGGGCTGATGCCACGCAATTGCACGGTCTCCGAAAAGGATTCGCGCAACACACAACCCAATGTCTCGCGCAGTGCGGGCGAGAGGTCGGGGGCAGTGTCGCGAGTCGAGGCCACCATCAGCAGCGGTGCGTGCCGGATGCGTCCCGCCAGTAACCGGAACAGCTCCAGCGAGGGCCGATCGGCCCAGTGCAGATCGTCGAACACGATGGCCAGGGGGCGTTCGGTGGCCAGTTCCACCAGGATCCGGCACAGCTCGTCATGGATTCGGAAGCGGGCCTGGGCCGGGTAGGCAGATTGCGGCACGGGCGATTCCAACCGGGATAGATATCCCGGTAGCAGCGGTGCGAGTAATGCTTCCGACCCGGCGATCGTCCGGCCGAAGGCTTCCGGGCGTAAGGCCGCGAGTTGCCGCAGCACCTGCACCCACATCCAGTGCGTGGGCGCCCCTTCGACCTGCACGCCGCTGCCCCACACCACATCGATCGCGCCGACGTTCGTGAGGTTGCCGTCCAGCTCTATCAGCAAGCGTGTCTTGCCTATTCCGTCTTCGCCCGCGACCACGATCGTGCGCCCGGCACCGGTCAGGGTCGCCGCCGTCGCACGCTCGAGTCGTGCCAATTCCTGTTCCCGGCCCGCAAGCACGGGACGGTCCGCGTGTGTGTTCGCGGAGCGCGTCTGCCCGGCGGCGGTGACCGGGCGGGCGCCCGCGTCAATGTCCTTGAGACTCGGGTCCTGTCGCAGGATCGCGCTGTAGAGGTGCTGGAGTTCTTCGCCCGCGTCGATGCCGAGTTCTTCCGCGAGCCTGCGGCGGGTGTGTTCGTAGGCGTGCAGCGCATCGGCCTGCCGGCCCGACCGGTACAGGGCGAGCATGAGCTGCCGGACCATGGGCTCGTGCAGCGGGTGGTTGCGCACCTCATCTACCAGCGTGGCGATGACGGATTCGTGCCCGCCTAGGGCGATGGCGGCCTCCGCATGCCCGGTGACCGCGGTCAAGCGGACCTGTTCGAGGCGATCGGCCTCGTCGGTGGCGAAACGGTAGGCGGCGAATTCCGCATAGGGCGTGCCCCGCCACAATTCCAATGCACCGGTCAGCCGTTTCCGTGCGAGTTCGAAATCTCCCTCGCGCAATGCGATTCGGCCCGCCGCAGCCTCGTCCTCGAAGCGGAAGGCGTCGATCCTTTCCCGATCGAGCGCCAGCAGGTATCCGGGCGCGCGATGTTCCACCGGATTGCCGCCGTGAGCGCATGCGGGACCACGCAGGATCCGGCGCAACCGCGAGACATAGGTCTGCAGTGTGGCCGCAGCATGCTCGGGTGGAGCGATACCCCAGACCTCTTCGGTGATCTTCTGAGTGGAGACGACATGACCGGTGTGCACGGTCAGCAGTGCCAGAATTGCGCGTTGCCGCGGCGGACCGATATCCACCGGGCGCGTACCACAGAATGCCGCGAAGTCTCCGAGAACCGCGATATTCAAACTTTCCAGATTACTCATCCTGATATCAACGCCTCAAATAGCCGGAGCTGACATCGGATTTCGGAAGTGTACCGCCCAACGGTGCTGTCGGCAGCGGCCCCCAACGGCCCTACCGCACCCCTCCCCGATAAATAACAGCGGCACAGCCGGATTCGCTGCCGACAGACCGGGGGCACAGCCTTGCCCGGTCAGCCCATTCCAACGATCACCGGAAAATGCTCACAGTCAGGTGCCCACCGGATCGAGATCCGATAGCCGGCGACGGCAGCGCGGTCTTCGTGTTCTGTACATCAGATGAACTCCTCCGCAATAACGATCGAGCGACAGCCTGCTCGAGTTTGTCGATATAGGCAGAACAACTTCCAAAACAAGACGCCGATGCTACCGGACCCGGCGCGGTCCCGACCGGTGCGCAGGTGAACAATGTCTGACAGTCGAATAAGCATCATTGCTGAAGACGAATCGACGCCGCGACTTCCCGGACCGTGCCCGTCAGCACTCGCGCGGGTTCGAGCCGCACGTTCAGCTCGACCTTGCATTCCTCGAGCAGCCGGAACGCCAGCATCGAATTCCCGCCCAGTTCGATGAAAGTGTCTCCGGCGCTGACAGTCTCGACTGCCAGCACCCGCTGATAAATCGCGATCAACGCCGCCTCCTCCGCACTCGCCGGCGGTTCTGCCTGCCGGGCCGACTCGACGCTCTCGCGCCAGGCCGCAACGAGCGCGGCGGTGTCGATCTTGCCGTTCACGGTCGAGGGAATCCGGGGAAGCACCATGATCCGTTCGGGGCGCATGTGTTCGGCGAGCGTCGTCGCGGTGTCCGCCCGTAGTGCGGCGGGGTCCAGCGCCGTGGGCTCGAGGCCGGTGGCGGGCGCTACGAAGGCCAGCAGCCGCACCGGCGTACCGTGCGCGAGCACCGCGCAATCACCCACTTGGGGATGGGCGGCCAGGACCGACTCGATCTCGCCGGGCTCGACTCGCAGGCCTCTGATCTTGATCTGCCGGTCGATGCGGCCCAGATGCTCCAGCACCCCGTCCGGGCGGAACCGGCACAGATCCCCGGTGCGATACAACCGCGCACCCGGTGGCCCGTAGGGATCCGCGATGAACCGCTCGGATGTGCGGGCCGGGGAATTCCAATACCCCAGTGCCAGACCGATTTCGCCGCCGATATAGGCCTCGCCCGCCATGCCCGCCGGGACCGGTTCGAGGCGGTCATCCAGGATCGAGAACCGGAAGTTCGCGGCCGGTCGACCCAGCGGCACCGGTGCGCCCGGCTCGACCGGCAGCGGCATATCGACCACGCTGCCGGCCTCGGTGGGACCGTAGCAGTTGATCAGCGTCGCCTCGGGCAACACCCGGTGGAAGGTGTCGCGGATGCGGGTGGTCACCGGCTCACCCCCGCACAGGGCCCACCGCAAACGTGGCACCTGCACTGCCGCAACGTGTTCGATGAACGGGCCCATCACCGTGGGCGACAGGAACAGCGTCGAGATCGAGAACCGCTCGACCAGTCGGGCGAGATGGCCTGGATCGCGATGCCCGCCCTCCCGGCAGATCACCAGGCGGGCACCGTGGTACAGCGGCCAGAAGATCTCCCAGATGGAGACGTCGAAGCCCGGCGAAGTCTTGAACAAGGCGCTGTCCTCCGGGCTGAACGGATAGCGTTCCTGCAGCCAGAGCAGATTCGCCAGCCCACCGGCGGTCGGATACGCGACGCCCTTCGGCCGCCCGGTGGTGCCAGACGTATAGAGGATGTGCAGCAACCCCCCGCTCGCGGCCGTCACTTCCAGGTCGGTGGCAGGGCAATCCGCGCATGCGGTCTCGTCGGTGACATCGACAATCGCCCAGGGCCCCTGCGGGATTCGATCTCGGCCAACGGCATCGATGAGTACCTGCGCAGGCGCTGCGTCTTCGAGCATGAAAGCCACTCGTGCATCCGGTAATTCGGTATCCATCGGCACGTAGCCCGCACCGGTCTTGACCACCGCGTAGATGGCGATGATCTGTTCGATGCTGCGTTGCAGGCATATCCCTACTCGCATACCCGGCCGCACACCCCGCCGTGCGAGCAGATGCGCCAGCCGGTTCGCCCGGGAGTTCAGTTCCCGATAGCTCAGCTCGGTGCCCGACTCGTCTACGAGTGCGACCGCGTCAGGAGTGCGCTCTACCTGCTCCTCGAACGGCCCAGCCATCGTGCGATACCGGATATCGGGGCGCTCATGTCGGTTGAGGCCATGCAGAACTCGCTGCCGCTCGGCAGCATCCAACAGCGGGTGCGTATCCATCGCACACTCAGGGTCGCGAGCCAGCCCACTGAGCAGCCGCACGAACGACTCCGCCCAGCACAACGCGACGGGCGCATCGGCTGCCGCGGTCATGCTCTCCGCGTACACCCGCGCCCCGTCCGCGGACACCACGATCGTTGCCGCTACCCGTTCTGCTGCGTCCTGGGCATTCACCGCGGCAACCCGCAGTTCACCGGCCCCGAGCAACGCCGCACTGAAACTGTCCCCCGGATCGACGGGCGCAGGCGTAATAGCCTCCCGCGCACCCTGAATCACGCGCACCCGATGCCGGGCCCCGAACTGCGACATCCGCTCGGCCAGCACCGTCGCCCCGATCGACAACGCCACGAATTCATCGGCCTCCGCCCGCTCAGCCAGTTCCCGCAACCGCTGCAGGACATCGGCCGGCACCTCGACGGGGCCGGCGCAATCCGACAGCAGCGAATCGTCCGACTCGGCCAAGGCCGTCGAACCGGCCCCCATGTAGTCCTCGAACTCGGCGACAGTTCCCACCCCATTGTTTACGGCGGAATCGCTGGACCCGTTCACGGGCGCCGAAAGACCGATCGCTACCGAGTCGCTCGGCTCGGCGCCGGCTGCCGACCAGCCGTTGGCCGCCCGATCGCTGGATTCGGCTACCGACAGACCGGTCGGACCCGGATGCCGACCCGCAGAGGGATGGCCGGGCAAGGAATTCGGTGGCGTGGGGGCGGTGGAGTCCGGTGTCATGAGCGCTCCGATCGTCCGGGCCGGCCGGTGGTCGGCCGACGAACCACTCATCCCAGGGTCGTGTCCCGAATGCGAATATTCCTGTCCCGCGTTCACGCGACACCGGCTGCCCGCGTAGCACTTTCACGTGACTGACCTGCTCTGACCGCCGGAATCTACTGTCGGAGGCGGCAATTGGCAAGCACCGCGACAGCGGCCGGCGATCGGAAGGCCACGCATGGATATCGCGATACCGGCGACCACGACCGCGCCCACCCCCGTACCGCCGCTGGACCTTATCCGCGCCCGGGCCGCACAGGCGGGCGACCGTATAGCTCTGGGCGGCGACGGCCGGTTGATCACTTATCGCGAGCTGCTGCTCCGAACCGATGCTCTAGCCCACCGATTGCGCACCGCCGGCGTGACACCTCAACTGCCGGTCGCTGTCCACCTGGACGACCCCGCCGACACGGTGGTTGCCATGCTGGCGACTTTCACTGTGGGCGCGGTGTACTGCCCACTCGATACGGCCGCACCCGCGGATCGCCTTGCGGCGATCATCACTCGACTGCGCTGCCGGTTCGCGATCGCCGACGTCGCCGGCGCCCACCGTCTACCCGCCACCACCACTGTCTTCAACCCCGCAGCCACGGTCGCGAATCCGGCGTCGGCTGTCCACGAGCCGGAGACGACCGTTGTCGACCCTGCGGCTACCGTGCCCACTTCCGCAGCCCTGGCTGATCACGTGGCATTCGCACACAACGCCACCCCGCACCTCGCGCACGCCGACGAGCTGGCCTATGTCATCCATACCTCGGGTTCCACCGGCATCCCCAAAGGTGTCGCGATGACTCGTCGAGGCCTTGCGCGGCTCATCGACTGGCAGGTCGGCGATGGCGAGACGGGCTTGCGCACACTGCAATTCACTGCAGCATCCTTCGATGTCACCTTTCAGGAAGTGCTGTCGACCTTGGCATCCGGTGGCACGCTTATCGTCTCGTCGGTGAACATCCGCCGCGATCCTGCGGCCTTGCTGGATGCTCTCGTCCGCCATCGCATCGAGCGGCTGTTTCTCCCGTATGTGGCTCTGCAACTGCTGGCTGTCGAGGCCGGCCGTCGGGGCGTGTTCCCGGATTCGCTGCGGCAGGTGGTCACTGCGGGTGAGCGCCTGATCATCACGCCCGCCATCCGCGCCTTGTTCGCGGCGCTGCCCGGATGTCGTCTCGACAACCACTACGGGCCGACCGAAGCTCACCTGGTCACCAGTGCGACCCTGCGGGCCGAATCTTCCCGCTGGCCCGAGGTTCCGGATATCGGGGCTCCGGTATCGGGCGTCTCCTGCAGAGTGCTCGATGACCGGTTGCGCACTGTCCCCGCAGGCGAGGCCGGTGAGCTGTATGTCGGTGGCTCGGGCTTGGCGCGCGGCTATGCGCACGATCCGGCTCGCACCGCGGAACGCTTCGTCGCCAGCCCCTTCGCCCCTGGCGAGCGCCTCTATCGCACCGGAGATCTCGTCCGCGCAGCACCAGCTGGGCATTACGAGTTCCTCGGCCGCGCAGACGATCAGCTCAAGGTCCGTGGCTTCCGCGTGGAGCCGGGCGAGGTGGAGCACGCGTTGTCGGCGCACCCGAGCATCGATGCGGCCGCGGTCGATCTGCGGCTCATCGCCGATGGAGTACGGGCGCTCGTCGCCTATATCCAGACCACCGGCCCGATTTCGCACCGAGAGCTCGGCGATCAGCTGCGCGCCACCCTTCCCGCGTACATGATCCCGAGCCGCTTCATCCCGGTAGACATCCTGCCGCGCACGACGACCGGCAAGATCGACCGGCGTGCGCTGGCTGCCCTGCCACTGCCAACCGCTCCAGGCAAGCCCGCTACTCCGCCACCGCGGGAACTCCCTCAGCCCAGCATTCTCGGCGCGCCTACGCCCTCGACGCATGCTCGTCCCAGCGACCTCGCCGCACCGATATCTCCGGAGCATTCCCCGTCCCGCGATCTCGCCGCACCGGTACGCCCGGAGCATTCCCATCCCAGCGACCTCGCCGTACTCGCACCGCAGGTGCATTCCCAGTCCAGCGACCTCGCCCCGCCCTCACGACAGGAGCCCGCCTTGTCCAGCGACGCCGCCGAATCCACATTGCCACAGCCCGCGAGCGCGCCCTCGCCGACCGAGCTCGTCACCGGCATCTGGATCCGGGTACTCGGTCACGACGAATTCGCCGGTAACGATGACTTCTTCGACGTGGGCGGTGATTCGCTGCTGGCCACCTGGGTCGTCACCGAACTCGCGCAAGTACTCGGGCGACCTGTCGAGTTGTCGCTGCTGTTGGAGTACGGCACGGTCGACGAACTCGCCGCCGCGCTGGAGTCGGCCGATGTGCTTGCGGCGCAACAGCGTTTCTCTCAGATAGTCACGTTGCGTCCCGGCAATTCCGGTCGCACCGTCTACTTCGTGCACCCGCTGGGCGGAGAGCTGCTCGCTTATCGTGAACTCGCGCTGGCTTCCACGGCCCCGATGCGATTGCTGGGTATCGGTTGGACGGGCGCTTCACCGAAATTCGGCAGCACGCTCGCCGATATCGCTCACCATCACGTCGAGCAGTTGCGGGTGGTCGAACCGGATGGCCCGTATTGGCTGGCCGGTTGGTCTTTCGGCGGTGTTCTGGCCTTCGAGATCGCCCGGCAGCTGCGGGCCGCCGGCGCGGAGGTTGCGTTCCTGGGCTTGTTCGATGCCAACCCGGTCATCGACCCCATCACCGGACTTCCGATGGGGCGCACGCCATTTCTCGAAATGCTCGACACCGTGGCCGCCCGGCTCGACGATCCGTCCACCACCGACGCCGAGCTGACCGATCTCACATCCGGCCCGACCTGGCTGCAGCTGATGGGCGCGCCCTTGCAGGCGCGGTCGTCCACCGGCTACCTGCGCACCGTCCTGGATACCGCTCGCGCGTGCATGAATGCCGCCATGCGCTATGAGCCGCAACCGTATTCGGGCCCGGTGCACCTGTTCGATTCCGCCGACACCCCGCCCGAGCGCCGGGCGAGCGCCACCGCCGCGATGCGTGAGCTCTGCATCGGCTCGCTGACCATCGTCGAGATCGCCGGTGCACACCGGACATTCATCACTGGAGAACACGCCGCCGAGGCCGCGGCGCAGCTCGATGCTGCGCTGGAACGCGTCGGCGCCGAAGGGAGCGCAAATCGTGGATCCGAACACTGACGCGGCGACATTCGCCGAGCAGGGCTATATCGGGCCGTTCACTCTATGGGAGCCCGAGGAGATGAACGCGTGGTGGAAGACCCAGCGCAGAGCGCTGCTCGACCCCGCGAACAACGCCCGCAAGGTCTTCGACAACCCGGTCAACTACGACCGGCACCTCGATATCCCGGGGTTGAGCAAGCTCATCACCGAACCGGAGATCGTGCGACGTATGCAATCGCTCATCGGGCCCGACATCCTGTGCTGGCGTACCGAATTCTTCCCAAAGAACCCGGGCGATTCGGGCACCGGCTGGCATCAGGTCGAGACCTACGCCATCGGTGAGACCAGCACCGGGATGCTGGAGGCGACCGAGCACTCCCCCGGTATCCCGATGGAGCTGACCTGCTGGGTGGCCTTCACTGACGCCATGGTCGACAACGCGTGCATGAGGGTCATTCCCGGCAGTCACCGGAAGTGGCAATACGACGAGCACGCGCCGATGAAGTGGAACAACGCCGCCAAGGACAATTCCTTCTTCGGCTACAACTACGACGACATCAAGATCGACAAGGACTGGAATCCGGACCAGCAGAACGTCCGCAATCTCGAGATGCGCGCCGGCCAGTTCTTCATCTTCACCGCCCGCTGCATCCACGGGTCGACCCCCAATGTCAGCCGCCGCCAGCGCATGGGCTTCGCCATCCGAGTGGTGCCCACCCACGTCCGCATCTATGGCGGTATGAACGAATTCCAGGAATTCGGGCATCGCTTCGACCTCGACCGCCACGGCAGCGTCCTGGTCGCGGGCCGAGATGCTTACGGGCTCAACCGCATTGCCGACACCAATGCCTGGGGCGAACCGTTCACCCCGGTGGAAAGCGTGGTGTGAACCGATGAAAACCAGCTACGTGACCACGATCTCGCTCGACGAGGACCGCCTCGCCAAGGACCTCGCCCAAGCCGAGACCTTCCGCTACTCCGAGGCCTACAGCAACTACCTCATCGGCGGCCCGTGGAAGAACGCCATGCTCTGGGCCGCCGGCGGCGACACCGGCAGCGGTCTGGTCACCGAATACGCCTACGAGCAACGCCCGACCTTCACCGATTACGGCGCGCGCCTGCCCTATCTGCAGGACATCATCAGTGCCGTCGCCGAACCGGACCTGCTCCAATTCGTGCGCCTGGCCGTGGTTTCCGACAGCGTGATCATCCCGCACCGCGACTACCTCGAACTCGGCGAGCTGCCCGAGGATCAGCGCCCCGCGCATCGGCTGCACATCCCGCTGATCACCCACGACAACTGCTTCTTCAGCGAAGACAACACCGTCTATCGCATGCGCGCAGGCGAAGTCTGGTTCTTCGATGCCGCCCAAGTGCATTCGGTGGCTTCCTTCGAGCGGAAGGCGCGCATCCATCTCATCTTCGATTTCGCGGACCGTCCGGATTCCGGCCCGCTGTTGCGGCTCGCCAACGCCAGCACCGGCGACCGTTTCCCGGCCGAATCGCGCATCACTCGCCCGCCCCTGCCCGACTCCCGCCGCCAGGAGCTGCGGCGTCTGGCCGATCTGCTCACCATCGACAACTATCGCGACGTCTTCAGCCTCGTCATCAAGACCCACTTCCGCTTCGACGGCGGCGAGGACTTCGCCTGGGACACCATGACCGCGCTCGCCCGTGCCTGCGCCGATCCCACTGTCCTGCCGCAGATTCAGGAGTTGCGGCAGTACTTCACTCTCGATCGTTCCGACAGCAAGGAGTAATTCCGATGACCACTCGACTCACGGTCGGTGACCGGCTCGACGCCAGCCCGATCTACCGCGCCTTCCGCGAACACCCGTTCTTCGCCGGCGTCGACGACGCCGACCTGAGCAAGGAGCAGGCCGCCATCCTCATCGAACAGTGGTGGCACCCCTTGCATTACTTCCCCACCTTCCTGGCGCGCTGCGTGGCGGTCCTGCCCGATATCGCCGCCAAGAGCGCCATCACCCGCATCCTCAATCAGGAGGCCGGCGGCGGCGCGGTCGAGAAGGCCCACGAGGTCATCTACACCGAGTCGATGCGCGCCTGCGGATTCGACGCCGGCCGCGTCACCGGAACCGCGCCCTACCCGGAAACCGCCGCGCTGGTCGAAGGCTATCGGCGCGCCTCCGAGGCACCCGAGAGCGCACTGGGATTCATCTTCGCCACCGAGAACACCGACCTGCTCATGGTCTCCAGCATCGGCAAGGCCATCGTGCACACCACCGGCGTCACCGACAACGCCTGGGTCTCCATCCATGTGCAGCAGGAACCCGATCACGTCGAGGAGGCCAATCACGCGCTGCTCACCGGAATGACTCCGGCGCAAGAGGATACGGTCTTGCAGGCCGCCGACGAGATGTGGCAGCTGTGGATCGGATTCTTCGACCGGCTCGCCGCCGAGACCGGCGTCGGGGCCGGTCGCTGAGCGAGGTGCGCCGTGGACGATATCCGGGCCACCTATCTGCGTTTTCCCGGCTGGACACAACACTTCTGGACCTGGCAGACCGGCCGGGCCCTGCCTGGACAGCGTCCACTCATCCGGCACGGGTGGGCCAGTTATCTGGCCCTGACCCTGGCCATCTTCCTCACCGGCCTGGCCGTGTCCACGGTGGCGGTCAGCATGATGTTCCCGCTCTGGTACCTGGCCCTGTTGGTGGGCTGGGTGCTGACCGTGCACGGCGAACGGCTCATGGTGCTGGTCATCGCCCATCAGGCCCTGCACCGGCGATTCTCGGGCAGTAAACGCCAGGACGCGTTCTGGGGTGAGGTCGTCACCGTGCTGTCGGTGTTCCACACCTTCGGCGACTTCAAGGAGGAGCACTTCGACAATCACCATCGCCGTGAGGTTTTCGCGACCGCCGCCGACCCGCCGGTGCAGTTCCTGCAGGCGCTCGGATTCCGTCCGGGGCTGAGCCGGGCCGCACTGTGGCGGCGGGCGTGGCTGGTGTTCCTCTCGCCGATGTTCTACTGGCACGGGTTCACCGGCCGCGTGGGCAGCAACCTGCACGGAAAGCCGTGGCGGATGGTCGGTTTCGTGGGTTGGATCGGCTGGTGGCTGTCACTGCCGTTCTGGCTGCCGCACGGCTGGCTGGTGCTGCTGCTGGCCTTCGTTGTACCGGTGATCCTGTTCGCCCAGTTGAGTGCGCTGCTCGATCGACTCGGCGAGCACACCTGGCTGGCGCCGCGCGATCCCCAACTGGGCCACCGCTTCTACACCGCGTCCAACACCGCCGCCCGCTTCTGCGGGTCGGCGGTACCCGCCCGCGGCGGCGGTCCGCTGGCCTGGCTGCGGTGGACCGCGGTCAACTTCGGCTACCACCTACCCGCTCGGCTGCTCGTCGTGGTGGGAGATCTGCCCAATCACGATTACCACCACCGCTATCCGTCCACTCCGGAGTGGACGACGGCCGCCTATGCGCGCCAGCACGATATCGACACCGGGCCGGAAGGCCCGCCATACCGGGAGGTCTGGGGCATGGGAGCGGCGATCGACCTGATGTTCCGCAGCCTGGCCGGCCGCGAGGAGGACTTCGGCAATGCACCATCACATCGTTGACACCTTCGCCGACGCGGAACACGCGGGCAATCCTGCCGCGGTGGTACAGGTGGCCGAGTTCCCATCGGCCATCGAAATGCAACAGACGGCACATCGGATCGCCTTGCCGACAACGGCTTTCGTGATCGAGTCCGGGCCGGGCGAGTATCTGGTGCGCTGGTTCACCCCGTTCAAGGAGATCAACCTGTGCGGCCACGCGACGATCGCCAGTGCACGGGTGCTGCTCTCGGGCAGCGACCGTGACCGGCTCGCCTTCGTGGCCGGCAGCGCGGTGCTGCACACGGAACGGATCGGCGAGCTGATCGCCATCGACCTGCCCGCGGCGGCGCTCACCGTGTGCGAGCCGCCGCCAGGGCTGCTCGCCGCGCTCGGGGTCGAGGCGGCCGTGTCGTGCGCAGTATCCAGTGACGACATTTTGGTCGAGGTCGATTCGGTGGAGGCGGTGCGCACGGCCACACCGGATTTCCCGGCCCTCGGCGCCCTGCCCTATCGCGGCCACATCCTCACCGCCCGCACCGATTCCGGCGGGGACGGAACCGATTTCGTCTCCCGCACCTTCTTCCCCGCACTCGGGGTGAACGAGGACCAGGTGTGCGTCACCGCGCACTGCAAACTCGGCCCCTACTGGGGTGCGCGACTGGGCCGGGACACGCTGCACACGGTCCAGCTCTCCGAGCGCGGCGGCCGACTCGAGGTGCACAACAACGGCGATCGGGTCCAAGTGCTCGGCAGTGCGGTGCTGCGCGGCGAGGTGCGCGAGGACCGTCCACTCGAGGGTGCTCGGCAATGAACGCGCGCCCTCGCAGCGCTAATAGTCGAAAGCGTCTGGCAATGAAGGCGCAGGCCCTCGCGCTGCTGTTGTTCGAAGGCGCGCGGCGATGAGCGCGCATACCCTCGCGCTCCTGGTGCTGGATCTCGCGGTGATCGCCGCGGTGGCTCAGTTGCTGGGCCGGCTGGCCCGGCGGCTGGGTCAGCCGCCGGTGATCGGTGAGATCCTCGGCGGGATCCTGCTGGGGCCCACCCTGTTCAGCGGCGCGGTGACCCACGCGCTGTTTCCGACGGCGGTACTGCCGTCGCTGACCGCGCTGGCCAACATCGGAGTCGGCGTGTTCATGTTCCTCATCGGCGTGGAACTGGACCGGAACCTGTTGCGCGGTCAGGGCAGAGTGGCGGCGGGGGTGGCGGCGAGCGCGATCATCGTGCCGTTCGGCCTCGGAGCTGTGCTGGCGCTGTATCTGTATGGCCATCATCCCGGGACTTCGCGTACGGCGTTCGTGCTCTTCTTCGGCACTGCGATGGCGGTGACCGCGTTCCCGGTGCTGGCCCGCATTCTCGCCGACCGAGGGTTACTGCGTACTCCTATCGGCGCGCTCGCACTGGCTTGTGCCTCGTTGGACGACCTTCTGGCTTGGTCACTGCTGGCGGTGGTCGCGGCGAACGCCTCCAGCGTGGCCGGGCTGTGGCGGATCGCGCTGATCGTGCCCTTCGCGGCGGTGCTGCTGTTGGTGGTTCGGCCCCTGCTGGCCCGGCTGGCGCGGCGCCTCGACGCGTTGGATCGGGATGACCGCGCACTGGACCGGGATGGCCGACCGTGGGCAAGAATCCCCGCGTGGGCGGCCGCGGTGGCTGTGATCGGGGGCGGCTTGTGGTTGTCGGCGCAGGCAACCCAATGGATGGGCCTGCACTTGATCTTCGGCGCATTCCTGTTCGGGGTGGCGATGCCGCGCGAGCACGCTGTGCGCCTGCGTGAATGGGCAATCCCGAAGGTACGCGCTGTCTGTGCCGTCCTGTTGCTGCCGGTGTTCTTCATGTCAGCAGGCCTGAACGTGAACCTGTCGAACTTGGATGCGGCGGCGTTCGGCGAGCTGGGTCTCATCCTGCTGGTGGCGATCGGCGGCAAGGGGTTGGGCGCGTACGCGGGGGCCCGATTCAGCGGTGTGCGAGTTCGGCATTCGGCTGTGCTGGCGATCCTGATCAATACTCGTGGGCTCACCGAACTCATCGTGCTGACCGTCGGCCGGCAACTGCATGTGCTCGATGGCCGGTTGTATTCGCTGATGGTGGTGATGGCGTTGGTGACGACCGCGATGACGGGAGTGCTACTGCGCCTTGTCTATCCGGAAGCTCGCGCACAGGCGGACATGGCCCCGCGTGCCACGATCGAGGGAAGAGAGGCAATGTCGTGACGACACAACAGGATCGTCGGCGGGTCGCCGATAAGTGGCTGCCACGCCCGCCGACACCGACGGCAACCGGGCGGGTGTTCTGCCTGCCACACGCAGGATATGGAGCCGGCGTATTCGCGTCCTGGCCACTACAACTCGGCGGAGTCGACTTCCTCCCTGTCGAATTGCCGGGCCGCCTACCACGTTTCGGTGAACCGGTGCCGGGAAGCTTCGAGGAGTTGGCCGCCCAGATGATTACCGGGCTGACTCCTTGGTTCGACGTCCCGTTCGCTTTCTTCGGCCACTGCTGGTCGGCGCTGCTGGCGTATGAGGTGACCACGCAGTTGCAGTCCGCAGGCGGTCCGATCGCCGCAAGGTTGTACGTCTCATCACAATTGGCCCCGCAAGACGGACCGGTCGGCCGAATGTTAACCATGACCGACGACGAACTGACCGAGGAACTCGAGGCCACCATCCGCGCCCAAGGCAACGAGCCGCAACGCGAACTGGTCTCCCTGTACCGCACCATGCTGCGCGCCGATATCGAGGCCAGCCGCCGATACGTGGTCCCGCGCCCCCTGCGGTTGCACTCCCCCATCACCGCGATAGGCTGGCGCGCCGATACCGAAGTGCCACCGGAATTGATGGCTGGCTGGCCGAGGTGCGGGGACACTACATTCACGGTGTTCGACGGTGTGCACGAGCGCTTCACGCAAGCCCCTGCGGAGCTGCTCGAGACCCTGCGCGCCGGACTCTGAAAGCGAATCATCCAGAGACCGTAAGGTTTTGGTCGGCAGACTCGGTGGGCGCCGCGCCACCGAGACCGACGGACCCCTCCGTGGACACGACGGCAGGCGCATTCAGCAGCCGGGAAGTGTCCGGGGAGGTCTTGTGATTCGGACGGATCTACTCATCAAGTCGCCGTTGTTTCTCATGGGTCTACGTCAGACTTTGAACGCGGCAGGAATCAAAGTGGTCGCGGTACGCGCCACCGCTGAGGAACACCCCTTCTGGCTGGCCGACACCGCATTGATCGACGCCGCGGTCCTGTCGGCCACCGGAGATCTGAGCCCCATCACCGAAGCCGCGAAATCGGCCGCGGTGCTCGTCCTCGACGAGGAGGAGGGCACCGTCGCCGACGAGCTCTACCTGCAAGCCGGCGCCACCGGGGTGATCGGCAAATCGGAACCGGGCGAAAGCATCGTCCGCGCAGTCCGGCTGGTCTCCTCCGGCGCCGCCACCCGCAACGAAGCGGCATCACCCCCACCCGAACCCGCCCACACCGGCGGCCGCCGCCTGTCCTCCCGCGAGACCCAGGTATTACGCCAGATCGCCCACGGCCTGACCCACGCACAGATCGCGGTCCGCCTCGGCATCAGCCCACACACCGTCGACACCTATGTACGCCGCATCCGAGCCAAACTCGGCGTGGGCAACAAGGCAGAGCTGACGCGTGCAGCGTTGCTCGGCCAGCTCGACCGCGACCCCGTCGATGAGATGCCGACCAGGCCGCACGGATTGCATTCGGCGACAGTCGGTCTGCGGTCCAAGGTCATCGCCCAGCGGGAAAGCCGTTGAGCCATGGACGAGAAACTGATCGTGGTAGACGAAATACCCACATTCCGTGCGGGTTTGACCACTGTCCTGGAACGTGGCGGCTTCGAGGTCGCCGAGCCGGAGGCGACAACCGCCTGGATCCACCGCCATCCGGTCGATGCCGCGGTAGTAACAGCCCACACCACCGACATGCGACCGATCCGCGAGCTCGCGGCGGGCTTCCCGCATCTGGTGGTGGTCTCGGTGCTGGTGTCGGCGGGGTACTCCGATTTCCGCAGCGCCCTTCGCGCAGGTGCCCACGCTGCCGTCCGCTGGGATTCTCCCCCGGACGAGATTGTCGCAGTGGTCCGCTCGGCCATCGCCGGCCAAACCGTCTTGCCGACCCGGGTAGTCCAATCCCTCGCCCGCTCCTCCCTCGGCGCCCCCGACCGTGGCGTCCTCCGCACCGAGGAAGTCCGCTGGCTCCGCGCCCTCGCCCACGGCACCTCGGTGGTCCGCCTGGCCCGAGAGGAAGGCTATTCCCAACGCGAGATCTTCCGCCGCCTCGCAGATGTGTACGCCCGCATGGGCGCCCGCAACCGCCACGAGGCAATCGCCCTCGCCAGCCAATGGGGCCTCCTCTCGGACCCGAGCGAGTCCGCCCCCGACCACCGCGCCGCTGTACTCCCGCTGCGGGTCACGAAGTAGCGAAATCAGCCGTTGACGGCGACTTTCCAGAGGTAGCCGGCGAGGTAGCCGAAGTACCCGCCCCACTGCGCCTCGGCGGCTCCGACATGCCAAGTCTCATCGCCACACACGTCGCCAGGTAGTGCATGCCGCACCACCCGGGCATGCACTCTGCAGAGACCCCATGTGCATTCTGCACATCGATGTGTCAGCTTCAATCCGCGTATCTCATAGCAAGATTCGCGCTACGACCACTGCTTCACTCGGACGATGTCCATCCACTCGGGCGGCCACGTAGCCAGCGCCACGATCGCCATGATGACCAGATGCAGCGGCGCCGCGAAACTCTCCTTCCGCCCGTGATGGTTGATGATGTGCGTGACCACAGCACCGGTCAGCACAAGTATCAGGACGACGGCGCCGAGGAATCGCGCCTCGCGGTACGGGAGCGCCAGCAGCACCGCGCACCCGCCTTCGAGCCCGCCGACGACGAACCGGAACCAAGCAGGCCAACCCCATTCAGGGAACCTGACCGAATACGCAGGCCCGAAAAATGTCGGCCCTGGCCAGAACTTGGTTATCGCCCCCATCAGGAACTCGAAGGCGAGGAACCACAGAAAAGCAGCCGCGACCCATCCGGGCCAAGTGTGTGCGTAAGTCATACGTCGCTGACCGCCCGCGCGGTCACAACGTGACAGCGGCGCGATTCCAATGTCCGAACGGCTCTTCCTGTGCCTCGACACCGCCCAACCGATGCCCTGCACGTGCTTACGATTGATTCATGTGGGAGATGATTGCAACTGCAGTCCGAATCGCCGACTGGAACGAGACACCCGAGCAAGAATTCGACGACGGCAGCAAGATCACTCGCGCCCACGTCACACTGACCGAGGGAACCGATGAGCTGACCGCCGGCACCCTCGACATGACGCTGTTCTACCGCCCCGACGGCACGGGCGCTTTCTCCTCGCTCATGCGATTGACAGCCGAAATTGCCGGACGCCCAGGCACATTCGCCCTCAGCGGCACCGGCGGCTTCAACGACGTAGCATCTCTCAACCTCATGAACATCATCCACAGCTCGGGCACGGGCGAGCTCGCCGGCATCAGCGGGCATTTCGAGAGCAACTCCAGGCGCACCGATTACCCCTTCATGCGAATGGAGTTGCGGTACCAGCTCCCTTGAAGCTGTCACGCACCCGACGTCGGGCTTCACAGCGGCTGTCGGTCGTAACCCCTACTCTCGACCCGTGTACACCATCGACTTCGTGGAGTTCCCCTCCACATCGGCAGGCGCGTCGAGCGCGTTCTTCGAGAAGGCCTTCGGCTGGACGGCGACCGCCTACGGTCCCGACTATGCCGACGTGCAGGGCGCCGGGATCTCGTTGGGCTTTCAGGCGGACGCCGAGGAGCGGCCCGCGGCGCCGCTGTTGACCGTTCACACCGACGACCTCGAGGAAGCGCGCCGTGCCGTCGAGGGTGCCGGCGGGGTCATCACGGTCGAGCCTTTCGATTTCCCTGGCGGTCGCCGCTTCCACTTCCGCGAGCCGGGCGGTGCCGAGCTCGCCGTCTGGTCGCGAACCGTGCAGGCGTGATGCCTCGGTAGATCAGCCCTCAAGCTCCGAGCAACGCACGGAAAGCCGCATCGCGCTGACCGAATCGGGCGGCGCGATGCGGTGGAGGGGCAACATCATCGGGCAGCTTCCCTGGAGTTCGAAGCGGTCCGTGGCGGGTGGCCGAATTGAGCTTTGTAGGCGCGGCGGAAGTGGCTGGTGTCGGCGAAATGCCAGCGCTCGGCGACCTGAGCGACGGTGGCTGCGTGGCGGAGAGCGTCGCGGGCACGCTCGAGCCGGCGTCGGCGCACGTAGGCCATCAGGGTTTCATCGGTCGTGGCGAACGCACGGTGCAGGGTCCGTACCGATACGCACAGTGCGCGGGCGATCATCGCGGGCGCCAGATCCGGTTCATGTAGATGGGCTTCGGTGAACGAGGTCGCCGCAGCGATCAGTGAGTCGGTGAGCAGCGGATCGCCGACGCGCACGCCGCCCGCGATCAGGCCCGCCAGCAGGACGACAAGGGCGTCGCGTGCGGCGGCGGATCCTGGCGCGCCGCGTCCACAGCGCTGCTGCTGCCTCGCGCCACGCTGGTCGAACACGTCGGCGACCGAAACATGGCCCCGCTCACCATCGTTCCGCAAACCGACGACGAAATAGCCACCAGCGCAGACAACTACCTCACGACCGAACTCGCTGAGCGACTCGAACACCAGCCGGTCGCGTTCACCCTTCGCGTGCAGCTGGGAGAAGCCGACGATCCGACCCACGACCCCACCATCGCCTGGCCCGACCAGCGCCGCGAGATCACCGCTGGGCGCCTCGAACTCAGCGCGCCCGTCGACGACCAGGACCATTGGGAAGCAGAAGGATTCGGTCCCACAAGATCAACGCCGGGAATCGAGCTGTCCGATGACCCCATCCTGGCCTTCCGCGCTCGGGCATATGCCGAATCGCTCAATCGGCGCAGTGGCGAGCCGAGCATTCACGGATCCATGTAGCCCTATTCGGGAAGCTCCGCGCTTGCTGAATGCAACAGGCGGGATCGGTCTCGGTGGGTTCTTGATCACTCCGGCGTCTGGTGAGAGTCCGCGATCCCGGCCAGTATCCGACGCAGCCCCTGCGAGAACTGTTCGGCCGCACTCGGATCGGCGGCTTCGATGAAGCGCGAAACCTGGGGATACGCGCCGCTCCCGATGATCTTGCGCAGGTACGGGGCGACGGCGGCGCGCCACTGGTCCTCGGTCTGACCGGTGCGCCGCTGGGTCTCCTTCTCGGAGATTTCACGCATGACCGCGCCACGTACGTAGTCCCGGATCAGCCCGACAGCCGAGGCGGCGTCGGCGATGTCGGAAGTAAGAGGAGCGGCCGCGGCAAGGGCGTGTTCCAGGCCGCGCAGCCAGTTCGGACCGAGCAGTGGCCGGGTGGCCAGCAGCGGGGCCAGCCACGTGTGGCGCAGCCACAGCTCGCGCACGTGATGGGCGTAGTCCTCGAGGTCGGCACGCCAGTCTCCCGTCAGCGGCACTTGGTCGCCATGTACCGCATCCGCCATGAGGTCGAGCAGGTCGTCTCGGCCGTCCACGTAGCGGTAGAGCGTGGTCGTGCCGGTCGACAGCTCGGCGGCGACGCGGCGCATCGACAGCGCGTCGAGCCCCTCGGCATCGGCGATGGCGACGGACGCGTCCACGATCCGCTCCACGCTCAGGGCCTGGCTTTTCGGCCGGTACGGCTCACGGTCCCAGATAAGCGACATGGACGGGAGTCTACAGACATGGGTACAGTGTGCCCATGAATGGGAACACTGTGCCCACTGATGTCTTGATCGCAGGCGGCGGATCCGTCGGACTGATGCTCGCGGTCTTGTTACGCCACCACGGCGTCAAAACCCTTGTCGTCGAAGAGAAACCGGGACTGTCGCCCCATCCCAGGGCTACCGGCATCGGGTCGCGGTCGGTGGAGATCCTGCGGGAGGTCGGCCTGGAACAAGCAGTCAACGAGGCCGCGGTCGACTTGCAAGCAGGCAAGATCAAAGGGCGCACCCTCGCCGAGGCCGACTTCGCCGAAGCCGCAGAGTGGAGGGCGAAGAGCTCGGCCGAGATCACCTACACCCCAGCCCGGATCCGCGGCACCTGCGCCCAGAACCGGCTCGACCGCGTCCTGATCACCAGGGCCGGCGACGTGGAATTCGGCGCGGCCCTCGACTCATTCGAGCAAGATTCCAGCGGCGTCACCGCGACCCTGTCCGACGGACGTGTCGTGCGGGCGCGCTACCTGGTGGGCGCCGACGGCGTGCGCAGCCGAGTCCGCCAGATCCTCGGCGTCGGCGTCACCGGTCCCGGCGTGATGGGCCGGGAGACAACGAGCATCCTTTTCGATGCCGACCTGCATCCGCGAAAGCCGTTCGCAATGTGCAACATCGAGCACCCGGACGCACCCGGCCTGCTGGTCACCGTCGACGGCAAACACGAGTGGGTCTTCCTCACCACCCTCGACACCGACCCGACACCCGACCTCCTCCGCACCGCGATCGGCGACCCCTCCATCGAGGTGAAAATCCGCAGCGTGCTCAAGTTCCGAGGACGCGGTCAGGTAGCTGATCGTCTCTCCGTCGGCCGAGTCTTCCTGGTAGGCGACGCCGCCCACGCCATCCCCCCACTGGGTGCCTTCGGCCTGAACGCCGGCATCTCCGACGCACACAATCTCGCCTGGAAACTCGCCCACGTACTGCGCGATGAAGCCGGCCCCGAACTCCTCGAGACCTACCACGAAGAACGCCATCCCGTGGCCGTCATGACAATGAGCCAGGCATACTTGCGATTCAACGATCCATCCCTGCACTGGGGCAAGGACATGGCAGAAGCGCGCAGGGTAGCGGGAGCGATCAACGCACCGGTCGTGCACATGGGCTACCGCTACGGCAGCACCGATCTCCCCTCCACCGAGGACATCACCCTCAACCTCGACGGCTCACCGGGCTCCCGCCTGCCGCACATGTGGGTAACCGACGGCGTGTCCACACTGGATCTGGTCCGATCGCAGTGGTGCATATTCACGGCCGATCCCGAAGTGGCAGCAGACATTCCGGTACATCTCGTCGATGGCTGGCCGTACGGAACGCTACTGGTCCGCCCAGACGGTTTCGTAAGCCGTTCGTAGGCCGCAGCAAACGTTATTGGATTGCCTGCGCGGTGATCAGCTTTCGGGCGCTGTATCGAAACGACGCGATTGCCGCATCTGCGGACATACGACCGGATGACACCTCGGATCCCGCGGCATGACCGAGCGCCATCACGGCCGTCAGCAGCCATTCCGGTGCGTGATCGGCGTCGAATTCACCGGTGGCCTGGCCACGGCGGATGAGTTGATCGAGCGGTCCCAGTACCGGTGCGTGCGCATCGCGATCGTCGGCCGGATCGGCCGGGGGCAAATGCAGCAACATCGGATAGCGCGCCATGATGCGCCAGCAGACGTCGAGAAACCGTTGCAGGGCTTCACTTGCCGGACCCTGGTCGAGGCAGGCCGCATCGATGTCGGCCACGACTTCCGCCGTAATGCGCACGACCGCAGCCTGAATCAGCGCGTCTCTCGACGGAAAGTGGGCGTAGACCGTTTGCCGGCTCACACCGGCGGCGGCAGCGACATGCTCGAGACTCGCGTCGGGTCGCTCGCCGAGTACCCGTATCGCGGCATCGAGTACCGACTCGACGCTGCGGCGAGCGTCGCTCCTGCGGCGGCGGATCGAACCCGTTTTCTCTGACATACTTGTCAAGCTTAGCCGACGAGCCTAACCTTGACAGTATTGTACGAGTTATCTGAAAGGCGCAGGTAAATGGCTACTTCCAGTACCCTTCCCGGCCGCGACATCGCAGCCTATCTCCGTACCTATGCGACGGAAATGGCCTTCAGCGCCGAACCGCCCGAAGTCATCGTCGATCGGTACCACACCCCCGATATCGTCTGGCTCAGCGACGGCCACCCGATGGACCGAAACCGATTGGCAGCCCACGCCAAACCGAGCCGCAAGAACGTCACCCAATGCCGGGTCGATGTCACCGAAGCCCTCACCTCGGGCGACCACGTCGCGGCTCGCTACACGATCACCGCCACGATGCGCACCGGCGTCACGATCGCCACGGAGGTATACATGTTCGGCGACCTCGCCCCCGACGGTCGGCTCCGCCGGGTCGACGCCATCACGCGCGACCTGCCCCGAGCGAAAAAGGCTACGCCAGAAGTTATTTCCGACCACTAGGGAGGAATGCGCCACACAGGCGCGGCTGGGCACGCGGTCAGCCGGCTGCCCCCGCTGCTGCTCGACGACGAGGAAACCGTCGCAGTCGCCATCGGCCTGCGCACCACCAGCGGTGGCCCCGGCATCGCCCAGGCTTCCCAGCGTGCCCTCGCCAAACTCGAACAGGTCCTGCCCTCGCGACTACGCCATCGGCTCGACACCTTGCAGCGATCCATGGTTCGCATCGAACCCGTTGCCTCGCAAGTGGATCCGGACACGCTGATCGCAGTCACCGGCAGCTGCGATCGACACGAACGCCTGCGCTTCGACTACACCAACCACACCGGCGGTGAATCGCAGTGGGACGTCGAACCCCACGCGGTGATCAACCTGTATCAGCACTGGTACCTCGTCGCCTACGTCCCCACGCTCGATCAATGGCGTTCCTTCCGCGTCGACCGACTCCTCCCCCGCATCCCGACCGGCCCCCACTTCGACCCCCGCACTCCACCCGAAGGCGACTACACCACCTACCTGCTGCACCGAATGTCGGTAGGCGCCTGGCCCTTCCAAACCACCATAACCCTGCACGCCTCGGCCACCGAACTCGCCGACCAGGTCTGGCCCGGCATGGGCATCCTCGAAGCCGTCGACGACACCCACTGCCTGTTCCACACCGGCGCCGACACCCCCGCCTCCCTCGCCTGGATGATCACCTCCCTCGGCACCGACTTCACCGCCACCGGACCACCCGAACTCCTCGACGAACTCCGAACCCTCGCCCAACGCTGCCAACGCGCCCTACCCACCTGACATTGTCAGTTTGCCGGAGTGGTGAAGGCGCGGATGGTGTCCTCGACTCGTAGCCGCGCTCCGGAACGGTCGTATGGTTCGGCGCCGTCGAGGATGTCGTCGAGGATCATGGCGCGATCCAGGGTGGCTGGGACGCGGTGGGCTTCTCGTGCGCTCACCACTACCGCGAGCAGGACTGTGGCGTAGACGCGTGAGCGGGGAACGGTCAGTCGCCATCCACGGGTTTCCAATTCTCGGATCCGGGACTCCACGGCGTCGAGAACGTCTTGGATGACTTGCAATTCGATCTGATGGGGGTCATCGGGCGACGCCGTCGCATTCGATTGCGGATACATGTCCTCACCCGGCCCGATGGCGGCCGTGCCGGCGGTGGGTGTTGGTGACGGGAATGCGGTGAAACTGTCCGCCACCCGCGATAAGGGACGAACCACTCCGCGTGGCCGTGCTTGCCGTGCGGTCGGTCCCGATCGCCCATGCGATCGCGGCGGCGCACAGAAGTAACGCGGTGATGACCGAGAGCAATTGGACTACGGCTGACAACATGCGAATCCCCTTGAAATGAAGGTATTTACAACTGAACGAGTTGCTCGAGAATCCAGTAGACACCCGGACCGGCTCGGCTGAACAGAACACAGCGTGCTGCACACGGAATATGATGGATGCACACCGCGAGCATGCTCATGGAGAACATCTACTGATAGTGAGGCTAAAGAAATGGCCGGAACTACTGTCTCCCGCAGGTCGTTTGGAAAACTACTGCTCGAATTGAGGGAAAAGTCGGGAAAATCTCCGCTGGCGGCCGGATTGCGCGTCGAGGTCTCGCGGATGACGATCAGGCGACTCGAGGACGGGGAGCTGACCAAGATCACGACCCCGCAGCTGGAGAGCCTGCTCACCTTCTACGCCGCCGACCCCACGTGCAGAGAAGAGGCGCTCGAGATGTGGGGCGAAGTGCGAGAGCAAGCCAAAATGGAACGGCTGCAGGGAAACTCGAAGGGCTACTGGAGAGATTATGCCGATCAGTACGTGTCGCACCTTCCTCACCTCTTGCGACTCGAGACATCGGCCAACGCGATCACCACGCATCAGCTCGTTCTGGTGCCAGGGCTGTTGCAGACGGCCGACTATCGCCGAGCGATGTCTCGAATCAGTGATCCCACAATGTCTCTCGTAAATCAGGAACGCTTGGTCGAATTGACAGCTCGGCGGCAAGCGAAGCTGGACGAGGACGGCTTCAGGTTGGATGCCATCGTTTCCGAGGCGGTGCTGTGGCACCAGCCAGGCGGCTCGGTAGTCATGGCGGCGCAACTGCTGTGGCTGGCCGAAGTGAGCGAGCGTGACGAAGTCAGTATTCGCGTGATTCCCTACGCCGCCGGCTCGCACTGTGGGCTGACGATCTTGAGCTTCACCCTGCTGGACTTCCCTCATCCTCGGCGTGGCCCGATCGAACCGCCGGTTGTCTATACCGAGCGCGCGCTGGGCGGCGGTGACTACAGCGATCGAGAGGATGTCGTTCGGAAGTATCAGGAAGCGGTCTCGGGCCTCCAGGAGGTAGCGTTGAACGAGGGCGACACGCGAGACATGTTGCTGCAATTCGCAAAGGAGTACGCGGCGTGACAGATGCGGCACCTCGGGACAAGTGGTTCAAGTCCAGTCGAAGCGAGCAGGCCAACGCATGCGTGGAAGTGAAATTCACCGCGCTGGCTGTAGGTGTGCGAGATTCGAAGTATCCCGGCGGCCCTGAGCTGTCCTTCACCCCCGAGGCGTGGGATACCTTTCTCACCAGCGGTATCTGGAGACGCTGACTCGAGCAACGGGCGAAGCTGAAGCGCCAGGACTCGAACCTGGACTGACAGAATCAGAATCTGCCGTGCTGCCGATTACACCACGCTTCATCGAGAGTTGGTGTGCCCGGGAGGATTTGAACCTCCGACCCCCTGCTTCGTAGGCAGGTGCTCTTTCCGCTGAGCTACGGGCACATGGATCGCGCGCGGATGTCGTCGTTGACATCGGCTCGGCACTGAGGTGCGCGGGATCGGATGGGTTGTCTCCCTTTGGCGATGGGCTGCAGGGGTATAAGGAAGGGCCGGTCCCGGCGAAGGCTGGGAGCGGCCCTTGATCGGTCTGAGCGAGACCTTCAGGGGTGACTCCGTGCACCGGTGCGTACGCGCAGGCGACGGCCGTTGTCGATCGTGGTCGGACGCTGTGTCAGCGTGGTCACTGTGCCGCCTTTCCTGTCGTCGGCTGGAAGCGTGAATTCACGGTAGCAGCGGATTCGGAGACGGGCGAACGATTATCGAGGTGGGGCCCGACAGCCGAACATGCCGATGAGCACCCAACGTATCCCACCCCAGCATTCTCAGCCCGTAGGACCAGATTCCGCACTCGAACGTCCGCCATGACCCGCTACGCGCACGAGCCGAACCAGCCAAGCGACCATCCAGCGAACGCGCAGATTGTCGATGAGCCTGCCGCATCCCAAAATGCGACGGATTGCGTCGATAGCCGGGCGCCCGAACGTACATCGTGCGATCCTTACACGGTCGAGCCGCATCAAATGTGCTGCGTAACAACGCATGTGACCGCCCCATTGGAGAAGTGAGATCATGACAGAGAACGCGCCCGATGAAACGCCGCCCCAGGCTGAGCCCTCCGCTGCGAATGCGGCCCGCGATCAGTTGTTGTACGCCATCGCCGACGAGGCCGGGCGGGTCGCCGCGTCCCAGCCGGGTAATGCGTCAGGGGCATTGGTAGAGCTGGCTCGTACCTTCGCGTTGGTAACTGGAGAGGGTGCCCGCTCGGCCGGATTCGACGGACAGGTCCTGCCTCACGTCACGCTCCGTGATCCACTTCTCCCCTGGGAGCGGAAGAGCGCCGAACTGGTAGTGATCCCGGCCGCGCAGTTGAAGCCGGATACGGTGGGCGAACTTCATGTTCGAGCTACAGACGATGGTCCCGGACTGGTACTCACCGGAGGCCATGCGTTCCCCCAGAGCCTCGAGGTCATCGACGATTCGGGAAACCTGGTCGCCACCTACATCGTGGCCGGCGGCTCGCAGCCGCTCGAACGGGCGTCAGGCTGGGTTGTCCACAGTGACTACCTCGAGCCGTCCGATTACGGGGCCAGGCTCTCCGCCGCGACCGTGGCACACGATCAACTGCTGAACGCCATCGCCGAGGAGGCTATGAGTGTCGCAGCGTCCCAGCCGGGTACTGCGTCTGCGGCATTGGGGGAGCTTGCCCGCGCCTACGCCTTGGTAACCGTGACGCCCAGGGTTTTTCAGGCTGGTGGCCAAAAGGTCGGACTGTGCCTGGAACTGGAGCCGTGACTTCCGTCGACGGGGAAGGTCCCGTCGTTCGAGCGAATGATGTTGACTTGCACGACGTTTCGCGCTCTATCTGATGCGCTTCAGAGCAGTGTCGATGACCGCCCGCCGGAGGAGTGAAATCATGACAGACGTGCCCAACCAAGCCGAGCCGTCCGCCGCCGTCGTGGCCCGCGATCAGTTGTTGTACGCCATCGCTGACGAGGCTGGGCGCGTCGCGGCGTCCCAGCCGGATACTGCGTCTGCGGCATTGCTGGAGCTTGCCCGTGCCTACGCCTCGACCACTCGCGCTACATCCGGGGAGGACGTCCTGCTGTTCCTCTTCGACAGTATTCCGGACACAGTGGTACTACGAGAGCCCGCAGTAGGTCTCTCATTCGGCCGGGGCCCCGACGCGTAAGCGAAGCCATTGCGGGTGTGCTGTTGCTCCGGCTTAACGTCAGGCGTTCGAGCGAGACCCCGAACAGGTCCGGCCTGACCGGGATTCGGATGCGCCTGTCTACCTGTCGCGGCCGAAGCGGAGGCGGGTGGCGGCGGCATCGAGGCCGAGGGTGTCGGCGATCGCGGGCCAGTCGACGCCTTGGGCTCTGAGCCGGTCGATCCAGCGGGCCAGATCGGCCTCCGCCCGGGCCGCGTTGGCGGCCAGGATGGGCAGCAGCCGCAAGATCTCGTCGGCAGAGTGGTCCTGAGGGGATCGGCTGGTCGCCGGTTTCTCCGCGGTGGTCCTGGCGTCCGAATCGGCGATGATCGTCGCGGACAGCGCCACGCATCCGTCGCAGATGTAGACACCGGGACCGGCGACGAGGCGTCGCACGTCAGCCGCGGGCTTGGTGCCCCCAGCAACACCCTCGGAATGGGTACGGAATACGACGCCGAGGACATGATCCCCTTTACCTCCGGAGACGGCATGCTGGGACAGCCGAAGGAGGGAGGCGCGGAACTCGCCGCCGTCATCGTGGCAGATGCGGCGGAACGCAGTCAAGCCCCTCCCCTGTCGGTGAGAATTCTCAAGCAGCGGAAGGGTTTTCGAGGACGATGGCGACGCCTTGGCCGGATCCGATACAGACGCCGATCGCGCCGTAGCGCGCATTGCGTTCCCGCAGCTCGGTAGCCAGGGTCAGGACGTAGCGAGCGCCGGTGGCCCCGAAAGGGTGACCGATGGCCACCGCGCCGCCGTTGGGTGTCAGCTTCTCGTCGGGGATGACGAAACCGTCCAGCTGGTTGGGCAATTCACGCAGCACACCCAAGGCTTGAGCACTGAATGCCTCGTGGACTTCCCACACATCGATCTGCTCGGGTGTCAGTCCCGCGCGCTTGATCGCCAGCGGCAACGCCCACGCCGGCGCCAATCCCATATAGAGCGGATCGATCCCGTACACCGCCGACGACACCACCCGCGCCAGCGGCTCGACGCCGAGTTCGGCCGCTCGTTCACCCGAGGCCAGCACCAACGCGCTGGCTCCGTCGGTCAAAGGAGTCGAGTTGCCGGCGGTCATCTGTGTCGTCCCCGGCTGCGGGGGCAATGCCGCCAGGCTTTCGGCGCTGGTGTCGTCGCGGATGAATTCGTCGTGCTCGAACAGGCGCGCGGGAGTCTTGCGCGTCGCGGCGATCTCGACCGGCATGATCTCCTTGGCCAACCGACCGGAATCCCTGGCCGCCTTGGCATTTCGCTGCGTCCGCAGCGCGAACGCGTCGATTTCCTCGCGGGTCAGCCCGTAGCGGTTGGCGACGTTCTGGGCCGTCTCGATCATTCCGATGTAGGCATTGCGTGCCAGTAACGTCGGATTGGCGGGACCGCCCGCACCCGCCCACATGGTGTCGAGCAGGATGACCGGGCCGCGCGGCCCGAACGGGCTGTCGCCCTTCATGTACGCCCATCCCGACCGCGACATCGACTCGACGCCACAGGCGATCCCGACGCCCAGGTCCCCCGCTTTGATCGCGTGCGCGACATTGACGGTGGCGCTCAGCGACGACCCGCAGAACCGGTTGATCGTCGCCCCGGCCACCGTGTCGGGGAATCCCGCCGCCAGTGCCGCCCACCGCGCGACATCCCCCATGCCTTCGTGGGCCGGATTGACGCAGCCCGCGACGATGTCCTCGATCTGATCCAGACCCACGCCGACGCGCTCGCACGCGCCCTTCATGGTCATCCCCAGCAGGTCGTCGGTCCGGATGTGCGACAGCGAGCTGCCGTAGCGGGCGAAGGGAGTCCGGACACCACCGAGCACGAACGCTTCCGCCATCACGATCTCCTTCGACAGTGTCTTCAGGGTCGCAACGACCGAGCCGTCGTTGCTGCTTTCGATCTTGCCTCGATTCCGACGAGATCCGCCAGAGCGCATTCGACGGCATTGCGACCGTTGGTCGTCGGGATGGGGCTGCTCGATCCACGGCGTAACAGAAGATCGAGCGGACCTGCCGATCCGGGGCCCGGATACACCCGCGCCGGTGAGCGTTCATCCATTCGACTGCCAGCGCGTCGTCGCTCGCCGCGTAGAGCGCGCATCTACCGGGTCGAGCGCGCAGGGGTGCGCAACCAGACGCCGGGAAACGCAGCCGAGGATGGCGGGCACGACCGACGTCATTGCCGGACGCCATCCGGGGACGGAATTGACCTCGCAGATCACGAAACAGTCGGCGGAGGCGAACAGGAGATCCACTCCGGCAATAGCCAATCCGAGGGCGCGGACGGCCAGGACAGCCAGGGATTCCGCCTGCGGATAATCCCCCAGACAGGGAGAGCCGACATCTCCCCGGGCGATGTTGGAGGCGAGGGCGCCATCGCGGGAAGTGCGCACATAGGCAGCGACAACCTCGCCATCGACCACGAGCACGCGCAGGTCGCGGCCGTGTGAGGGCGCTACGTATTGCTGCAGGGCGAGCGATGTATTCGCGCCGAGTGTGGGTGCCATCTCCCGGAGGAGCCGAGGATCGCGCGCGAGAAACACAGATCTGCCCTGATAGCCGGTGACTGGTTTGACCACCCACGGCATGTCGAGGCCGACAGCGTGCACCACGCCTTCCAGCGGAGCGGTCGCGTATGAGAGCGTGTCGGGTACCGGCAAGCCGGCCAAAGCCAGCTCCTGCAATTGCCAAATCTTGTTCCGGCACAGCAGATGCGCTTCGACCGGATTGAGCAGCGCGGCACCCATACGCTCGAGGTGCCGCAGCAGCGTCACCTCTCGGTCATAGTTCATCGACCCGGGCACCTGACGCACCAGCACAACCGCAGGCGCGGGTAGGTCCACGCCACCGAGACTGCGCAGCACCAATTCCCCCGCACGGACACCGAAAACGAATTCGTCAGTGCGCCAGACGACGAAACGGGAGCCATACACTTGCCCGAGCGCGTCGGCCAGCTCCTGGGTCGAACGCCGCAGCGAGATCGGATGCTCACGCGCCAGCATCCATACCTCACCAGCTGCGGCAATCCCCCTGCGCCCCATGCAAATAGCCTATCGCAGCATCTCCCGGGCGCGGGCGGCTACAGAGTAACCGACAGCAGGCAGTCGACGCGTGATCGCACCGCGGGCGGGTCAAAGGGCCGCGGATCTGCGCGATCAGCCAGGCCGAGGCAAGCTCGGGTTCGACTGCGGCACTGTTCGCAAGCCTGCGGTCGATCGTCGGCTCGCTGGACATCGGCGCCGCGCTCACCTGACCGACCGAAGGTGGGCGGGACAGCCGTTCCCGCGGTGGCGTAACCGCTTGAATCGCGCCTGTTTTCATACAGGGTGGCGTGGTTCAGGGTTTGTGGATCGATTCGATCGTGGCGAGGGTGGCGGCGCGGGTGATGAGGCTGCCGGCGACGGTTCGGGCGCGGCTGCCCAGTCCGCAGGCGCTGGCGACTCCGTCGAGGCGGTGGCCCAAGGCGGCCTCGATCAGCTGTAGCGTCACGACTTGCTCAGCCTCGGTGGGGGTTTCGTGCACGAATCCGGCGTAGAACTGTGTGCCCGCGCCGAGCCTGAGATTCGCCAGCGGCGCATAGAACGCCGGATCAGTCGACGGAGGCAGGTCACCGGCGGCGAGAGGGCCGTGCACATATTGCAGGGTGCGGCCGTCCGGCCAGTGTCGGGCAACGGAATTGGCCAAGGCCAGCTGTGGCCGGGTGTCGCGCAGGGTGGCACGGGCTTTGTTGTTCATTCCGCCCAGGCACAGGTGCACTCCGAAGCGGGTGCCTTCGGGAGCAGCGGCGGCCAGCGCGCCGATGCCGCGCCCGAACCGCAACACCGTATCGACGATCCGGTGCAGGGGTTGGGTTTTGGCCGCGATCACGAGTTCGGCCGGCGCCTCCAACTGGATAACCACGTCATCGCCGGCCAGTTGCCGGATCGCGAGGATCTCGCGTTCCATGGCCGCGGCGAAGGCTTTGCGATGGCGTCGGCGCGCTGCACACGCGAGGGCGACTGTAGTGAGGGTGAAATCGGTGGCCATTCCGGCTTGCAAAGACAGCGCGGGCAGGTCGCGTTCGGCGCGCAACTTCTGGAAGATCGGGTACGCGTCGGCTGCTTCGTCGGCGTAGCCGAGATTCATTTCATCGCCGCGCAGGCGGACCCCGGGCGCGACTCGATGCACGGACCGGGCGGCAGTCAGACTCCAGCATGGATCGGCGGCTTCGACCAGCAGTCCCTGGGCCACCAGGTCTTCGATGATGGGCAGGATGTAGCGGTCGTAGCGGCGGGTCTCACCGCTGGGCAATGTTCGCAGCATCGGCGCAGCCATCGAGCATCGCGCGCATGGCCTCCCCGGTGTCGGCGGCGGGAAAACTACCGACGAAATGCACCACTCGCACATCCGCGCCCCGCATCGTTGCCGGCACCCTTTCGCGCTCATCGTTGTGTGCACATACCGCGGCGGATTACCGACATGCACCCCGACGCAGCACACTAACGGTGATCGTAATGCCCGAATAGCTTACGTACCGGTCGTTTCAGCACAACCCGTGATGTCCATCGCATCTCATGGTGACGAGCGTCAAAACCCACGACATCCGAGTATCCGCGCAAAGGAAAGCGCGAGGGTGGCGGCCCGGACCGGCGTTTGCGGTTGCATGGCCGGGCCGCCTGGTCCACGCCTCGAACCGGTTGTACTGGAGGCGAACCCAAGCAATCGAACGGGTGCGCGCCGAGTGCTGCGACGGCGGAAGTATCGATCACTCCCACACGCCTCTCGATGCGTTCCTGCACGCCACCTCAGACAGACCACGTCGCGCAAGGACCACTACCGGTCACTGAACAACCGGCCCAACCAGTATCACCGCATGAGTACCGATTCCTCATCCGGAATCACCAAATTGAGTCTCGCACAGTACCGAAAAGGGACGTATCGGTCACAATCCTCGAGTGCTCCACCCCGGGGGCGACGGAAGATCAACTGGCGGTGGTCATCCGGGGATCAGTTCAGCGCCGTGCCCTCGCTATGTTTTGCCCAATCGCGGATCGCAGCGACGAACTCCTCGGGTGCATCGGACTCCACATAGATGCCCGCACCGTCGACGATCACGGTCTTGTGGTCGGGGAAGGTCGATTCCAGCCGCTCGCGCTCCCGGGGACGGAAGGCGAAGTCGGCGTCACCCCACACGATCAGCGTCGGGAGGTGAGCGATATCGGCGAGGCCGGCTTCGACCTCTGTGAAGAAGGCCCGGCTGCCGACGATCCGGCCGGGGAGCACCGCGCACGCCTGGCGGCGTTCAGGAGTATCCAGCGCCCGAAGATAGTGGGTCATCTCGGCCGGGGTCGGCTTGCGCCGTCGATGACCGATCGGGATGAACGCCTTCACCAGCAGATTCAGCCGCCGGACCAGGAAGCGGATCGGAGCTCCGCCCACGATGCGCGAGAAAGACTCGAAGTGCAGGTCGCCGTTGACCGGCCACGCCCACGTGTTGGCGAGCACCAGCCGCTCGATGACACCCGGCCGTCGCTCCGCGACCGCGATCCCGATCAGGCCACCCCAGTCCTGCCCGACCAGGGTGACGCCTTCGAGACCGAGCGTGTCGACGAACTCGGTGACCACGTCGGCGTGCTCCTCGGGCAGGAAACGGTAGCCGGACTTCGCCGTCGACAGCCCGAATCCCGGGTAATCCAGTGCAACACAACGAAAGTCGTCACGCAGCGCGGTGATCACCTCGCGCCAGAGGAACGACCAGGTCGGGTTGCCGTGCAGGAACAGCAGTGTCGGCCCCGACCCCTCGTCGATGTAGTGCACGCTGTGCCCGTCGATATCGACGAAACGGCTCTGGAACGGGAACAGCTCGTCGTCGACCCAATCGGGCCGAACGCTGCTGGTAGTGCCAGCCATGGTGGACCCCTCTGAACTCGGCATCAGGATATACTTGATAATCTCACGCTCACTTGAGATGCTCAAGCAATTGAAGGAAAACGATGCGTAGCTACGGCCAGTACTGCGGACTCGCCCGGTCCCTCGAAGTAGTCGGTGACCGGTGGAACCTGCTGATCGTCCGCCAGCTCCTCATCTCCCCCGCCCGCTACCGGGACCTGATCGACGGCCTGCCCGGCATCGCGACCAACCTGCTCGCCGACCGGCTCCGCGACCTGGAAGCCTCGGGCGTGGTCGAGCGTCGACTAGCGGGCGCGGGCAACATCGTCGAGTACGCCCTCACCCCGTGGGGCTCCGAACTACGCGAGCCGATCGAGAGCCTGATCCGCTGGTCCACTCCCCTGATGCTCCGCGGCCCCGAGGCCGATTCCTTCCGCCCCGACTGGCTCGCCCTCGCCGTCCCCGCTCTACTCGACACCCGGGTCAAGGACCGCCCCTCAGCGACGATCGGCCTCGAAATCGGCGGCCCGCCATACCAACTCCGCGCGACACCCTCCGGATTCGAGGTTGCCCCGCACGACGGCCGCACCCTCGACGCCACCGTCCGCGCCGACCCCGCCTACGTCCTCGGCCTCGCCGCCGGCGCCCTCACCCTCGACGACGCCCGCACCCTCGGACTGGTCGAAATCGACGGCGACGAGTCCGTCGTCCGCACTGTCCTTGCCGCCTGAACACCAGCGGCTGGTCGACGAATCCTTCGACATGGTGGCAGGCCCTCGCGGGTTGCGGCGGTTCAGGTGCGGAGGTGGGAGGCGCCGTTGAGGTCGAGGATGGTTCCCGATGCCCAGACCGCCTCGGGCGAGGCGAGGAACACGACCGCGGCCGCGACTTCTTCGGGCGTGCCGATTCTGCCGAAGGGACTTTGGGCACGTAGCCCGTCGCCCTCCGCCCCGGCCAGCCGGGTGGCTTGGCGTTCGGTGCCGATGAATCCGGGTGCCACCGAGGTCACGGCGATATCGTGCGGGGCGAGGGTGATCGCCATGGACTGCCCGAAGGCGTGCAGGGCCGCTTTGCTCGCGGCGTAGGCGGGGAAGTCCGGCTCACCGCGGAATGCACCGCGGGAACCGATGTTGACGATGGCGCCGGGTGCGCCTCGATCGATGAGATGGCGGGCGACGAGGTAGGTGAGGTTGGCCGCCCCGATCAGGTTGACGTCGATGCTCTTGCGCCAGATCTGTTGCCACTGTTCGTATTCCACGCTCGGCACTGCGTGCCGGGTGGCGTCGGAGGTCGCGACGGCGGCATTGTTGACCAGCACATCGATCCCGCCGAGCGCATCGACCGCTGTGTCGATCACTCGCTGTGTCTCATCGGGGTCGGCGAGGTCTGCACTCGCCAGGGCGTGCCCGTCGCCGGGCAAGCGGCGCAGGGTTTCTCGTGCCGCATCGATGTCGCGGCCGTAGTGCACCGCCACACGATCGCCGCGTTCGGCGAAGGCGATGGACACAGCACGGCCGATCCCGCGAGAAGCACCGGTCACCAGGACTCGTCTCATCGCGCGAACACCTGCGATTCATCGGTGAATGCCTTGAACTCCAGTGCATTCCCGGCCGGATCCAGCAGGAACATCGTCCACTGTTCAGCGGGTTGACCAGCAAAACGTAGATACGGCTCGATGATGAAATCCGTTGCCGCTGCGCGTAACCGCTGCGCCAGAGCGTGGAAATCGTCGGCCGGCAACAGCAACCCGAAGTGCGGGATCGGCACCCGATGCCCCTCGACCTCGCTGTCACCGACCGCGCCCACGCCCGAAGCCACGAGATGGGTCACCAGTTGGTGGCCGTGCAGATTCCAATCGATCCAGTGGTCACTGCTGCGACCCTGGTCGAGGCCGAGGACATCGCCGTAGAAATGCCGTGCCGCGTCGAGGTCGTCGACGGGGATGGCCAGGTGCACAGCGGGGCGCATGGTGATGCTCCTTCCGATTCACGTGGCCCCACCTTGCATCCAGCAATGTCCGAATGTCAACATTAGGACATGGCTGGATCACTCCCCAAAGTCGCCCGCCGCGGTCTGGCCCACGAAGCCGCCGATGTCATCCGCCGCGCGATCTTCACCGGTGACATCGCACCCGGTGCGCCACTGCGCGAGGTCGAACTCGCCGCCTCCCTCGGCGTCAGCCGCGGTTCGGTGCGTGAGGGCCTGGCCCGGCTCGAACGCGAGGGACTGGTCCGTAGCGGCTGGCATCGCGGCACGACCGTCATCGACCTCACCGCACGCGATGTCGAAGAGGTCTACACCCTGCGCGCGGCACTCGATCGAGTCGCCGCGGTGCGCGCGCAGGCCATCGCGAAACCCGACGACCTCGCCCGCCTCGGCGACCTCGTCGAGGCCATGGCCACCGAACTGTCCGGAAACGCGGACGGACTCCGGTTGCTCGATCTCGACATCGCCTTCCACGACCGGATCTACGACATCGCCGACAACACCCGCCTCACCCACGCCTGGCACGCCGTCCGCGCACAGGTGTACCTGTTCCAATCACGCCGCGTCGCACTGGGATACGAGCACTACCGCCAACGCGTCGTCGACGAACACCGCGAACTGGTCACCCTGCTGCGATCCGGAACTCCCGAACCCCTGGCCCGATACGCCGAAGAACACGTCGACGAGGCCCGGCGCAGTCTGCTCGCCCAACTCCCGCAATAACCGCCACATCCCGACACCCGGCAGCGTGTCGGGTGCTTCAGAAGGTGTTGAGTCAACAGCCCGTGGAGAACGGCGGTCGCTTCGTATTTGAGTTGTGTCGTCGCGATTCGGGGCGAGGTGAGGAAGATTCGCAGCTGGCGGAGCAGGCCGAGGATCGACCAGCGAGGTGTGAGCCGCAGGTAGATGTACATCTGATGGTGGATGACCAAGCCGTCGTGGAAGGTCCAGATTTCGGTGCCGAATTGGCGTTTGTCGCCGCGGAATCCACCGCGCCAGGTGTTGACGATGGTCCGGTCGTCGTGGCATTCGAGGGTCTTGTGGCCGGACATGCGCTGGTCTCGGAAGACGCCGATCGTCACCCCGAGTGCGCGCCGGATCGCCTCCAGCCCTTCGTGACGTTCGTACATGCCGTCGAAGACCCATTCCGCGACGCAATCGGGATGGAACAGGGCCACAGCGTCTTCCAGTGCGGCCTCGTTGGTGATTCGTTGTGCTTCGGCCACGAATGTGGTGGCGTCGATGGCGCGAATGGATGGATTTTCCGTCACTGCAGGCGAATTCGGCTGGGATGCTGCGCACATGGCGGCGCTCCTATGTCGATCGGGGTGCGCGGGTGATCAGTCGCGGTAGTAGTCGAAGGGCGAGACGCGGATGCGAGAGCACCCACGGCGCCACCGGCCGCGCGATGGCGAGCGGGTTCGCGAAGGTGTCGCGGCGGCGTACCAGGTCCTCTTCGAGGACGAAGCGGTCGACTATGGGAATCGCGAGCGCGTGCCGGCCCAAGGTGCCGCCAGCGACGAATTCGATCAGCACCCCGTCGTGGGTGGCTCCCCACCGATGGACCTCAGCCTGTAGGTCGGGAACCGCCAGGAACAGTGGTTCGAAAATGTGACGGAACGCAGTAGGAATATGGCTGGCGTGCTGCGAGTGCGATCAACCGCGCGTCCAGGCGCGGGTCGGCGACGGGGAGCGGGATCACCGCGCGGCGAGTGCGCAGGCCGAGGGCATCGATGAGTGCGCGGATGAGCTGCTCATGGGTCGGTTCTGCGGAGGCGGGTACGTCCAGGGATTTGCCTGCGAGATCGTCGCGCAGGCCGGCGAGGTGGAGGGCTTCCGTGGCCGCGGCGGCGTCGATGACCGCGATGCGGTTCCGTCGCCACGGTCCCAGCGGCAGTATCGGTGAGCGTTGGACGAGCCGTAAATACGGCAGTGAGCCGCGCGATCCGGCGCCGAGCACCATTCCTGCGCGCACGGTGGTCATGCCAGGTATCCCGGTCATCAGAATGCCCTCGACCATGAGCCGATTATTCTGGTAGACAGGAGATTTCATGCCCGGCGGTGGGGCCACCGCGTAGTGAAGAAGACGCCGCGGGACAGCTGCGTTTCCCGTGCCGCGCGCACGAATGCCCGGGCGGCACGCTCGTCGCGTGCGTCCGTGTCGCGTGGGGCGTCGAGGGCATGCACGAAGTAGTAGGCGACGTCCACGTCTTCCAGTGCCCGGTGCAGGCCCTCGCCGGTGACGGCATCGCCGCACACCACCTCGTCCAGTCCAACTGGTGCCCGCGCTGGTGTACGCACCAGGCCACGCACCGTATATCCCTCTGCAGCAAGGCGTCTCGCGACATTGCCACCGTTGTAGCCGCTCGCACCCACGATCAGAGCTCTCATCGGTTCACCCCGTAACCCGATCAATAAACTTCAAAATTATAAAGTGCTCGAAATCTATTACTGAAGTCAGAACTTCGGAAGGCTAGACTGGCGCCGATATGACGAAGCGCTCCTACAACCAGTACTGCGGACTGGCCGTGGCTCTCGACCTGCTAGGCGAGCGCTGGACGATGCTCGTGCTGCGCGAACTTCTGCTGGGCCCCAGGCGATTCAAGGATCTGCTCGACGGGTTGCCCGGTATCGGCACCGGCCTGCTCAGCCAGCGCCTCAAAGAACTCGAAGCCGCCGGCGTCATCGACAAGGCGACCCTGCCGCCACCCGCCGGATCGAACGTCTACCGACTCACCGAGGACGGGGAATCACTGCGACCGGTCCTGCTCGGACTCACCCGCTGGGGGATGACCCGCCTCGGCACCCCGGAGGCGGATCAGTACATCAGCTCCGAGACGCTCGCCGTCGCCGTCGCCGCTCGATTCAACCCGGCGACCGCCCACGACGCGGCCGGCACCCACCGGCTCGATATCGACGCACGCCCGTTCCTGCTCGACATCGCCAACGGCCAGGTGAGCGTGCGAGCCGGCGAGGCAGACCGCCCAGTGGTGTCGATCAGCACCGATTCCGGCAGCCTGATCGCACTCATCAACGGCACCCGTACTCTCGCCGACTCACTTGCCGAAGGGTTCATCGCGATCGACGGCGATCCCGCCGCGATCATGGCCCTCGCCCGTGCATTCGACCTCGCAGCCAGCGAGCCCGAATAATTCGGTTCCCCAACCGGATACACGGTGCTACCGTCATTTCACCGCACCGCACCACGAAGGGCCTTCCGCCATGTATGGGCAGCTACTGAACCAGCCTCAGCGCTGGCTCGACCGCGCCCGGCTCCAGGGCGCATCCCTTTCGATCACGGTCGTACGCCCGCGCATCCGCCGCGGCCCCTGAGGTCTCCCCCAGACCCCTTCTCTCAGGGCCGCATCCGGCAATCAGCCTCGGAAGCGGCCATTTTCATACCCATTCCCTCGTAGCCCAATTGGAAGAGGCGGCAGGCTCAGACCCTGTCTGTTGCGAGTTCGAATCTCGCCGAGGGAACCGACGGTTCAGGAAAACGTCCAGGTCAGGCACTATATTTTAGTGTCACAGCAGTTCGGATTCGAACCCCACCCCCATCACACCCCAGCGCGAACCAGCGTGTTGGCGCGGGTAAGGCGATGTCGCTCCCGCCAATCGGTTCACACCCATCAACTTGGCCGTCGTCGACGCCCGGGTGGGTCAGAGCGCGGGGTTGCGAATTCCGCAGGGGTGGGAGAGGTGGCCGCTGAGGTGAACGACGCTCGGGTCGTTGGCATTTCGGCAAAAGATGGTGGTCGGTTCATGATCCCGACTAACGTAAGGCGTTGATGGACGCCGACCCCAGTGATCCAGCTCGATTGCCACCTACTGCTGCAGGAGTCCCAGCGTGGGACGATCGGGGAAGTTCGGGACCGAGGCAGGTCTGTCGAGAGTTGCGAAGAGCTCATCGTCGACACGCTGATCCAGGAGTGGCCATGACAGTTGTGACTCGGCAGTGAAGACCATGCTTTTCGGCCCGAGCCGACCCCGCCCGAGCCGGCGGCGCGGATCCGATCACCCGAATCCTCTGGCATCGAGCCTGCCGAAAGAAAGGCAGCATGCAGTGGATCTTCGTGACGTCCCGTGCGGGCGCGGACGTTTGCCGGTTCTCGGACACGGTTGGAAAATATGGCGCGATCCGGTCCGGTTCATGGTGGATCTGGTCGGCGTGGGGAAAATAGCACGGGTCGACATCGGCAATCGCGTTCTGTATGTCATTACCGATTTCGAACTACTCCACAAGGTGCTGGTAGAGAACTCCGACACCTACGAGCGAGGGCTCCTCTTCGATCGCATCCGTCTCATATTCGAGGAATCACTGATTGTCGCGGATGGTCAGCAACACAGGGATCTTCGTCGCCTGCTTCAACCAACTTTCCATCGAACACAGTTGGAAAACTACGCGCCGATCGTCAAGCGTAATGCGGATGCGTTGGCGAGTTCGTGGCGGCCGGGCCAGATTATCGAGATCCGTTCTGTGCTGTTGGATTTGGTGATTTCCGACCTGCTCGGGTCCATGTTCTCGCACGAACCCGATAGCGGTGAGCTGCAACTCATCTCGAGTCTGATCGAGGCCATAGGCGCGGGTGCCATCGTGGGCAGTGTGCTGCCGAAGCGACTGGCGAGCCTGCCATTGCCGGTGAACCGCAAATTCCTGTCGGCTGGAACGCAACTGCGGGACTACTGCCGGGATCTGCTCGTCGCGCGCCGGGGCAGCGGTGAGCGCCGGGACGACCTGATCGACCTCCTGCTGAATTCGCCAGGCACCGAACACCGTAGCGACAAGTTCCTGGCAGAGCAGGCCGTGACGATTCTCTTCGGCGGGATCGACGCCTTGACCGCCACGCTGACCTGGGCACTGTACGAGCTGTCCCGGCGTCCGGAGGTGGCTTCGAAACTGCAGCACGAAATACTCGACGCGGGAGAACTCAACCCCCAAAGCCTCGACGAGCTCGACTACCTGAACTGTTTTCTGAACGAGCTCACGCGGATCCATTCGCCACTACTGCAGACCAGGCGCAGTGTCACCACGGTCGAACTCGATGGTTTCACGTTTCCCGCCGGGACCGATATCGGCTACAGCATTGCCGCTGTTCACCGCAACCCGGATATTTTCGCCGAGCCGAACACCTTCGACCCCGATCGGTGGTCGCCTTCGAACTCTGGGTCGAAATGCCGGAGCTTCGTCCCGTTCAGCATGGGCAATCAGATGTGTATCGGTAGAAATTTTGCGTGGCCGGTACTGCAAACGACTCTCCACAGCCTGCTGTCGAAGTGGGAGTTTCAGCCGGTCGCGACCAAGAACCTCCCCCGGGCCATGGGGCCGATTCCTGGGTTGAGAAGGCTTCCGCTCGAAGTTCGTCCAGTCTCAGGTCTTGCCTGATTTGGTGAGTGCCGTCCTGCGCAGTCCCGACATCCGGCGTATGAGGATGGGTAACACGGCTGCGGTGATGAAGAGGGTGACGGCGACGAGGATGAAGTAGAGCAGCGATCCGTTGCGGCCGAAGCGAGGGAGGAAGGCGACCTGCTGGCCTGTTGCGGCGACGGCATTGAGGAACGGTGCGTAGGCCTGCAGGGTGAATCCATGGGGGAGCAGATTCATCGCACTCTCGGCCACATATACCCAGAACAGGAGAACGGCAACGGCGGCGGACGGAGTGCGAATCAGCGACCCGACCGCGACGCCCACTCCACATGCGGCGAACGCATAGATCGGGACCGTCCAGAGGAACCGGATACCGGCGGAGTCGGTAATGTCCACGGCCCCATAGAGTTCGGGGAACTGGTGTGGCAGCGTAACCATGACGACGATGAGCAGCACGACTGTTGATACCGCCGCAATCACGCCGTAGTAGATCCACCGCGCCAACGCGACCGTCCAGGACCGGGGGAACAGGAACGTGTTGAGATCGCTTGTCTGACCGCGTCGTTGGGAGCCGTGGGCGTAGGCGGCGGTGACCATCATGATCGACACCGAAAATGTCATCACCCAATACACCGAGTTGGTGGTGGAGACCGGGGATACGAAACGCTGTCCGGGGAGGGTGGCGAGTCGTTCTGCGACGGCGGCGATTCCGAAGGTGACGACCAGCGGCAGCACGAAGGTGAGCGGGACAGCGATGGTCCACAGGAAGCTGCGTCCGGTGGTGCGGGCCCATTCGGCGGCGACGCCGCGGCAGATGAGGGTGGCCGGACCGGGACTGTTCATCGGGCCGCGCCCGACTCGAGACGGGTAGGCAGGCCGGCAATGCGCACGTAGGCGTCTTCGAGGCTGGTCTCGCCGGGCGCCAGCGTGTTCATGATGTGGGCGAAAGGCTCGTCGGTCAGAATTCGCCGGTTTCCGATGATGACGATATGGTCGGCGTTGCGTTCGACCTCATCGAGCAGGTGCGTGGCGACCAGGACACAGGTCCCGGCATCGGCGAGCTCGCGCAGCAATTCGCGTAGCCAGCGGATGCCCGCGATGTCGAGGCCGTTGAGCGGTTCGTCGAGCAGCAGGGTTCGAGGCTCGCAGAGCAATGCGGCGGCGATGCCGACGCGTTGGAGCATGCCGAGCGAATAGTGCCCGAGCCGACGATCGGCGACCCGGACGAGGTCGACAATCTCGAGGACCTCGCCGACCCGGCCGGTGGGTATGCCGCGTGCGCGAGCGATCCAGCGTAAATGCCGGCGTGCGGTGTGGCGTGGGTCGAAGGCCCGGTAGTCGAGGTGCGTTCCGAGCGTTGCGGGTGTGGTGTGATGGGCTCGGACGAGGGTGTCGTCGACCCGGACGGTCCCGGCGGCAGGGGTGATGAGGCCGCAGATACACCGCAACAGTGTGGTCTTGCCGGTGCCGTTGAGACCGATCAGGTAGGTGAGCGCCCCGTCTGCCACGGTCAGCTCGGGGACTTCGAGGACGGTCACGCCCGGGTAGCTCAGGGTGAGGTCACGAATATCGATCACAGTGCCGGGAGCCGGTCAGAAGTCACAGGACATCGGCAGACCCACGGCCTTGATGCCCTCGCACACAGAGCTGTTGGAGAGCTTCCAGACCCCATCGATACGCTTCCAGACCACGCGCGCAGTGATATCCGGTCGTCCCACTGACTTGCTGCGCAGATTCGCGGTGAGCACGTCCCCGTTCTGGGTTTCCGGACCGGTGATCTCGTTCGACCCGTTCGGAGCTCGGAACAGGCCGCTGTTGTAGAGGGCGTCCGCGACCGGGACCGCTCCCATACCGCCTTCCATATTGGCCGCCTTGGCCTGGTCGGAGACACCGGGCGTTTCGATCAGGAACACCACCTGGTCATGGAGATCATCAAGGGTGGGAACGTCTTTGGTGAGGAGGAAATCGCCGGGAGCGGCGAAAGCGGCAGGGGCGTCGACAACCGAGGCGCCGATCGTGACCACGGCGACCGTCATGATCGACGACGCGACACCAGCGACAACGTTGAAGGACTTCATCTCTTCATCCTCTGATCAACTGGGACAGCGCAAATTTGGCGCATTCGACAATACTCGCGCTCACGGCGGCTTCCTCAAGGTTTGCGGCCGATGGCACCGAGCATGACCATCCGGGTGTCCGGTAAGTCGGGGCGGAGCCACTGCTGTACGGGCACCACACCGGGTTCGAACAACTCGAAGCCGGCCAGGAATGACTCCGTCTCCGCCGTGGACCGAAAGGTGACCTGGGCCGATGTTCCTACGGTGCCAGTGAGCACCTGGAGTATCTCCGGGGCGGAGTCGGTGGACCCATGACTGATCGCCAAGTAACTACCCGATGCCAACCGATCGCGGAAGGCGGCGACGATCTCGGCGGGGCGTTCGTCGTCCATCACGTAATGCAGCACGCCGGAGAACAGAACAGCTACCGGCTCGTCGAAGTCGATCAGGGATTGGTCGTCGAGCTGATCGAGGATTTCACGGGGACTACGAATATCGCCCAGCAGTGTTGTGACTCCGGGTGGTCCGGCGAGCAGCGCGTTGCAATGGGAGACTACGACCGGGTCGTAGTCGACATACACCACTCGCGCCGATGGCTCGATCTTTCGAGCCACCTCGTGCACGGCGGGTGAGACCGGGATACCCGAGCCGAGATCGAGGAACTGACGGATACCTGCATCAGCGGCCATCTCGACCGCTTTGAGCACGAAACCCCGGGCGAACCAGACCAAGGTCTTGAGTTCCGGTACGCGAGACAGCATTTGACCGGCCACCTGCCGGTCGGTTTCGTAATTGTCCTTGCCGCCCAGCAAGTAGTCGTACACTCGGGCAGAGTTCACCTCATCGGGGTTGAATGAGTGCGGTGTCCGTTCCCGCTCCGACGCAGGCCCTTCGGCTTCCTCGACCACAGGTGTAACCGTAGCCGACCGACGCCCAGATGCGTGCGACTCCCGAGATCTGAAATCGCCCGGATGTGCTGGAAGTATGCATTGCCCGAACGAGGCGATGCCCCGCCTGACCGAATCTCGACCCCGATCGAGCCATTCGGCGAACCACGCTCCGACACAACACGATCCAGCACTCCACGACAGGCACTACTCCCGACTGCCGTCACGGGTCTGACTTGGATCTGTTTCAGCCAGGGCGACTGCGCAGGCGACCGCCGACCGCGCCCGGTCGACGGTCGTATAACGGCCCAGACCGCATGGGGCCGCGACGTCCAGCTGGCCGCCGTAGGCCGACTCCGCCGCCGCCAGCGCCTGTCGTGCAGGCGCGAGCGGTTGCGTCGGATGCGCGAGCCCGGCGATAACACGCGTGGTGACAGGCAATTCGAGGCGCGCCAGCGGCGCGTAGTACCGCGGCCGAACCGGCGCCTGCTTGCCGTCGCCGATGGGCAGGTGGACGAAATCGAGATGCCTCCCCGCAGGCCAGTAGCGCGCTATCGCATTGGCCAGCGCGACAACCGAGGCGGTCGACCTCGGTGCCACGACCGGCTTGCCGTCGAGGCTCCCGTAGCACAGGTGCACACCGAAACGAGAACCGTAGGGGGCTCGTGTGACGAGGCGTGCGATCGCTCGGCCCGCCAGAGTGGCCGGGCCCTGCCGCAGCACGGCAGGTGTCCCCGCGCAGAGCAGGGTCTCGGCTGCCAGTTCGAGTTGGAATACGACGTTGTCCCCCAACGCCTCATGGATACGGACGATCTCCCTGACAGTGGCGTCGACAATCGGGCGGTAATAGGGGTAGCCCCGACGCAACATGAGCATGCGCGCCTCGAAGGCGATGAAACCGATGACGAAGGGTGTCGGTATACCTACCTGCAAACGAAGTCCGGGATCGGTTCGGCGCAGGTCCGCCAACGCGTCCCCGGCACGTCCGGCCTCCTTCGCATAGCCGAGCGCGGCGTCGACATCGGCTTCGTCCAGCGATCGGCCCGCCCGAAGCCGGAAGGTGTCGCGGGAACGCAGCGTCGACCAATCACCGCGGCGCACCGGCGCCAGCGCCGGGATGCCGCCGAGCCGGTCGATGATGGGTCTGACGTACCACTGGGCGCGATATGGATCCGCTTCACAGCCCGGAACCATGCCATCCAGGAATTCACCGGCTGTGTCGACAGCGAACGCCATCGCCTTCTCTGGACTGTCCAACTGTGCGGGCAGGCTGCCAACGAAGTGAACCTTACGCTCGGGCTGCACAGCGCCAGTCTCGCATATCGGCTGTCCCGAGACGTGGGCGTCCGCTATTCCGGCCACCACCGGAACGCTGAGGTGACAGGTAAGTGTCGGCGGAATGGTACGTACCTGCGAAAGCTCGGTTGGTAACCTTCAACGCATCAACCTTCCGCAATGTGCGGAATCACCGCGGACAGCCGCCCGATGGCCACCGGAGATCTGGCGGTGAACGGATTGCTCGTATTGGTCAACGGACTTCCCGGTGCACGGTCGGCCGGGCTGGCAGCGATTGCAAGTCCTCAGCGCAGGAGGTCGACGAATCACTGAGTGGGACTATGGAATTGCTCAGCAATCTGCCATTGTTTCCCGGCCGTGGGGCGACGATCCTTCTCTGTGGACACTCACCCATATCGGAGGCTCTTCTTGCAAGCCGCAACACACCACGCTCTGGTCGGACTGTTGACCCGTGCGCAACGTCTCGACAAGGTGCTCGTCGAGGGCGCGAATCCGCTGGCAGACACGGTTATCCGCCCGTTGACGCTCGCACTCGATGGTTTCGGCGATATCGCGCCCGCGGCGGAACTCGGGGACCCCGCACAGGAGCTGTGGGAGCTGACCAAAGAGGCTACCCGCCTTCGTACGAGCAGTGATCTGTCGGAGTTGCAGGAGGCGGTCGCCGGGCTGCAACACCTCTCGTGCGTCTTGGCCGGTGATGAGCAAACCCTGACGGCCCGCATCGCGGAACTCGCTGATATCCAAGGGCATCCGCCGACCCAGATCGATGTCGCCCTCGACGGGCCGTATCTGGTGACGAACCCCGAGAACCTCACCAACTGGCTGGGCGAGCCCATCCGAACCTTCCCGCAGATGGCGCTGTGCCGTTGTGGCGCTTCGGAAACGAAGCCGCTGTGCGACGGCAGCCACGCCCAAGTCGGCTTCTCCGGCGCGAAGGATCCCGATCGGGTCCCGGACCACCTCGACACCTATCCGGGCACCGCGCTCACGGTGACCGACAACCGCGGCATCTGCGCACACTCCGGCTTCTGCACCAACCGGGCGCCGACGGCCTTCCGCACCGCGCACGAGCCGTTCGTCGCACCCAATGGCGCGCCCGCCGGTGAGCTGATGGCGGTGGTTGGGGCCTGCCCATCCGGCGCGCTGGGCAGCCCGCAAGTGGTTCTCCCCCACCGCGATCCGGCCATCGAGGTCTCCAAGGACGGCCCCTATCGGGTGACCGGGACGGTACCTCTCGACGGGACCGCGCCTCGCGAGCACTACAGCCTGTGCCGCTGCGGGCATTCCCGCAACAAGCCGTTCTGCAGTGGCATGCACTACTACGTCGGCTTCCAGGACCCGCCGCTGTCGGAGGAACCGACCCTGTGCGAATGGGCCGGTGGGCTGCCCGCGCTCACGCGCATGACGAAGATCTTCTACGGCAAGTACGTCGCCCAGGACGATCTGCTCGCCCCGCTCTTCGCCCGCATGTCTCCGGATCACCCCGAACGGGTGGCCGCCTGGCTCACCGAAACCTTCGGCGGCCCGAAGCTTTACACCGAGCAGTTCGGCGGCTACGACCACATGGTCGCCGAGCACGCCGGCAAGGCCCTCACCGAACAGTGGCGCGCCCGCTGGGCCCAGCTCATCTCCCGAGCCGCCGACGACGCGGGCCTGCCCACCGACCCCGAGTTCCGCGCCGCCTTCGCGTCCTACGTCGAATGGGGCTCGCGCATTGCCGTGGAGAACTCCCAGCCCGGCGCGAATCCCCCTCCACACATGCCGGTTCCACGCTGGTGGTGGGTCTGCAACGCCACCCCTGGCTCCCGCATCTCCGCTCTTGCCCCGCAAGCCGAGGCCGTCATAGAAACCCCTGCCGCAGACCAGCAGGTCAGCTTCGCTGCGCATGTCAAGCCGCTGTTCCGCGAAATGGACCGCAAATCAATGAGTTTCGCGTTCGACCTGTGGTCGCACGACGCCGTCGCAGAGCACGCCGAAGCGATCCTCGCCCGCCTGCGCCAAGGCAGCATGCCCTGCGACGGCGCCTGGCCCACCGAACGGGTCGACACCTTCGCCCGCTGGATCACCGAGGGCACCCAGCCGTGAGTCCCCGCCGCAGCCGCAAGGTGGCTGTGCAGTAGCTACACGGCACCTGTGGCCAGTTGTTCGGTACTCGAGGTGGAGGCGTTCGGTAACCGGATGGAGCGAAGGTGGGAGTAGGCCGATCGCCGAGCCCGCTCGGCGGATGCGCCAGATCGATTCCACGACAGCGGAAATCCCCAGGAGGAAAACATGAGTACCAGCGATCACAACGTCCCGATCCGTCCGCGGTGGCGTGATAACGCCACCGCTGCCCAGGTCGGCATGTTCCGCACGGTGTGGGTGCTCGGCGGACTCTCGGTGGCCACCTCGGTGCTGCTGGTTATCGGCGCTTTCGCCGCCGACTCGGCCAACGGTGCAACCGGTCAGCCGGCAGCCTTGCTGGGACTGATCACCGGCATGTTCGGGGCGAGCGTCCTCATTGTCGGCGTCCTCGTCCGATTCGGTGTCGTGCGGTCGGACTCACGCCGCTCTGGCCACGACCACTGAGACTCTCCGACGCGACGCGGGACCCGGTGGTTTCGGGTCCCGCAGCGCGTCGTGGTTCGATTGCCGGATATTTCCTTCTCGTGTCTCCAGGAGGTCAGGTGAGTGTCGTCCGCGCCGTCTCGCGCGACTGGACGCGTGCGGTTTCGACGGCGCTGGTGGTGTTGCTGGCAGGGATCATCGAGGCACTGATCAGCATCCACTACAACCAATTTCCCAACCGCGGCACTCTCGTTCCCGCCATCGTCGGCACGGCGGTGGCGATCGGTCTCGGCTGGCGCCGGCCGGGTGTGGCTGTAGGTGTGCTGTGGGTGATCGCGGGATTCCAGCTCGTCGTAGGCGCACCGATCCTGGTGACCCAAGCGGCGGCCGGCGTGGTGGTGTTCGCGACCGCCCGTTGGGGCGGCACGGCTACCGCGATGGCGGGTGCGGCGTCGGTTCCGATTGCCGGAGTGCTCGCTTACCTCGGATTGGGTGCCTACGGAACGCTGCTCGTGGTTGCCCTGTTCGGTGTGTGCTGGCTGGCGGGGCATTCGCAGCGCCGCTCCGCCGACCGCACAGCCGAAGCACTCGCGTCCCAGCGCGCGGCGGAAGCCGACGCCGCCAGCGCGTACCGGGCGAGTCAACAGGCCAGCGAGATCGCGCGACTACGCGAGGAACAGGCCCGGCTCGCCCGAGACGTCCACGACGTTGTCGGGCATTCGCTGGCAGTGATTCTGGTGCTGGCCGAGTCCGCCCAATTCATCCCCGACTCCGACACCGCCGCCTTGCGGACCTCGATGGCGAATATCGCGGACCTGGCTCGCACCTCCGTGCAGGACGTCCGGCAGGTCCTCGCCGCGACCAAGCCCTCCGATACCGGTCCGGGCGAGCTGCTTTCCCTGGTCGAGGGCGTCCGGGCAGGCGGCCCTGACATCGTCGTCGACGAGATCGGGACCGCTCGTACGCTGGCGCCCGAACTGGCCACCGCCGCCTACCGCGTACTGCAGGAGATGCTCACCAACGCTATTCGCCACGGCAGCAGAGACGTCCCGATTGCGATCGAATTGCATTGGACAGCAGACACATTGCAGATAAAGACGGTCAATGCAGTAGCGGCAGAAGCACCAGCGCAGCCCGACGCGGGCGGGCAGGGACTCGATGGGATGCGGCGGCGGCTGGAGTCGGTCGGCGGCCGGCTCGATATTCGATGCCAGGGCTCGGGCCACCCTGGCGCCGCTAACTTCACCGCGACCGCGTGGGTTCCGGCGAGTGGACTCGTCCAGTGAGCGACGCCGAGGAAATCCGCGTGCTCCTGGTCGACGACCAGGAGCTGTTCCGCACCGGCGTCGCGGTGATCATCGACGCACAGCCCGGGATGCGGGTCGTCGGCCACGCCGCCGATGGCTTCGAAGCACTGAACCGGACCGACGAACTCGAGCCCGACGTCGTTCTGATGGATATCCGCATGCCGGACATGGACGGTGTGGAGGCGACCCGGCAGCTCTTCTCCCCCGAACGCGCCGCCCTGCGCACCAAACCGCTGAGGGTGCTGGTGCTGACCACGTTCAACCTCGACGACCGCGCCGCGACCGCAATTCGCTACGGCGCCAGTGGATTCCTGCTCAAAGACACCAAACCCGCCATGCTCTGCGACGCGATCCGCACCGTCCACACCGGCAACGCGGTCCTCGCCCGACACGATCTGACCATCCTGCTCGAAGGTCAATTCCGCACCCGTGCAGCCGTTCCCGAGACGTACGCCAGTCTCACCGACAAGGAAAAGGAGGTGTTCGCCGCTGTCGCGAAGGGCAATTCCAACCTCGAAGTCGCACACCTGATCTTCGCCAGCGAATCCACGGTCAAGACCCACGTCGGTGCGATCCTCCGCAAACTGGACCTGCGCGACCGAGTGCAGATCGTGGTCTTCGCCCACGAACACGGACTGGTCTGAACGGCCCGCAGTGTCCTGGCACATCTTCTCAAATGCGATAGCGCGATGGGTGGGTCCTGGCAGTACGGTGCCGGAGTGAGTGAAACCGACATCGAACTTCGGCGCGCGCGTGCTCTCGACCACTCTCGCCGTGCCGTGGGTGGCGGCCGGGCGCCGCGCGGCATACATCACCGATGGCGACCTGCGCGACAGCGTGCATTTTGCGAGTGGAATCGCGTTGTGTGAGGCCGCCGGATGCGTCGTCACCGGTCTGGCCGGACAGCCGATCGACGCACCACCATATGGTTTGGTAACCGCAGCAGACACAAAAACCCATGCGGCGCTTGTCGAAATCATCGTCGGTCAGCTAGAGAGCGAAGCCGGCACACACTGACCGACTACCGATCCGATCCGGTATGCCCGCTCAACCGCTTCCCGCGTGACCAACCGGTCACCGCGCGCTTCGAAAGATCAACTGGTCGCGTCCAGCGTTCAAGAAGGCCGTCGCTCGCCGACTGGCCGTCATGACAGCCTCGATCGAGGACGGATGCCAAAAGTTCACGCACCCTACCGAATTGGTGAACACGGCGGAGATTTCGACGCCGCACCGGAGACCTTGTCGACCGCACAGGCCGAGCGTCTGCTCGGCTATCTGCAGTCCGCGGAGTGCCTGGTCGCGGCACCGGGATGGATCGAAGACCCCTTCGCGCCCGACCACACACGCTCAGGTGTGCGTATCGGTGTGATGACCGATGGCGAATGGGTTTGGCCACTGGCATGGCACGATTACGTCAATTGGTATCGAGCCGCTCCGCCCTCCGATTTCATGGACCATGTCCAGGCACACGGTTGGGTAGCTCCACCGCTATCGGAGGACCGCATCAGTGCGGTCATGCGCAGACTCGGGATGCCGGACGAATTCGACGAATGAGCCTCGGTAACATACAGACTCCGTAGTCCGACGATCCGCGCAACTGCTGATCTCAGCGTCATCTCGCCCCGGCACCACGAGCGGCCAACGCGGCGAGAGCGGCTGTTTTGGCTGCCATTACGTGGGCATGGGCCGCTGATGGATCCTCGCCTCGATGGACCCGAAAACCTGCTCGAGGATCGAGTTTCCGGGGACCGCTGCCCGCAGTTCGTCGATCTGGGCGTCGGAGGCGTTTCGTGCGCACAGCTCGACTGCGGTGGCTTCCAATAGTGCACGGACGTCGTCCAACTCGCCGACTACGGTCTCGGTGAGGACTGCGATTTGGATTCCGCGGGCCTCGGAGGTCTCGACCAGGCCCTCGGCTTGCAGGCTTCGGAGCGCCTCTCGCAGGGATGTTCGGCTGACGCCGGTCAGTTCACCGAGTTCTCGTTCGGTGAGTCGTTCCGGGCGCTCGACGAACAGTCTGCGATCGGGATCGGCCATCACGGGACTCCAGGTTCTCGCATGCAGGGCGATCGTCACCACCGTCCGAGCCCGATAAGGGCTCTACGCTCACACGCCCAGTCGCTTTGGCAAACTCGCGCAGCGTGTCGACCGAAAACCTGCCCACCCAGCCTTCTGCCGTCACCGGACTACGCTCGGCCATGGCCCACTGCGGCACCCCCGCACCTGGAATCGTGCTCGGCGGCGCCGCACTGCTCATCGTCGCGACGGTGTGGCTGATCTCCATGGGAGAAGCACACGGTGGACTCATCGCACTGGTGTTCCTCGCCGCCACTGAAGCCCTCGCCGTGATCAGCGTGACGGCCATCGGAATCGCCCTACTGCCCGACGTACATCCGGCCTATGGCCACGCCGAAATCATCTTCCACCCCATCCTCGCGATCATGGCCGCCGGCGCATGCCTGTCCATGACCGCGTCCCTCTGGTGGTGCTTACAGGTCTGGACCGAGAAATAACCCAGGAGACCGAACTCGCGGTCATACGGCGCACTGTCCGTCGATCGACACGTCGCTGTCACAGCACCGTGGACACGGCGTACTCATACGTTGGCGCGGGGCGGGGACGATTTCTGCACCCGAACTGAGGCCATAGTCGCGCTATGTCAGCGATGCTGGGAGCCATGTCAACTGACCGGAAAACGTCGATCGCGACGAAACAATCCACTCGCCGACGAGCACGCCGCCACCCGGTGAGCGCCGGCTACGTGCTCGATGAGCGTCTGCTGCGTGCCTACGCCCTCGGTGATGCGGGCGTCGGAAACCTGCTCGCCGTGCTGAGCGGCCGCGAAAATTCGGCTGGCGGTGCCGAGCACGGCGCTGTCGACAGCGTTGGTCGGGCTTTCCGATACTCGAGGTGACGAGCTGGTCAGTGTCATCGAAAACAATGCGTCCCTAGGTATTCCCGAGCTCGAGAACCTCGACGAGGCGAGAGATCTGGCCGATGTGTGGGCTGTGGCCACCGAACCCATCGACGTCACCGCCGCACACACCATCTCGGTCGCGCGCCACCTGGACCGGCCGATCATCACTACCGTCCGGGCCGGATGGGTAGAACCGGAAAAGCTGCTCCCGTTCCGGCTGCACGTCGTCGAATTCGCCGACGGCGAATAGCAATTCAGCTGTGCCGCACGCGGGCCACACCCGAGCCGGCCTCAGATGGTCCCGACCAAGTTGCGCTTCCGCCGCACCACATTGACCGGCTCGGTCACCGACGCTCTACATGGGCTCGCTGATTTCGGCTACGAAGCTGCGGCCGAGGTGGGCTTCGGTCATGGCGGCGAACTCGCGGCCGAATCGGTCGTAGCTTGCGCGCAGCCGGGGACCGGGCCAGTGCGGATCGGAGAGCTCTGCGGGGAGTAGCGGATCGTCGAGCAGGTGGCGGATGATTGCCGCGGCGATCTCGAATCGGTCGGCGAGTGTGGCCGCGGCGGACATTTCGGTGAGTAGTTGTTCGCCGGTGGCTGCCCACTCCCCCGGTGCGAAGAGTTCGTCGGCCAGTTCGCGTGCGTTCGCCATGGGGGTCGCGGTGAAGGCGGTGACGCGTTCGGCGACGTGGGGTGGGAGGGCGAGGTCGAGGTTGTTGGGGCGGGTCCAGACGCCGTCGCGCATGTCGCGAAAGCGTAACTGGCGCAGGGTTTCACGTAGTGAGGTGCGCTCGGTTGCGGCTTCGCCGATGCGGGTGACGATGAGCATCGTCCATTGGCCGTTCCACGCCAGTACGTGGGGGTGGTGGGCTTCGGCTTGTCGTGCTTGGCGTGCTCGCAGTCGTGGCGAGAGGCGGTAGTAGCCGTCGGATCGTTCGAGGTCGCCTGCGGCGACCATGCGGGTGAGGGCGACTCGCACTGCTGATTCCTGCAGGCCGAGCAGGGCGGCCAGGGACAGGATCTCGCTCGCCTTGGCTTCGGCGGGGGCGCCCAGGAAGGCGCTCAGGATCATCGAGCGGGCGGTGAGACGGCGTGGATGTGACGCGGACTCGTCGATCCTCGCTGTCGTCACCGCTGCACCCTCCTCGATATGTCCGGTTCGCATCGACCTTACGTGGCGCGGGCCGCAGCAGATCGCGACAGCTCCGCGGCGGCCGGGGTGCGGCGGAGTTTCAGTCGTTCTCCTTCAGTGTCGCGCGTTCGAGAATGGTTCCGACGTCGATGCCGGTCGGCAGCGCGCCGAAGACATCGCCCCAGTCCGAGCCCAGCCGGGTGGCGGTGAAGGCATCGGCGACGGCGGGATTGCCGTAGCGCACCAGCAGCGAGCCCTGCAGGACCTTGGCCATGGCTCCGACCACCGAGCGCGCCCGATACTGGATGGTGTCGAAGTCGGCGAACTGCTTCTCGAGGGAGGCGATTGCTCGATCGAGCGACTTGTCCGCGCCTGCAGCCTGTTTCACCTCGTCGAAGAACACCGTCAGCACCTGTGGCTGTTTGGCCATCGCGCGCAGTACGTCGAGTGCGGCGACATTGCCCGAGCCCTCCCAGATCGACGGTAGCGGGGCCTCGCGGTAAAGCCGAGGCATCCGTGATTCCTCGACGTATCCGTTACCGCCGAGGCATTCGAGGGCTTCGGCGGCGAAGGCCGGGCCGCGTTTGCAGATGTAGTACTTGCTGACCGCCAGACCGATTCGGCGCAGTGCGGCGGCATGCTCGTCGCCGGTGACCGCGTCGTCGGTGAGTCCGGCCAACCAGAGACCGGTCGTGGTGGCGGCTTCGGTTTCGGTGGCCAGATCTGCCAGGACGTTGCGCATCAGCGGTTGGTCGATCAGGTACGCGCCGAAGGCTTTTCGCTGGGTTGCGTGCGTCAGTGCCTGTTGCAGGCCGGTGCGCATGAGTCCGGCGGTGCCGATGGTGCAGTCCAGGCGTGTCATGTTGACCATCTCGATGATGGTCGGCACGCCGCGGCCTTCGGCGCCCACGCGCCAGCCGATGGCGTTGTCGTATTCGACTTCGCTCGAGGCGTTGGAGTGGTTGCCGAGTTTGTCCTTGAGTCGTTGCAGGAAGAAGTTGTTGCGGCTGCCGTCGGGCAGGATCCTCGGGATGAGGAAGCATGTCACGCCCGCGTCGGTTTGAGCGAGGGTGAGGAAGAAGTCGCACATCGGCGCGGAGGTGAACCATTTGTGCCCGGTGATGCGGTACGAGCCGTCCGAGATGGCGACGGCGCGTGTGGTATTCGCGCGGACATCCGAGCCGCCTTGTTTCTCGGTCATCGACATGCCCGCCAGCAGTGAGCGTTTCGAGGTCGGCGGGGCCAGCACCGGATCGTATTCGCGCACGGTGAGCCGGGATTCGTACTGCGCCGCCAGTTCCGGGTTGTGGCGCAGTGCGGGGATGACCGCGTAGGTCATGCCGATCGGGCACATGTGCCCGGCGTCGGATTGCGCCCAGGCCAGGAACTTCGCAGCACGGGTCAGGTGCGGGTGTGGTTGGGTGTCGGCCCATGCTGCCCCGTGCAGGCCCAGGTCCACGGCGTGCTGCATCAGCTGGTGGTAGGCGGGGTCGTAGACCACCTCGTCGATCCGATGTCCGTAGCGGTCATGGGTTTTCAGCACCGGTGGGTGAGCTTCGGCCAGGTCGCCGAGTTCGAGGACGTGCGCGCTGGCCGCCAGCCGGCCCGCCGCGAGTACCTCGTCGAATCGTTGCGATGCGCCCGCGCGGGTGAGTGCCTCCGCGATCGGTGGGTAGTCGGCGGCGTTCAGCCCGGTCGGTTGGATCGCTTGATTGAGGACCTCGTGTGTAGCCATTGCCGGGCGCCTTCCGTTCGAGTGGCTTCGCACGCCCCGCCAGACGGGCGCACTGCGCACCAGAAGATTACATCTTCTGAACAGCTGGCGCACTCATGTAATTCTGCTGGCGACCTGGGTGCTGCCCGAGATCAACTCCACTGGTCACTTGTTCGGTAGTTTCCTGCGAAGGTCAAACGCAAGATTGACCCTTATCGCTTACATGCACTGTGTGTTACCGTCAGTATCAGTCATAAATCCGATGTCTCACCTGACGCGCGCCACCCACCAAGGAGAAGAGCAATGGAGCTCCTCGACAGCGACGTCCCGACCGTCGAGAACCTGACACTGCAAGCCCGCGAAGTCGCCTTCGACTGGTCGGCGATGCCGGCGCACTTCGTCTTCGGCAACCCCGCCGCCACGCACCTGCTCAATGTCATGAACCTGCTGTTGCCCGCCGGTGAGCGGTGGTTCGTCGCCACCTACAAAGAGGCATTGCCCTTGGTCGAGGACGAGCGACTGCGCGAGGAGATGATCGGGTTCATCGGCCAGGAGTCCGTGCACGCGCATGCGCACGAGGGCATCCAAGAGTTCCTCGACGCCAAGGGAATCGACTATCACGCCTTCCTCGCGCGCGGCGAATGGTTGTTCGGCCAGTTCCTCGGCCCGCGTCCGCTGACCGCGCTGCGCGCACAGAACTACCTCGTCGAACGGCTGGCGATCATCGCCGGCGCTGTCGGACACTGCGGTCGACGACTGGCTCTTCACCAGACTCGCAGCGGCACTGGACCTGCTGTGGATCCGTCGCACCGCGGCCCGGGACTTCGCGCCGGGCCGGGGACTGCCGCCCGCGAACGAGGCCAGGTTGAGCGTCGAACTGACAAACCGGCAGATCGTCGCCACGGACCAGGACGTCGTGCAGCTGACCTTCGCGCGCGCTGACGGCGTGGAACTGCCGCGCTGGCAACCGGGTTGCCACCTCGACGTGTATCTGCCCTCGGGACGGCAACGGTCCTACTCGTTGTGCGGAGATCCGCAGGACCGGCACACCTACCGCATCGCGGTTCGCCGCATCCCCGCAGGAGGTGGTGGATCCCGCGACCTGCACGCACTGCCGGTCGGTACCATGCTCTCAATCAGTCACCCTCGCAACGGATTTCCCTTCCAATACAGTCCCAGAGCACTGTTCATCGCCGGCGGAATCGGAGTGACCCCGATCCTGCCGATGGTGCGCGCAGCGCAACGCCTGCACATGGATTGGCGGTTCGTCTACTGCGGACGCAGCGAAGACTCGCTGCCCTTCCTGCCGGAGATCACGACCTGGGATCCGCAGCGCACCCGAATCCGCCTCGACGACGAGCACGGACTACCCACTGCCGCAGACCTTCTCGGCACGGACCTGACGAGCACGGCGGTCTATGTCTGTGGTCCGCCGCCGATGATCGAATCGGTGCGCACCATGATCGACGACACCGACGCGGTCGCGTTCCATTTCGAACGGTTCAGTGCCGCACCTGTGGTGGACGGCACGGCGTTCGAATTGCAGTTCGCCTCGACCGGTGAGATCGTGGAAGTGTCGGCGAACGAGACGTTACTCGACGTCGTTCGCAAGCACCGCCCGAATGTCGGCTATTCGTGTCAGCAAGGCTTCTGCGGAACCTGTAAAACCCGCGTCCTGGCCGGCACACCTGATCACCGAGACCACCGCCTCTCCGTATCGGAGCAGGCCGATTCGATGCTGATCTGTGTATCTCGTGCCCGAAGCGACCGTCTCGTACTCGATCTCTGACGCCGACCGCATTCGACCCGAATGTGTTGTCTCCGCAACCTCCTCGTGTCCGACGAAAGGATGAAATGGCCGCCTACAGAAGGATCGTCGTGGGCACGGACGGCTCCGACACCTCACTGAACGCAGTCGTGAAAGCCGGTGAAATCGCCTCCGCCGCAAGGACCGAACTCGTCATCGCATGCGCCTACGAGCCTGTCCCCGCCCGCCGCGTCCGATCCACAGCAGACGTACTCAAGAACGAGTCCTACCTGGTCCGTGGATCCGCTCCCACCGAAGAGCTCCTGCGCTCCGCCCGCGAATTGGCCAAGCGGGCAGGCGCTTCGATCGTCGACACGCGCGCAGTCATCGGCGAGCCGGTGGGAGTACTACTCGCCGTGGCGGCGTCCGGTCCCGCGGCCGACCTGATCGTGGTGGGCAACAAGGGAGTCAACACGCTATCCGGACGTTGGCTGGGTTCGGTCGCCACTGAACTCGCGCAGAAGGCTCCCTGCGATGTGATGGTCGTACACACCACCGGCTGAATCCATACGCCCAGCCGGCACGCCACCGGAACAACCCCGACGCAAGATCAGGCCGCCCGTCCGCGCACACGACGCGGCCAAGCCATTACCGGCAAGGCATAACCCACCACAGCGACCAGGTAGAGGACCAGCGCAACAATCGGCACGACCAGCCCTATCACCCCAACCGCGGCCAGCGCCACAAATCCGATGACCGCCTGACGGGTCTCGACCCGAGCGACGTCCGCCGAGTAGCCCGGCCTCAACAGCGCCGGGTCCCGACGCACGGCCGTCCACATCACGATCCAGGCGCCCGCCTGAACCGCGGCGGTAAGGAAATAGAAAGCGGTGGCAACGCCGGCATTCCGGCCACCATCTTCGAGATGATGCGCCAAGACCGTGGTGGGAAAAGGCAGAAAGGCCACACACAGCAGCACCAGCAGATTCCCGACCTGCAGCAGACCATTCACCTGCCGGATGCGGGCGAAGAAAGCGTGGTGAGACAGCCAGATCACCCCGATGGTGGCGAACGATCCCAAGTAGGCCAGGTAACTCGGCCACAGCCCCAGCAGCTGCTTCAGCAAATCGTCCTGGCTCTCCGGCAGCCGGATATCGATCACCAGCAACGTGATGGCGATTGCCATCACGCCATCACTGAACGCTTCCACCCTGGAAGGATTCAGCGGCCGAACGGGGACTTCCTCGGTCGACGCGTCGGTCATGACCAGGACTTTACGAGAACGACTCCGTTCTACGAGTTCAGCCGCGCCGGGCCCACGCTTCGGTGCCAACGGATTTCGCCTTCGTGTTGACAGCTGGTGGCGGTCAGCCCGGCGGCGGTGGCGACGGCGGCGGATGCCAGGTGTTCGGGGTGGATGTGGGCGATGACGGCCTGCACGTTCGGCTGGCGGCTGAGCCAGTCCACCAGTCCTCGGGTGGCTTCCGCGCCGATGCCTCGTCGCTGCCACGGGGTTCCCACCATCCAGGCGATTTCGGCGATCCGGCCGTGTTCGCCGGGGCCGATCGTTGCTTGGACCATTCCGGTCAGGCACGACTCGTCGCATAGCCGAATCACCCAGTTCAGCCACGAGACGCCGGGGTCGGGGGACCCCGCCGTCAGGCGCCGGTAGCGGGAACACAGGTCCGCCGCGCTGTCGGGACTGCCGCCGATGAAACGGTAGAGAGCCGGGTCGGACAAGACAGCGGCCATCTCTTCGGAGTGATCGACTCGAAGCGGGATCAGATCCAACCGTTCGGTGCTGATGATCTGGGCTGCAATGTCATTCACGCCGATCTCACCGTGAACCATTCACTACACCTTACTCAGAACTCGGACCAGTTCTCCTGGAGGGGAGGTCCAGTGATTGGTGAGTGGACGCGGACAAGGCGGGGGCGTGGTTCGTAGTGTCGCAAGCAGGAACGGGTGATCTGGAGGACTGGTGGATACGAAACTTGCCGCAGACCTTGCGGACGTGACCGCGCTGCTGAATGTCGTCAGCGTCGAGGCGGGGGAAATCCTGCGCGGGCTGGAAAAGCGACCGGTGGCGATACCGCCGCAAGCACAGGGTGGGGCCACGTTGCCGGATGCTGGACATGGTCTGCATCAAGCGCTTTCGGAGTTCCGGCGGCGTTGGGAGCCGAGGTTTTCAGGAAGTGCGGGGCCGCGGTATCTCGGATTCATCACCGGTGGTGCGACACCGGCTGCCATCGCCGGGGACTGGCTGACGAGCGTGCTCGATCAGAACGCGATGAGTGGCGAGGATTCCGCGGCGAGCGAGTTGGAGCGGGAGACGATCGATTGGATCGGAGAGCTGTTCGGGCTGGCCGAGCATAAGGGCGCCTTCGTTACCGGGGCGACCATGTCGAACTTTGTCGGGTTGGCTATTGCGCGGGAGTGGTTGGGCGAACAGCTCGGGGTGTCGGTCGCCGAGGACGGTGTCGGTGCACTCGGTCGGGTGACTGTGCTGTCGGGGACTCCGCATTCGAGCATCTTCAAATCTCTGTCGATGCTCGGGATCGGGCGCAGCAGTGTGCAATCGGTGCCGACCCTGCCCGATCGTGAGGCCGTCGATGTCGAGCGGCTTGCCGAGGCCCTGGAAGCGCTGGACGGTCGGCCCGCCATCGTGGTCGCCAACGCGGGCACTGTGAACACCGTCGATTTCGATGATCTGCGCGCCATTGCCGCACTACGGGAGCGCTATCCGTTCTGGTTGCACATCGACGGCGCCTTCGGCGCGTTCGCGGCACTCTCGCCGGAACACGCGCATCTGGTGGACGGGTTGGCGGCGGCCGATTCGGTGTGCGTCGATCTGCACAAGTGGCTCAATGTGCCCTATGACGCGGCCGTGCAGTTCACCCGCCGCCAGGACTTGCAGGTTCGTGCCTTCCTGAATTCCGCCGCGTACCTCACCGCCCCCACCGGTGTGCCGGATTTCGGCCACTTGGTGCCGGAGAACTCACGCAGGCTGCGCGCGCTCACTGCGTGGTTCACGCTCACTGCGTACGGTCGCGCGGGACATCAGGACATCGTGCAGCGCAACATCTCCTGTGCGGCGCAACTCGGCGAGGTGCTGGCAGCCACCGGCCAATTCCAGCTGCTGTCTCCGGTCCGCCTCAACGTCGTCTGCTTCACCCTCGCCGACCGACCCACGGCGGATCGGGTGCGCGCACTGATCAAGGCGATCGCCGATACCGGCGAAACCTTCGTTACGCCAACGGTTTACCAAGGAGTTCCCGCCATTCGCTCCGCCTTCAGCAACTGGCGGACCACTCCTGACGATGTGGCGCAGGCAGGCGCTGCGATCACGAAAGCGGCCGAGGAGCTTCAGTAGCGCATCGTTGAGCGGGCATGCGTTCAGCGCCACCCCATTGCAAAAGGCATGCCCGCTCTTGCGTTTTCCGGCATGGTCATTGCATTCGCGATCATCGCTCCACCTGCGGAAATCGAAATGTCCGGCGATGTCCTCGTTGAGCAACCACGAGAGGCGACCTACCGTTCGGCGCAGAGTGAAAGTTGCGCTGAAAGGAACTCGATGACCGAACTCGCTCACCGTGATGCCGAAAAATCCACTGCTGCTCCGACATTCGTGTTCGTGCACGGGTTGACGGGCAATAGTTTCTACTGGGCTCCCGTAGTCCGTGAACTTGCCTTGCTCGGCCATCGCAGCTTGCCGGTGGATCTCCCTGGGCACGGGCTCGACGCCTCGATCCCACTGACCTACCAGGCGCAGGACATTGCCGCCTTCGCTGCCTCGTCGTCACCGATGGCGGCAATCACCGTACAAGACAACGTCGCCCACGTCATCGATGTGGTCCAGAAGGTGCGCCGCCACGGGCCGGTCATCTTGGTCGGGCACAGCCTCGGCGGCATCACGATCGGATTGGTCGGCAACGCCATACCCGAGGCCGTCGACCGGCTCGTCTACCTCTCCGCCTTCTGCCCGTCCACTGCCGACGCACCCAGCGCCACGGCCCTGAGCCAGACCCCCGAGGCGCTCAAAAACGTGCCGATCCCAAACGCCGACCACTCGCTGTTCCTGGGCATGGAGCCGGTATCGCGCGGACTCATCCGCTTCAACCTCCGCTCCCCCGATCCCGATGCCTTGGAAGACTTTCGGCTGACAAACATGCCCGAAGCCCCCCTCACGCAGACACTGACGGTGATCAACTACGGCATGCAGCCCGAGGACGGCGCACAGACCAACTTCGCCGACGCCCGAGTAGACGCCGACACCTGGGGACGGGTACCCCACAGCTATATCGTGCTCACGAAAGACAACGTCATCCCGCCGGCGCTGGCCACCAAGATGATCGACGACGCAGACCGCCTCACACCGGACAACCCCTTCGACGTCCACACCCTGGCAGCTGGACACGTCGGTGTCATCCTGCAAGCCCGCGAGCTGGCGGCCATCCTCGCTGGCCTCGCCTGAACTGTCGATTATACGATCCTGCAGAGCAGTCGATCCGATAGCCGATAACTATGATCTTGGAATGGCTATCGATGCTCGGTATCGGGCGCTTCCTTATGAACCGCTGTTGGAACGCGCGATCTGGGATCGTGAGGCCGCAGAGAATGCAGTCGCACTTTTCGCCAGTTTGGCTACCACTGACGTTGCGAGTTCGCCGTATTGGGATGATCCGATCTGGCTGGAGCTGGCCCCGGTTGCGCGCCAGATCGTGAGGGAGCGGCCCGGCATTCTGGACCGGACCTTCTCCACGCGGGCATGGGACGCTGTCTACTGGTTACTTGCACCGAACCGCCGTGCGGACGAGGGGCGGAATCCCGGAGGGCTGGCCGAGATCGCAGTATTCGGGGCTGAGCCGTTCGCTTCGGGTGCGACTGGGGGACAAGGGATTACGCTGCGGTTCGTCCGACCCGATACTGCGCGCATCGTAGCTGATTTCGTTGACAACAGCGTGGAGGACGCATCACGGCTGTTCGATGCCGAGGCGATGGAAGCATCCGGCGTCTACAAGGGTCCGAGGGATCGCGATTATCTGCTCGATCTGCTGGGCCAGTACGCCACGTTGTATCGATTAGCAGCCGACCTGGACGAATGTGTGCTGGTGATGCTCGACTGAACCCGTTCACATGCGAATTCGGTTCGACCCCAGGATGACTGGTCTCAGCGCATGACGGTGATATCCGGGATCGTCTCCGGGTGTTCCAGGGCGGTTGATTCGTTGCCGCGGAGGAATTTGTCGAAGAAGCTCGTCACCGTGGTGCGCACGGCGGCATCGGCGCGGGCGGGAGGGATGGGGCCGACGACCGCGTTGGCGCCCATGTAGGTCGGGCTGGGGATCAGCCGGTTCAGGTCGGTGAGGTCGTTGTGGGCGGAGTTCGTCAGTTCCAGTTCGGTTTTCCAGCTGTGGGCGTGATCGAGCATCGCGTCGAAGGCGCCGTGTCCGGAGCCATTGTCGATGGTTTGCTCGCTGCGCAGCACCAGCAACGGCTGGCGCACGCCGTCGGTGCCGGACTTGCCCCAGTCTTCGTTGTCGGCGACTGCGCCGTCCAGGTCGAGGACGGCGTCGATGCGCGGGTCCTGGGCTGCTGCCTCGACCATGGTGGTGCCGCCCAGTGAGTGCCCGAAGGCGCCGAGGTGGGTGAGGTCGAGTGCTGCTCCCAAACCGGAGGGCAGCGGGCGGTTCTCGGCATCGGGGTCGGTGCCGGCATGGAGTGCGGTCAATGCGTCGAGCACGTATTCCACGTCGGCGACCTGGATGTCGCGCCGCTGTCCGCCGGGCAGGGAGGTGAATTGCGGTGCGGGACCGACTATCCGGTCGCCGGGGAACTCGATGACCGGGGAGTCGCCGGTGTGGTCGATGGTGACGACGACGTAGCCTCGGCTGGCCAGTTCCTCTGCGGCGCCGGTGCCCAGCAGTCTCGGGGTGCTCTGCCCGGGCGAGAAGAGCACGACCGGATACGAGCCCGCCGCGACCGGTGCGTCCTGGTACGAGTTCGACAGCAGCACCGGCAGTGACACCCCGAGCTGCCGCTCCAACGCGGGCAGCACGACGGCGGACACCGCATGTGCGCGAGGCAGATTCGTGACATCAGCGGCTGGATAGAACACCGACACCATCAGCTCGCGGTCACTGCCCGGGGCGAACGGGTCGGGTCGGCCGTGCTGCACCAGATGCATGGTGGTGGTGCCGACCGGCAGGGGCCCGCCCGGCGCCGGCAGCATGCCCGGTGCGGGTGTGGCCTGCGCCGCTCCTGCTTGCAGCACCGACACCGCTACCGCGGCACTCACCGCAGCCAAACGACCGAACATGAACTCTCCCCGCCCAATTCCAGCATCCGGCTCTGCCGGGATCCGAGGCGACGTTACCTCACACCGCCGTCGTCAACCGATCCCCCACTGGGCGAAGGGGTCGACTACTCGCCGCTGCGGCTGGTGAAGTCGAAGGATTCGGTGTCGATACCCCAGGAGATGACCTTTTCGGGGTGGATACGGATGACCGCGCGCTCCTGGGACGGGAACGGCGGCTCCTCGTCGTCGAGAGCCTCGGCCGTGCCGCGCACCTCAACGCCGCGAATCACGTAGGGATCCAAGGAAACTTGCTGGTCTACGACGAACGACACGCGGCTGCCCGCTTCGACATTGCGGTACTTCCGGCTGCCTCGCATCCGCATACCCCCGATGTCGATCGTGCCGTCGTCGTTGACCCGATAGCCGGTCGGGTTGTTCTGCACGACGCCGTCGGGCGAGACCGTGGCCAGCCGGCCGATCCCGGCCTCGGCGAGGAACTTCTGCTCGTTGATCGTGAATGCCATGTCCGTTGCTCCTCAGGTCAATTCGAGATTCTTCTAGCATCGCTAGAAACTAAAGCAAAGGTAACACCGGCATGCAAGATTGTCTAGCGGTGCTAGATTTCAGATCGAGCGGGCGACGTAGCCGATCATCAGGGTGGCGAGAAGGTCGGTCAGTGAAGGCTCGACATCGACGATGGCGTGGGCGAGTTCGGATTCGGATTCATAGAAGGCCCGGAGGTTCGTGCCGGGGGCGGCCATCTGCCACATGGCGCCGGCCATCGCGGTGGCGGTGGCGACGACGCTGCGGGCCTGGTCGAGCTGCAGGGGCGTGACAACACAGAGCGCGGAGCCTATTTCGGCCACCGCAGCGAGGGCGCGGAGCTTGAATGCTTTGACCTTCTCCTGAGAGACGTTGCGCTCGAGGTTCAGTGGCGTCTGCGCGAGCAGGTCGCAGAACAGCGGACGAGCGACGAGCGAGTGCGCAACGACGGAGGCGACTTCATGCGCGGCGGCCTGGTCCCAGTCGTGGCGTCCACCGGCGGCGAGATCTTCGAGTTCGACACGGACCGCGCTCGACCATTCGCCCCACGCGTCGGCTGCCAGTTGCAGGAAGATGTCCTCGCGAGTTTCGAAGTAGCGCAGCATCGCCGACTTATGCATGCCGACTTCGTCAGCAATGGCACTCGCCGTAACCTCACGCACGCTGGCAGCGGTGGCGAGCCGAGTGGCTGCGGCCAGGATCGTTTCCTGCCGGGCACGCTTGGCCTCGGGAGTGCGGGCGCGGGCGAAGTCCAAATCAGTCACCCCTCAAACATACAACCATAACGAAACATTGTTGCAGTATGTCCATATTTAACACAACACCGTTGCGCTAATAGCGCAACGGTGTTGTACTAGTGCGCCGATGCGCTCGGGCAGGGTTTCGACAGGTACGGCCGGATCGATGTGGTGGTCAACAACGCCGGCTACGCCAACCTCTCCCCCGTCGAGACCACCAGCGAAACCGACTTCCGCCGACAGTTCGAGACCAACTTCTGGGGCGTCTACAACGTCTCCACGGCCGCGATCCCGCTACTGAAGAAGCAGGGCACGGGCATCGTCATCCAGTTCTCCTCGGTCGGCGGACGCGTCGGCCGCACTCCCGGACTCGGCTCCTACCAGGCAGCCAAGTTCGCGGTCGACGGGTTCACCCGCGTCCTGGCCGTTGAGACCGCGCCGTTCGGAATCCGCTACCTGGTGGTCGAACCCGGCGGCTTCGCCACTGACTGGGCCGGTCCGTCGATGCGAGTCGACGACATTCCCCAGGAGTACCGCGATACCGTCGGAGCGATGGCCGAATTGCTCGGCAAGGGTGCCGCGCCCGGTGATCCCGACCGGGCCGCGGACATCCTCGTGCGGATCGTGCACGCCGACAACCTGCCCAGCCATCTACTCCTGGGTGCCGGTGCGACAGAGATGGCCCTGGGCTACTCCCGCAGCCAGATCGCCGAAGCCACAGCCTGGCAAGCCATTTCGGCCTCTGCCGACGCCGGTGCCGATTATCCGGTGGACCTGCCCATCAACCACTAATCCCTACCCGGGTTACTGAATCCAGGGCGGGGTGGCGCCTGTCGCGCCGCCGGGGACGCCTGCCTTGGCTCCTGCGGGGGCGGTGACGATTGCGGAGAAGCCGAGGGTTGGGTCGCCGGCTACTTTTCGTGGGGTGCCGGCGGGCATGATGACGGTGTCGCCTGCGGTGACGGAGACGGTTTGGTCGCCGAGTTCGATTGTGGCGCCGCCTTCGACGAAGACCCAGACTTGTTCGGCGTCGAAGACGTGCAGGGGGCCTGCGACGTCTGCGCCGACTTCCACTCGCCAGACGGCGCTGCCTGCGCCGCCCAGGGTGGGTGAGGCGAAGGTGGTCATGACGCCGGCTCCGGTTTCGGAGCGGCGGGTTTCGGTGGAACGGATGACGGCCATGGAAGCGGTCCTCTCTGGCTGAGCGGGGCTCAGCGACGAGCTGTGGGGGAAGACCACTCGAGTGATCCGGGATGAGTTTGCGACGCGTCGCGGTGAGAAGCGATTACGTGCGAGGTAACGAGAATGGCCGCGACGCTGGGCAGTTGATTGGCGCCATCTGTCTCTTCGTCGCTGTCATGTTCGTCATGGTCGCGAATACTGTCCGACGGTGCTGGTAGTGCACTGTCAGCCACTGCCAGTGGCTACATCGTCGCGGCTCAGCGCTGATCGATCAGGCTCGCGATACCGACGCAGGTCAGTGGACGGGGTCTGCGACCACCGCGGATCGGATTGTGGCGCAGATATTTTCGGCTGCTTCGCGGCCGCCGGGGAGGAACTCGGTCATGGCGAAGAAGCTGTGGAACAGGCCCTCGGCGCGGTAGAGGTGGGTGGGGACGCCGGCTTCGGTGAGGCGGGCGGCGTAGGCCTCGCCTTCGTCGCGCAGAGGGTCGTATTCGGCGGTGAGCACCATCGCTGGGGGCAGGTCGCGCAGATCGGGGGCACGCAGTGGCGAGATGTCCGGATGTGCTGCCGTGGAGGGGTTTTCGAGGTACTGGCGTTGAAACCAGTCGAGATGGGCGGCGGTGAGGTAGTAACCGTCAGCGTTCTCGTGGCGCGATGGCAGGTCGGAGAGGAAGTCCACCCAGGGATATACGAGCAGTTGGAATGCGATGGCGGGTCCGCCGTGGTCGCGCACGCGTAGGCAGGTGACGGCGGCGAGATTGGCTCCGGCGCTGTCGCCGGCAAGCACGAGGCGTTGTGGGTCGCCGCCGAGCTCGTGGGCGTTGGCGTGGGCCCAGTCCAGTGCGGCCTGCGCGTCTTCGACGGCGGCTGGGTAGGGGTGTTCGGGGGCGAGGCGGTAGTCGACGGCGATGACGATGGCGGGGACTCCGGCGGCCAGGGTGCGGCAGAAGCCGTCGTGGGTGTCGATGCTGCCCAGGACGAAGCCGCCGCCGTGGAAGTAGACGATCACCGGGGGTGGGGCGGATTGGGTTCTGGGCCAGTAGATGCGGATCGGTAGTGCTGATCGTCCCGAGATGGTCCGGTCTTCCACGCGCGGCAGTGGCATGGCCGGTGGTTGCTTGACGCGGGCGAGTAGTCGCCGGGCTTCGGCGGGATCGGTGATGGTTGTGCCGATGTCGGGGTAGGCGGCGGTCATCAGTTGTAGTACTGCTTCGGTTTGCGGATGTAGTCCGGTCATCGCTGCCTCCGATCGTGTCGCGGGGTTGTCAGTGGCATTCGATGAGGCCGTATTTCATCGCGGTGACGACCGCGGTGGTGCGATTCGGGGATCCGAGTTTGAGCAGGACGCTGCCCACGAGACGTTTGACGCCGTGTTCGGAGATCTTGAGCCAGCGCGCGATTTGTTTGTTGCTCAAGCCCTGTGCAAGCAGGGTGAGTGTTTCATTCTCGCGGGCGGTGAGGGAGACCGGGCGCAGATTATCGCCGGGTGCGGCGCGGCCGAGTAATTGCCGGGTGAGGGTGGCGGGCATAGGTATTTCGCCGATGGCCATCCGGTGCAGTGCATCGTGGAGTGCACGGGTGGAGAGTTCTTGGCGCAACAGGAATCCGTCGATGGGCAGGGTGGCGAGGGGGCCCAGGTTGGCGGCCTGTGGTTCGTCCAGGAGCATGAGTACTCGGGGGCGGGAGATGCTGCGGCCCAAGGCTCGTAGGCGTGGTGCTGCGGCGGCGGTGACGATCAGGACGTCGATGCGGCCGGTGCGCAGGCGGCGTTCGAGTTCGGACCAGTCGGCGCAGTGGTGGATGGCGCCGATGCCGGGGGCGCGGCGCAAGGCGGCGCCGAGTTCGCGGCTCAATACCTCATTGTCGACGAGGAGGGCGTGAATTGTCTGGCCGCCCAGTGCAGGCCTGGTGTATTCGACGAAAGCTTCGGTCACGGTGATCCCCTATCCGCATTTTTCGCTGAATTTCAATTTAACAGCGGGACGGGGTGCGCGACTCTGCATAAAAGTGTGCCGAGCGGGACCGGCTGACGGCAGCATACTGCCGTCCGGAGTGTCACGATCGTGCCAATTGCACGAATTTACTTGCGGATTCGGGTCCGGGGCGCCACGTCTGAGGAATCACGGCGGCAGGCTGTGTGCCCGCTAGTGCCACGGCGGCGGTGTACCCGGCGGGGACGTTCAGGTCGGTGACCGTCCACAGGCCGGGGAGAGCCTGCCGGGGATCGCGCACGATGACGGTGCCTGCCGTACCGGCGACGGGCAGCCGAAGTCCTTGGGCCAGGCGTACTCCCGCGGCCTTCACGCATGCTTCCTTGCGAGTCCACAGCCGCGCGAAGGCCGGGTGCGCTGATCGCGCGTTGCGTACCAGCTCAGCCTCGGCAGACGGAAAGTAACGGGAGGCAAAGGCGACCGCCGGAAATCCACTGCGCGGGGCTTCCAGGTCGACACCTACCGAGCGTCCCCCGGTCACCGCCAGCAGGGCCAATTCTCCGGAATGCGTGAGGTTGAAGCTCAGCGTGCCCGAGCAGCCTTCGATCTCGGGCTTGCCGAATTCACCTGTGCGCCAGCGCAGCCGATGTGGTGGCTGATCCAGATAGGCTCCGAGGATGCGGCGGGTAGCCGCCCGGGCTGATATGCGCAGTTCCACGGCCGCCCCCGCGATGGTCCAGAGGTGAACCTCACCGGGCGGGACGACGGGCATTGTCTGCGCCGGTTCAGGATTCGGTGCTGCCGCCTGGCACCTCGATGGTGCACAGCGACAGATACCGCAGCACGGGGTCGTAGTCGATGAGCTCCACGCGCTGTCCGGTCCGCTGCCACTGCGGTAGCCGCTCGGCGAAGGCCGTCCACAATCCGGCGCAGGGCAGATCCGCTGCGGCCCAGTACAGCTGCTCTCCGTCACCGGCGCGGGTGTCCACGCCGGCCCCGGCGATGGTGGTGGTCGGGATTCCGGTGGCGGCCGCCTCATGCAGGTGGGCGTCGACGAGTTCGCGTGCTTCAGCCGGGCCGACATCGGCGAGATTGAGCGTCGTCACCGGCCCGAGCGCGCCGGCGGGTTCGAGGATGAGAACCACCGCGGCATCGCGTCCTGGCATGCGGGTGCCGCGCGGCGGCTGGGCACTGGCGCCGTTCCACAGGAAGCTCTGGTCCAGGATCATCACCAGCCCGCGTCGAAATGAGCTGTCGCGCGCGTATTCACGGGTCAACTGCAAGGCGGTGAACGGTGCGGTGACCCCTTGTTCGGACAGGGCGAAGGACAGCGTGTCGCCGCTCAGTGCCTGCGCCAGGTAGCAGGCCGGGCGGGTGGGTTTGGCGTCGGGCGTGGTGTGCGCGATGACTGCGAGATCGTAGGTCTCATCCGGAGGGGTTGCGGCGGACAGGATCTCACTCGCCATGGCGGTGAACGAGTTCGGCGCGGCCTGGGCGAAGTAGTCCGGGTGATAAGGCTGGCCGAACTGCCCGGACAGATCCTGGAAGTAGTCGAGGAATTCGGCGCTGTAGGGTTCGCCGCGCCCGAAGTGGCGGACTTCGATGCGTGCCAGTCCGAGTGGTGGCGCCGTGGTGGCGGTGGTGTGGGGCTTCGCGAGGTACACGCGGTTATCCGTCCAGTTGGTCGAGGGTGTAGCCGACCAGCGAGCTCACCGTTTCGAAGTGGTGTTGTTCGAGGGTGTCCTGGTCGAATTCGATGCCGGTCTCGTCCTCGATCTTCATGAGTAGTTCGAGGGCGCTGGTGGAGTCGAGTCCGAGGTCGTCGAAGAGGCGGGTGCCGGGTTCGAGGGTGTCGGGCTCGCGGTGCACCATGGCGGCGAGGATGAGGACGACCTTGTCGGCGATGGCGGTCTGCTGGCTCATTGTTCGGTTCCTTCGCGGGTGGGTCCGGGCGCGGTGCGGGCCGTCAGGTCGTGCAGGTGCTGGGGGCGCAGTAGGTCCTCGGCGGTGTCGCGCTCGCGGATCCGGTACGCCTGCCCGTGGTGGACGAGCACTTCCGCGGGACCGCCGTGTCCGAGGAACAGCACCGGTGAGGCGGTGGGCCCGTAGGCGCCCGAGCGGGCGACGCCCAGCAGATCCCCGGGCCGCAGCGGCGGCAGCTCCGCACGTTTGGCGAGGGTGTCGTTGGGAGTGCACAAGGGTCCGGTTACGGTCCAGGTCCCGACCGGTCCGGCTTCACCGCCGGAGAGCACGCGCATCGGGAAGTCGCGTTTGACGAAGGACCCGATGCCGACTGCCGCCATATGGTGGTGCGTGCCGCCGTCGGTGATCGCGAACTGTTGTTCCAGTGAGGTTTTCACGTATCGCACTCGCACGGCGTAGGTGCCGGCGAGGGCGGTGAGGTAGCGCCCGAGCTCCATGACGAGCCGGGTCCGCGGGTGCGAGGCCGTGAACTCGGCGATGATCGGTTCGAGCCGCTCGCCGACCAGGGCCGGGTCGAGATCGCGCTCGCCGTCGAAGTAGGCGATCCCGAGTCCCCCGCCGATATCGACCATCTCGAGTGCGAAGCCGAGCTGCTCCGACAGCCGTTGCGCGAGCGCGAGTATGCGCTGGGTGTTCTCGGCGATCACCCCTTCGTCGAGAATTCGGGTGCCCATATAGACGTGGATGCCCATGAACCGCAGGTTCGGATAGCGGCGCACGAGGTCGGGAGCCTCGTCGAGTTGTGCTTCGTCGATGCCGAACTGGCGCGGCTTGCCGCCCATGGTGAGCCCGGAACCTTTGACCGCGAAGGCGGGATTGACCCGCAGCGCGACCGGTGCGATCAGCCCGCGCTCCCCCGCGATCCGATCGAGCAGATCCAGCTCACCGAAGGATTCGCAGATGATCGCGTACACCCCCATATCGAGGCAGGCGGCGAGTTCGACCGGGCTCTTGCCGGGCCCGGGAAAGATGATGTCACCGGGTGCGACGCCCGCGCGGGTGGCGGTGACCAGTTCGGCGAGCGAACACACCTCCGCTCGTGCGCCCAGCGAGTGCAGCAGCGCGCAGATGCTGATGTTGGGATTGGCTTTGAGGGAGAAGAAGATCTCCAGCTTCGGGTGCAGGTGTGCGCGCAGTCGCCGGTATTGGGATTCGAGCACATCGCCGTCGTAGACGAACAAGGGTGTGCCGTGTTCGCGGGCGAGTTCGCTGTAAGTGAGGCCTTGGATCTCGGTGTCGCTCATCGGTTCTGCCTCTCTACAGCGCCGCCAGGCGGGTGCTGATCTCGGTGTCGATGGCTGAAAGCTGGTGCGGGTCGCGGGCCATCACCAGTCCGTAGAGCCGCCCGTCGTACCCGTCCGAGGGTGTGCTGGCGGCCGGTGCGGCGGCGTTGACGGTGGCGAAGTTGTTGATCAGCAGCCCGCTGTCGCTGTCGCGTTCGAGCAGTATGCCTTTGAGTGCGCGGCGCAGGTCGGAGAAGGCGAGCGGGGCGCGCAGCCGCACCGGATAGTGGCGGGCGAGTACCGGATTCTCGTCGGTGCCGAGGGTTTCCTGGATGCGGGCCTGGTAGGTGGACATGTTGTTGCGGGCGTTGATCTCGATCATGGGATAGAGCCCGCCGTCGGGGTCGAGCAGGGCGTCCACGCCGGCCACGCCGAAGTAGCCGTCGCGCGCGAGCGCCGCGCCGATGCGCTGGGCGCTGTCGCGCAGCAAGGCGTCCTGGGCTGGGGTGAGTGCGGCCGGGAATCGGTGTCCTTTGTGCACACCGGCTTCGGTGATCGCCTCCTTGACGAAGTCGAAGTGCACGTCGCCGTCGCGGCCGATCGTGAACTGGTAGTTCAGGTCTGTGCGTTTGGCGACCCACTCCTCGACGACGAGTCCGGCGCGCCGATGTCCGGCGCGTTCGGCTCGGCGAATCGCCATGCGCTGCAACCGATCGAGGCGCTCGACGGTGGCCACCACGGCGATCCCGCGCCCGGACACCCCGTAGGCGTCCTTGACCACGACGGTGTGCCCGTCGGCAAGCAGCAGCCGGGCCTGTTCCACGGCTCGGTCGAGTTCATCCAGGGTCTCCGCGGCCCATCCCCGCGGGCGCCGCAGAGCCAATTCCTCGGCCAGCCGGCAACTGTAGATCTTGCTGTTGACCCGTTTGCAGACCGCGGCCGCCGGTGCGGCCAGCGGAATTTCACTCGCCTGGGCGAGCTCTTCTTCCAGGTCCGAGACACCGTGCGGGAGCAGCCGGGCGCCGCCGCGACCGAGCCGCCGTAACGCATCCTGGGTAGCGTGATCAGCGAGGATATCGGCGGTGACGGTGTGCTGCGGGTCCTGATGGTCGATGGTGAGGATGTGCGGCGGCGTGAGTCCGAGTTCGTCGAGGTAGTTCAGATACCCGGGATCGGGTGCGGCTTTGAGTACGACGTGGTCGTCCGGGCCGGCCAGTAGCAGGGTGAATTCGTCCATCCGGTTCACCACGGCTCGTCCCGCGGGGAAGCTCACCCCGGGCAGGCCGGGTTCGCCCATGGCCCACCGGTCTTCGATCTCGAAGTTGCCGAGAAAGACCAGAGGAGTGTCGGGTGTGCCGGTGACGGCGATTTTGAGCCGGGTGCCGAAATCGTCGGGCTGTGCGCGCATGGTTGGTCCTGGCCTGTTCTCGAGGGCGGAAGCTGCTCAGTGGCGGAAGACCATGGCGGAGAACGTCGCTCCGAGCCCGACCGAGGCCATCATGTAGTAGTCGCCCGGTCGCAGCCGCCCGGTCTCACACGCGGTGCGGTAGTTCAGGAACGGGTCCGCGCAGAAGCAGTGCCCGGTGATGGGCAGGTTCTCGAGGAAGATGCGCCCGATCGGAAATCCGATCTGCTTCGACAGTCGCTTCCAGGAGTTCTGATTGACGTGGTGCGGCAGGATCAGCGCGATGTCATCGAGGGTGAGCCCGGCATCGTCGACCGCCGCCTGCAGCACCTCGGCGAGAGCCTCGGGATAGAGCCGATCGAATTCCCGCGCCAGTTCGTAGGTCAGCCAGGGCGCTTGATTGAACTGGCCGTGGGTGCGGGTGGCGTAGGACAGTATCCGGTCGTGATCGCCATTGCGTCGCACCAGGATCGCGGCCATGCCCTCCCCCATGACGGCGGTGTCGACGATGAACTGCTGCGAGTAGGCGTTGTAGGCCTTCTCGCCGGTGAAGATCAGCGCCAGCGCCTCGGGATCGCTGTCGGCGGCGAGCAGTCGCCCGCACACGTCCAAGGCGAGCAGTCCGGTGGCACAGGCATGCTGGGTCAGGCAGAAGGTCGCGGCATGGTCGAGCCCGAGTGCGCGGCGTACTTCGTGCACGGGGTTGGTCGGGTAGGGCGCGGCGACGGGCAGGGTGAGGGCCTGCACGATGTAGCGCACTTGCTTCTCGCGCCCGCGCAGTTGTTCTTCGAGTCCGGCGACGGTGCTGAGCATCTGGTCGGCCAGCCGGGCCTGGCTGTCGCGGCGGATGTGGGAGAAGCCGTAGAAGCGCCGGAACAGGCGGATCTGGGTGTCGCTGACGTCGAGTCCGGCCAGGGCCTCGTCGATGGGGATGCTGCGCGGTGGGAGATAGGTGGCCACCGCTTCCAGGCAGGTCATCGCGTGTCACCCTGCTTTCTGGGCTCGAAGGGTTTGGGAGAGAGGATGTTTCGACTATCACCGATGGCGCGCGGGCGGATAAGGCTCCGACGGGCGCCTCATCGGCCCGATCGAACGGTCATGCCCGATGGGCCGGTGTCCGCGCCGGCGGTGAGCACGACCTTGAAGGCCTCGCGCCGGTGGAACAGGTCGTAGCCGTGGCGGGCCTCGCGTAGTGGGAGGCGGTGCGAGATCAGGGGTGCCGGGTCGATGACGCCGGTACGCATGAGTTCGACGGCCTTGTCGCGGTGGCGGATCGGGTCGCCGACGGTGAAGCGCAGGGTCAGTTCCCGGGTGAAGGCCAGCCCGCTGGGGAAGGGCATGGCGGTGGCGCTGTGCGCTCCGACGACAGCAACGGTGGCGCGTGGGCCCGCGCTGTGCATGGCGCATTGCAGGGCGGCGTCGGTGCCGACGGCTTCGAGGATGGCGCGCGCGCCGTACCCGGGTGCGGCTTCGTCCAGCGTGGCTGCCAGTTCGGTTGGCGCGACCGCACGGATGCCGAGGGCTTCGGCGGTGGCGCGGCGAGCGGGATCAGGATCGGCGATCACGACGTGTGCGGCGCCGAGGGCGCTCGCACAGAGGGCGGCGAGCAGCCCTACCGGTCCCGCGCCCACGACTCCCGTCACCGTACCGGCCTCGATGCCTGCGTCCGCTGCCGCGGCGTAGGCGGTGGTGAGCACGTCGCCGGCGAACAGTGCTTGCTCGTCGGTGAGGTCTGCGGGCGTGCGCGCGAGCACCGTGTCAGCGAAGGGAATTCGCACGTATTCGGCTTGCCCGCCGGGTACGGGCGCACCGACGACGGTCGAGTAGCCGAACAGGCTGGCGTGCGCGCAGTGATAGTGCCAGCCGCGCGCGCAGATCGGGCAGCGGCCGCACGCGACGAGATCGGAGGCGTACACCCGCTCCCCCGCCGCGAAGGGCACTTCGCTGCCGGCATCGACGACGACGCCGGCGAATTCGTGGCCCAGGATGGTGCCCGGTGCGAAGTCGGGAATCTCGCCCCGGTAGGGGTGCAGGTCCGAACCGCAGATGGCGCTGCGGGTCACCCGTACGACCGCCGCGCGCGGCCCGTCCACGCGCGGCATCGGCACGTCGTTTACGCGGACCTGATAGGGCCCTTGGTACACAACGCCTTTCATCGGCGCTCCTCGTCGCTGTGCGGGTGCAGGATGGTCCAGTCCTTCGGTCCCAGCTCGATCCGGGCCTTCTGTTCGATGCCGCTGTCCCACCGGATATCGGTGACATGTGTGGTGGCGCCGTGGTTGATCACAATCAGCCGCTCGGCATCGTGGTCACGGATGAGTTCGAGGTCCGGATCGTCGCAGTCCGCGATCGCTGGGATCCCCGCCAGCGCGGCGATGCGCCGGTAGAACTGCTCCCAGGGCGCAGCCACCAGTCGTCCGGGCCGGTCGAGCTGACGTTCGAACGGGGTGTTGGTGAACAGAACCCGCCCCTCACCGATCCGTTGGCAGACCAAAGCCGGCGTGCCGTCGCGGTAAGAGCCGAGTACCTCGGCAGTGGTCGCGCGCAGTGTGGTGGCTCGGGTGGGAGCGGCGCTCCAGTCGATCTCCCATGCCCGGCCGTCCCACTCGAACGCGGCATGCCCGGTCGAGGGCGGTGCGTAGTCGATGATCTCCGCGCCGACAAGGTCCGTGCCCGGGAACCCGTGCAGATGATCGCCCAGCGAGCAGTACACCGTTCCCCCACGTTCGGCGACGCCACGCAGGGCACGCCGGTCCGACAGCGTGAGGTGCGTCGGCGAGGGGCACAGTACGAGGTCATAGCCCTCGAGATCGCCTGCGGCGATATCGAAGTCGAGGTGCGCGCGGGTGAGCAGCAGATGGCAGAAGAACGCGCCCAGCGTCGCGACACCGGTGTCGAGGTAGGACGCACCGGCCTCGCGCCCGCGCCGGGGTAGGTACACCGCGATCCGGGGACGCGAGCGCCTCACAGCGAGTTCACTTGCGGCGTCGGCGATTCTGCGGAACTCGTGCATGGCGGGTTTCTCGGTGCCGTCGAGGCGGTGTAGTCCGGCGACTCGTTCGCCGGGCCGGTCGAGGTAGGGCGCGGTCTCGGCGGCGATGTCCTGCCAGCACCACACGAACAGGCCGTTGGCGCCGTTAGCGATGGCCGAGGTTGCAGCGGCGCGAAGGTACGAAGCAGCGGTGTCGTCGGCGACGCCGTAGCTCCCGAGCTCGTCGACCAGCGGAACACCGTATGCCGCAGCGTATTTGACCAGGAATGCAGGCAGCGTGGTGGCCTTGTAGGACAGGGTGGATTCGATGGATCCCGGTGCCCACAGCGGGAATCCGTGGATGCCGATCAGGTCGAGTGGTTCGCTGTTGTCGGGTCCGAACGGCGACGGGCCGAGCACGCCGGAGGCGTCGTTGGCCTGTAGGACGAGGACGCCGGGTGATTCCTCGCGTAGTGCAGCGGCCAATCGCACCTGCCAGCAGGCGATGTCATCCGCGGTCAGGGCGGCGGCCTCGATGGGATCGACACAGCCGATCTCGTCGCCGAGGTCGAAGCCGAGCAGGCCCTCGCGCGCCCCGACCGCGCGGGCGACGGTGCGAGCGAATTCCTCCTGGCGGTCGAGCATGCCGGGATCGCGCCAGAGGCTGCGTCCGTGCCGCCACGGCAGGTCCAGCCGTTGCCCGTTCATCCAGATGGTGAACAGCGAGACCACGCACGCCAATTGCGCGCGCTCGGCCGCGGCGAGGACCGCGTCGAGGCGGTGCAGCATGGCCGGATCGATCTGTCCCGCCGCGGGTTCGAAGTCACGCCAGAGCACGAACAGCCGCACGGTGCTCAGCCCGGCCGCCGCCACGGCCGTGAAATCGGCTTCGATGGCGAGTGGATCCCAGTCCGTCCAGATCCGGCACCCCGCGACCGACGGGTGATAGTCGACGCCGACGGCGAGGAAGGGCCGCCCATTGCGATGTAACCGGCCGTCGCGCACAGCGAAGCTCATGAGACGGTCCTCCCGCAGGCGCGCAGCACGCTCTCGGCGAGCACATCGGCGACGAATGCCGGATCGTCGTCGCTCATCCGGGCGTGCAGCGGCAGGGACAGCAGTCGAGTGGCGATGGCGTCGGTGACCGGCAGCGGTCGCCGGTGCGAACCGAAACGTGCACGGTAGTAAGAGAATTGGTGCGTCGGCGGATAGTGCACGGAGGTCTGTATCCCCGCGTCACGCAGGTGTGCGCGTACGGTGTCGCGATCGGCGCGCACGGGCAGGATCACCGCCATCAGGTGCAGGCCGCTGTCCTGGTCGTATTCGGCGAAGGGCACGATCAATTCCGGAATCCCGGCCAGCCGTTCGCGATAGTGGTCGATGAGCTCCCGGCGGCGGCGCCGCTCGCCCGCGAGTTTGCGCAATTGGATACCGCCGATGGCCGAGGTGATTTCGGTGGGCCGATAGTTCAGCCCGACATCGGCAACGTCGTAGTCGGCGCGCCCGCTGCGATCGCGATCCCAGGTGCTGGCCGACAGGCAGTGCGAGCGGGCGGCCCGCACGTGCCCGAGCAGTACCGGGTCCTTGGCCACCACCATGCCGCCTTCGCCGGTGGTGAGGTTCTTGGTGGCGTAGAAGCTGAAACAGCCTATGTCGCCGATGGTTCCGAGCATGCCGGTGCCGGGTGCGCGCACGATCGGCGCGTGGGCGGCGTCCTCGATCAGCGCCAGGCCGTGCTCGCGGGCGATGCCCGCCAGCGCGACGAGGTCGGCCGGGTAGCCGCCGTAGTGCATGGCGACGATCGCTTTGGTGCGGGGCGTGATCAGCTTGCGGACATCGCCCGGATCCAGGGTGGGATCGCTGCCGGAGCGGACGTCGGCGAAAACCGGTGTGCCGCCTTCCAAGACGATCATGGCCGCAGCGGAGACGAAGCTCAGCGCCGGCATGATCACCTCGTCGCCGGGCCCGATGTGCAATGCGCGCACGGTCAGGTGCAGGGCGGCGGTGCCGCTGCTGACCGCGACCGCGTCCGGGCATCCGAGTGCGGCGGCGAAGTCCTGTTCGAAGGCGCGGGTGCGTGGGCCCGGTGACAGCCAGCGCGAGCGCAGCACCTCGGTGACCGCGGCGATCTCCTCCTCGTCGATGGTGTTGTCGGCGAGGGTGACCTTCCACTCGGGTGGTGTCGGGGTGGGCATCGAAGCCTCCTTGTGGTGAGTGGCGACCGGCGGACCGGTCAGGTGGTACCGCGGATCTCGGCGTAGCCGGCGGCGACCTGCTCGGCGACGCGATCCCAGGTGAAGTCGGCGCGTACGCGCGCCTGCCCGGCTTGTCCCATGGCTCGGCGGGCCGGTTCGTCGGTGAGCAGCCGTATCAGGGCGGCGGCGATGTCCGTGGGCCGCGGGGTGACGACCAGGCCGTCGACGCCGTCGGCGACGATGTCGTGCACGCCCGGGAAATCGCCTGTGACAACCGGTATTCCGGATGCCCACGCTTCGAGGAACACGAGTGGGAACACATCCGCACTCGTCGGCAGGCACAGGACCGCCCCGGCGGCGAGGACGTCGCGTTTGGTCGCTTCGTCGACGACACCGAGATCCAGGATGCGCGGATCGGCATACGCCCGAAAGGTTTCCGTGGCGGTGCGATCGCCGTCGGGCCCGAGAAACAGGAATCGTATCTCGGGCAGCGTCCGCCACACCAGCGGTGCGGCGCGCAGTAGTTCGGCATATCCCTTCGAGGGGATCCGCCGCCCGACGAACACGACCACCGGCCCGCCCAGTGGCAGCCGGTCCCGGATCCGGTCTGGTTCCGCTTCGCCGGACAGATCGGGTGCGTGCGGAATCTGTCGTATGCGTCCGGGTTCGGCGCCGAACCGCCCGAGTTCCAGGGCTTCGGACTCGGTCAGCGCGTAGATGATTCCCGCACGCCGGCATGCGATCCGCCCGAGTTCGCGATCGGGCCACAGCTGTGGCGCGGTGGCCGGTGTCAGCGCCAGTCGTGCACCGCAGCGTCCGGCCAGGCGCAGTGCGCTGGCGATGTGTTCGGGCTTGGCCAGGTCGTAGGCGTGCACGACGTCGGCGCGCCACATCTTCTCGGGACCGGTGCTGTGATCGGTGCGCATCACCCGTGGATCCAGGTCGTTCTTGCCGCGATCGGTGCGTATCGGTCCCGGGTCCAGCTCGGTCTCGCAGCGGTGGATGTGTACCAGTGCGGGGTCCAGGTCCTCGGGTGGGTGGGAGTCGGTGAGGGCGTGGACGCAATGTCCTTGTCGGGCGAGGTGTTCGCTGGTTCGCCAAGCCATGCGCTCGGCGCCGGCGTGGGTGCCGGCGTAGCCGCCGAAGGTGACGAGTACGGCGGTCATCGCGGGCCGGCTTCGGGGTCGGCGGGGCGATGGCGGGCGTACCAGTCGAAGGTTTCGCGTAGCCCGGTGTCGAGGTCGGTTTTCGGTTCGTAGCCGAGAACGCTGCGCAGGACCGAGAGTTCGGGCAGTCGGCGATCGGGTGACCCGGCGGGCGGCTGGTGGACGGTGATTTCGGGGTGGGCTGCGGCCAGGTCCAGTACTCGCTGGGCGAGGTCGTGGATGCGGATTTCCTCGCGGTCGTTGCCGATATTGGCGATGATCGGTTCGGTCCCGCCGAGGCGGGTAAGTCCGGTTGTGGCGTCGATGGCGTCGTCGATGTAGCAGAAGGCGCGAGTCTGGGCGTCGCCGTAGATGTCGAAGGGGTTGGCGCCGGACAGGGCGCGTTCGATGAATTGCGGGATGACGTGGGAGCGGCCCATGCGCGGTCCGTAGATATTGTGGTAGCGGCCGATCCGCACGCGTGCGCCGGTGTCCTGTTGCAGGAACAGGGTTTCGGAGACGATCTTGCTGAGTGCGTAGGACGAGCGTGGCGCGCGGGGGTCTGTCAGTACGAACGGCAGATCCTCCGGTGACGGGAAGGCCGACAGACCCGCGCGGAGTGCGCCGTCGGCGACTTCGCTGGTCGAGCTGAGGAACAGTGCACCTGGGGGGTGGGCGCGACACCAGTCGAGCAGGTTCAGTGTGGCGAGCAGATTGGTCCGCAGGACCCGCCCTGGTTCCTCGTTGGCGCGCTGCACGCCGACCACCGCCGCCAGGTGGTAAACGGCGTCGAAGTCCTTGCCGGGCAGTCGGTCCGGGAGCGGTGTGGTCAGGTCGTGGGTGACGACAGCCGCATGCTGGCGGATTTCGGCGAGGTCGGCGTCGTCGGCGCCGCGTGAGAAGTCGTCGAGCAGTACCAGTTCGGCTCCGTCGCGCAGCAGTCGCCGCGCGAGGTGGAGGCCGACGAATCCGGCGCCGCCGGTGATCAGTACGCGTTCAGGCACGGCCCAGCCTCCGATACTCGATGCCGGGAACCCCGGACAGTGCACCTTCGAGCAGCCCCCACATGTCGAAGACGATGGCGGGCTTGCGCATTCGGGTCAGCACGAATTCCGCGTCGAGGACGCTGTAGCGCGGGTGATCGACCAGCAGCAGGAGTGCATCGGCGTCGGTCAGTCCCTCTTCGAGGCTCATGGGCTGCGCGCCGATCTGTGTGATCCGCTCCGCGCCGACCACGAAGTCGTGGCCGCCCAGTACCGCGACCTTCCCGCGCAGGTCCGCGGCGATCTCGACGGCTGCCGACCCGCGCACATCATCGGTCTCCGGACGCCCTTTGTAAGCGATCCCGCCCAGCAGGATCTTCGCCGATTCCAGGGATCGTCCCTGTGCGGCAAGGGTTTTCACCACAGTATCCAGGGCATGGTGCGGCACCGCTTCGTTGACGGCGCGAGCGGCCGCGACCATCGGTGGTGTGTATCCGGCGTGCTCGGCGCTGTGGATGAGCAGGTAGGGGTCCTTGATCAGGCAGCTGCCGCCGACGAATCCGGGTTTCGACAGATCCGGCCGCGGATAGCGCAGATTGGCGGCGGCGATGACCTCATTGGCGTCGATGCCCAGTGCCGAGGACATGAGTGCGACCTCGTTGCCGAACCCGTAGATGAGGTCGGTGTGGGCATTGCACACCAATTTCACCATCTCCGCGGCTTCCGGGCTCGACACCGTCACTTGGTCGGCTGCGACCGGCTTCAGTAGTCGGCGGGTGCGTTCCAGTGAGCGTTCGTCGAGCGCGCCGATGATCTGCGGGAGTTCTTCGAGCTCACGCAGCGCTTGCCCCTGAATGATCCGTTCAGGGCACATGGCCAGCAGCGGCGCCTCGACCCGACGGCGCAGCAGCGGCAGCACGACGGTGCGGCAGGTGCCGACGGGCACGGTGCTGCGGATGACGACGAGTGTCTCCGGTGACATGTGCTCTGCGACCATGCTCGTCGCCGAGATGAGGTGGCGCAGATCGGGTTGATGGGTCTCCTCATCGACCGCGGTGCCCACGCAGATGATGATCTCGCGCGGTGGCTCGTCGGGCAGCCGGTCGGTCACCGTGAACTGCTCGGGCCCAACGGATTCGAGTAGCTCCGGCAGTCCCGGCTCCAGAAATCGGGGTGCCCCGGCCGCGAGTGCGGCGCGCACGCCGGGATCCACGTCGACGCCGATCACTCGTCGACCGGCGCGCGCCAGCGACAATGCCAGCGGCAGGCCCACATAGCCGAGTCCGATGACCGCCACGGTGTCGTTCACAGGCTGGTTCATATTCCACCTTCACTGAGGTCCGGGGCGGCGGCCGCGCGCCGGTCGACGGCGGTGCCACGAAGAAGTTGGCCGAGTGAGACCTTGCCGAGCGCGCTGCGCGGCAGCTCGGCGACGACGTGCACTTGGTGCGGAATCTCGTAGGGCAGCAGTCGTGTCCGGCAGAACCCGACGACTTGCTCGAGATCGGCGTCGCCGGCGAGTACCACGGCGGCGTGGATCTCCTGCTCGGCGTCGTCTTCTCCGCCGCCGTAGACGAATATCTCGCTGACGTCGGGACATTCGCCGATCAGCCGCTCGACTCGGCGCGGGTTGATCTTGCGTCCGCCGACATTGATGAAGGTGTCCTTGCGGGCCAGGACGAACAGATTCCCATGCTCGTCGACCCGCACCAGATCACCGGTGTCGTGAAAGCCGTTGTCGTCGTGATGTTCTCCGGGCTTATCGAATCCGTCGAACATGGTGCCGGTCCGCACGCGCAGCCGCCCGACCGTGCCATCCACTTTCGCGTCGGCGGCCGGAGAACCCGGTTCGGCAATGGCGCCGTCGTCCGCGATCTCGGTCGGGGCGGGCGCTTCCACGCGCCATTCGACGCCGGGTGCGAAGGTGCCGACCGATCCTTCCGGCCAGGGCTCGGGCCGTTCGTAAGTGCAGGCGACGAGCCCTGTTTCGGTACTGCCGTAGATCTGGTGGACGCGTACGCCCAGCCGCTGTCCCGCGGCGGTGGCCACGCGCTCCGAGAGCGGGCCGCCCGAGGACAAGGCCACCCGCAGCCGATTCCCGCCCGAGCCGGGGGCCGAGGCGATGAGCTCGTAACCCAGCGGTGTTCCCAGTAGCACGGTCGCGTCGCTCAGACCCGCCAGCAGCACACGCAGATTGAATTGGGTGAGCGTGAGTAGCCGCGCGCCGGAGACGACGGCGGCTGCCAGTCCGCCGACCAGGCCGAAGGAGTGCGCGAGCGGGATGCTCACGAAAACTGTGTCGTCCGTGGTCAGTCGGTGAATATCGCGGTAGATGCGTCCGCCGCGCACGATATTGTCCGCGCGGTGCCGTGCAATGCGTTGCTCGCCGGTCGATCCGGAGGTGAGCTGGTCGATCGATGCGGGAGGTGCGCTCTCCGGACGTGCCGTTGCCGGTCCGGTCGTGAGCGTCCGGAACTCCATATACCGCAGGCGGTCCGAGACCTGCTCGGCGAAATCCGCCGGCCCGATCACGCAGCGCGGCGCGGCGGCAACTACCGCCGATGCTTCGTCGCCGAGATACGAGTTGGGCCATTCCACCAGCAGCAGTTCGATCCCTGCGGCAGCCAGCCCGATCAGGACCGCGACACACTCCACGGTGTTATCGACAACGACCACTACCGGCCCAGCGCCAGCGGGCAGTACCTGTGTGCGGCCCGCTACCGTTTCGGCCAGTTCGCGTAGCCGCGACCAGCTGACCGAGGTCCAGCCTTGCGGTGCACCGGAACTCACCGCGATCGCGTCGGGCGCCCGCTCGGCGTGGCGGCGCACATGGTCGAGGAGTGTGGCTTCTCGTTCGGTGTCCATGTCAGTACCGCCCGAACACGACGGCCAGCGCCTGCGGGGTCCCGGTATCGAACATGGCCAGCACCAGCTCCTCGTGCAGTCGGTCCGCGATCTCGTCATCACGCGGGCGGTATCGGTCCAGCAGTTCCGCGACGACCTGCATCGCGCGATGCGAATCCCCGCCCTCACGGAAGAAGTCCTCGGTCGCCGCGAGCGGTGATCGTGTCAGCGCGCGGCCCATGAATCTGCCTATCGTGGTGAGGAGATCGGTCATGGTCGTCTCGCTCATCGGGCCTCCAGGACCGGGTGTCCGTCGCGTGGCCGGTCGGCGACGGTGAGGTAGTGATCCGGGTCGGCCAGGAATTCGCGTTCGGCGGCCGTGTAGCCGGCGGGTGTGCCGATGTCGTGCCAGGCGTCGGCGAAGCGGTAGGCGTACACGTCTTCGCCACTGTCGATGAGCGATTCGATGAGGTCGGGCATGTCCACGGTGACGCCCGCGGGAATGAGTTCCCGCACCACGGGATCGATCACGTACATGCCCGAGGACACGTCGACGGCGAGCGTCGGCTTCTCCCAGATGGCGCGCACCTGCCCGGAGGCGACGTGCAGCACACCCAGATCCATCGGCACTTCCCGGCGCCGCACCGCGACCGACAGCAGACAGCCGCTGCGCACATGGATGCCGTGCAGATGGGCGAAGTCGACAGCGGTGAGGATGTCGGCGTTCATCACCACCGCGGGCGTGTCCCAGTCCCGCACCTGCCGCAGCGGCGCGGCGGTCCCGCAGGGCGGCTCGTCGATGCAGTAGTCGATGGCCAGTCCCAGCCGTGAGCCGTCGCCGAATTCGTCGCGGATCATGTCGCCGAGGTGCGCGATACACAGTGTGGCGCGGTCGAATCCGCACGACCGCAATCGCCGGAGCAGGATTTCCAGGATGGAATACCTACCCAGCGTCATCAGCGGTTTGGGCCGGTTCCGGGTGTAGGGCAGCAGCCGCGATCCCCTACCCCCGGCCAGAATGATGGCGTGCACAGTTTCTCCTGCCCCGGAACTGCTGGAACGATGTCCCGAATTCTTTTGCAGTGCACCGAGTATCGGCAGCGGAGGGGGTGAGCGGTAAGTCCCGGACGCGCGCGCGACCGACCTGGAAACACGACCATGCTCGAACGGTCAGCAACCGTGGACGGGGACGGTGGGCGGTTGCTACCAAGGACTCGGGGGAATTCGCTACCACCGGTGGAGCCGTGCATGGAAACGACGCATATGACGATAGGCGGCCGGGTGGCCGCAGTCGTCGACACCTTTCCCGTCGAGAATCCCGCTGACGCGGAGGTTTTCGCGGCCGCCCCGGCAGCGACGGTCGAGCAGGTGGATGCCGCGGTCACTGCCGCGCGGACCGCGCACCCGCGATGGGCAGCACTGCCGATCGATGGGCGCCGCGCTCACCTGCGTAAGTGCGGCGCGGCGCTGAGCGCGGCGGCCGATGAGATTGCGGCACTGCTGACTCGCGAGCAGGGCAAGCCGTTGGTCAAAGCCCGGGCCGAAGTCGAGCTGTCCGCGACGTGGTTCTCCGATACCGCCGGCCAGGATCTCGCCGTCGAGGATCTCGGCGACGCCGGCGCCGAGATTCGGCTGCAGCACAAGCCTTATGGTGTGGTGGCCGCGATCACGCCATGGAACTATCCGATCATCCTGGCCGTGTGCAAGTTGGCCCCAGCCCTGCTGGCGGGCAATACGGTTGTGCTCAAGCCGTCACCGGAGACCCCGCTGTCGTCGCTGCTGATGACCGAAGTGCTGTGCGAGGTACTCCCGTCGGGTGTGTTGAACGTGGTCTCGGGCGCAGGCCCGGTCGGCCGTGCCCTGGTGGAACATGCAGGTGTGGACAAGGTTTCGTTCACCGGCTCGGTGCAGACGGGCCTGGCGATCGCCGCGTCGACGGCGCAGCGATTGCAGCGCCCGACTTTGGAGCTCGGCGGTAATGACGCGGCCATCGTGCTGCCGGACGCGCCAGTGGCAGAGATCGCGGAACGCCTGTTCTGGGCCGCATTCGAGAACAGCGGCCAGTACTGCACCGCCGTCAAACGCGTCTATGCCCACCGCGTCGTGTACTCCGATCTGGTCGATGCGCTGCGGGCGCAGGCCGAGCAGGTCGTGGTCGGCGATGGAATGGATCCCACTACCCAATTGGGCCCACTGGTAAGCGCCCATCAGCTCGACCGGGTCGCCGCCCTCGTAGAGCAGGCTGTGGCGGGTGGCGGGCAGGTGGTCGCTGGTGGACGCCGTCTCGATCGTCCCGGCCACTTCTATGCGCCGACCATCGTCGCCGGCGCAGAGCCTGACAGCCGCCTGGTGCAGGAGGAACAGTTCGGACCAGTGCTTCCAATTCTGCCCTTCGACACGGTCGAGGAAGCTGTGACCCAAGCGAATTCGACCACCTTCGGTCTCGGCGGTTCTGCATGGGGTGAATCGGATCGTGCAACCGAGGTCGCGGCTGAACTCGAGTGCGGCACAGCGTGGATCAACACCCATGGCGACCTACGCCACGGTGTCCCCTTCGGCGGCTACCGGCAGTCGGGAGCTGGTGTCGAGTACGGCACCCTCGGCCTGCTCGAGTACACCCGACCGCGCGTCACCCACGTACGCCGGGTCTGAAGACCACAGGTACACGCCCGGCCTGCGGGTGACCCACGCTCTCCCAGCGTGGAGATCACCCGACCAGGCCGGGCGTGAGAACTATCAGCGCACGCCGCACTTGAAGCCCACCAACGCATTCCCGGCGCGAAGACGGCCGGTGCACAGCGGATCCGAGCCTCACCGCCGCAGGCCGGGCGTGAGGACCGCGGGTGCGCGACGCAGGTATGGGGCGAGTGCGCTGGTGGGATCCTCTGCGACGTCCTCCGGTGTGCCCTGTGCGACGAGTTGCCCGCCGCCGTCGCCGCCGCCGGGTCCGAGGTCGATGATCCAGTCGGCGGCCGCGATCACGTCCACGTTGTGTTCGATGACCACGACGGTGTCGCCGCGGTCGACCAGGCGGTGCAGTAGGTCGATGAGGAGTCCGACGTCGGCGGCGTGCAGGCCACTGGTGGGTTCGTCGACGATGTAGAGGGTGCGGGCGGCGTCGATGTCGCGCAGCAGTTCTCGGGAGAGTTTGAGCCGCTGGGCTTCGCCGCCGCTGAGGGTGGCGCAGCTCTGGCCGAGTCGCAGATGGCCGAGTCCGACCTCGTCGAGCATGCGCAGGGCGCGGCCGATCTTGGGACGGTCGCCGAGGACGTGCATTGCCTGGGTCACTTCGAGATCGAGGACCTCTGCGATGGTGACGCCGTCGAGCCGGACCTCGAGTACCTCGGCGTTGTAGCGGCGGCCGCCGCAGACTCCACATGGCACGACCACGTCGGACAGGAAGTGCATCGGCATAGACAATTCTCCTGAGCCGCGGCAGGTCCAGCATTGGCCGGCCTCGGCGTTGAAGGAGAAGTGCGCGATGCCCCAGCCGCGTTGCGCTGCGAGTGGTGCCCGCGCGAACAGTTTGCGGATCTCGTCGAAGATGCCGATGTAGGTCGCGGGGATCGAGCGGTTCGACCGGCCCATCGGATCCTGCGCGGCCCCGATCACCCGATCGAAGACCTCGTGTCCTCGCAGCCCGCGCAGGACCTCCGGATTCGCCGGTTCGCCTTTGAGTGCTGCGGCTACTTCGGGTTCCAGGATGCCTTTCACCAACGAGCTCTTGCCACTGCCGCTCGGTCCGGTGACGCAGGTCAGTACATCTCGGGGTATGGATACGTCAATATCGCGCAGATTGTGCAGCCGCGCGCCGGTAAGAACGATCTGCGCATCCGGTGCCGGGATGCGGCGGCGGGGCTGCCGCCCACCGGGCACAAACTCGCCACGCAGGTACCGTGCGGTCGCCGACATCGGTTCTCCCGCAACCACTTCAGGAGGTCCTGCCGCAACCACGCGACCCCCCGCATCGCCCGCACCTGGCCCGATATCGATGAGATGGTCTGCGCTGCGCATGATGTCGGCATCGTGCTCGACGACGACCACGGTATTGCCGCTTTCGCGCAGGCGCGCCAGACTCTCGATGAGCCGGCCGGTATCGCGTGGATGCAGACCCACAGAGGGCTCGTCCAGGACGTACACCACCCCGACCAGCCCGCACCCGAGCTGGCGGGCGATGCGCAGCCGCTGGCCCTCCCCCGCCGACAGCGCGGGCATCTGCCGATCCAGCGACAGATAGTCCAGCCCGACCTCGCTCATGTGCGAAAGCCGTTGCCGCAGTTCAGAAATGATCTCCTGCGCGGCCTGGGCCACTACATCGGCAAACACCAGCTGTGATACCGCATCCAACCACGCGGGCAGTTCCGAGATCGGCAAGGCCGACACCTCGGTGATATCCAGTCCCTCCAGCCGGACGGCACGCGCGTCGGCATTTAGCCGCGCGCCGCCGCATTCCGGGCACGGGGTGGCGCTCATGAACTGGTGGTAGTTGTGCCGCCGGTCCTCGGAGGCGGCCGCTCGCGCGAGCCGATCGATCTGCGGCACCAGGCCCGCATCGGTACGGCGTGGCAGATAGGCGGCGACGTCGCCGGGCACCGAATGTACCGTCTCGCCGTAAAGCACGATGTCGCGCAGTGCGACCGGAAGCTCGCACCAGGGTGTGTCGAGGGTGGCGCCGAACATCTCGAGCAGCTTCGGTACATCGCGCACCGGCCAGTAGGTCTTCTTGGGTTCGCGACGGCGATCCCCGTAGAAGGCGAGCGCGCCGGCACGGATGGAGGCGTTCGGATCGGCCACCATCCGTGCCGCGGTCACTGTGATGCGGGTGCCCAATCCCTCGCATTCGCGGCACATACCGTCGGGTGTGTTGGCACTGAAGTAGCGCGCCGAGATCGCTGCCGCCTTGCGCCCGCAGTCCGTGCACACATGTCCGGTCGCGAGATACGCCGGATGCGTCCCGGCCCGTTCGATGACGAGCACCCGATCGTCTTTGGGCCGCACCGCTTTGATCCGCGCCCGCAGCCGCCGCGCGACGGATTCGGAACCACCACCGTCTGTTCCGACATGTCCGTTACTGCCGGCCTTGCCGAGCGATTCCACTTCGACCGCGTAGTTCTCCCCCAGCGGCGCCACGCCTTCGCCGACCGGCAGCGCCCATTGCGGGACCAGCCCCGCACGCACCGCGTCCCCGGCTACGGCCGTGGCCTGTTCGAGCAGCTCATCGGTGCTGCGCCCGACCACATCCGCTCCGCAGTAGCGGCAGGTGTGTATCCCGGCGCGTGCGAACAACAGCCGCAGCAGATCTCCGGTCTCGGAGACACTGCCCACGGTCGACCGCGGATTGCGGCCCGGCACATGCTGTTTCACCGCGATCGTGGGACCGAGCCCGGTGATGGTGTCGACTTTGGGCCGCGGCAGTCGTTCGAAACCGCGCCGCAGATACGGCGAGAGGCTCTCCTGGTATTGGCGTTGCCCCTCCGCGTAGAGGGTGCCGAAGGCGAGGGAGGACTTCCCGCTGCCGGAGACGCCCGTGACGACGGTCAGCGCGTTGCGCGGGATCTCCACATTGATCGATTGCAGATTGTGTTCGCGCGCACCGCGTACCCGAATGACCTCGGGCTCCGGGCTCACGCTGTCGCCCCGTGCACGGCCACGTGCTCGGCGGCGCCGCGCAGGGTCGGCCGCAGCAGGAATTGTGCGAGGCCCAGTTCTACGCCGAACTCGCGCAGCACCGCTGTCAGCATGGTGGTCACCGCGAGCGAATCTCCGCCGAGGGCGAAGAAGTTGTCCTCGGGCGCGGCGAGTTCACCGTGCAGTACGTCCGACCAGATCTTCTGCATGCGTCGCTCCTCCGAAGAGATCTCATCCGCTTCCTGTGCCCAATCCGTCTCGTCCCGGGCGCTTCGAACGGCCACCATGGTGCGGTCGAGGGTGCCGTCCGGGCGCAGCGGGAGCGTATCGAGGACGGTCACCCGGCTGGGCACCATGTAGGAGGGGATGCGGTACTGCACCGTCGAGCGCACGTCGTCACCCGAAAGCCGTTCGCCCCGTTGCGGAACGACCGCGGCCAGCACCCGGTCCCCTGCCGGTGAGGGTTCGCTCCAGGCTACCGCCGCCGAAACTCCGTCGGCTTCGCGGAGTATCCGTTCGACGTAGCTGAGCTCGACGCGGGATCCGCGCACCCGTACCTCCCGGTTCGGCGGTCCGGCGGATACGAATTGGCCGTTGTGGGTGAGCCATCCGAGATCTCCGGTGTGATGGCGGGAGTCGCAGTCCGGTCCCGTGCCGACGGGTGGTCCCGCTATCACCAGGTCGCCGATCACTCCGGTCGGCACCGGTTCGCCGGCGTCGTCCACGGCGAAGATGCGTGCGCTGCCGATCGGGCTGCCGATAGGTACGTCCGCCGGGCCGGAGCGCGTGGTGACATCGGCCCAGGCCGCATCCGTTGTGACTGCCGACGCGCCATAGATATTGATCAGCCTGCACTCCGGCATGGACTCTCGCGCCCGTGCCAACAGGTCGGTATCGAGGGTTTCACCACCGAAGACGCACACTCGCACGGTGGCCAGCGCGGTTGACGCATCGGGGACAGTGTGCAGCACTGTCCACATCATCGAGGGCGTCACTCGCAAGCGAGTCGCCTCACATCTGCGAACCCACCCGGTCAACTCGGCTGCGTCGAAGACTGCCGAGAGGGGTAGCGGCGCGAGCGCGGCACCGGCGAGCAAGGGTGCGAATGCCGCAGTGACAGTGCCGAATCGGGCGTGCGCAGCGGCGGTCACCACCACTTCTCCCGCCGTGCCGGGGAATGTCTCCGATTCCCACGCCCAATGTTCGAGAATCGCGCGATGCGTGCCGGTGACGACGCGGACGGTCCTCGTGCCGTCGGTTACAGCGGCCAGCCAGGCCGGATCGCCCGATGATCGGTGTGCCGGTGTGCCCGGTGATTCCGCTACTGCGGCAACGTCTTCGGCAGTAATCACCGCCGGCCCTGATGCTACGGCTTCGCTCATCTCACCGACTATCGCGCTGACTCCGCAGGCGCGGATCTGATCGGCGGGTGCCGGCTCGGTGCGTGTGCGGTCGATCATGGCTACGACAGCGCCGAGGGACCAGGTCGCGAGAGTTGCGGCCAGCGACAGCGCGGAGATCTCCGCGTCCACCGCGACTACATCGCCGGGTCCGATTCCATAGCGGCGCAGGCAGGTCCGGATTCGATCACGCATGTGCGCGAGATCTTGGAAGCTCGATCGCCGGCCGGGTTCGTGCAGCGCGACGGCGTCCGGCTGGCGGGTGGCAACGGCCTCGAACGCGGCGCACACACCGAGGTTCGCGGCGCCTGCCGTCACCGGTGTGTTGACCTCGCGCAGGAGACCCAGTTCGGCCGGGTCGGGCCGTACCAGTTCGCGCAGTGTCACGGCCCCGTCCTCGGGCAGTGCACGAGTGATCCGCTCGAATCCCGCCGCGATATCGGCGGTTTCCTCGGCCGTCAGCACCTGCGTGGCGTATTCCCAGCTCAGGTGCAGGATTCCGGACACCGCAATGGCTTCGAGCATCAGATCGAATTTGGAGGTGCCGGTGTGCATCCACAGTGGTTCTGCCACACAGTCGTCGAGCATCAACGGCACGTCATCGTTGTTCTGCAGCACCATGACCACGTCGATCAAGGGAGTGCGCGACGGATCGGGTGCCCGGCGTGTGCGCACCGCGAGCTCCTCGAGCGGTACGCCCTGATGGGTGAAGACATATCGCCATTCGTCCCGCAGCACGGCGATGAGGTCTTGCAGTGTGGAATCCGGTGTGGCGCCCACGCGCACGGGCACTGTGTTGGTGAAGTATCCGACGGTCTCGTGGTCCTGGGGCCGGCTGCGCCCGGCCACGACGGTGCCGATCAGCGCCTCCCAGCGCCCGGTGCGCCGCGCGAGGCTGACATGCAGAATCGCCAGCAGTACAACGAACAACGAGGTGCGCGCCGCGGTGGCCAGCCCGGTCAGCTTCGCGGTGATCTCCGGCGGCAGATCGGTGTAGAGCACCGTCCCCTCGAGGTTGCGGGTGGGTGTGCGCCGGCGGCCGTCACCGAGGTCGATGCGATCGGGCAGGGGTAGTAGCCGTTGCGCCCAGTCCTCCGCCTCGGCTTCGACACCCGCTCCTATTCGCTGCCAGTGCGCGAAGTCCCGATAGTCGGCGGTTTCGCCGCGTCCAGGATCGGTACCCGCGTACAGGGCAGCGAGCTCACGGTAGATGATGTCCATCGACCACCCGTCGATGGCGATGTGATGGAACACGAACTGCAACAGCCATTCCCGCTCCCCGGTGCGGTAGGTGCGCAGTCGCAGCAGCCGTCCGGCGGTGAGATCGAATGGGACCTGAATGTCTTCCTCGGCGAGCTGCTCGGCTTGCGCCCAGGGCATGAGTGCCCGGTGGTGGATGATGTCGACCGGTGCGACGACCGGCGTCGCGGGTTCGACCGCGGGCCGATCGGCGGCGTAGCGGGTCCGCAATGCCGGATGCCGGGCGACCAGAGCGGTGACCGCCCGGTCGAGGATGTCGAGGTCGAGCGCTCCGACCACCCGGAATCCGCCCACCGTGTGATATGTGGAGCGTTCCCTTTGATATTCGTGCGCCATCCACAGCCGTTCCTCACCGAACGACAGTTCCCGCGATACCGGCGTGGCCTCGACGGCGACGGCATCGTCGGCGAGGGAGTCGACCAGCATGCGCGTGAGTGCCTCCGCGGTCACCCCGTCGAGCAATGCTTCCAGCACACTCCCGTCCACGGCGGCCGCCGTGTCGAATTCGAAGGCGATCCGCCCGGCCACTTTCAGCGCGCGCAGCGAATCACCGCCGAGTTGATGGAAACTCGCGCCGGGATCGACATTCCCGGCGCCGAGCACCTCCGCCATGATCCGCTGTACTGCCTCGAGCGCTTCGGATTCGGTCAACGCAGTTTCTGTCATGCCCAGCACCCACCGTCGTACGTTCGAGCGAACTTCCCGATCCGTCGAGTATCGAAGCGGGCACCGCCTCCGATAAGCCTCGGACGAGCGCCCCATCGACCTGGATGAACGGCTATGGCCTTGCGCCGCCCCGTATTCCGCGCTCAGTGCTGCGCCGCGTTGACCACCGCACCGATCGCACTGCCCAGCCGCGCATAGGTCGGTGCGAGCCTGCGCAGTGCCGCGGCGGCAGTAGCGTCCTCACCGACGACGAGCGCACGCTGCAACGACCCGATCAACCTCGCCTGCTCCCCGACGATCGCTGCCGCCTCCCCATACCCCGCCCGCGCAAGGCAACTCGCCGCATCGGCAGCCCGGCGCGCGCCTGCCCGCACGGAGAATCCGGTCAACAACCCGCGCAGTCCCGGATCGCACCCGCTATCGAGCATGCGCGCCAACCCGAGCGCTGCTCCCGCGTCGGCATTCTCGGTGGGTTCGGCCGTCAACCGCCGATGCGCCGCAGGCAAACACGCGGTCACAGCTTCGGTCTCGCTCACCTCGCGGACCTGCACGAATTCGGTGTACATGGTGAACGGCTGCCCGTAGTCGATACTTTCGGCGCGCCACGCGGCAAGCAGATCAGCGAGCGCGATCCACGCGAACGGATACCCCTGCGGATCGTGGACCGTCACGCCCTCATCATCGACATCGAGGACAGCGACATAGTGGTCCGCGCCGATGGGCCCGTTCATTCCCGGCTGATGCCGCAAATGCCCCATCTCCAAAGGCCCGATCACCACGGGCCCCCGAGCGCACGCCTCGCGCAGCCGCGCAACGGCCTCACTCTCCGACCCTCCCGAGGTCTTCGTCGCGGTCCACCCGAGCGCATCGAACGCCTCATCGATCCCGACCTCCGGAGTCCACCCGTGCGGATCGAAAAACAGTGCGTCACCAAGGATCTGCATCCCGAACGGACTACCCGTCACCGTCTCGAGCAGCCCTATCCCGGGCGCTCCCTCCCCCATAGCCATCGCCACACTGTTCGCATAGCAATAGGGACCCGACCCCAAATACGTTGCCGGAGTATTCACCTCGCGCGCCACCGGTTCGCTCTGCATAAGCCCACGCTTCCAGCCCCGGCCCGCGAACACCACCACCGACACGGCATACCCCCGGCGTGTCCGCCCTTCGGGCGTGCCGGATTACCGGACGGTGTTGGGCCGATACGCACACCGCCGACCGCCGAACAAGCAACAATGCCTGCGTGGAGCTCTTCGAGCTGTGGGGTGCCGCCGCCCAGATACCCACAGTGACCATGGATCTATTGCGGGAGGCCGATGCCGCACTGGCAGATGCCGCGCGAGATCTGAACGCCTTCGAGGCAATAGCGGAATCGACCGAGTTCTCCCCCGAGCGCCCACCCGCGTGGGAATGGGCAAGCGAGCCGGGAATCGCGGGATTTTGGGGCGTCGGGCTGTGGATGACCGAGGACGGTCACGGACTGCACCCCGCGGTGTTCGTCGACTCGGGATTGAACCGCGGCCAACCTGGGCTCTTCACTTCATGGCCGGACGAACTCGACTATCGGATGCGCGCGGTGGGCATGCCGGCGACAATTCGCGAAACCGGTCTTCTACCGATCGGCCGCGACCGAGCGCAATTGCAGCACTGCGCACCGGGAGACGAAGTCCGGGTTCCCGGACAACGAAGCACCCTCGGTTGCCGGGTCACTCTCGCCAATGGACGCCGCGGAGTCACCACGGCAGGACATGCCACCTCCGCCATCGGGATCACCGCCCAGGTCCACCAGCAACGGATCGGGCGAGTGGTCGACATCGCCAATCCACTGGTCCAGCCCGCGGGAACCGCCGGCCCCGATATTGCGCTGATCGAACTCGACAGCAAGCACAGCGACCGATCCACGCCGACCTATACCGGATACGCCACCATCGCCCCCGGCGACAAGATGGTGGTCAATGTGCGTGGCGGCGCTCCCCAATCGGTATGGGCGCGTGCGGTGATGCCCACCTTGTGGCTCGCCCACACCCACGGCGCGTGGAGCACGGTCATCGAAACCGATCGACCCGTAACCGGCAGGGGTGACTCCGGAACACCTGTCGAAACAGATTCCCGGCCAGGCTATCTGACCGGGCATGTGGTCGCCGGCGACGCGGTCCGAACCATCGTCCAGGACCTGGACTACCAACTGCGCCACTTCAATGCCCAACTGCGACCCTAGATTCCGAGACCTACGAAAGACCGGCATGCATATTCTGATCTGGATCGTCACGATCGCGGGCGTCTCGGGCTCCGTCCTCATGTTGATCATCGGCCTGGTCAAGGACTGGACCTATGGCCATCGCGCCCGCAGAACCGCACAGGACTTGCTCGAGGCCGGGGAGAGGTCGGTGCAGACCGCCACCGACAGACTCGCCGAGGCCGGCGCTGGCGCCGATGCCGACAAAACGACGCAGACCCTCCAAGCCCAGTCCAGCGTTCTCGACACGATGGGCTCAACCCTCGAGGGACTGGCAAAGCTCGCGACCGCTCTCAAAGACCTCGACGCCGGTAGTCGCGCCTACTTCCTCTCCGTCGTGTTCCTGGTGGTTGCGGCCGCGACGGCTTCGGTCGGCCAGTTCGCCTGATGAATCGGCTGGATCGCTTTCTGCCGGGGGTGGAACTGTCGGGCGGCATGGTTATACGGGAGTGAAGCCGGCGCCGGGCCCGCCGGCGGCGTCGAGGGCGGCCAGGACGGGGGCGATGGGCTGGAAGTACTCCGGGGAGTGGATGGGGTTGGCGGCGATGTCGCAGGGGGCGTTCACATCGATGCCGGAGAGCTTCGTGTAGCGGCCGCCGTTGATGCCGACGAGTTGGTCACCAGCGGTGACCGGGCCGCCGGAGTCGCCGGGTTTGGAGCACGCTTGGCTGAGGGTGAAGGTGTCGGGGGTGCCCCAGACTATGCCGCAGTCGAATCCGCTGGAGCGGCCGTTGGCGCACACGACTGCGCCCGGTGACGGAGGTCCGCCGACGCCGGTGATGGTGGTACCGCCCACCGTTCGGGTCGGCGTCACCTTGGAGGGATCGAATTCGATTACGGCGTAATCGGTTTGACGGGTGTGGACCGAGGTGGTGACGGTGCCCAGCACACCGGTTGCCGGGCTCTTTTCAGCGAAGACGTCGGTACCCGCGGATGCGCAGTGTCCGGCGGTGAGGCCGACCAGACGGCCTGCGCGGTCGTGGCCGATGGCGGTCAGCGAGCACAAGGTGTCCTCGCCGAGCTGGATGCCGGAGCTGCCGCCCAGGACCGCCGGGGCCGGGTCCGCTTGTGCGGCAGCCATTCCGGGTGCGACGGTGGCCGCCATCAGCCCGAACGAGACTGTTCCGACTATGCGCGTGATCGTCATGGGAAGCTCCTTGCCGAACGGATGATGCGCCCACTCGAAGTGGGTGCGGAGAATCTCCCAGCATCTGCACAGCAACGCAATCGGCAACGAGCTTCGTGACTGCGACGTGACCTCGAGGTAATCGCAGGTCAGTACCACATCACAGGGTCAGGGCACCCTTCGCACCCGAAGGTCACACCTGAGTGATCCGTGCCACTCGCATTCGATTGGCTATCGTTTAGCTAACTTTGCTCTTTCGAACTCGTAGTTCCCCACTGCCTCCACGAAGGCGCTGTACTCCAGACGATCGAAGAACAACCTCGCGCCTCCAGCCGACGCCAGATATGCAGGCGCGGCATTGAATTCATAGATTCCGTCGGATCTCTCGGTTATCACGAGGAATTCACGCACGGGAGCGCCCGTGCGTATCGATTCCTGAACGGCCTCGAACTCTTCATGCTCGAAGCTCAGGCATTGCCCGAGCGGGACAGCGGTGTCGGCGGATCGGCCGGCGGCGAGCTTGTCATCCCAGATCAGCGTGCGGTGCTCGTCGCGGTAGACCATGACGCAGGCTTGCTGGGGTGAACTGGCTGCCGCTTTGCGGAACTGACCGATACTCGGCGTCGACAGCATGGGGTGGATCCTTTCGAACTGCGCGGGCGCGCTGGCAGACGCGCTCTACGCGGTGTGCGCGCTACGGGAGGTTCCCGAGCGCGGCAAAGTTGCAGGGGCGGGCATAGTCGTCGTTGTCCAGCGGCTGGTCCGGATGCCAGTCGGTGGCGTAGGTGATACCCGGTTCGACGAGTTTCCAGCCGTCGAAGAAGGTTTCGAACTGCTGGCGAGTTCGCAGCGTGACCGGAGTACTGGCATCGGCGAAGATGGCCGCACCTGCGGCGACCTGTTTCTTGATCTCGGGCCCGGCGTCCTGCAGCGACACATGTGTCATCGCGATATGGCTGCCGGGCGCAACGGCGTCGCGCAGTGTGGCGATGAGTGCGGCGGGTTGGCTCGCGTCCGGTATCCAGGGCAGCACCGAGACGAGCAGCAGGCCCACCGGTTTGCTGAAGTCGATCAGGCGCCGGGTGTCGGGGTGGTCGAGGATGCGTTCGGGTTCGCGCAGATCGGCGTCGATCATCGCGGTGGTGTCGAGAAGTTGGTTGCGCTGCAGCAGCTCTCGCGCTCGGTTGATCGCTTCCTCGTCATTGTCGACGTACACGACGCGGGCCTGCGGGATGATCTCTCCGGCGACCTCGTGGGTGCTGCCGCCGGTCGGCAGTCCCGCGCCGATGTCGAGGAATTGGCGGATCCCGTTGCCGGCCATGTAGCGCACGGCGCGGGCGAGGAACTGCCGATTGTGCCGGGCCCACATCGGATAGAAGGGGATCTCGTCGTAGAGCCGTTGAATGAACGGCAGATCCGATTCGAAGATCACCTCACCGGTGACCATGTGGTGGTAGATGCGCGCGGAGCTGGGCTTGTGGGTGTCGAGCGGTCTGGGCTCGAAGTCACTGGGAGACATGCTGTTTCCTCGGTCACGCTAGCGTTGAACGGTGGGCCGACTGCGCAGACCGCGCGCAAGGTGTTCCATGAATTGGCGGGAATCGGCAGGACTGAGTCCGGTCATGCTGAGCCGGTTGAAGATTCGGTCGCGGATGGCGACGGCAGTCTTGTCGTCGATGTAGCGGATCTCGCCCTGTGCCTCGATCACCACCATCTCGAGGTCTCCGGCCGCGCCCGGTGAGGGGACTCGCACGAGGATGTAGCGGTCCTCGGTTCCGGCCCCGGGAGCTTGATGGGTGAAGGGCATGATCTGGATCAGGATGTTGGCGCGCTGGGACAGTTCGATGAGGTGGTCGATCTGGTCGAGCATCACCGCGTCCCCGCCATAGGTCCTGCGCAGGCACGACTCGGACAGGATGGCGTGGAATTCCGGTGCGCCGCGCTTGAACAGGATCTGCTGTCGCGCGATCCGGGCCTCGACGTAGTCGTCGACGGTCACCGCGTCCGGATCATCGGGATCGGGTTGCAATGGCTCGTGCAGTGCTCGAATGTAACTGGGGTGCTGCAGCAGCCCGGGAACGATCTCGGCGCCGGTCTCGCGTAATCGATCGGCGACGTCTTCGAGGTCGACCAGCAGGCGTAGCTCGTCGATATAGGCGCGCCGGTAGCCGGAGCTCCAGTAGCCGCGGCGATGGTTGTCCTCGCGGAGATCCAGGAGGATCCGGATGTAGGCGTCATCGCAGATACCGAGTTTGCGGGCGAGTTCGTCGATGGCCGGTGCGGTGAGGTTTCCGGTGCCGGCGATCGCCGCGGCGATGCGGGATTGGCTGACTCCGATGAGTTTTCCCGCGTCGGCCTGGGTGGTCCGCGCGCGCCGCAGGATTGCGTCGATTTCCCGTCCCAACAGCACTTTTCGTGCGGTTCTCGCCATGGCTCCCCACCATATCGGGCGATGCTCGCACCCTTCGGTGTTCCGCAAGCCTGATTATCAGGATAGATTATCAGCCACGATTATCGGGCGAAGCGGACCACGCGGACAACGTACCGTGTTCGCCCCGTTGGGATTTCGGCGAATGCAGAAGGGCGGGGCCGCTCATGGACCTCACCGACCCGGACAGTGAAAGACGTGGCCAGCACACCGGGGCCGCCGACGACTGGGGCTCGCATCTGCGCAGCTATCGCCGCACCCAATTAGGTGTGAGCCGTGGCGATTTCGCCGAATTGATCAACGAACAGGCCCGCCGCCAGCGCATCAACGTCTCCTGCTCGGAACGGCACGTGGCACGCTGGGAGCTCGGCGAGGTCCGCAAGCCGAGCAAGACCTACCGCCGGCTTCTCGTCAGCATCGGGGCACCGGACCCCGACGCCGACACCACTGCCGGGACGGCGATCTCGAATGTCATGCCCGATGTCATCTCCGAGACCGCGCCCGCCGCCCAACGCACCGACAGCCGTGGCGTCACCTTGCTGGAAGCCCTCGCGGCCGCCATCGTCGGGTCCCCGGACATCCTCGCGAGCTGGCTGCCCTACCCCGAGCCGGACGCACCACACCCCCGGATGCGCCCCGATCTGGACTTCGTACGCAGCGCCACGATCCGCATGCGCGAAATCGATCAGCACCACGGCGGTTTCGCCGTCGCACACGCCGCCGCCGAACTGCTCCGATCCTCGACCGCCGTACTGGAACACGAGCGCGGCCAGGACGAAGACCAGATGCTCGTCGCGTGCGCCGATCTCGCGCGGCTGGCGGGCTGGGCCTATCACGACGTCGGTGATCAGCAGCGCGCACGGCGATACGCCACCATGGCACTGGTTTTCGCCCGCCGCGCCGGCGCCGACAGCCTGGTCTCGGCCAGCATGTATGTGCTGGGCAGGATCAGCCTGATCGAACGCGATCCGCGCACGGCATTGCGGATGTTCCAACTCGGGCAACTCCCCGCACAGGATTCGGCCAGCGGCGGGGAATCCGCGCGCCTGTACGCCAATGAGGCCTGGGCACACGCCATGATGGGCAATGCCGGGCGTATGGAGTCGGCCCTTGCACGTGCCGAGGAGGAGATCTCGCGCGTCGGTGATCAGATCGATCCGTGGACCCGAGTCTTCTTCACCCCGGGCGAATTCACCGGCATCCAGTCGGTGATCTACCACGAGTACGCGCTGACAGCGCACGGGCCGGCCGCCGAACGCTATACCGCCGCGGCAGTCGAGCGGGCCCGAGCGTCGGTCTCCGCATCCAAACCGGGCCGTCCCGCGCGCAGTGTCCTGTTCGACAACATCACCATCGCTACCTCGGCTTTCCGCCTCGGTCAGATCGACGACGCGGTCTCCTATGCCGGTGCTGCACTGGAATTGAGCAGCCACGTCGTCAGTGCCCGCGCCGACGGGCGACTACGCGCGATGATGCACACCGCCACCCTGTCCTCACCCCGCTCCGACGTGCGCGACCTGTGCCACGCGATAGGACAATCCCTCGACACCGGAGCCCACACGACACGTTCAGCGATCCGCTACGAACTCGCGACCGCCTGACACCTACCCTGACATCTGCCCGGCCACGACTCCGGGCAGATGTCATCTGCAACAGCTGATTCGCCCCTCGACTGCCATGCCCGATGTCATTGCCCCGGCGCTACTTCAACGATTGACTCAGCAGCACGAGGCTGGGTGATCCCGAGGTACTCACCACCGGAGATCCACCGGCTGTCACAGATATCGACGTTCGACCGATCCGGCCAGGGGCTCTTTCGCATGTGGTTGTCGCACCATCTCCCGTTCTCCACGAAGACCGGACGCCCCGCTACGGCCCGCCGCCCCGATATCGCCCCGGACAGCCCGCTATGAGGGCCGCGATGCGCACCGCCTGCACCCCTTTCCCGACCATGGACGACACCCGCGACGGTATGCACACCTCCTACGGCACCGAAGGCCTCCTAGAGGCGCGCCAGCTCATGCTGGCCATCGCCGGAAACCTCTCCGGCCGTTCCCCTCTCATCGAATGGGCCCGCGAGCTCGCCGACCTGCACGCCACCCTCATCACGGCTTCGGTCTCGGTCACACGCCGCCCCGCCGACTTCGACGACATCACCACCCGGGCCCGAATCCGCACGGTGATCGCTCTCATCGATGAATGGTCGGCTCGCCATCTCCCCCACCCGACTACGGGTCGCCGCCATACCCATTCCCTGGGTGAGGTGATCAGCCACGTTGCGGATACCTACGCTCAAGTCCAGCGCACCCTCCGCCACACCACCGCTGCGGAGCATCAGCACGACGCGGCGCTTCGATTCGCCCAAGTCCAAGAGGGTTACGCCGACCTCATCGAGGACATCCGCGCGCTCCGCGTCCGTCTCCCCCTGGGCCGCCACTCCACGCGCCCAGCAATGTAACCGGTCGCCCGGCCTCATACCCCGGTGACTGTAGGAGTCGACCCGCGTACGCCGTTCAGGCGCAACTTATTTCGCTTCGTGCCGAGCCGTTGCAGGTGTCCGGCTGTCACCACCACGACCGGCGCGGTGAGTGTGTGCAGGTTCTGGGTCGGATTGCCGGGGACGGCGAGGATGTCGGCGGCGAGGCCAGGGGTGAGTGTGCCGGTGAGGTGGCCGATTCCGAGTGTGGTGGCGGCTTGGCGGGTGGCGAGTTCGAGAATGGTTGCCGGAGTGAGGCCCAGATCGGTGTAGACGGTCAGGGCTTGGCCGAGACCGCCGTGGGGAGTGAGGGCCGTACCGGAATCGGTGCCCGGAAGCAGGGGTATGCCGGCGGTGAGCATGGTTCGAAGGTGGTCGCGGCGGTGCCGCCAGGGCAGTCGGGCCGAGGTACGTGCGTGCTGATCGACGATCGGGCACACCGCGATTCGGCGGGCCGCGATCTCGCGGATCAGGCCGTGATCGACGTCGAAACCGCCGGGTGCCATCCAGGTGCAGTATTCGAGGCTGTCGACACCGATCTCGACGGCTTGGCGGATCCCCGCGGTGCCGTGTGCGAGTGCCGCTACCGGGAGGTTGTGGTGGTGGGCGGTGGTGACGATCGCTCTCAGCAGCTCGTCGGTGAATTGCGGCTCGTAGGGTGAGAAGCGTCCGCCGCTGCTCCGGCCGCCTGTCACCACTGCTTTGATCCATGCGGCGCCGCGGCGCGCATTTTCCGCGATGACACGTTCGACGTCGGCGACGGTGGCGACTACGCCGCCCAGGCTCTGGGCCTGACCGCCGGGGACAGTGAGCGGAATCGTGGAGGTCAGTACCCGGGGGCCGATGTTCGCGGGCAGGGTATCGGCGTCGATATAGCGGGGCGCGCCCATATCTCGGACTGTGGTGACCCCTGACCGTGTCGCGGCGGTGGTCGCGGCGCGGATCGTGTCGGCTACCGCGGTGCGGGCCAGGTCGTCGAATTTATCGGGCGGGCGGAAGCCGCAGTCGAAGGCCAGATGGACATGGGCGTCGATCAACCCCGGCAGCAGTGTGGCTTCGGCGAGCTCGACACGCTCGCGGGCCAGCTGGACCCATTCCGGCGGGAGATCGGCGGTGCGGCCGACCCATCCGATCATGGCGCCGTCGATGACGATGCTGCCGGGGGTGTGGGCGGTGCCGTGGCCGGTGAGAATCCGGGCGGCGTCGATGATTCGCACCGTCACCGCGGTCCTCCTTCGTTGCGGGAAGCCTGATCGCCGAGTTGTTGCCCTACAACTGAGTTCGAGACGGTCGGTCCGATGGTTTGGTCACCAACCGGTCGGAAGTGTCTGACACCGTAAGCGTCGAATTCTCCGGGCGCCTCCCCCGTGGCCCGGTATGCTCCCCCGCTAGTTATTCAGTTTCGCTCTGATTTGAAGGCTATCGATATATGACGCAAAAGGATTGGACCACCGACGTCGCCATCGGCGAGGGTGGGTTGGCTACCGAGGAAGCGGGCGTTCTGGCGGGAGATGCGAGTTTGCGGACCTTCTGGTCGGAATCCAATGGGATGGCGCTTGTCACCGTGCGCAGTGCAGGGACACAGGAGTGGTACACGATGAGTGGCAGCCCCGTGGCGGCGATCAGTGAGCAAGACGGTCTGGCTGTGCACGAGGCCGCCGTCGAAGCGGCTCAGCGCGGAGATCGCGCCACCGTGTCGAAATCTGTCTGATCAGTCGAAAGCCCGACGCGTGTCGGATCATCAGCGCCCGAACTCCGACACGCGTCTGGCGGCGGTACTCCCGCCGGTTCGCAATGGCTACAGCGATACCGCGGCCAGTAAGGCGCGGGTCGCCTCGATCGACGGGCGGAGGCGTTCGGCAGGTTGGACGCCGTCCAGGGCCAGTGATCGTTGCGGGATTTCGAGTCCGATCACAATGTCGGAGGGAAGTTCGGCGAGGATGCCGCTCAGGGGAAGTTCGCCTTGGCCGGGGATCATGCGTTCGTACATGGCTTCCTCGGCGTAGTTGTCGGTGCGCGGTGCCAGTGTGGTGTCGCTGATTTGGGCGTAGCCGATGAGGTGTGGGTCCAGGGCGGCGAGGTCGGTTGGGCCGGAGCCCGATCGCACCAGGTGCATGGTGTCGATCAGCAAGCGGAAGTCCTGTCTGGCAACGTGTTTGACGGCCGCCAGTGCGGTGGGCAGGTCGCCGATCGTCAGGCCGGGCACCGGTTCGACCAGCGTTTCGAGGCCGCGTTGGGCCACCAGTTCTGCCAGTGCGGCGAGCTGGTCGAAGGTGTGATCGCGGTCCGGATCGAGGCTGACGGCTCCGCTCGCACCTGCGGATTCGGTCAGCGCAGGTCAGCAGTGCTTCGACTGGCATGCCACCACGCAGGACGATTACGGACAGACATTGACCTGCACCCATACCTCCGATAGCGGCCACCTGATGTATTGGGAGTACGGCGGTCCGCAGGATTCTTGATTCGTCAGCGGTCGATGCCGGGTTGCAGAGTGCGGATCACAGCGCGTGCGCATTGACCCACACCACCGAACGGGCCGCCCACCGTGTGGGTGTCGCTCCGTTTCTACCGCGGTTGTTCGCCGACAGGTTCACCCACCTGGGCGGGTTCCATCCCGAGGAGTTCCGCCGTCAGCTGGACGGTTGCCGATCCTTCGACGACGCCCGATGGGCCGGCTACTGGGCAGGTTTCGCCCAGGAACATCTGACGCGGGCCGACGCCGCCCTCGCGCGTCTGGGCGGACCCCGCACCGAACACTTGCTGGATCCCGCAGCCGACCTCCGTTCCCTCGGCGATCTGCTCGCTCCTGCGGTGACGATCCTTGCCAACCGCGGTACCGTCGCCGATCCTGATGCGGTGCAACAGTTCTGCGCCCGGTATCCCGAATCCACCGATGCCGCAGTCGCACTCGACGGCTTGATCAAGGCCCTCGTCTACGAGTTCGTGGCCGCCTGGCCAGGTTGGAGTCCGCAGCGGCTGCGCGCCTATGAGCGATCCCATCGTCTGTGCGAGGTGCTGTTGCTGGCATTGGCACCGGCGATGGATGTGACCATCGAGGTGGTGCGTATCCCGATCGGCGGCACCGACCACGTGCGCGGAATCCTGATGCTGCCCAACCACACCGTCTCCACCCCGACCGTTCTGGTCACCAATGGCCTCGAAGGGACGATCGCCGAGGTGCCGCTCCCGCTGCTGGCCCAACGCGGCAACGGGATGGGTACATTCGTGATGGAGATGCCCGGCACCTACTCCTACAGCGAAACCCTTTCCGGCACAGCCGAACACGCCTACTCGACAGTCATCGATCACCTGTCCGCAGACCCGCGTATCGATCCCGGCCGAATCGGCATGATGGGGTTCAGTTTCGGCGGCTACTGGTCCACCCGTATGGCCGCGATAGACCCCCGATTGACGGTCGCGGTATCCAACGGCCCGCTCACCCATCACAGCTTCGGCCCACTCAACTCGATCGGGATGCCCGAGATCATGATCTCAACCCTGGCCTCCACGCTGGGCGCCACCGGCACCGCCGACCTGAGCCGGAAGCTGGCGAAACTCTCGCTGGCACAGCTCTATCGACACACAGAGATCCCCCTGCTGGTGATCAACGGCGCCCACGACACCCTGGCCAGCACCCAGGATTCGATCGATCTCGCCGCTGAAGCCCCCAACGCGCAACTGGTGCTCTATGCCGGCGATGACCACTGCGCCATGGGCCACGCGCAGCAGTGGTCGGCATTGTCGGCTAGGTTCCTTAGCGATCATCTAAGCGCCGCCCCTACCACCGTCGAGGTCACGCAATGAACGATTCGCCGCCGTCCCTGCCGCAGTTGCGGCGAATCCTCAACCGCGGCGAACACCGCTTGGACGCGCAGATCGACACCGGTGACGGGTGGCGAGCCATCGACGAATCCGACAGCGCCGGAGGGCTTTCCGCGATCCCGCCGGCGTTCTCCACTGACTTCGAGATCGCGCGCTACGACGCCCTCGGGCTGGCCGACGGGGCTGAAGTCCTGCCGGTGTGCCCGACGTCGTTCCGCGATTTCATGGTCTTCGAGAAACACGCCATCGATGCCGCTCGCGGGCTGGCCAAGCGTTTCGTGCCCGGCGGCTACCGGGTCGCGAAGGTCTACGAGGCCGTGACCCGCCGCAGCTTCCCACTGTTTCGACCGCCCGCGCTGTGGTACCAGCAGCCGATCTACTACATGTCCAATGCGCTGACCATCGTCCCGTCCGGGGTCTCGGTCTCCCCACCCGCCTACAGCCAGGCACTGGATTTCGAGCTCGAACTCGGGGTCGTCTTGGGTGCACCGTTGCGCGACGCCACCGTCGAGGAAGCCGCGGCCGCGATCGCCGCGGTGGTTGTCATCAACGACTTCTCCGCGCGGGACGTGCAATTCGCTGAGATGCGTTCAGGTTTCGGACCGCAGCGGTCCAAGCATTTCATGTCGTCGATGTCGGCGACCGCGGTCGCCGGACCGGCCGTCGCCGATCGGCTCGACCGTCTGACGGCTTCGGTGAGCATCAACGGAAACACGCTCTCCCGCAGTGGAACCGAGTCCATGAAGTATTCGCTGCCTGAGGCCATCGCCCACGTGTCCCAAGGCGAACAGCTCTACCCCGGTGAGTTGTTCGCCAGTGGCACCCTCCCCGGTGGCTCGGGCATGGAGTTGGGCCATTGGCTGGCTCCCGGCGACGAGCTGCGTCTGGAGATCGACGGCATCGGCATCATCGAACACCACATCGAGAAGTGAGCGGGGCGCCCATGAAGATCGAGCAGGTTTCCGACTCCGTCTACGCGGTGGCCGGCACAAACGTGAACTGGGCCTTGGTCAGTGATGGGTCCGGCGTCACCGTCATCGATGCCGGCTACCCCTCCGACACCGCCGATGTGCTGGCGTCGGTGCAGCAGATCGGCCATCAGCCGAGCGATATCGCCGCAGTCCTCATCACCCACGCGCATCTCGACCACATCGGTGCGATACCCACCCTGGTCGAGCGAGTGGGCATGCCCGTCTACACCGGGGCCGAGGAAGTCCGCCACGCCAAACGCGAATACCTGCAACAGATCACGCCTGTCGGCATGATCAAGCAACTCACCACCCAGCGTGGCCGCCGCTGGGTAACTCACACCGTGCGCGCGATCTACGGTCACATCCAAATGACCGTTCCCACAGCCACGACCGGCGACCCCGCCGCCCTGGCCGCCCTGCCAGGCGCGATCGTCGCGATCCCGACGCCCGGGCACACCACCGGCCATACCGCCTACCTCATGCCGTCGGAAGGCGTCCTCTTCTCCGGCGACGCCCTCGTCACCGCCCATCCCCTGCTGCGTGACTCCGGCCCCCAGCTACTCCCCCAGGTCTTCAATCACGACGAAGCCCTGACCCTCAGCACCGCAACACAATTGACGTCCCAGCCCGCACGCACCCTCGTGCCCGGACATGGCCGCCCCATCCCCTTCGACGCCGACCTGATCACCTCCGCGCTGGCCAGCCATCCGCAGTAGCAGCTACGGGGTTGCCACACTGCCGCTGTCGATGCCGAGCAATGCTTGTGCGTTGCCGTCGAGAATCAGTTTCGCGGCGGCGGGGTCGATAGAGGGATCGTTGATGAAGTCGATCGCGCGCACGAAGATGTCGCCGGCTTCGTAGGGGAAGTCGGTTCCGAGCAGGAGGCGGTCGGCGCCGAGGGAGTCGATGGCGGCGCGCAGCGCGGGGACGTGACCGTGGCCCACGGTGTCGTACCACATCCGGCGGGCAGTGATACTGGGCAACTCGGGGGTTTCCGGTGCCGCCCAACCATATTGGTTGTCAAGCCGCTGCAGCAGCATCGGCAGTGCGCCGCCCAGATGCGAGTTGATGATCTTGAGGTTCGGGTAGCGGGTCGGGATGCCATTGGTGATCAGCTGGACCACCGAGATCGTGTCCTCGACCGGGGCGCCGACCATCCAGGTCTGCTGGTGGTCTGCGATCAACGGCGTGCAGACACTGTTGCCGGCCGGATGTAGGTAGAGGACGGCGCCGCGGCGATCCAGTTCGGCGAAGATCGGTGCGAACTCCGGTTCCACCAGGACCCGGTCGAGGATGGTGGTGTTGAGCACGACGCCGACCATGCCCAATTCGTCGAGGGCCCGGCCCATTTCGGCGATCGACTCCTCGACGTGCGGCATCGGCAGGGCGGCGAAGGCGCGGAAACGATCCGGGTGAGCGGCCACCACCGCGGCGTACTGGTCGTTCACGAACCGTGCCGTCGATACGGCTTTGTCGCGTTCGGCGAAGTGTGGCAGAAGCGGTGCGGCAGACAGGATTTGCATGTCCACGCCCGCGCGGTCCATCAGTTGCAGCCGGGCGTCCAGCTCGGCGCCGCCGCCGGCGCCCTGTCCGCGCTGCGCGTCGGTGTCGGTTCTGCCGAGGTTGACCAGCAGGTCGAGGTAGTCGTCGGTCCAGTAGTGCGCGTGTACGTCGATTCTCATGTCGATGCCCCTTCGCAGTGGATGCAATACCTAGCTCAGTATTAGATAGCATGCTATCTATTGCAAGTGCTAGTATCTTCATGTGGCAAAGGAATCAGCGGACACCCTGGAACAGGACACGACTCCGGAGGGCTTCGACCAGTTCGTTCGCGCTTCGCACGAGCTTTTCGTCGCGATGCGCCGCAATCGCGGACGCTTGGCCCAAGACCGAAGCGGCCTCACCCCCGCCCAGCTGGGACTACTGGATGCCGTCGCCGATCGCGGTCCGATGCCGGTCGGACAGATCGCCACCTACGCGGGTGTGGCCGGCCCGACCGCCACCCGAATGCTCAAGCAACTCGAAGCCGACGGTGTCGTCACCCGCGAACGTTCCAGCGAGGACGAGCGGCGCGTCGATGTCGCCCTCACCGACCACGGCCGCGAGCTCGTCGACCGCCAGCGCCTCAGTCTGCGCGAAGCTCAACGCCGCCATTACGCAGCGTTGAGCCCGCGACAGCGAGCGGAATTCGTCGACGTACTACAGCAGATGGCCGCCTGGCTCGAACAGGGCGTGCCAGACGATCCGGAATAAGCGACCGAGCGAGAAACGCTCGGTCGCTGAGGTTTTCATGTCCGCCGCTAGATGATGTTGGCGGCGATCAGCAGGTTCCAGATCTCGCCCTGGTCGACGACCTCGACGCCGAGCTTCTCCGCCTTGGTCAGCTTGCTGTCGCCGACACCGGCACCGGTGATGAGCATGTCGGTGTTCGCCGAGACGGACGATGCCGCCGTGGCGCCTGCCTTCTCGCAGAGGCGTTGGAACGTTGGGCGAGCGACCTTTTCACCGGAGCGAGGGTCGCTGATCGCGCCGGTAATCACGACCGTTTTGCCTTCCAGAGGCGCGCCGGCCGCGATCACCGGAGGAAGATCTTCCTCGCGCACATCGAGGGACACACCGTTCTCACGCAACCGCTCCAGCTCCGGGCGCAGGCGGGTGAGGTGTGCGACGAGGGAGGCAGCGACCTTGGGGCCGATATCTTCCACTGCGACAAGGCGTTCCTCGCCTGCGTCGGCGACTTCCTCGAGAGAGCCGAATCCCGAGCGGGCCAGGCGAGCGGCGGTGCCGTCGGAGGCCATGGGAATCGCAAGCCCGATCAGTGCGCGGCGCAGGCCGACCTGACGGCTGCCCTCGATCGAGTCGATCATGCGCGTGGCCGAAACCTCGCCCATGCGGTCGAATTCGAGCAGGCGCTCCTTGGTCAACGTGTAGAAGTCGGACGGGTTCTCCAAATCCCCTGCCTCAGCGAGGCGTTCGATCCACACCTGCCCGATGGCATCGATATCCGCCGCCGCGCGCGACGCCCAATGGATAAGCCGACGTACCGTCTGCGCGGGGCAGGAAACGTTGGTGCAGAACAACTCTCGGCTGTTTCCTTGCTCGGTCACCGGCTGCTCACATGAGGGGCAGACGGTGGGCGGCAGGATCTCCTGCTCCTCGCCCGTGCGCTTGGAAGCATCGAGCACGCCCGCCACGAACGGGATCACATCGCCCGCACGACGCACCAGCACGGTGTCACCGACCTTGATATCGCGAGCGCGAATCACTTCCTGATTGGCCAGCGTCGCCTTCGTGACGGTCGTTCCACCCACGAACACCGGCTCCAACCAGGCGACAGGAACGATCTTGCCCGTCTTGCCGACATCCCAGATCACCTCACGCAACAGCGTGGTCTTCTCCTCGGCAGCGAACTTGAAGGCCAGCGCCCCACGCGGGGAGTTCGACCGGGTTCCGGCCGCCGCGTAAGCATCTCGATCGGCCAGCCGCAGCACCGCACCGTCGAGGTCGTAGTCCAGGTCATTGCGACCCTTTTCGATCGCGGTGATCGCGGCCTGCGCCTGCTCGGCATCGACGCAATGCACCATCCGCGCACCGGTGATCCCTAGCGCCTGCAGCCCCTCCTCGAGGTCGGCCACAGAGTCGCCATCGGAAATATCGAGGTCGAATCCGAAGAACTGCAGCCGCCTTTCGGCCACAGTGGCCGGATCCTTCGCCCGCAGCGTGCCCGCCGCAGCATTCCGCGGATTGATCAGCGGTTTGTCCGGATGCGCGGTGTTGTAGGCCAGGAAGGTCGACCGCAACATCACGGCCTCGCCTCGCACCTCGACCCGCCCAGGTACATCGATCCGCGCCGGCACCCCGTCGACCAGCGCCCGAACCAGCTCGGTCACATCGTCCCCGGTAGTCCCATCCCCGCGGGTAATCGCCCGAACAAGGCGCCCCTCCTCGAACACCAGCGCCAGCGACAACCCATCCAGCTTGGGCATCACCACCACCGACTGCCCCGGGAACCGCTCGAAGAACGCCATCACCTGCTCATGCTTGGTCGCCTTCTCCAGCGACAACATCGGCCGCGAATGCCGAATAGGCGCATGCAACACATTGGGCGCCCCCACCTGCTCCAACGGATTCGGCTCCGGCGCCAACTCCGGATGAGCCTCGATCAACCCCCGCAACTCATCCTCGACCGCGTCATACTCCGCGTCCGCCACCAGCGGCGACCCCTGATAGTAGGCATCCCGCAGCGCCACGATGCGATCGGCGAGCTCTTGGATTCGTTCCCCTGTTTCCACAGCACAAGACGCTACCCAAACCCACCGACATCGCGACTTACCGGCACTCGCGCAGTTGCCCGACTCCAGCGGCACTCGGTCAGAGGTCTCGGTCGAGCCATCGCGACCGGAATCGACGCGGCCGTGGTTGCGGTGCGGCGGGTGGGTCGGCTACGGGGTGGGTAGCGGTGTGACCGAACAGTTTTGCGATGTCGTCGAGGGTTTCGGGTTCGGCGAGGATGAGGATTTCGTCGCCGCCGTGCAGGGTGGTGTCGGCGGTGACGGTGACCAGGCGGCCTTGACGGATGAGGACACTGACCCACAGATCGTCCGATGGCAGGTCGGCGACGGTGGTGCCGTCGGCGGGTGCTCCGGGGGCGATGGTGAAGCGGTGCAGGCTGTCGGGTTCCTCTTCGAAACGGGCGTTCATACCCCAAGGGCGCGGGTTGACGGTGTGCAGCGGTATGCCGAGCCGGCGGGCGAGCGCGGGAACCGCGCCACCTTGCACGATCACCGAGAACGCGACCACGACGAAGATGATCTCGTATGCGCGCCGGGCGTCGGGTACCCCGGCTTGCAGGATGAACACGCCCAGCAGAATCGGCACCGCGCCCTTGAGCCCGGTCCAGCAGATGAACAGCCGCTCGCCACGGGTCAGATCGGTGCGCCACAACAGGATTCCCGCCAGGACCGGTCGAATCAGTACCGCCAGCAGCACGGCCAGTCCCAATCCGATACCGAGGGCATTGCCGTCGGTGATGCCGTGTGCGCCGGAGATCTGGATGGTGAGCCCGAGCATGACGAAGGCGACGATCTCGGCCAGATTCGCCAGCGCCGAATGGAATCGCTCGATCTCGGTCTTGTAGGGCGCACGCTGGTCACCGACCATCATCCCGGCGACCAGCACGGCGAGGAATCCGGAACCGTGGGCGAGGGTCGTGATCGCATAGATGGCCAGCGCGCACATCAGCACTCGTAGCGAGTACAGGCCGGCGGCCGGAAGCAGCACGCTGCGCATGAACCACAACAGCCCCAATCCTCCGGCGACACCGAATGCGGCGCCGATGAGCAGTTGTGTGGCAAATGCCCACGCGACCGAACCCGCTGCGGCAGCGGTGAAATGCGTGGTGCCCAGCAGCACGACCAGCAAGGCGATACCGACCGGGTCGTTGGCGCCGGACTCTCCCTGCAACAGCACGCCACTGCGCCCGGCAATTTGACGACGTCCCAGCACCGAGAACACCACCGCGGGATCGGTGGGCGACAGCGCGGTGCCGAGCAATAAGGCTATGCGCCAATCCAATCCGAAGATCAGGTGGGCGGCCGCAGCGAGCGCCGCGGCGGTGAGCAGAGTTCCGGCCGCCCCGATCCAGACGATCGCCCCGGCATTGGCCCGGACCTTGCGCCAGCCGATCTGCATGCCACCGTCGAAAAGAATCACCACCAGCGCGATGGTCACCACCCGTTCCAGATGGACGGCAGGCAGATCACCCAGCGCGGGCCAGATATCGGAAGCCGCGGCGGCACCGATCAGGAACAGCGCGGGCGCCGGAATCGGGAATCGTTCGAGCACACGGTGAGACAGCACTGCGGCCAGACCGACCGCTGCCACGAGCAGCACTACGGTCGCGAACGGCGAGACGTCGTTCATGGCAACCGGCGCGCCTCCTGGTTCTCGCGAAGTAATCGTGCGTTCGCCGACCAGGCTTCCCGGCACTCCTGCGTTCAACTCTAACGGTCGGCGCACCTGATTTTCCCGGTGGGACGATTCTCGCCGAGTCGGGGTCGCCGCAGCGGTCAGGGTGCGCGGCGGAAATCCGCCGCATAGTGGACGAGCATCTGCACCGGGTCCAGGGTCACCAGCCCGTGCGGAACGATCTCGTCGATCTGCGGCAGGAATCGATGAATGCTGTCCTCGGCATCGACGATCACCACCGCGACCGGCCGATCCGGCGACAGCGACAGGAACCGGCGCCGGTGCGTGCGATGAATGGTCCCGTAGCCCTCCAGGCCGTGGAACACCGAAGCGCCCGCCAGCCCGGCCGCGTGCGCGCGCCGAACGATCTCTCGCCACACCGGTTCCCGGTTCCAGGTATCACCGTCACCGACGAATACGGTCAGCCGCAACGCCTTACCCGCCACCCGCACCGCACACACCCTTTCCGCGTGCCCGCCACCGCTCCGTGAGATCCGATCCAACTCCCAGCATCGCGGGCGGACAAGGCGCGGTGGTACCGCATCTCGGGTGCCATACGGCATTTTTACGGTCGGCGGCGTACGGTCAGCGCCGGCCCGCGCGCAGTGTCGTCGAGTGATCGAAAGGCCGATTCGCGTGGGTGGCATCGACCAATTTGCGATCGTGGCGAACGAACACGTTGTAGTAGCCGAGACACACCAACCCGAGCCACGCTGCGATGGCGGTCGGCAGACCGGTGTCGAACATCGCGAAACACAGCAGAACTATCGAGAAAGCTGCAATAGCAACGAAATCGAGGACCTTGCCACTCATCGAGACACCTCCGGTGACGACGAATCGAATTCTCGCCGACCAGACTTCCCGGCACTCCTACCTCCAGGCTAGACCTCCACGAGCCCGATATGGCCTGATTACATGCCGATCCGCACCATTCGCACCGACTCCAATCTGCGCAACAGAGCCCGCACGGCCGACGCGCGATCCGCATACCGCCGCACCACCGGCGGGATCGGGTCTGTGGCTGTTGCGGCACAGGAGTGATGGAAGGACAGTGCTTGCGCGACCGCCTCGCCCCGATCTGTCAGGCGGAGCGTCCCTGTGATCGTCAGTGGATCATCGCAGCTGTTCTCGCGATCTGTGGCGAGCAGGCCGTACGTTGCGAGCAGGCCGAGAGCCGATGCCAGATCTGCGGGTGGCGCCGGCACAAAACGCATCAGAAGTGCTGTGTTGCAGCCGGATTCGGAGACGAGGTCGAGGATCTCGATGACGTGGCGGTGGCTCGCCAGTTCGTGCAGCATGATCGATTCATCGTGATCGCCGGCCATCGGAACCATCTCCTCGCTGCCCGGCGGAGAACTCCGGGCGGATATGGAAGATAGGCGTGAGCGAGCGACGACGACAGCGGCTTTGACGCAGTCTTGACGCTGTCGATCGGCTTCTTTGCATGATGCGTTCGATCCGACGCCACGCCTCAACGTGGCGACAGACGAAGCCGCCGCGGCCCATGACAAGTTCGCGGCGGCTCCTCTCCGGCACAGCCTTTGACAGGCGGCTGTGCAGGAAGTCGGTCAACGTGGCGGCAATGCCGAACGGGTCATGCGGAGTGGGCGAGCTGGTTGCTCCAAGCCGACAGACGGGTCCGCGCACGCGAATTACGTACCAGCGCTGCGGCATTCACAGGCTCGGTGCCCTCGTAGTGGCCGCCGTTCATCACCGGAGTGCCGGGGATGGACAGCTGGACCAGCAGTGCCGCCGCATTGTCGAGCGGTGCGGTGCGGTGGCTGCGGACGCGTGGGAGGTCGATCTCGAAGTCGGTGGGTTGCACGCTGATCGAGATCAAGCCCTCGGGGCCAGTTTCGGCCAGGGAGCGGCTGAACATGGTCAGCGCCAGCTTGGACTGGGCGTAGATGGCCAGCGGGGTGTAGATGCCGCGGCGGCGGTCCAGGTCGGTGTAGTCGAGGTTGCCGGCGGCGTGCAGTTTCGAGGTGACGGTGATGACCCGGCCTCGGGCTGCTTCGAGTGCGGGGAGCAGTGTCATGGTCAGGCGGTGCGGCGCGAGATAGTTGACCTGGAGAGTCAATTCGTGGCCGTCCTCGGTGTGGGTGCGCGCGTCGGGCGCGGCGATCGCGGCGACATTGATCAGGGCGTCCACACGGGGGTATTCCGCGAGCAGCGCGCGGCCGAGTTCCTCGACCTCGGTCAGCCGGGCGAAGTCGGCGTGCGCCGTGCGCAGTTGGCCGGGTTTCGCCGCGGCCTGCAGGCGTTGCGTGGTCTCGTCGGCGTGGTTCTTGTCCAGGATGTGCGCGATGAGGGTGTCACCGTCGGCGATCACCCGCTGCGCTGTCGCGAAACCGAGGCGGGTATCTGCCCCGGTCACGACGACGGTGCGGGTGCTGGACGGGCTTACGGACATAGCTCTCCGATCATCAGAGGCGTGCCCCGGAATCGGGAGCACGTGAGAAGTACGCGAAGACATTCGCGGAAGGGTGGAACATCGCACTGACACGGCGATATGACTGCGCAAATATGCTGCGCGGCAAGGGAATGACGAGCTGGCTACGCCGGACTCGGCGGCTCGTCCTCACTCTGGAACCCGAAAAGCTCCAGCGCGGAGGGCATCTGCTCGGCCCGATGCCGGGCAGCATCGGCGACGGCGCGCACGGCGCGGTCAGAGCCGATGGTTTTGTTCACACTGGGATATCACCGCATCGAGCAGTCCCCGGCAAGATTTCCGAACCCGCTTTGACGAATCATTTACGGGCTCACAATCGTGCCGGGGACGGGCTTCAAACGCTCACTCGTCGAAGACTTGTGACTTCGGGCGGTACTGATAGTCCTCGTCCCATTGGTCCTGGGCGTTGTACGGGAGGCTGCGTTCGGGTGTATCACTCAGTTGCTCAACGATTGTCGCGACGCGAGGATCGGCTTGGACTTGGGTCACCAGGTCTTCGACCTGGGCCTGTGCTCGATCGCGGGCCTCGTTGATCAACTCGGCGATCAGGGGGCCGAGACGGCGACTGTCGAGAATCGAAGCATCGTCGATCTCGAGGGCGATGACGTGGCCGTTCGCCTGGACATCAACCGAGATGCCCTCGGATTCGACTGAGAAGTGGGTGTTCGTCACCGCATCGGCGAGGCGGTCCATCTGGGTGGACAGTGATTCGGTCACCCGATCCTCCTGTGCGGGCCGCCGGATTCATTCCTGAACATTGCCGAAAGCCTCCGCACTTCGATAGTCGGTGCCCGTGTACTCGACAGCACCCGTCACCGAGTGCTCACCCAGAGCGCCGAGATGTTCCGCAAGGGCCTGCAGGGCCAGCGCGCCCATGCCGGCGCCGAAATGGCAGACGCCAGGAACAGCGGTTCCGTTCAAGCCGGTCTCGACGCCGGGCAGCGCCTTGTGTGTGGTGATCTCCCCGATTCCGCTACCGGCGGTAGCGAAGGTGCCGCCGAGTTTCAGCACGGATTCGGGGTGTACCTCGACTGATCCATCCCCCATTGTCATCTCCCTAGAACTATTTTCGTGAAGGTCAATACGACGATCAGCAGGCCGACCAGGATCAATGCGATGCCGCCGGGCAGCGTGGGAAAGCCTCGGCTCGAGGGCGAATGCGTGCGGCCATAGGCGACCAGCCGGGTGGCCAGATCACGAACGTTCAGGACGAGCATGAGCCCGAGGGTCGAAACACCCAGACCCACCAGGATCAGAATTGTGTAGCCCACGTATTTCATGTCACCAGATCCTGAACATGTAACTGCCGGTCAGCGCAGCACCGGGGGTTCCCAGACCGCCACCGATCTCCGTGGAGAAATCCTTGCCGTGCGTGAAATCGGGTATGCCACCCCAGGTTTCGCCGACGGATCCGACCACGCCGGGACCGGCCTGGCCGGACGCCGTGACACCCCAGCCGTGCACATAGCTGTCGATGTCCGGCGAGGACGGAGTCTTGCCCTCATCGATCCAGCCCGCCCGCGCCGTCGGAAGTTCGATGTCTCCTGGTGTGCCGATACCGATCTGCGGACCGATATAAACATGCCCGTCACGCGTGACCGTGAGCACCCCTCCGCCACCTATCAACCATGGTGTGAACGCACCGAAGTCGACGGTGTAATAGTCGGGCCGGCGTCCTCCGCCGATACCGGTCATCGAGGCCAAACCCTGGAACGCGCCCGTGATGCTGTGCGCGGCATTGTCCAGGGTGTCCCCCAGCGAGCCCAGGGCCGACATGATCATGTTGCTGTGGTGCGACGCACCTCGCGACATCGAGCCCAGACTCAGCAGGCTCGCGACCGGTCCCAGCGCCGCCGAGAAGAGCTTCTGCGCGGTGGACAGATGCACCGATCCGTCCTCGTTGACCTTGTACCCTGCATCCTCGGCGTCTTGAATCTTGTTCTGCGCCTGCTGATGGCTGGTCGTGATCGCCGCATGCCCGTCCCGAGCAGCACTGTCGCCCGCCATGAGCGCATCGATCGTGTGCGTCAGGAAGTCATCGGTCTTGCCATGCCGATCCCGCATGAGGTCACCGCCAGCGCTGCGCCAGAAGTCCTGCGAACCTGCGACATTCGACGCGACAGTGACCTGATGCCCGCTCGCGGCCTGATGTCCCTGACGCCATTCGTCGGCGAGGCTGAGCAGCGGACTCACATCGAGAGCCTTGACCTGACTGACCGTTGGCGTTCCCACGACCCCTCTTTCGACTGAAGACAAGGCGTAAAAGTACCCACGGATCTCGCGGTTCCGCCATATCCACTAGCGGTTTCCTTACACCCTGCGCGGCCGCTCACAAGCGTCGCAACCCGACCCGAAAATCGGTTGCCCGCAAGGGGTCTGGATGCTATCCGCCCGTGGGCGCCCACGGTGTTCGCCGGGGGATCCAGGCAGGCACTTCGCGCTGGTAGCGCTCGTAATCCTCGCCGAATCGTCGGTGTAGGGCGGGCTCCTCGTACAGGTGGACGAACAGCACCTGCCCGACGGCGACAATCGCTGCGTACCAGAGGAGTTCGGCGCGTCCGAGCAGCACGGCCTGACCGACGATGATCGTCACGACCGCGATATACATCGGATTGCGCACGAATCGGTTCGGGCCACCGACCACCAAGTGCTCTGTGGGAGCGATCGGCGCCGGTGTGCCCGAACCTTCAATCGCGAAACGGTAGATCGCATGGAGCAGGACGGGCAGCCCAGCCACAATCAGTACGATGCCCGCGATTCGGAAACCGATGTCTTGTGGTAGATCTCGGCCGCTCCGCCAGTGCGTGAGGAACCACGGCAGCAACGCGGCAACGGTTCCCGGCACGACAATGGTGAAAAGTAAGCTTCCCCAGACTGCGCGAACACGCCTCATACCCACTCCCAGAACAAGTTTCGCCTGGGTAGTGAGCCTAGCGCTTCATGCCGACGCCACCCATGATGCAGTTGCGCACAGTGGAGAGGCTGCGGAGGCGCGGGCCGTCGGGCCACCAATTGTCACAGAGAACCAGGCCGGGCTCGACGATGGACAGGTCGCCGAACAAGCTCTTGATCTGGGTGCGGGTGCGGAAGCGGCCTGAGCCCATGGGGCTGTGGACGAACTTGTCTTCCATTGCGCGGGCCAACTCGCTGTATTCCGGAACCTCGGGATCGTAGAAGTGGGCGATGGCTACGTACGAGCCTGATGGCAGCGCGTCTATGTAGGTGCCCATCATGGCATCGACGTCATCGCCGAGGTAGTGATGCAGGGTGCCGATCTGGAACAGCGCCACCGGACGATCGAAGTCGATTCGTTCCCGGATCTCGGGGTTCTTCATCACCTCGAAGGGCCGGAAGATGTCGGCCTCGACGATGTCGGTCTTCGGATGCCCCGCGAGCAGCGCCCGGGCGTGGGCCAGCACCATGGGGTCGTTGTCGACGTAGACGACAGTCGAATCCGGATTGATCCGCTGGACGACCTGATGGGTGTTCTCGGCGGTGGGCAGGCCCGAGCCCAGATCCAGATACTGATCGATGCCTGTCTCGCGGGCCAGGAATCGGCAGGCGCGGATGAGGAAATCGCGGTTGGCCCAAGCCAATTCGGCTACTCCGGGCGCTACGGTCCGCACCTGATCCAGTACAGCGCGATCGATGTCGAAGTTGTCCTTTCCGTTCAGCGCCGCGTCGTAGACGCGCGCGATGCTGGCACGGGTGGTATCCACCCCCACCGGCACCACACTGGGATAGCTGGACGAAGGCTTGGACATGACAATCTCCCCTGGCGTATGCGGCTTGATGTCGAACTGCCCCCAGTCTCTCGCAGTTTCGGCGATTCGGGACGACATCGTCCTAAGTAACGACGTTTGCCCATCGATCTGCCTCGGCAGACACCGAGCCTGCAGAGGAACGGTTCATGCCAACAAACCTGCGAACGATGCCGATCGAGCATATCGAGGGTGCGGCTGGTGATGTAGGCGGGGTTGGGGCGCAGGGTTTCCAGGACGAGTTTGATTTTGGGTGCCACGGTGCGGCTGGGGGTGGGTGGGGGTTGCGGGGCTTGGCGGGCGGCGTGGGCGGCCAGGTCGATCAGGTGTTCGTGTTCGTCGGGGTCGAGGGTGAGGGCGCGGGCGAGGGCGTCGACGACGGCGGGGCTGGGGCGGGTTTCTTTGCCGCGTTCGAGGCGGGTGTAGTAGTCGATGCTCACTCCGGCCAGGGCGGCGACTTCTTCGCGGCGTAGTTCGGGGGTGCGGCGGATGCCTGTGGTGGCTGTGAAGCCGACGTCGGCGGGAGACAGCTGGGTGCGACGGGCGCGTAGGAATCGCCCCAGTTCGGTGCCGGTGTCGCGGGGCCGCTGTTCTGCCATGACGTCCAGTCTGGCCCGATCGTGACGGGCATGCCTCATCTCTGAGGGGCCGTGTCGCACCCCCGCTGGGCGCTCCCCCGAACACCGCGGCGTGGTGGGGTGCTGTGGCTGTAGGTCATAGTTTGAACAGCGCAGGAACGTCTCGAGAATCGAAGGAAGGTGGTTCGACTATGCGTGCAACGCTGCTCCATCAGGCCGGTGACGTTCGTGTCGAGGACGTCGAGGACCCGAAGATCCAGAATCCCACCGATGCGGTGATCCGCATCGTGGTGGCGTGCGTGTGCGGTAGTGATCTGTGGCCGTACAAGTCGGCGCCGCGTACGGGCCTTGACCCCGGGTAGTGGACACGCTTGATCTTGGTCTCAGACCAGGGAAAGCGAGAAGATCTACCCGATGTCCAAGAACTACAACGAAGA
>NZ_JBIRVQ010000021.1:0-135827 GCF_044386975.1 Nocardia sp. NPDC020380 | reverse complement strand
GTGGATCTCGATGCGGCACACCACCGTTCGGCTACTCGCCTCGACTCGGCGACGGTCGGCACGGTGATGGAACCGATGCCCGAGCCGATCCCGGCCGACACGCCGCTGGCCGAAGCGAATCACGCGGTCGTGGTGTCGGCCAACGGAATTCTGCCGGTCGTCGGCGCCGATCGCCGCTACCACGGGTGCGTCACCGCGCGCTCGGTCGCCGAGGCCTTGTCCAACCCCGAGTCCGACCACGGCACCGTCGGCGACGTCGCCGTGATGCCCGCCAAGATCACCGAATCCGCGTCCTTGGCCGAGGCCCTCGACGCCCTCGGCCGCGCCGAAGCAACCGGCATGCCGGTGCTCGATCGCGACGCGCATTCGGTGGTGGGCTGGCTGACCTACCGCACTGTGCTGTCGGCGTTGTGAACTGCCGCACCGGAATCCGGTGCGGCAGCGGTATGGGCGAGGCGCTGCGGATGCCCGCCGATGACGAGCTGCTCGTCCGCGCCGACGGCGCCGCTCAAACGGTCGGCGGCACCCTGCTCGGGTTGGGATCTAGCAATCGGTGCCGGGACCTGTTCAGGCCGTCGTTGGCGGAAGTACTCGAGACCGGCATGGGTGCGGCCGGGCTTGCTGTACGCGGCGATCAGCCCGTCGCTCTCGGATTTGTCGATGTCCCCGTCGGCCTCTCGGTAGAAGGACCCGTAGAAGTTCGGCTCTTTGCCTTCGATGAGCTGGTCGGCCAGATCATTCTTCGGGCCGTTGGCCAGCCAATCCCACCAGAAGGTCCCGGGCTTGGTCTGGACCTGGTTGAGGTAGTCACCGGTCGGCGGGGCCTCGAGAATCGCCAGGTGTGCCACGTCGGCACGGTATTCGGCGGCATATGCCAGCCCGATCGCACCGCCCCAGTCATGGCCGATGATGTCGACGCGGCCGAGGCTCAGTTTCTGCGCCACCGCGTGGACGTCGCTCGCGACGGCCAAAGCCTGATAGCCGTCGTCCGATCTGGCGAACCCCGAATCGCCGAAGCCCGGCAGATCGACCGCGACCACGGTGTGGTCCTTGGCCAGATCGGGCGCGACCTTCTGAAAAGCGTGCAGGTCCTCCGGCCACCCGTGCAGCAGCACGATCGCCGGCCCCTGCCCGCCCTTCACGTAGTGGACGGTGACCCCATCGTTGTCGACGGTCCCTCCTCGAACCCGGGAAACGCAGCGGGCTTTGCCGCCAGTCGACGGCGGTTTCACCGACCGGGCTCAGCGTCGTCACAGCGACGATGTGAAAGCTTTACGCGACCGATCCGTTCGCGAGAAAGCTTCCTATGTCGACGTTCAATGGCCTGCCGGCCCACATCCTGCTGGTGCATTTCATCGTGGTGCTGGTGCCGTTGACGGCGATACTCGCGATCCTGTCGGCGGTGTGGCCCGCGGCTCGCCGCCGGCTGGTGTGGCTGACCCTCGTGCTGGCGGTGAGCGTGGCGGTGCTGACACCGATCACGACCGATGCGGGGGAGTGGCTGGAAAAGCGGGTCGGGCGCAACCCGAACCTGCACACGCACACCCATCTCGGCGACACGTTCATCTACTTCGCTGTCGCGCTGATGATCACGGTCGGGCTCGTGGCCGCCGTGCACTACTTCGAGACTCGCGGGCGGTCGTTGTCGAAGGTGCTCGTCGGAGCGGTCGCTGTTCTCACGATCGCCGCGAGTGTCGGTGCGACAGTGCAGATTTACCGGATCGGGGAGTCGGGCTCCAAGTCGGTGTGGAACGGGGTCTCGGCGCGCCCGGCCCGCACTCCCGCGCCGAAGTCAGCGGGGTAGCAGGGTGATGCGGGCATTGTCGGCGGGACTGAGGCCGGTGTGGAAGCGGCGCGGGGGCTCGAGGTAGCCGGGAGTTGTCTCGATACGGCGATGTTCGAGGATGACGCGGAACAGGATTCGCGCCTCGGCGAGCGCGAACGCCGCGCCCAGACAGCGGTGCGGACCGGCGCCGAAAGTCAGCCAGGTGTGACCGTTGGGGCGATCGTCGAGGAAGCGTTCGGGGCGGAAGGTCAACGGGTCGGGGTAGTGCTGTTCGGACTCGTGGATGAGCAGAACCGGGACGATGACCATGGCACCCTTGGGGATTGCGACACCGTTGATCACCGTGTCGCGTAGCGCCCGCCGACCGGTGAAAGGCGATACCGGGCGCAGGCGCATGGTTTCGGCGACCACGGCATCGAGGTAGGCGTCGAGGCGGTCCTGGTCGCCGGAGTCGGCGGCCGCGTCCAATTCGGCCATGGCTTCCGGGTGTGCGGCCAGCATGGCGGCGATCCAGCCGAGGGTGATCGCGGTGGTTTCATAGGCGCCCAGCAGGACTCCGCGCATATTGCGGGCCAGTGCGACATCGTCGTGCTGATCGAGGTCGGTATCGATGTAGCGGGCCAGCATGTCCCGGCGGTCCGCGGCCTGTCCGGGCGCGGCTCGGCGCGCGGTGATCTCCTCGATGATCACCGCATCGACATCGGCTTCGCGGCGCTGCAGCGGGGGGTAGGGCGGGGTGTAGCCGCCGAACAGTGGCGTCAGCAAGGTGACGGCGAGGAAACCGCGGCTTTCGATTTCACCGAACCACTGCTTGACCGCTTCCTGCAGCCGCTCCCGGCGGCCCGGCGCCACATCGCCGAAGACGACACCGAGCAGCACACCTATCGCCAGGTCGTAGCCGACCCGCAGGAACTCGATCGGTTCTCCCACCGGCCAATTCGGCAGCTCACGCTCGACCACCTCCACCATGAGGTCCTCATACGAGCGCAACGCCTTGCTCTGGAACGGCGGGGAAAACAGTCGTCGTTCCCGCCGGTGCGCGTCGCCGTCGAGGAAGATCAGCGTCTGTTTGCCGAACATGCGGTCATGGCTGGACAGGCGGCTCAGCAGTTGCCCGATCGAGAAGTCGTCGTGGTTGGCGAATACCTCTCGCACATCGTCCATGTCGTGGGTGACGAGCATGGTGGGAAATCCCGGCGCCGAGACCACGAACCGTTTTCCCAGGTCCAGCAATGGGGACTGATGCGTGCCGGGCCGCAATAATCCGCCGAGCCGGCCGAAATGGCGGGTGCGTAGTCGGGGCAGCTGGTTCAGCGAAATCGCGGTCTGTGACACGCAGCCATCCTCACTGCTGGATCAGCTCCGCGCAAACATGAAATTCCCTCGGCCACAATGAGTGTCGTTTCACACTGCCCCTATTTTTCGGGGCCTTCCGCGCGATTGTTGATCTCGCCGAGTTCGGTTGGGTGGTGTAAAGATAGCTCTGTCGTGGCTCAGGTTTCTTGTTAGAGGAAGCAGTTCGTGGTCAACACTTTCGTCGAAACACTGTTCGCTCAGGTCGAGAATCGGCCCACCGAGTTGGTGTACCGGTTCCTGGACAGTGGCGACGTCGACGGTGTCGTCCGCGAAATCTCGTACGGCGAGCTGGGATTGCGGGTGCGCGCGATCGGCGCCGCACTACAGGAATCGGTGCCGCGGCGCGATTCGGCGCCGCGGGCGCTGCTGCTGTATCCGGCGGGACGCGAATTCGCCGAAGCGTTCCTGGGATGCCTGGCGGCCGGCGTGGTGGCGGTGCCTGCGCCACTGCCCGAATGGGACAACCGGTCACTGCGGCGGCTGCGGCGCATGGTCACCCACGCCGAAGTCGATGTGGTGCTGGCACCGCAGAAGGTCGTCGCGGATGCGGCGGCGTTGTACAGCGAGATTCCCGAATTGGCTGCCGTGCCGTGGCTGGCCACCGACCTGATCGGCAGTGATCAGGCAATGCGCTGGCGGGAGCCGGATCTCGGACCGGAATCGGTGGCGTTCATCCAGTACACGTCCGGGTCGACCAGCGCGCCGCGCGGTGTCCTGCTCACGCACGAGAACCTGCTGCACAATCAGGCCGCGCTGGCCGACGGGCTCGGTCACGACCGCACGATCGCCGACTCGTGGGATGGCGCGCTGTTCGCCAGCTGGCTGCCGATGTACCACGATATGGGACTCATTGCGCCACTGCTGCATACCATCTACCTGGGCGCGCATTCGGTGCTGATGTCGCCGCTGCACTTCCTGCAGCGGCCCGAGCGTTGGCTGCAGGCGATCTCCACTTATCGCGCGCACACGAGCGGCGGCCCGAACTTCGCTTACGAGCTGTGCGCGCGCAAGATCACGCCCGCGCAGCTCGATGGGGTGGATCTGACTCGGTGGCGGGTGGCGTTCAATGGCTCCGAGCCGGTGCGGGCCGCGACCATGCGGCGGTTCACCGACGCGGTCGCCGGGGCCGGATTCCGTGCGAAAGCCCATCAGCCCGTGTACGGGCTGGCCGAGGCCACGTTGATCGTGACTGCTTCGTCGACCACCGAGGCGCCGACGGTTCGCGAGATTAAGGGTGCGGGCTCGCGCCGGGAGTGGGTCGGGGTCGGGCGACCGGTCGAGGGCATATCGATCGCAATCGTCGACCCCGAGCAAGGTGTCGAACGCGCCGACGGGATCGAAGGCGAAATCTGGGTCACTGGAAAGAGCGTTGCCGCCGGGTACTTTCGCGATGCCGAAGCTACCGAGGAAGTGTTCGGGGCGAAGTTGCCTGGCGACGAGCGCCGCTACCTCCGTACGGGTGATCTCGGAATCCGCTCCGACGGCGAACTGTTCGTCACCGGCAGGCGCAAGGATCTGCTGATCATCGACGGGCGCAATCACTATCCGCAGGACATCGAATCGACCGTCGAGGCCGCGCACAGCGGGATCCGGCCGGGCTGTGTCGCGGCGTTCTCCGTCGAACTCGCAGGGGCGGAGCAGCCGGTGGTGGTGGCCGAGGTCCGCACCGAAGACCCCGACGAGCTGGCCGCGATCGAAGGCGCTGTGCGTGGCGCGGTCTCGGCCGAATACGGGCTTACGCTCGCGACGGTGCTGCTGATCCGGCCGGGCACGATCTTCAAGACCAGCAGCGGCAAGATTCAGCGATCGGCGTGCCGGGCGGCCTACCTCTCCGGTGAACTGCTCACGCTGACAGCTGGTCCGCTGCGTTCACCCGAAGACGAGCTCTTCGACTATGAACCGGAAGCGCCGCGTGCGGAGGCCGAGGACGCGGCGACAGGTCCGTCCGCGGAGGCGATCCGATCCTGGCTGGTGCTCGAGATCGCGCGGCAGGCGGCACTGGATCCCGAGCGCATCGACGTGCATCTGCCGTTGGTCGAATTCGGTTTGGGCTCACACGATTTGGTGGAACTCGTGATCGAGCTGTCCGACTTCGTCGGCAGCTTCGTCGACACCAACATGTTCTTCGACCATCCCACGATCGACGGCGTGGCCATGGCGCTGGCACCCGCCGCGCCGATCGCACCGGGAATCGAGACCGCGCACGGCGACGTAGCCGAGCCCGCAGACAACGGGACAGACGAGCGTGCGGATGTCCGCGAGGACGACTCGGACGATGACGCGATCGCGATTCTGTCGATGGCCTGCCGATTCCCCGGCGCAGCAGACTCGCCCGAAGCACTGTGGCGACTGCTCGACGGCAACGGTGACGCGCTCGGTGAAGTGCCCGTGGGTCGCTGGGACATCGACGGCCTGTACGACCCCGACACCACCGCGACCGGCAAGGCCTACACCTTCCGCGGCGGCTATGTCGACGGCATCGATCGCTTCGACGCCGCGTTCTTCGGCATCGGGCCGCGCGAGGCCGCGGTCATGGATCCGCAGCAGCGCATCATGCTGCAGCTGGCGTGGGAGGCGATCGAACGATCCGGTCGCGATCCGCGCACTCTGCACGGCAGCCAGACCGGCGTGTACCTCGGCGTGTACAGCACCGGCTATCTCGCCGATCCCGCGCCCGAGCAGCTCAATGGTCAAGTCGGAACAGGACTTTCGCCCAGTGTCGCCTCCGGACGGATCTCCTACACGCTGGGATTGCACGGTCCGGCGGTGACCATGGACACCGCCTGCTCCTCCTCGATCGTCGCGATGCATTCGGCGATGCAGGCATTGCGATCGGGGGAATGCGATCTCGCCCTGGCGGGTGGTGCCACGCTGCTGATGTCGCCGATCGCGCATATCGAGCTGTGCAAGCTGGGCGTGCTGTCACCGACCGGCAGATGTGCGCCCTTCTCCGCCGATGCGGACGGGACGGTGTGGGCCGAGGGCGCGGGGCTGGTGCTGCTGAAACGGCTCGGTGACGCACGCCGTGACGGAGACCGGGTCCTCGCGGTTATCCGTGGCTCCGCGGTCAATCAGGACGGGCGCAGCCAGGGGCTCAGCGCGCCGAACGGTGCTGCACAGGAACAGGTGCTGCGTTCGGCGCTGTGCGTTTCGGGTCTGGCGCCGCACGATATCGACTACGTCGAAGCACACGGCACCGGTACCGCGCTCGGGGATCCGATCGAGGCGCGGGCGCTCGCGCGAGTGTTCGGGCCCGGTCGTGATCCGGCCCGTCCGCTCGGCATCGGATCGCTGAAATCCAATGTGGGACATACACAAGCCGCGGCAGGCGTCGGCAGTGTCATCAAATTGGTCCTCGCACTGCAGCATGAGCGCATCCCCGCCACCTTGAATGCGGGTGTGCCGTCGGCGCATGTCGATTGGGAGCGCAGTGGGGTCGCCGTGGCCGCGGAGGCGCTGCCGTGGCGGCGCGGTGATCGGCCGCGGCGTGCCGGGGTGAGCGCCTTCGGGCTCAGCGGCACGAACGCGCACCTGATCCTCGAAGAGGCGCCGGCCGAGTCCTTGGCAGCGCCGGAGACTTCAGGCCATGACCGGAGTGGTGTTGCGCTGCTGCCGATTTCGGCTCGCAGCCAGGCATCGTTGCACGGTCAGGCCGAGCGGCTGCTCGACCTGGTGATCGCCGAACCAGGACTGACGCCGGGACCGGTCGCACGCGCACTGGCATTGCAGCGCACGCAGTTCGAACGTCGCGCCGTTGTAGTGGCGGCCGATCGGGACGAAATGGTCGCTGGGCTGCGCGAGCTCGTGGACGGCGGGTCCTCAGTGAATGTCATCGTCGGTGCGGGCGCGGTGCTCACCAACGCCAAGACGGCGTTCATATTCCCCGGGCAGGGCTCGCAGTGGGTGGGAATGGCGCGCGACATGCTCGCCTGCTCCGAGGAGTTCCGCGCCGAATTCGAGCAGTGCGACAAGGTATTCGGGGCACTGCTCGGCTGGTCCCTGGTCAACAAGCTCGCCGAGCTGACCGCGGCGGAACTGCTGGAATCGCCCATCGTGCAGCCGCTGTTGTTTGCGGCCATGGCTGGACTCACGGCAGTCTGGCGCGCGGCGGGTGTAACCCCGGACGCGGTGGTCGGTCACTCGCAAGGCGAGGTCGCCGCCGCCTACTGTGCCGGAGTGCTCGAATTGGGCGACGCCGCACGGATCGTCGTCGCGCGCAGTCGCCTGATGCACGCCGTTCCCGAACCGGGCGCGATGGCACTCGTCGGCCTGCCCGTGGACGAGGTTCGCGGCCGGCTGGCAGATCGCGACGGGCGAGTCTCGGTCGCGGCCGTCAATGTCCGGCGCTCGACGATCGTGACCGGTGAACAGGCTGCGGTCGAGGAATTGCTGGCCGAACTCGACCGCGAGGGCGTCTACACCAGACTCGGCGCCGCGGGCATCGGCTTCGGCGGGCACAGCCGACTGATCGAAACCATCCGCGAACCACTGCTGGCCGAGCTGGGCGATATCACCACGAATGCACCTGCCACACAGTGGTATTCGACGGTGACTGGCGAACTCGTGCCGAGCGAGCCGATCGACCCTGCCTACTGGTATCAGAACGCACGCCAGACCGTACTGTTCATGCCCACCATCGAGCGCATGATCGCCGACGGCTTCCGATACTTCGTCGAGCTAGGTGTGCATCCTTCGCTCACCGCGGCAGTGCAATCGGTGTCCGAGAGCCTCGACCGCGAAGTGGTGGCGGTCGGTTCCCTGGTACGCGACCAGGACGGACCCACCAGCCTCGCCAGAGCGCAAGCCGCCCTCTACGTGGCGGGCCACGAACTCGACTGGACCGGTTCGGTTCCGGAATACGGCCGGGTTGACCTGCCCACCTACGCCTTCGACGAACGCCGATTCTGGACCGAACGCAGCAACCGCGATACCGCCGCGCTCGGCCTCGAAGAGGTCGCGCACCCTGTCCTGGGCGCGGTGGTGCCGCAACCGGATTCGGACGGCGTCATCCTGACCGGGCGACTCTCACGCCGCCTGCAGCCCTGGGTGGCCGATCATGCGGGACCGAACGCGGTGCTGCTGCCCGGCGCTGCCCTGGTCGAAATGGCGATCCGGGCCGGCGACGAGGTGGACAGCCCAGTGTTGCGCGAGCTCGTGTTGCGTGCCCCGCTGCTGGTGCCCGAGCGCGGCGCCGTACGAATCCAGACGGTCGTCGGCGGCACCGAAGAGCACCGGACCGTGCGCATCTATGCCCGCGACGAGAACGACCCCGACGCCGGCTGGACGCTGCATGCGGACGGCCGCCTGGCCGAGGAATCCGAAACGATTCCACCGCAGGCGGATTCATCGGCCTGGCCGCCCGCCGACGCGGTGCGCGTCGATGTCGAGACCCTCTACAGCGAGCTGTTCGCGCGCGGCCACGAGTACGGCCCGCAGTTCCGTGCGCTGCGCTCGGCTTGGCGGCGGGACGATGAAATCTTCGCCGATATCGAACTCGCCGAATCGGCGCACGCCGACGCCGCGCGATTCGGCATCCATCCGGCCCTGCTCGACGCCGCGCTGCACGCCACCGCCCTGTTCGCTGGCGACAGCGCGCATGCACTACTGCCCTTCGTATGGACCGACGTCGCACTGTGGGCCTCGGGCGCAACGAGTTTGCGCGTCCGGCTGACTCGTTCGGGCGCCGACACCATCACCATGTCCGCCACCGACCGGAACGGACGCCCGGTGGTATCGGCCGGCTCGCTGCTACTGCGCCCGGTCGCTGCCGCACAGTGGGACGCCGCGTCGGTCGCCGCCGCGCACCGCCGCCTGTTCCGTATGGAGTGGCCGGAACTTGCGCTGCCGACTCCGGAGCGGGCACTCACGGTATGCGAGTGGAACTCTCCTGCGGCCGCGTCCGCCGATGCGATCATTCTTTCCGTACCTGCGGGTGACTCACCCGAGCAGGTCCACGAAACCGCCCGATACGTCCTGGCCTCGCTGCAAACGATCCTCGCCGACAGCCGATTCGAACGGACGACTCTGGTGGTCCGCACACGCGGCGCCGTTGCCGTCGGCTCCGGGATCGGTTCGCAGGTTCCGGATCCCGCGGGCGCGGTCGCCTGGGGGCTGGTGCGCTCGGCACAGTCGGAACAGCCGGGCCGCATCGTGCTGATCGACACGACCGACTCGGAACTGGATATCCCCGCCCTCCTCGCCACCGGCGAAGCACAGCTCGCCGTGCGCGACGGTGCCGCGTACCGGCCACGGCTGGCCCGATTGCCGAGGCCGGCCGGGCGGGTGCCCGAAGGCAGGACAGCCGTCGGTAACGGAGTCGTTCTGGTCACCGGAGCGCCCGGGCGGCTCGGATCGGCCTTGGCCCGCCATCTGGTGGAGGCGTACGGCGTTCGAGATCTCATGCTGGTGAGCCGTCGCGGCATCGAAGGCCCGGGCGGCCACGAGCTGCACGACGACCTGGAAAACCATGGCGCGCGGGTGCGATTCGCCGCCTGCGACATCACCGACCGATCGGCGCTGGCCGAGTTGCTCGACGGCGTGCCGCTGACGGGAGTGGTCCACGCAGCGTGCGTACTCGATGACGGCGTGCTCGGCTCACTGACCCCCGAGCGACTCGACCGCGTGCTGCGCCCCAAAGTCGATGCGGCACACCACCTGCACGAGCTGACGGCCGATCGCGATCTGTCGATGTTCGTGCTGTTCTCCGCGGCGGGCGGGCTCTTCGGCACGCCCGGGCAGGCCAACTACGCGGCCGCCAATGCGTATCTCGATGCGCTGGCATTGCGCAGGCGAGCGCTCGGGCTCCCTGCCCAGTCGCTGGCATGGGGTGCGTGGGAGGTCGATATGCACGACCACTACGCACAAGCCGACATCCGGCGCATCGAACGCGCGGGTGTACGCGCGTTCTCAGTACCGCAAGGCATGGCGTGTTTCGATGCGGCACTGCGTGTCGACGATCCGATGCTGGTACCGCTGCTGCTCGACACCGACGTGCTGCGGCGCTCTCCTGCTGTGCCGCCGCTGCTGCGCGGACTGGTCCGCCGAGCGGCACGCCGCGCCGTCGCCGACCACTCGACCGCCGACATCGTCGCGGACTCACGCTTCGCCGAACAACTTCGGTCGCTCCCGCGCACGGAGGCGATCGCGCTCGCAGTATCCGCGATCGCCGAATGGACCGGACAAGTGCTCGGCCACTCCGGAACCGAGACAGTTTCGGCCGAGGAGACCTTCCAGAGCCTGGGCCTGGACTCGTTGATGGCAATCGAACTGCGCAACAAAGTGCGCGAGCACACCGGAATCTCGGTGCCACTCGGTGCCATCCTGGCCGAACAGAACCTCACCGACCTCGCCGGCCATCTCCTCGGAGAAGTGTTGCGGCAGAGCGATTCCAGCGCCTCGGAGACGGAATCCGCCGAGGTACCCGACGTCGAAGTGCTCCCGGTGACGCGGGACATGATGCGTCTGCTGCGCACCGAGCAACTCGGCATCCCCAGCGCCGCCCAGACCGGCGGCGTCGCCGTACGACTGCCCGCACGCATCACCCGGCCCCAGCTGTCGGAGGCACTGACAAGACTGGCCCGCCGCCACGCCGCGCTGCGCACCACCATCCGGCCCAGCGCCGAGCACGGGCGACAGCTCGAAATCCACCGCGAGCCGGGCGACCTCGCGGCATGGCGCGAACTCGATCACCTCGATGACGCTGTCGTACAGGAGCGTTTCCGGCAGCTGATGGCCCGCCCGTTCAACCTCGAGACCGGTCCGCTCTGGCGCTTCGAACTGCTCGACGCCGAATCCGCCAATCCGGTGCTCCTTTTCGGCGCCCATCACAGTATGAGCGACGTGCAGTCCATGCTGCTGGTCGCCGGTGAGCTCGCCGCAGAGTTGTCCGGAGTGCAGCCCGGCAGCCCGGAGTTGAACGGTGCGCGGCATACCGACCCGGAGTTGTCCGGTGCGCGGCATGGCGACGCGCAGTTGACTGGTGCGCTGTTCGGCGACGTGGTGACCAACCGCGACATGCATCAGTTGCTGGCGGCGCAGCCGAACGGCCGCGACCGCGGCGACGCTGCGACCGGCCGGTGGCGTGAAGCGTTCGCGGGCGTGCGCCGCCTCGAGCTGACGCTTGCGAATCCGCGTCCAGCGCAGCGCAGTTACGGTGCGGGCGCGATCGCGCTCGAAATGCCCGGCGGGCTGCATGACCGGGTTGCGGACCGCGCTCGCGACCTCGGGCTCACTCCCGCGGCGATCTTCCTCGGCGCGCTGACCGTGCTGCTGGCACGGCGGCAACAGGTTGATCGGTTCGCGCTGGCGGTGCCGGTGGACACCCGGATGCATGCCGATGCGACCGACGCCGTCGGGTATTTCGGTGTGCCCGTGCCGTTCCCGGCGGCGGTGCCAGCCGATGAACTGGTCGTCGACGTGCTGCGCCGTACCGGTGAGCAGCTTCGAACTCTGCTTGTACCCGGTGCAGGCTTCGCCGAGGTGCTCACCGCGTTGGCCGCGGAGGGGCTGCATCGCGACAATGCACCGCTGATCGAGGTGTATTTCAACTATCTGCGCGCCAACTCTGCAGTCGCTGCGACGGAGGTGGTGCCGGTCAGCACCGGCTATTCCGATCTCGACCTCATGGTGGCGGTACTGCCGGACACCGGGCAGGTGTGGTTCACCTACAACAGCGACATCATTGACGCGGATACCTGTGCCGAGTTCGGTGCACAGTACCTGTCGATGGTCGAGGCGGTGATTGCCGATCCGGGCGCACCCGCGCGGCCTGAATCCTCTGCGCCGCAACCGAGTTCTGGTGTTCGTGTGGCGCTGGGTGCGACCTTCGCGCTGGGCAGGCTGCCCGAGCTGGTGTCGGCGGCTTCCGCGCAGGCTTCGGGTGCGCTGGATGGCTCGGGTGCGGTGGTCGGTGTCGTGGAGGCGCCTTATCACCAGGTGCTGGCGGGCCTGCGTGACCCTGCGGGGGTCTTCGCGCAGCCTTCGACGGCGCTCGGCATCGTGTTGCTGCGCGCCGCCGATCTGGAGCGGTTCGGTGCGATCTCCGATGATCTACTCGCTGAGCTCGCCGCCGAGTATCCGGCGGCCGTGCGCGACTTGGCCGCACGCACGCGTAAGCCGGTCGTCGTCGGCATACTGCCGTCGGCGCGGACCGAGGAACGACTGCTCGCGTGGGAGCGGCTCGTCACCGAACGACTGCGCGACGTTGCGGGCGTGGCGGTGCTCGAGTCAGGGGAGTGGACGCGGAACCATCCGGTGGACAACCCCTTCGACGAACGCACCGAAGTCCTGGCACATATGCCCTTCTCGCCCGAGCTCCAGGCGGCCGTGGCGCTGACCCTGATCGCGACCGTCGACGCCGTGACCGAGCCCGCGCCGAAGGTGATCGCCGTGGATGGCGACGACACCCTGTGGAGCGGCACGGCAGGTGAGAGTGGCGCCACGGCAGTGGTTTTCGATGCGCCACGGCTGGCGCTGGCCCGGCGGCTCGCGCAGTGGCGTGCGGCGGGAACCCTGCTGGTACTGGTGACCAACAACGACGCCGACATCGTCGAGGCCATCCTGGAGCGACCCGAAAGCCCACTGCGACGCAACGATTTCGCAGCCATCTCCGCGGGCTGGGACAGCAAGCCCGAGCGGCTCGAGGAGGTCGCGCGCACACTGCGACTGGGACTCGACAGCTTCTGCTACCTCGACGACAACCCCGTCGAAGTCGCGCGCATGCGAGCCCAACTGCCCGAGGTCTTATCGGCGACGTGCCCGCCTGCCGAGGAACTCGAATCATTCCTCACGCGACTGTGGCCGATGACGCCGATCGCCGCGACCGCGGAGGACCGGCTGCGCGCCGACTTCTACCGTGAAGAACACGAGCGTGACACCGTCCGTGCGGCAACGGAATTCGAGGAGTTCCTGGAACGACTGGCACTCGAAGTGGATATCGACCGACTGGCCGACGCCACACTCGAGCGGGCTCGCCAACTCGTGCGCCGAACCAACCAGTTCACCCTCGGCGCCGTCACCGTCGAGGATCTCGACCGGTGGCGCGTGGAGGGCGAGGTGTGGACCGCGACAGCACGCGACCGCTTCGGCGACTACGGACTGATCTCGGTCCTGGCCCTGCGTAAGGACGGGGACGAGCTGTGGGTCAGCGGCTGGCAACTGAGCTGCCGTGCCCTCGGCCGCGGTGTCGAAGAACGCCTGCTGAGTTGGGCGGCCGAGCGCGCCGACGTCCTCGGGTGCGCAACGGTTCGGATAGTGGTCGAGCACACCGCCCGCAACGAACCCGCCCGGCGACTGGCCGCACGTCTGCCCGGCGCAACCGACGACGGGCAACGGCTTGACGTGGCGGTGTCCCCGGATCGCCTGCGAGAGTTCCGATCCTGGGAGCGTCTGGCCGAGACGGTGGGGGAGAAGCGGTGAGCAATCCCGACGACCGCAACTCCGTACGGAACTCTGCCGTGGACCGCCGCGCGCGTGGCGAAAGCCTCGAACGCGGCAGCGCCGCAATGGATATCACCGCCCTGCTCGCCCGTACCGGCACCGCACCCGCGCCGGTACCCGTACCCGCAGCTGCGCCCGTACCCGCAGCTGCGCCCGCGACCGCAGCTGCGCCCGCGACCGCAGCTGCGACCGCGACCGCAGCTGCGACCGTGGCCGCGGGTGCACCCACGCTGTGGACGGACCTGCAAGGCGCACCGCAGACCAACGCAGCAGACATCACGCCTGCAGACGCACGGCAGTGGGACCCAGACACACTGGCGGCGGCCATCACCGCGGTCGCGAATCGGTTCGCTGTGACGGCGATGGATGACGACACCGACTTCTTCGACGCCGGCGGCACCTCCCTCGCGGCAGTGGAACTGCTGGCGGCACTCGGCCGTGAGCTGGGCATCGATCCCGATCTCGACACCGTGTTCTTCGACGCACGACCGCGCAGATTGGCACACCGCTGGCTGGCCGACCACCCCGAAGCCCTGGCTTCGCGGTCGACCGAAGAAGCCGACACCGACGACCTCGCCCAGCTGTTCATCGATCTTGCGGGTGCCGACCGGCTTCCGCTGGTGGCTGCGCCGGAGCGGGTTGCGCCGCAACGGATTCTGCTGACCGGGGCTACCGGGTTCCTCGGGAGTCACCTGCTCCTGGATCTGTTGCGGCACAGCGAAGCTCACGTGATGTGCCTGGTTCGGGCCGACGATGATGAGGCAGCCGGTGAGCGGCTGCGGGCAGCGTTGCGGAAGTTCTCGCTACCGTCCTCGCGTGAGGTAATGCGGCGGGTTACCGCGGTCGCGGGAGATCTGCGGGAGGCTCGGCTGGGATTGTCCGACGGGCGGTGGGAGAGGCTTGCGGGGGAGGTTGATTCCATTGTCAATGCGGGGGCGGCGGTGGATTTCCTGCGTGGGTATCCCTCGTTGCGGCGCACGAACGTGCTGGGCCTGTTGACGCTTGCCGAGTTGGCGTGTGCAGGTCCGGTGAAGCCGCTGCATCATGTGTCGTCGTTGGCGGTGTTCAACGGGTCCGAGTCCGACACGCTCGGCGAGGATGAGCCGACGGCCAATGTTGCCGCGCTGCCGATCGGTTACGACCGGTCGAAATGGGCGGCCGAGGCGTTGCTCGAGCGGGCGGCGCGGCATGGGCTCGTGGTGACGGTGCTGCGGCCGGGCGGGATCGGTGGTCATCCGGAGACGGGGGCGCATAATCCGCGCGATCTCAATGCTGGAATCTCCGCGGCGCTCCTGCGATTTCGTACGGTGCCAGGGTTCCGGTATTTGAATGCGGCACCGGTGGATTGGGTGAGCCGGGTGACAGCGGAGATCGTTGCTACGCCGAGCGCATGGGGGCAAACCTATCACCTCACCGGTGCGCCGACCTCACTCGAGCAGGTGGTGGCCGAGACCACGCTGGGTGGCTTGGGTGTGCGAGTGCTGCAGTGGGAGCAGTGGTGTGAGGACGTGGTGCGGGCAATCCGGGAAGAACCGGTGCCGGAGCTGGAATCACTGGCGCAAGTGCTGCAAAGTCCCGTGGCCCGTCGACAACTCGCGGCCATGGTGACCGCGCCACCTGCGACAGCTGCGCGGACCGATGCGTTCGTGGCGGCGCAAGGGTTGCCCGCGCCCGCGTCGGGGGCGGCGGCACGCGGGAAGATGCTCGAGACCATCGCAGGCCTGGGGCCGCGTGCGGGTGATGAGCCCTACTTGCGGTTCAACGAAACGCTTTCCGGGACTATCGGAGCGATCGGTGCGACCGCCGACATTCCCTGTGAGTTGCGGTTGTCGCTGTCGGTCGCGAGTAGTGCTCAGGCTTTCAGCGCGCGAACCCTCGATGTCAGCGGCGAATTGCTGTGTGCGGCGTTGCACGATCAGCCGCTGACCGTCGAAGGGACGGCGACGATCCGGCCGCACGACGGCATTCCGCTGCGTCACGAAACGCGGCATCCGATCATGCATTACCAGCTGGCACTGCGCGATTCGTCCGGTGGCAGCTGGTGGCTGCAAGGGTACAAGTTCGCCGCCGCCCGTCGGCGTCTGGTGCGCCAGCTCGGGACACAGATGATCGAGATCGGACGTCTCGGGGAGCCCGCGATCTATACGGGCGAGGTGGCGGTGCCGATGCACACCTATCTGCCCGATCAGATCGACGGTATCGAGATCGATCCGCGGCTACCCGAGCGACAGCAGCGTCTGGCGAAGCTGCTGTGGCTCAGCTGGTTCGGTGGCCAGCTCGGCAAGAGCCTCATGGAACCGGTCCTGCGGGTCGGTACCGATCTGCTGGATCTGCGCCGGGCGATGCGTAAGGAGCACCGCCGATGACCGACAGCAGATCCACTGAACTCGCTGCCGGAGAGGTGATTTCCTTCCGGACCGCCGATGGCGTCGACTTGCGGCTGCGTCGCGTCGGCCCGGCGGATGCGCCCGCGGTGCTGCTGGTGCACGGGCACGGGGTGTCGTCGGAAATGTTCGCGCTGCCCGAGATTCGGAATGTCACCGACGTGCTGGCTGATGCGGGCTATCAATCCTGGCTGCTGGATTGGCGGGGCAGTTGCGCGCTGCCATACAACGAATCCGGGCGCCCGTACACCTTCGACGACGTCGCACTCTACGACCTGCCTGCCGCGGTCGCTCAGGTCAAGGAGCGGATCGGGGACCAGCCGCTGTTCGTGGTGGCGCACTGCATCGGCGCGTTGTCGCTGTCGCTGAGCATGACCGCCGGACTGCTCCCCGGATTGGCAGGGGTGGTCGCACAGGGCGTGTTCCTGACTCCGAAGGTCAGCACGTCGGCACGCATGCGTGTGCTGGTGGCCAGTGAACTGCTCGGCTCGCGCGTCACCCACCTCGAATCCGACTTCCGCAAGGTCGGACTGTGGTCGCGGCGCACCCTCCTCTACGCCGCGCTGTCGCGCAAGGGCGACTGCCCCGACCCGACCTGCCGTCTCGTGCACTACGGCTGGGGGATGGGCGCCAAGCTCTTCGAGCACGACCACCTCGACACGCGCACACACGACCGGCTGGCCCAGCTGTTCGGTGCCGTCCCGCTGTCGGTGCTCCCACATCTGCGGCAAATGGAATTGGCGCACGCCGTCGTCCGCTGGAATGTCGACGACGACCGCTACCGGGCACTCCCGGAGAACGCCCTCGACGCGGCCGATCGCATCGATTGCCCGGTGCTGCTGTTGTCCGGCAGTCGCAATGAGGCGTGGGTCGATTCCAACAAGCTCTGCTACGAGGTGCTGTCGGCGCGCAATCCCGGCGTCGATGTGCGCTACACCGAAATTCCGTCCTACGGCCACCTCGACACGTTCATCGGCCGCGGTGCGGCGCTGGACGTCTTCGGGCACATCGTCGACTTCCTCGACGAGCTGTCGGCCGGCTGACATCAGACACTGACGAGATCACGAATGGATTCGAGAGTATGCGTATCGCATTGCTGACCGCGGGAACCCGCGGCGATCATCAGCCGTATCTCGCCCTGGCCGACGAATTGCGGTCGCGCGGGCACCATGTCGAGATGACCGCCACCGAGAACTACGCGGACGTGGTGCGGCGCTCGGGCTTCGAACCGCACGTCATACCGTTCAACTCCGCGGAACTGCTGGAATCACCCGCGGCCAAACGCGGTCTGTCATCCGGCAATCCGCTGCCGTTCCTGCAGATCATGCTGGATACGGTGAAGATCATCGCGGGTGAACGCGGTGAGCGCATGCACGAAGTGCTCAGTGGTGCTTGCGAATCCGCGGATGTGATCGTGTCCTGCGCCTCGACGCTGCCGTGGGCGATGGAGCGGCGGGAGAAGACCGGGCAGCAGGTGATCGGCGGGCTGCCCTATCCGCTCGAGCGCACCGCGGAGTTCCCGTCCTCGTTCACCGTCAAGAAGATGGTGTCGTCGCGGCGACTGCGCCTCGCCAGCTACACGGCGTTCGAAATCACCTATGGCGTGGCGTATCACAAGATGGATCGGCGGGTCCGCGAGCTGATGGGGCTGCCCGGCAAACCGCAGAATCCGTTCCGGCGCATCCGCGCGGAAGGGATCCCGCTGGTGCACATGGTGAGTCCGGTGCTGCTGCCCAAACCCGCGGACTGGCCGGACCGCTCGACCGTCGTCGGCGCGCCGATCCTGCCCACACATCTGCGCGGGGCGTGGGGCGAAGCGGCAGTCGACCCGGCGCTGACCGACTGGCTCGACGAGGGCGAGCCGCCGATCTACTTCTGCCTGACCGGCATGCCGATCCTCGACCCGACCGCGGCCTGCGACCTCATCGCCTCCGTGTGCCGCAGACTGGGCGCTCGTGCCCTGGTGACGGTCAAGGGCGAGGGTTACCCGCGCGGCATCGGCTACGATCGTCGGCTGTTCGTCCTGGACTCCTTCGACTACGACCGCATCCTCCCGCGATGCCGGGCAGTCGTCCACCACGGCGGCAGCGGCAACACCCACGACGTGCTGCGCGCCGGACTGCCCGCGGTGGTGATCGGCGTGCACAGCGACCAGTTCTTCTACGGCTGGCGGATATCGGCACTCGGCGTCGGCGCCGACTTCCCGTACCCGAAACTGACCGAGGATCGACTGCACGACGCACTCGTCCGGACCTTGACACCCGAAGCCCGCAGTCGCGCAGCAGAACTCGGCCGCCAGGTCTCCGCCGAGAACGGCATCCAGGCCGCCGCGGACGCGGTGGAGAAACTCTCCGTCACGACCTCGGCCTGATCCATGGCCGAATCCCTGCACATCGCCCTGTTCACCGACTTCCACCCAGCCACCCTGGGCGGCGTCCAAACCGCGATGCGATCCCTGTGCGATGCCCTGCGCGCGCAAGGCCACCGCGTCACGATCTTCTGCGCTCCCGCACCAGGATCCGTGCCCACTGACGCCGACACGGTCCTTCTCCGCTCGGTGCCTTTCTCGATGTCGAACGGCCTGCCGGTGGTACTGCCCACGCGCGCCAATCAACGGCTGATCGATGACGCCTTCACCGAACGCGGCCCCATCGATCTCGTGCACTCCCTGACCACATACGGCTGCGGCATCTCCGGCATCCGCGCCGCCCGCCGTCACGACATCCCGATAATCCAAACCATGCAGAGCCGCGATGACACCGTCATCGAAAAGTACTCTCCCGCACCATTCATGGCGGCTTTGACCATGCGGCTGCTTCACGGCTGGTTCGTCCCCCGGCGCCGCCAGCCACCCTTCGCCGGTGACACCCGCACCACGCGCCTGGCCTGGCGCCCGCTGATCGCCCACGCACAAGCCACCGACCACGTGATCGTGCCCACCCACCACTTCGCCCGCCGCCTCGCCGCCCGCGGCGTCGACCGGCCGATCCACGTGGTATCCAACGGAATCGACGACGCCCTGCTCGACCGCATCCGCAGCGCACCCGATCCCGCACCGAACCCGGGCGAGCCGCTGCGCGCCTTGTGGTGCGGTCGCCTATCGCAGGAAAAGCGCCCCCTCGAAGCCATCGAAGTAGCCCGCCTCGTTGAGGACTGCACCCTGGACATCTACGGCAGCGGCCCCCTCGCCGACAGTGCCCGCACGGCCATCACCGCCGCGAACTTGTCACACCGCGTGCACCTGCACGGCGAAGTCGACCAATCCGATTGCCTCACCGCCATGCGCACCCACGATGTCCTGCTCCTCACCTCCGACTGCGACACCCAGGGCATGGTCCTGCTGGAAGCCGTGGCAATGGGCCTGCCCGTCCTCTATTGCGACCCCGAACTCTCCGAAACCGTCCCGGAGGACGGCGGCGTCCGCACTGTCAACCCCTCGGTGGAATCCTTTGCCACCGAACTCAACTCACTCGCCGAGGACCGCACGCGCCTACCTCTGATGCGCAAGTCCCTGGCCGCCCACGCCGACGAGCCCCGCCAGTCGAATCACATCACCGAAATCCTGTCTGTCTACACCGCAGCCCTCGCTGCTCGATCTCGAAAAGGTCGGAATATCAGCTGAGTGTCTGAATCTCGGTCGCTGCCTTCTCCTGGCCGGCCGCCCACGACGCCAAGAGGGCCAGACCGTCCGCGGTCGCCGTGCCGGCGGGCGCGGTGTAGACGTTCATGAGCAGGCCGGGTTCGGCAGGCAGCTCCATCGACTCGACGTCCAGATCGAGCCGTCCCACTACCGGATGGTGCACACGCTTGCGTCCGGACCGATGCAGCCGAACATCCTGCGATGCCCACCGCTGCCGAAACAGTTCGCTGCGCGTTGATAATTCACCGACCAGGGCGATCAGCTCCTCGTCGTGAGGATTGCGGCCGGCTTCCATGCGGAGCTTCGCGGCCACATCGCCGGTGATTCGGTCATAGTCGACGAAGAACGTTTCTGCCGCTTCGGGATCCAGATACACGAACCGCGCGGTGTTGGCCGGTCGTCGCGTGTCGGCCAGCACCGGTGAATACAGCGCGCGGGCAAGGTGATTCGTGGCCAGCACGTCGAAACGGGCGTTGCAAACCCAGGCCGGCGCATCGGTGATGGCGTCGAGCACCTGCCGAAGCGCCGGGCGCACCGTCACGGCGGGGCGCCGGCGGCGTGGACCGCTGGGTGTCCTGGACTGCCGCGCAAGGTGGAACAGGTGATCGCGCTCGGCCTCGTCGAGTTGCAAGGCAGCGGCCAACGCGTCGAGCACCCTGTCTGAGGCGCCGGCGAGGCTGCCGCGCTCCATCCGCACGTAGTAGTCGATCGATACACCCGCCAGTAGCGCGACCTCTTCGCGCCGCAGACCTTTGACCCGGCGGTAACCGCCGTAGGCGGGCAGTCCGGCCCGCTCGGGCGCGATTCGCGCGCGACGCGAGCTCAGGAATTCCTTGATCTCAGTGCGTAGATCGATCGTGGCCACCTCGCCACCGTAGGCCCTGGACGCAGGCGAAGGGAGGTCCTGCTGGTACCCCCGAGGGCTGCGCACCCCGTCGCTAGGTACCGGATGCCGTGGTGGCGATGCCGCCGTCGATCGGGATGATGGTGCCCGTGAGGTAGGACCCGGCCCGGCTGGCGAGGAACACGGCGATCCCTGCCATGTCGTCATCGCGGCCGAGCCGGCGCAACGGGGCCTTCGCCACGATCGTGTCACCGACGGCATCGAGCGTGGACGCCATCATCTCCGACGGGAACGGTCCCGGCGCTACCGCATTCACCGTAATATGCTGCGGGCCAAGCTCTCTGGCCAGCACCCTGGTGAGCTGATGCAATGCCGCTTTGCTACCGGCGTACGAATAGTTGGGCGACTCAGCAACGTGGATCGCGGCGATACTGCCGATATTGATGATCCGCGCGGGATCATCGGCGCTGCCCGCCTTGCGAAGCGCGGGAAGCAGCGCCTGCACCAGCCAGAACGGTGATTTGAGATTGAGATCGAGCACCGCGTCCCACGCCTCGTCCGGGAACGTCTCCAGTGGCTCGCGCCGCATCGCTCCCGCGTTGTTGACGAGAATGTCCAGGCGTTCCGAGTCGTCCATGACGAAATCAGCAAGGCGCTGACACTCATCGTGCTTGGACAAGTCGGCGGGAATTGCCCGAACGTCACCGAATTCGGACAGCAGCTGCTGTGCCTCCGCGCACGCGTCTGCGTTGCGCGAACTGATAATGACGCGGGCGCCCGCCTGCAGCAGGCCGCGCGCAATCATCATCCCGATACCCTTGGTGCCGCCAGTGACAAGTGCGCACTTCCCACTCAGATCGAAAAGTGCTGTGTGAGTGGTGAATTGGTTCTCCGCCATCGGTCTTCGCCCGTTCTGCCGTGAATGCATGTGCTGACACGGTCAGATTGACAGGCGTCCCGAACGTCTGGGAGACCCTGGTGATACAGGCACTGGGAAAGCCTCCCTTATCAGGAACGGCCGGTCCGTCAAAGGCCTTTGACGGACCGGCCGTTCTCATGGGCTGCGCACCTCCTGGATTAGTGGTGCTGCAGTTTCTGCTTCATCTCGTTGTTCATGTCCTTGATATCCGACCGCGCCTGCTGGGCTTCACGCCGCACGCCGCCGCCGAGACGGTCCATCTCGCGCTTGGCTTCCTCGGCCATCCGGTCCATGTTCTGTTCCGCACGCTGGCCTTGGTCCTTCATGCCCTGCTTGGCCTTGTTTGCCATCTGGCCGGGTTTTCGGCCCTTATTGCGATCAGACATTCCAAACCTCCGAATCGGTAGGTTTCCGGTCCGAACTACAAGAATGGGACGCCGTATTACGGGTCCTTCGTGTCTTCGAGCGCTGCCGGGCGGTCTCTGTTGCGTTCCTGGGATCGCTGACAGCCGGAATAGCGCGGCAATCTGCCCTGGGAGGCAGTTGCGCCTCGTAAAGCCTGCCGACTTTGACTCTCCGCTGTCAACGTTTTCGCGAAATCGACCGGATTCGCGCCGGTGAGGGCGTTGACGTCGGTAGGGTGACCTCGTTCCGCGTCCGGGATGTGCGGTGTTCGGCGGCGGTGGAGTATTGCGCACCGTATGAAGTGGGGTCGATGTCAGAGTCAGTGCCCGGGGTGCCCCTCTACACCCCGGCGTTCGCCGCGGATCCGCATCGGGCCTATCGGGAGATGCGCGAGCAGTACGGGGCCATGGCTCCGGTGGAATTGGCGCCGGGGGTGCCGGCCACGCTGGTACTCGGATATCGCACGGCGGTAAGGATTCTCAACGATCCGGAACACTTTCCCGCCGACCCGCGACGGTGGCAGGCGGTGGTGCCCACGGATTGTCCGGTGTTGCCGATGATGCAGTGGCGGCCGAATGCCTTGCGCAGCGCGGGGATCGAGCACGCGCGGTATCGGCGGGCCAATACCGCGGGGCTGGCGGGGATCGATCAGTACGCTCTGCAGCGCGCGGTCGGGCGGGTCGCCGTGGCGCTGATCAATTCGTTCTGTGCCGACGGGTCGGCAGATCTGGTGAGCGACTTCGCTTTTCCGCTCGCGTTCCAGGTGCTCAACCAGATGCTGGGTTGTCCGGTGGATATCGCGGGGCAGGCGGCGGAGGGATTTCGCGCGATCTTCGAGGGTGTCGGCGCCGAGCAGGGTAACAAGCTGCTCGCGGACGCCTTGCATCGACTGACGCTGCACAAACGAGTGCAGCCGGGCGACGATGTCACCTCGCGCATGCTCGGTCACCAGTCCGGGTTGAGTGATACCGAGATGGTGCATCAATTGGCCACGCTCTACGGTGCGGGGATCGAGCCGCAGCAGAACCTGATCGTCAATACGCTGCTGTTGCTCCTGGTGGATGACCGGTTCGGCGGCAGTGCGCTGGGTGGGAGCCTGTCCACGCGCGACGCGCTCGATGAGGTGCTCTTCGATGATCCGCCCATGGCGAACTTCTGCATCAGTTTTCCACCGCAGCCGGTGCTGATGGACGGCTATTGGTTGCCCGCGCATCAGCCGGTCGTCATCAGCATGACGGCCTGCAACACCGATCCCGCGATCCGCGCGGGCGGGTTCGCGGGCAACCGTTCACATCTGGCGTGGGGTGTGGGCCCGCACGCCTGCCCGGCCAGTCCGCTGGCCTACCTGATCGCGCAGGAAGCCGTGGATCAATTGCTCGACGCGCTACCGGAAATCCGGCTGTCGGTGCCCGCCGACCAATTGTCTTGGCGCCCAGGGCCATTCCATCGCGCTCTGAGCGCCCTCCCCGTGATCTTCACCCCCGCACCACCATTGCCCGAGGCATGAGAACGGTTTCTGCTGCGGTCATGGCGCACGTTGGATAACCGTCAGGGCAGCAAGACGATTCTTCCGTGCGTTCGCCGCGCGGCGAGCTGCCGGTAGGCCTTGCGGACATCGTCGAGCGGGTAGGTGGCGGCGACAGGAATCTCGAGCTCGCCCGCGGCTACCAGATCGACGAGGCGTCGAAGTCCGTCCGCCCCTCCGGCATCGTTGGTGCCGGCGATGCCGGCGCGGCCATCGATCCCGGCTTGAAAGTCGACGACGGTATTGATGCGTTTCGCCGGTATACCCAGCTCGTGGGCGAGATCGACGTAGTCGGCGCCGAAGGTATCGATGAATGCGTCGAGGCGGCCGCCGAGCGCGCGGATCCGGGCCGACAGGCCGTCGCCGTAGGTCACCGGGGTGACGCCGTGAGCTCGCAGCCAGCCGTGGTTGTTCTCGCTGGCCAGGCCGACGACTGCCGCGCCTCGATGACGGGCGAGCTGAACCGCCACCACACCGACCGCACCTGCGGCGCCGGACACGACGACCGTTTCCCCAGGCGCGGGGGAGACGGCCTCGACGCTGGCGAGCTTCGATCATCGAGCGCCGACATCGACGAAGAGCTCCTCGGCCCGCTCGCCCCGACCGACCGGGCCGCCTTGCAACGCGCACTGCATGCGCTGCTCGAAGCATCCGGCATGCACCCTTGGCGGCACTGACACAGAACGCCAGCCAGGTCTGCTGGGCATCGTGGGTTGCGAGAACTGCAGCACCGCAACAGGGTTCGCAGCTCGCGGGTGAGATCTTCGGTACGATCCGCAGGCATGGTCCGATCATTCGCGAAAGTGCATGCGGGGAAAGTTCATCTGTGGCTGTTGATTGTGCTGACTTTCAGCACGGGGGTTGTCGATGCGGCCGGATTCCTGGGGCTCGGCCGGGTGTTCGTCGGCAATATGACCGGCAACATCGTGATTCTCGGGATGGGTGTGGCCGGGGCCGATGAGCTTCCGGTGACCGGACCGTTGGTCGCGTTGGTCGCTTTCGTTGTCGGCGCGGCGATTGCCGGGACCGTGCTGCGCGGGCAGCAGACCGGCTGGAGTCCGCGGATCACTTACTGTTTGGGTTGTGCGGCAGTGATTCTCGCGGTGTGTGCGGTTCTGGTATCGGCGGATCGGCCGCTGGGCAAGGAGTTGTTCGAACTGCTTGCGGCCGCGGCGGTCGCGGGTGTGATGGGCGGGCAGGCTGCTGTTGCGCGCAAGGTCGATGTCAAGGACGTGACGACTGTCGTTGTGACTTCCACGCTTACGCTTTTCGCCGCGGAACTGCCGACGAAACCGCTGGCGGCCGCACTGGGTAATCGGCGGGTGGCCGCTATTGTCGCGATTCTGTTGGGTGCCGGTGTCGGGGCGCTGCTGCACGTGCATATCGGGACATGGGTGGGCCTGACGCTGGCTGCGGTCCTGACGGGAGTTGTTGCGGCTGTGGGTCATTTCCATACACGCACGCTCGCCATGGTGCCGTCGGCGGTGTAGGAGCGGGGCGCGCTCGGTAGGAGGAGGCCGAAGGTTGGATGGGGTGCGGCGTGGCGCACTACGAGGCGTCCGCCTTCGGCTTCGGCGAGGGTACGGGCGAGGGCCAAGCCGATGCGGTGTGTGCCGTCGGTGTGTGAATCGCGGGGTGCGAATGCCCGGTCGGGGTCGCTGAGTCCGGGGCCTTGGTCGGAGACCTGAATCAGCAGGCCTTCGGCCACGGCTTGCGCCTCGACGAGGGTGCGGCCGGCGCCGTGTACGAGTGCGTTGTCGACGAGGACTTCGATGACGTGGCGGATCGCTGTCGTCGAGGCGTCCACCTCGGGAAGGTCAGGGGCGCACTGGACCTGGAATGGGCGGTCGCGCTCGGTGAATGCGGCGTGCCAGTGGTTGCGTACAGCATCGAAGAGCTGCGGGACGGCCAGTGGCGGGCGGTCGCGGGTCTCGGTGTCGCGGGCCAGTCGCAGCAGATCCTCGATGGTGGAACCCAATTGCTCGCCGCGGCGCAGCGCAGTGACCGCGGCCTTCCGCAGGTCGGCGCCGCGACGGGCGAGCGCGGACTCGAGACCCAGAAGTAGCGCGGTCAGTGGTGTGCGCAACTGGTGTGAGACCTGCGTGGTGAAGGCACGCTCGCGTTCGATCAGCGCCCCCAACCGTTTCGCTGTTGCCTCGAGTGCGTCGCCGAGCGTGTCGACCTCGGCGATACGGGAACGGCAGGAGTGGATGGTGAAATCGCCGTCACCCAGGGCGCGGGCCGAAATCGTCAGCCGTTCCAGGGGTTTGGCGATCCGCTGTCCTTCGGAGCGAGCCAGCAGAGCGGCGGTGGTCAATGCGAGCGCACCCAGTACCGCCATGGCAATCCACGCTTTGCGGGTCCGCTGCGCGACGAGAGCAGCCGGGGTGGACACTCGCACCACGGCAACGACCGCGCCACCGACGACAACCGGCGCCGAAACGGCCAATTCCGCGTTCTCCGACCCGATATGGGTGCGACCGTCGATAGCCGACGCCGCCAGCGACGACACCGCCGGACCGCTGTGCGCGCTCAGACGCCCGTTCGTGGAGTACACCCCGACACTGCGATCGTCGGGCAGATCGATCGGCAGCTGCAGCGGACTCGCGTCGGGCGATTCCGTATCGGGCATCATGGCGGCGACTCCGACGGCGTCACGCTGCAATTCGGTGACCGCTTCGGTGTGGTTCATGCGCTGAATGACCACCGCCAGCGGAACCGCGAACAGCAGGACCGACAGCGCCGCCACCACGATGATGGACGCACGCACCCGCGCCCGCAATGACAGCACCCGCACCCGAGCCGACCCCTCCGCGATCATCACAGTCTCCTCCATCCGAAATCGCTGTTGTCCCAACGGGAGTGCGCTTCACGCGCACCGGCCTCCTGCCTATCATCGGATCATGGGATCAGCACAATTGCTTGTCGTCGAGGATGATCCGGATATCGGCGGTGAACTCCGTGACGCACTGACCGGACATGGCTATGGCGTCGACTGGGTCCGCACTGCCGCCGAGGCCGAAGCGGCAGTGGTGCAACGACATCCGGATCTGATTCTGCTCGACCTGGGCCTGCCCGATCGTGACGGCGTGGCGTTGTGCCGGTCGCTACGGCAGGCGCTGCCCTCGACGGTCATTGTCGTATTGACCGCTCGTACGCAGGAAATCGAGGTCGTCGTCGCCTTGGATGCCGGCGCCGACGACTACCTCACCAAGCCGTTCCGGCTCACCGAACTGCTCGCGCGCCTGCGTGCGCATTTCCGGCGCCGTTTCGCCGATGACGGGCCGAGGATGCTCAGGGAAGGCAGTCTGCGGGTCGACCCGTCGGCTCGGCGCGTCTGGGTCTGTGATGTCGAAATATCCTTGCGGCCCAAGGAATTCGATCTGCTGCAGCTGCTCATCGAACATGCGGGTGATGTGATCAGCCGCGACGTGCTGATGGCCAGCGTCTGGGACGAGCACTGGTACGGGTCGACCCGCACACTCGACGTGCACGTCTCGGCCTTGCGCCGCAAGCTGGCCGAATACGCCGATGATCCGTTCGATATCACCGCCGTGCGCGGTCGCGGCTATCGGTTCGAACGCTGCGGCCGGGAAATGTGAATGCTTCTTTTACCTTGCGCTGTCCTGTCCCTGACTTTCGCGACCCTAATCTCGTGTCATACCAACGAACTCAGGAGAGCATATGCACCACGGCACAGCGCTTCGCACCGAGATTCAGAGTGACGACATCACCGCCCTCATAGGTATTTTCGATATGTACTCCGCTTCCTTGGCAGCACAGCAGTACGACGGAATGTTCGTGTCGGGGTTCGGATTCGCGGCCTCGTACTACGGGCTGCCGGATATCGGATTCATCGCGTGGCCGGACATGGTGGACTTCGTGCAGCGACTGCGTGTGGCCTTCCCTGATCAGCATCTGCTGGTCGACATCGACGACGGCTATGTCGATACCGAGGTCGCCTGCCACGTCGTGACGCACCTGGAACGAATCGGGGCCTCCGGAGTCATTCTCGAGGACCAGCAGCGGCCGCGGCGATGCGGGCACGTCAGCGGAAAGCAGATCCTGCCTTTCGATGAATACCTCGACAAGCTGAACCGGGTGCTGGACACCAGAACCGACATGGTCGTGGTGGCCCGCACCGATGCCACCGAGGAATCGGAGATCCTCTATCGCGCGGCGGCCCTGTCGGATACCGACGCGGATGTGCTGCTCGTGGACGGGGTGCGCAGCGTGGAATGGATCCGCAGGATCCGCTCGGTGATCGGGGATAAGCCGTTGCTGTTCAACCAGATTGCCGGTGGGCTGTCACCGCGGCTGTCGCTGACCGAGCTGGAGGATCTGGGTGTGAATGTGGCGATCTACTCCACGCCGTGCCTGTTCGCGGCGCACACCGCAATCACCGACGCGCTCACCGAGCTGCGCGCCAACGACGGCCGCCTACCCGAGAGTGATCCCTCCCAGGTAGGCGTCGGCACGTCTCTGACACTGCTGGAACGCAATCTCGTCACGCATCGCGGCGCAGCAGCTCGCCGCACTCCGCAGTTGGCCGGTCGCTGATCCCAGCGCGTCGCCGGGACCGCTGTCAGATGGGCAGGGGTCCCGGCGGCGCGACGGGCAGGTCGGCCGGGTAGCCGTTGCGGCCGAGCCGGCGCAATGCCGCGACGTAGGACCCGGACAACTCCTCCTGGTACATGCGTTCACAGGCGAAGGCCGCGGTCAGACGATCCATCGTGTAGTGGCCCCCACCTGCGGCTTGCAGCAGGTGAGCATCGGCCAGGTCGTCCAGCAGTTCCTCGGCATGGCCTACCGAGCACTCCAGCAGCACAGCCACGGTCTGCGCCTCGATGTTGTGGTCGGGGATCATGCTGAGGCAGCGGAAGGCCTTGCACAGATCACTGCCCTTGCGTGAGCAGCGGCCGAGCGCGTCGTACACCCGCGCCAGTGCCGCGCGGACCGCGAGATCACCGATCTGCAGTTCGTCGAGGACCTGCGGGGGATCCGAAAGCCGTTGCGCGGTCTCGGACAGACTGCGATTCGGGCGGCTCAATGCCCGCAGACCAGCGATGCGCAACGCCAGCGGCAGTCCGGCGCAGGCGTGCACGATCGCGCGGGCCGCCTCGGGTTTGGCCTCGATCCGTTCGCGGCCGAGGATGCCGGTCAGCAGGTCCACCGCGGTGCGTTCGTCGAGCGAGCGCAACACGACCGTGCTGGACCCGTCGAGACCGGCCAGGCGTCTGCGGCTGCCGACCAGGATCCGGCTCTCGCCACTGCCGGGCAGCAAGGGCCGCACCTGCGCGGCGTCGCAGACGTCATCGAGCACGATCAGAATCCGCCGCCGCGCGACGACCGACCGATAGAGCGCCAGCCGGTCGGCATCGTCCTCGGGAATCGCCGATCGCGACAAGCCCAGCCCGATCAGGCAGTGCAGCGCCACGCAGGCGGGGTCGACCGGCGAGCCGGGTGCGCCCTCGAGGCTGGCGTAGAGCTGACCATCGGGGAAATCGGCGCTGGCCGCGTGTGCCACCCGCAGCAGCAGGCTGGTCTTACCGACCCCGGCGGCACCGGTGACAATGACCGCCGACGCCGGGCGTTCGGCCCTGGCCCCGTCGATGAGCAGGTCACGCACCTCGCGGGTTTCGGCGATGCGGCCGGTGAAATCGCGCACCGCGGGCGGTAATTGGGCCGGCATCGGTATCTCGACGGTGTCGACGATCGCCGGAACCTCGACAGGTGGCGTCGCCGCGATGGCGACCGGTTCGTCCTCCCCGCGCAGGATGCGTCGCTGCACCTCACGCAATTCCGGGCCCGGTTCCATACCGAACTGACCGATCAGATCGGCACGAACGCGCTGGAACAGTCCCAGCGCTTCGGGCTGTCGGCCGACGCGCGAGAGCGCGAGCATGAGCCGCCCGACGAAGGCCTCGTGCAGCGGCTGTTCGCGCACGACCCTGCGCAGTTCCGGGAGGATCTCCGCGTGCCGATGCAGCGCGAGCTGCATGTCCATGCGCCAGCCCAAGGTCTGTAATCGCAGTTCTGCCAAATGCATTCCCTCCGAATCGTGCAGCCGCGTGCACGGCACATCGACGAAAGGATCACTGCGCCACAACATGAGCCCGCGATCGAGTTCGCGCACCGCGGCGGCGGTATCACCGGATTCGGCGAGCCGCTTCGCCTCGATCCGATGGGCGAGGAATCTACCCAGATCGGTATCGCTCTCCTCGATGCGGATGCGATAACCGGGCGCGACCGTCTGGATTCGTTCGGCGCCGAATGCACCGAGCACGCGCCGCAATCGCATGACATAGGTGCGGACGGTGGCCGCCGCGCTGGGCGGCAAGGGTTCATCCCAGACGAATTGTGCGATGCGGTCGACGGATACGACCTTGTTGGGGTTGAGCAAAAGCGTTGTCAATACGATCCGTTGGCGTGGGGCCGAGACGGCCACCTCACGATCCCCCGAGCGAACAACCAACGGGCCGAGCATCAGGAACTCCACAACTCTCCTTCGAGGACAGCGTGGAACAGTCACCCGCTGTTCCGGACCGCCTTACACGTACCATTCATTTCCTGCGGTCCCGGGCCATTGCCGGGCCATTGCAGGCGCAATATCAGTGAATAGGTTGAATCTGTGCAACCGCGCGGCAATTGCTGATAAAACTCCTTCAATCTGTTGTCCTGGGGTGCCGCCGACCGTACCAGAGAGTACGTACTACCGTCGATAACAGACATCGACGGTAGTACGTTATGCCGCAGGCGCTTTCGATATTGCGCGCCCGCAATTATGGGTGCCGGATTGTTGGGATTCAGTAAAGACCTTCCGGTGCGGTGCTGGTGATCTGCAGCGGACGGACATTGGCGACACCGTCAGCAGGCCAATCCGGGCCGGTGTCGAAGCGCAGCGCCTGATCACGTTCGAGGACATTGGGCAGGAACAGATCCTCGTGCAGGACCGTGAGGCGGACCTGCCCGGATGTGCCGTAAGGGACTGTCGCCGACCAGTTGTCGCGTTCGACGACACTCATGGTGACCTGGGGGTAGTTGGGGGCGTAGGGGAGCAGTTCGCCGTCTGCTTCGGCGGGCAGGCCGGCGCCGTTGCCAAAAGTATTGCCGTAGCTGCGCCCACAGATTCCGCCGTCGAGCGCGGCGACGAGGTCGCGGTAGAGATCGGGGGTGACCTGGGTGCCGCTGAGGCGGGCACCGCTCAGGCCCGCCACCAGGTCCGGGTAGCGGCGTGCGAGCACCTGCAACAGCGCGGGAGTGGTGTTGAGGTAGTCGACGCGGCCGTGCTGCAGGACATCGGCGATCTGCTCGACGAGGTGGGTGCTGTATTCATTGGCCTCGACCAAGCGGCCTTCGCGGATAAGGCGTTTCACCCAGCGCGGGTCCATATCGATGCCATAGACCAGGCCGGCGTGCAGCTCACCTGCCTCCCAGGAGCCGTTGCCGATCAGATGCGGCCCGGTGGGCGTGGCCTGCAACCAGGTGCGATGAGCCTCGAAACCCTCGGTGACGAACGACCATCGACGCCAAGCGCCGCGATGCATGAGCATCTCGGGGGTGTAGTAGACACGGCAAGGGGTGCCCGTGGTGCCGCCGGTATCCCACATACGGCCGGTCAGCGGGCGCGATACGGCCAGCGGCACGAGTTCGGCCGGGTCGTGGGTACGCAGGGTATCCAGGGGAAACGGGCCGAACGCCGTGAGCTCCTCATAGCGGGTGATGTCGCGGGGTTCGAAATCCAGCTCGGTCGCGCGGCGCAGCCAATAGGGCGCACCGGACAGCGGGTCGAAGGTCCGCCGGATGACGCGGCGGGTCCAGTCGTCGAGGTCGGTATCGAGCCAGCCCTGGATCAGGGCGTCACATTCGGCGGCGCGCGGCGCGTAGGCGGTGGTCATCGCGTCACCCGCGGGGAGATGTCGACACCGAGATCGAAGACGGTGGTCAGGGCCTGCTCGAGGTGTTCGGGCCGGTCGACGTGCACAACCGGGAACGGGAAACGCAGCACGCCATCGGGGATGGATCCGCCCATGATCAGGCCCAGGCGCACGCCCTCGTCCTTCATGGCGTCGTAGAGGTAGGGCAGGCTGATCGGGGCAGTTGGGTTGCGCTGGAAGGTGTCTCGCACATCGGCCGCGCTCACCAGGATCTTGCGGTCCAGACACGAGATCAGCGGCAAGGCCGGATCGGTGAAGGGCATGGCATCGATGTAGGGCGCCATGAACGTGCGGAAGTGGCCGCGCAAGGGGGAGTGGATGGCCATCGAGCGGCCCGGGAGCTGGATGACGGCGTCTTGCGGGAGGTCCGCGCCGAGCTGTTCGAGGGCTGCGCGCTCGCCGGAGAGCATGAGGATTCGGGTCGCGCCATCGGTGGTGGGACCGAACTGCCCGGCCAGATACACGCCGGGATGGTCCGCACCGCGGTAGCGGCCGGTGGTGTCGGCGATCGGTTCGAAGGCCAGGGCGAGTCCCTGTTCGGGGCTGTCGGCGGGTCGGTCCGGGGCGTTGCGGGCATGGGCGAGCATCTCGAACAGTGCTCGGCGATCGATCGCGCCGGCCAGGGCGGCAGCCGACATGCCACCAAGGCTCAGGCCACCCAAAACTGCTGGCCGCAGCCCCTTTTCGGCGAGTGCGTCGTGGACGGCGATGGCGTGGACCGACTCTCGGATCGTGCCCACGCTCTGTCTTATCTCGGGTGGGGTCGGTAAGTCCTCGTCCAAGATCTGGCCGACTGTCAGGCCGGTCCACTCCGCGACCTGACTGTAGAGCGCCTGCACGCCGGGATAGGCGCGGTACAGCTCGACACCGCGTGGTTCGCTTCCGACTCCGCCGCCGAATAGATAACCCAGGCTCATAGTATTTCTCCCGCTGCATATTTGTTGATGGAAATTCATCGTCCGCAATGGACGGCGGCGAGGGGCCGTCCTATTTTCTCTTTGTACCTAGCGACGCATTGGTTTACAAGTCCGCGACATGCGGTCTCGGCGCACGCTATCGGGACGATATCGCCATGAGGAATGATCATGTTTCAGCGGAGTTGAAGCGTCGATTGTCTTAGTCAGAGGTAAAAGGAAGTCGATCTCGGCATTGCCGAGGAATTCGAGGCACCGGTTTCATGAATTCCATCGTTCCCATCGCCGTCGTCGGCTACTCGTGCCGGTTCCCGGGAGCCGATGGCCCAGCCGAGTTCTGGCGGCTGCTGGCCGCCGGCCGCGACGCGATCACCGAGGTCCCGGCCGACCGCTGGGACCCCGCCGCCACCGCGGCGACACGCTGGGGAGGCTTCCTCGACGACCCGGCCATGTTCGACGCCGGGTTCTTCGGAATCTCACCGCGCGAGGCCGCGGCCATGGACCCGCAGCAACGCCTCGTCCTCGAATTGGGCTGGGAGGCAATGGAACACGCCGGGATCATCCCGGCCGCCGTGTCCGGTAGCCGGACCGGCGTGTTCATCGGTGCCGCACTCGACGACTACGCCGTGCTGCGCGGCCGCCTGGGTGCGGCCGGCATCACCACCCACACCACCACCGGCACCCTGCGCAGCATGATCGCGAACCGGCTGTCCTACCTGCTCGGCGTGCGCGGGCCCAGCCAGATCGTCGACTCCGGGCAGTCGTCCGCGCTCGTCGCGATCCACCAGGCCTGCGAGAGCCTGCGCGCGGGCGAATGCACTGCGGCACTTGCCGGTGGCGTCAACCTCATCCTTGCGGGGGAGACCACGCTGGCCCTCGACGCTGCGGGTGCGCTATCGCCGGACGGGCGCAGCTACACCTTCGACGAGCGGGCCAACGGGTACGTGCGCGGCGAGGGCGGGGCGCTCGTACTGCTGAAGACCCTCGATCAGGCGCACGCCGACGGGGATCGCGTGCGCTGCGTGATCTCGGGCTCGGCGGTCAACAACGGCGCGGCCGCCGCCGCGCTCACCATCCCGGAGGCCGAAATCCAGTGCGAGGTCATCGAACTCGCGCACCGGCGAGCCGGGATCATCGCATCAGATGTGCACTACGTCGAACTGCATGGGACCGGCACCGCGGTCGGTGACCCGGTCGAGGCGGCCGGGCTCGGTGCGGCGATCGGCGTGTTCCGCCCTGCGGATCGCCCGCTGCGGGTCGGGTCGGTCAAGACCAACATCGGTCACCTCGAAAGCGCCGCCGGAGTGGCCGGGCTGCTGAAAGTCGTGCTCTCGCTGGAGAACCAGGCACTGCCTGCCAGCCTCAACTACCGCACGCCGAACCCGGGCATCCCATTGGAGCGGCTCAACCTGCGCGTGCAGCAGACACTCGAATCCTGGCCGGCGCACGGCGACATCCGCCGGGCCGGGGTAAGCGCCTTCGGGCTCGGCGGCACCAATGCGCACCTGATCGTGGAGGAAGCGCCGCGCGAGACCGGAACCGTTGCGGCACAGACGAAACCGCGATCTGATGACCCGGCAGCGCCGGTGCTGTGGGCCTTGTCCGGGCGCAGTGACGAGGCGGTGCGGGCCCAAAGTTCACGGCTTTACGCGTATCTGACAGAACACCCGGAGCTGACACCGGCCGATATCGGCCGGTCACTACTCACCGCACGTACCGCCTTCGAATATCGCGCCGCAGTGGCCGGGCATGACCGTGACACGCTGCTCGAGGGCTTGGCGGCCTTGGCCGAAGGCCGTATCCACACCTGTCTCGTCGAAGGTGTCGCGGGACCGGCTGCGCGACCGGTCTTCGCCTTCCCCGGTCGGATGCCGCGATGGACCGCGGCAGCGGCGCGATTGCTCGAGCAGGCGCCCGCATTCGCGGCGCGAATAGCGGAGTGCGAGAACGCAATCAGCCCCTACATCGACTGGTCACTGACCGCGGTCCTCCGTGGTGACGCCGATGCGCCGCAGCCGGATCGAGTCGATGTCGCGCAGCCCGTGCTGTTCGCCGTCACGGTGTCGCTGGCAGCGCTGTGGCGCTCCTACGGTGTCGAGCCCGGCGCCGTCGTCGGCCACGGTCAAGGCGAGATCGCCGCGGCAGTGGTGGCGGGCGCGATATCGCTCGAGGACGGCGCGCGCATCGTCGCGCTGGGCAGCCGGGCCTTGCAGCAGCTGACCGGCCGCGGCGCGATGCTGGGCGTAGCCGCACCGCTCGGCGAGACGTCGCGGCGACTCATGTCCTGGGCGGGACGGCTCTCGGTCGCAGAGGTCAATTCGCCAGGGGCGCTGATCGTTTCGGGCGACCCGGAAGCGCTGGACCAGTTCGGCGCCGAGCTGACCGGCGACGGGGTGCTCTCGTGGCGGGTGCCCGGTGTCGGGTTCGCGGCCAACTCCATCCAGGTGGAAGAGGTACGCGCCGAATTGCGGGACGCCTTCGCCGGGATCACACCGCTGCGTTCGCGGATCCCGTTCTACTCGACGGTCACCGGTGGTCGGATCGAAGCCTCGGTGCTGGATGGCGAGTACTGGTTCCGGAATCTGCGTGAGCCAGTGGAGTTCGCGGCCGCAGTCTCGACCGTGCTGCACAACGGGCACGCGGAGTTCGTCGAGATCGGCCTGGAACCCGTACTGGCGGAACGGCTACGTGAGGCCGTGCAGCGAGCAGGCGGAAGCGGTGGTGTGGCCAGCGTTCCCGGCGATGATCGCGACGGGCTCGACGGATTCCTGATGGCGCTCGCGACGGCACACACGAACGGCATCGCGATCGACGCGCAGGCAGTTTTCGCGGGCGGATGCCCGGTCGACCTGCCCACCTATGCCTTCCAACGCCGCCGCTACTGGCTCACCCCGGCAGCGGCCACAGCCAGCGAATCGACACCTACGGCCGCCGCGGTTGAACTGCAGGCGGAGAAGTCGGCTTCGGAGCCGATCGGAGATGTCGCCGCGTTGGTCAGGTCACAGGTTGCGGAGGTGCTCGGCCACGATGAGGCCGGCGCTGTCTCGACGGCCAGCACCTTCAAGGAACTCGGCCTCGACTCCCGGATGGGCGCGGAGCTGAGCGAGATTCTCTTCCGCAGAACGGGCGTACGCCTCTCGGGCACCGTGATTTTCGACTATCCGACGCCTGAGGCCCTGATCGCTCACCTGCGCCGCAAACTGCGCCGGGCCACCGCGTCGCGGCCGGTGACCGCGCCACAATCCTCGACCGCCGGGGTCCTCGGCGCGACCGCTCCGCAGACCGGCACCGCGCCGGGGTCCCCGGCGGTCGAGGAAGACGATCCAATAGTCATCGTCAGCATGGCGTGCCGGCTGGCATCCGGGATCAACTCACCGGATCGGTTGTGGCAGGCAGTCACCGAGGGTGTCGACGCCATCTCGGCATTTCCCACCGACCGTGGCTGGGAGCTCGGGACGTCGGCCACGGCCGACCGGCTCGACGCGGTAAACCGTGGCGGATTCCTCGACACTGCGGCGGATTTCGACGCCGGGTTCTTCGGCATCAGCCCGCGCGAGGCCACTGCCATGGACCCGCAGCAGCGGCTTCTGCTCGAAACTGCCTGGGAGGCCTTGGAGCACGCCGGAATTCGGCCCGACGGGCTGCGAGGCGGCCGCGTCGGCGTGTATGTCGGCGGTACCGCCATGGAATACGGGCCGCGGCTGCACGAGCCGATCGGGGACACCGAGGGTCTGCGATTGACCGGTACGACCGCCAGCGTCATGTCCGGCCGGATCTCGTACGTGCTCGGGCTGGAAGGTCCTGCGGTGACGGTGGATACGGCTTGCTCGTCGTCGCTGGTGGCCTTGCATCTGGCTGCGCGGTCGCTGCGCGGCGGGGACTGCTCGCTGGCGCTGGCCGGTGGCGTCACAGTGATGTCGACCCCCGGCATGTTCGTCGAATTCGCGCGCCAGCAGGGTCTGGCGCCGGACGGGCGGTGCAAATCATTCTCCGAGGACGCCGACGGGACCGGCTGGTCGGAGGGAGTGGGATTACTTGTCCTGCAACGATTGTCGGAGGCGCGACGCGCGGGACGGCCGGTGCTGGCAATCGTGCGTGGATCGGCGATCAATCAGGACGGCGCATCGAACGGCCTGACCGCGCCGAACGGTCCGGCACAACAGCGAGTCATCAAGGCGGCGTTGGCCGATGCCTGTTTGACCCCGGCGGACGTCGATGCCGTAGAGGCGCACGGGACAGGCACCAGACTCGGTGACCCGATCGAGGCGCAGGCCTTGCTGGCAACCTACGGCCAGGACCGGCCTGCCGAGCGACCTTTGTGGCTGGGGTCGCTGAAATCGAATATCGGGCACGCACAGGCGGCCGCGGGTGTGGCGGGCGTGATCAAGATGGTGCAGGCCATGCGACACGGAGTACTGCCGCGGACACTGCACGCGGATGTTCCCTCGCGGCAGGTGGACTGGTCGTCGGGGGCAGTCCAGCTGTTGTCGGAGTCGCAGGCGTGGCCGGATTCCGGGCGGCCGCGGCGAGCGGGCGTGTCATCGTTCGGGATCAGCGGGACCAATGCGCACGTCATCCTCGAATCTCCGGGAAACGACATCGAGACAACGTCGCCGGAGCCTAGGCCCACCGGCGACGAACCGATGCCCTGGGTGTTGTCGGCCGGCACCGAGTCGGCACTGCCCGTGCTGGCCGCGGACATTGGGAAGGCCGCCGCCGAGTTGCATCCGCTGGATGTCGGCTGGTCGCTGGCAACGACGCGAGCCGCGTTGAGCCACCGCAGCGTGGTGCTCGGCCATGATCGAGACGAACTCCTCGACGGTCTGCGGGCGGTCGCCGAAGGCCGATCAAGTGTCGGCGTGGTGCACGGGCGAGCCGTGTCCGACGGTGCGGTGTTCGTCTTCTCCGGTGAAGGCTCGCAATGGGCCGGTATGGCCGCGCGACTGCTCGACATCTCACCCGCCTTCGCGGACAAGATGTCAGAATGCGCCAAAGCGCTCGCACAGCACATTGACTGGTCACTCCTCGCTGTAATTCGCGGCGAGAACGATGCGCCCTCGCCGGAGCGCGTCGATGTCGGTCAGCCCGTGCTGTTCGCCGTGAGCGTGTCGCTCGCCGCGATGTGGCAGTCCTACGGCGTCCAGCCCGCCGCGGTGATCGGGCACTCCCGTGGCGAAATCGCCGCGGCCTGCGTGGCGGGGCTGCTCTCACTACACGACGCGGCTCGACTGATCGCGGCCCGCGGGCGCCTGCTGGCCGAATCCGGGCTGGCCGGTCAGGGCGCGATGGTCTGGCTGGCACTGAGTCGCGAAGAGGTGAGCGACCGGCTCACCGACGGGCTCGACATCGCCGCAGTGAACGCGCCCTCCTCGGTTGTCGTCGCCGGTGATCCGGACGAACTCGCCGAATTCACGCGCGCCTGCGAGGCCGACGGCATCCGCACCCGGAAGACCGCCTCGGACTTCGCCTTCCATTCCGCGCAGATGAAGATCGTGGCCGACGACCTCGCCGAGGCCGTCGCCTCCGTCCATCCCACAGCGGCGGCCGTGCCCTTCTTCTCCACCGTGACCGGCGCCGTGCTCGACGCCGATGCCATGGACGCGGACTACTGGCGGCGAAATCTGCGCGACACCGTGCGATTCGACGACGCCGTCCGTGCACTACTGACCGGCGGGCATCAACTCTTCATCGAAGTCAGCCCGCACCCGGTACTGATCACCGCGATCGAGGAGACCGCCGAAGAACTACGCGTACCGATCGCGACCGTCCCGACCCTGACCCGCGGCGCCGACGATCGCGAGCGCCTGCTTACCAGTCTGGCGCGCGCGTACGCGCATGGCGCACCGGTCGATTGGACCGGCGCATTCGCCGGATCGGGTGCGCGCATCGTCAGTCTGCCCACGTATCCCTTTCAGCGGCAGCGGTACTGGCTCGATGTCGGCGCAGGAGCAGCCTCTCGCGCGGTCGATCCGCATCCGGGACTGCGCTCGGCGGCGCATCCACTGCTGACCGCAGCAATAGAGGTCGCGGACGGCGGCACTGCGGTCGTCCTGACCGGGCGGCTGTCGCAGCAGACACATCCGTGGCTTGCCGACCACACGATCGACGGCACTGTACTGCTCCCGGGCGCCGCGTTGATCGAGCTCGCCCTGCGTGGCGGCCAGGAGATCGGCTGGGGCGCAGTCGAAGAACTCGTGCTGCAGGCGCCACTGATCCTGCCCACCGAGGGTGCGGTCGACGTGCAGGTTTTGATCGGTGACGTCGCGGGAGACCAGCGACAGCTCAGCATCTTCTCCCGAGCGGTGGAGGACCGATCCGGTAGCGAATGGACTCGGCACGCGAGCGGGACACTCAGCACCGACAACCCGGCCCGCCCGGACACCGATCCCTCGCCCTGGCCACCGGCTGGCGGTGCGGCAGTCGCGATGGATGACGTCTACGCGGGATTGGCGGAACGCGGCTACGAGTACGGTCCGGCGTTCCAGGGACTACGCGCCGCCTGGCAGCACGAGGACGAACTGTTCGCCGAAGTCGACCTACCCGCTGCCGCCGCGGCCGGGGAATATGCCGGGGTGCATCCTGCGCTGCTGGATGCCGCCGTACAAGCAGTGCTGCTGTCTCCCATCACGGATGAAGGCACCATGTTGCCCTTCGCCTGGGCCGGTGTCCGCCGGTATACCGCCGGTGGATCCGTGTTGCGGGTCCGGATCAAACCGGTTTCTGCCGATGCCGTGACGGTGACCATCACCGACGAGCACGGCGCGCCGGTCCTGACGATCGACACCTTGACCATGCGCGCCATCGCGCGCGGGCAGCTGGCGGCCGAGGGTGAGCATGAACTCTACGAAGTGCATTGGGTCCCAATGGAATCAGGCACCATTACGCCTGTCGCCTGGACGGAATGGGCCGGTGACGCCACCCCGACGCAGGTAACCAGCGGCGCGGTCCTGCTCGACACCCGCACGTTCGGCCGTGAGCTGGTTGCCCGCGACGCCGGGGCCGCGCAGGCCGCGGTCGGGCAGGTGCTGGATGCATTGCAGCGGTGGGTGAATGCCGAAGGCTTCGACCGTTCCCAGCTGGTCGTGGTGACCGCCGGTGCGGTGGGGCCGGAAGTGACGGACGTCGTCGGATCGGCCGTGTGGGGCCTGGTGCGGACGGCGCAGGTGGAGTTTCCCGGGCGATTCGTGTTGGTCGACGTGGACGGCGCTGTCGAGTCCTCCGGAGTGGCGACTCTGCTGGACGAGCAGGGGTTGCTGCGGTTGTCGGATTCCGAGGATCAACTACTGGTGCGTTCGGGCCAGATGTCTATTCCGCGGTTGAGTCGCGTTGCGACAGAGCCGAATTCGAGCGAACCCGCACTGGGCGACGGCGCGGTGCTGATCACCGGTGGCACGGGGACGCTGGGTGGGCTGCTGGCGCGGCATATGGTGCGGCACAAAGGTGTCCGGCATCTGGTGTTGATGTCGCGGCGCGGACCTGCGGCGCCGGGCGTGCCGGAGCTGGTGGCCGAGTTGGAGGGCCTGGGCGCGCACGTCGAGGTCGTGGCCTGCGACGTGTCCGACCGCGAAGCGCTCGCGGCCGCGCTGGCAGCACTGCCGTCGTTGTCGGCGGTGGTGCATGCGGCGGGCGTGCTGCGGGACGTAACGCTCACTGGCATGTCGCCACAGGATGTCGACGAGGTGTTCCGGGCGAAGGCGTTGTCGGCCTGGCATTTACACGAGTTGACCGCTGGCGCTGGGCTCTCGGCGTTCGTGCTGTTCTCGTCGGTGATGGGTGTGCTCGGCGGTGCCGGACAAGGCAATTACGCGGCCGCGAACGCCTTCCTCGACGGGGTCGCGGAGATGCGGCGCGCCTCCGGCTTACCCGCCGTGTCGATGGCATGGGGGTTGTGGGACGCGGCGAGCGGCATGACGGGCGGATTGTCGGAGGCTGACCGGCAGCGGATGGCGCGCAGCGGTCTGGTCCCGATACCGGATGACCGGGCGCTGGCCCTGTTCGATGCCGCTCTCGGTGCGGGACGGGCCACGGTCGTACCGATGGGCGTGGACCTGACCGCGCTGCGTCGCGGTGCGGCGGACCCGGCCCCGATGTGGCGAGGCATGATCCGCCCTGCCCGCCGAGTCCTGGCCGCGCCTGCGGCACCGCTCGATTTGGGTCAACGGCTCGCCGCGCTGCCGGTGGCCGAGGACCGGGAACGGCTGGTGGCCGACGTCGTGCGCGGAGAGGTTGCGGCCGTGCTCGGGCAGTCGGATCCCGAATCCATCGACCTGCATCGGGCTTTCAAGGAACTCGGGTTCGATTCGCTGATCGCCCTCGATCTGCGCAATCGCCTGATCCAGGCGACCGGTTCGAGGCTGCCCTCGACGCTCGTGTTCGACCATCCGCGCCCGGCCGCGATCGTCTCCTATCTCCTCGGAGCGCTGATCGATACCGAAGACGCCGTCGTTGCCACAGAAACCGCGGCAGCGGAGCGGTATTCGTCTCCCTCCGCTCCGGATGACGACGTGATCGATGGGTTGGGGATAGCGGATCTGATTTCTCTGGCGCGTGAAGGGGCTGAGTAGTGAAGGGTTCCGAAATGGGAAGTGGCGTGCCGGGTGGGTCCGTCGAAGAGTTGGTGGGTGCACTGCGTGATGCGGTGAAAGAGACTGTGCGACTGCGCAAACAGGTCGCCGCGGCGCGGGAGCCGATAGCGATCGTGGGGATGGCGTGCCGGCTGCCCGGTGGGGTGAGTTCGCCGGAGGGGCTGTGGGATCTGGTTGCCTCGGGTGGTGACGGGGTATCGGGATTTCCGACCGACCGCGGCTGGGATCTGGAGGGCTTGTTCGATTCGGATCCGGATCGAGCGGGCCGATCGTATGTGCGTGAGGGCGGGTTTCTGCATCAAGCGGCGGACTTCGATGCCGAGTTCTTCGGTATCTCGCCGCGTGAAGCATTGGCGATGGACCCACAACAGCGCCAGCTGCTCGAAACAGCCTGGGAAGCAGTGGAATACGCCGGGATCGACCCGTCCTCGCTCCGAGGCACCCGCACCGGTGTCTACGCCGGTGCCATGTACCACGATTACGAGCCGGCCCTGCTGGAACGCCTACCTGCCGTCGAGGGCCAGCGCATAGCTGCTGCCACGAGCGTGCTGTCGGGACGGGTGTCGTTCGTCCTCGGGCTGGAAGGCCCGGCGGTGACGGTGGATACGGCATGCTCGTCGTCGCTGGTGGCCTTACATCTGGCCGCGCAAGCACTGCGCCGCGGCGAATGCGATCTCGCGCTGGCAGGCGGTGCCACCGTGATGGCCCGGCCGGCGGTCTTTGTCGATTTCAGTCGCCAGCGTGCACTGGCCGCCGATGGCCGCTGTAAAGCGTTCGCCGCCGCGGCCGACGGCACCGGCTGGTCCGAGGGCGTCGGCGTGCTGCTGGTCGAACGTTTGTCGGATGCGATGGCCAATGGTCATCGGGTGTTGGCGGTGCTGCGCGGTTCGGCGGTCAACCAGGACGGTGCATCGAACGGCCTGACCGCACCGAACGGGCCCGCGCAGCAACGAGTCATCCGGGCCGCATTGGCCGACGCGGGATTGAATGCCGCCGATGTGGACGCCATCGAGGCGCACGGCACCGGCACCAAGCTCGGCGATCCGATCGAGGCGCATGCTCTGCTGGCCACCTATGGCCAGGACCGGCCCGCCGATCGGCCGCTGCTGCTGGGGTCGCTGAAGTCGAACATCGGCCACGCGCAGGCAGCGGCAGGTGTGGCCGGCGTGATCAAGATGGTGCAGGCCATGCGGCACGAGATATTGCCGCGGACTCTGCATGTCGATGAGCCCTCGCCGTTCGTCGACTGGGATTCCGGGTCTGTCTGCTTGTTGACAGCGGCGGTCGCGTGGCCGCGGGGTGAGCGCCCGCGACGGGTAGGTGTGTCCTCGTTCGGGATCAGCGGGACGAACGCGCATGTGGTGCTGGAGGAACCGGCCACCGCGGACGCCGAGATCGAGGACGACGCCGAGATTCCCACTCGACCTGCCGACGCCGAGGCGACCGGTGTGCTGTGGCCGATCTCGGCGAACACCGAAGCGGCCCTGCGCAATCAAGCGCAACGTCTGCGCGCGCATCTGGTGGACCGGCCGGGCTGGCGGCCCGCCGATATCGGCTTCTCGCTTGCGACTACGCGTGCGCCCCTGCGGCATCGCGCCGTCGTACTCGGTGACGACCGCGAATCTCTGCTCACAGCGCTGGCCGGACTGGCCGGGGCAGGCTCTTCCACCCGCGTCGTGCGCGGTACGCCCGCTGGTGGCGATCTGGCGTTCCTGTTCACCGGGCAGGGTGCACAGCGCCCCGGAATGGGCCGCGGGCTCGCCGCCCGGTTCCCGGTCTTCGCGCAAGCGGTGGACGAGATCTGCAGCGCCTTCGGCGACCGCCTCGGCCGTCCACTGCGCGAGGTACTCGACACCGACGAGCCAGAGTTGCTGGACCGCACGGTCTTGACACAGGCAGCCCTGTTCACCATCGAAGTCGCGCTGTATCGACTGCTGCAGCACATCGGAATCCGGCCCAACCGCGTGGCCGGGCACTCGATCGGCGAGATCGCCGCAGCCCACGTGGCCGGCGTCTTCTCCCTCGAGGATGCGGTCACCCTCGTCGCGGCGCGCGGCCGGCTCATGCAGGACCTGCCCGCCGGCGGCGCAATGATCGCCGTCCGCGCCACCGAGGACGACGTGGCCGAACTACTGGCCGGGCAAGAGCTTCACGCCGGGATCGCGGCAGTGAACGGGCCACACTCCCTGGTGATCTCCGGCGACGACGACGTCGTGACGACGATCGCAGACCAGCTCGCGGCCCGCGGGCACAAGACGAACAGACTGCGGGTCGCCCATGCCTTCCACTCCCCGCGCATGACTCCGATGCTCGACGAATTCGCCGCTGTGGCAAGCACTCTGACCTACAAAACGCCCAGTATCCCGGTGGTGTCGAATCTGACCGGCACGGCCGCAGGACGAGACATCTGCACGCCCGCCTACTGGGTCCGCCATGTCCGCGAGGCAGTGCGGTTCGGGGACGGCATCCGCCACCTGCACGACCGCGGCGTCACCACCTACCTCGAAATCGGACCCGACGCGGTGCTCACCGCCATGGCACCCGAATGCCTTACCGACGACGAGGCGCAAACCTCCGAATTCATTGCGGCACTGCGGAGGAATCAGCCCGAGGAACTCTCGTTCCGGACCGCCGTGGCCCGGTTGCAGGTCCGAGGCTTCGAGCCGGACTGGACTGCCCTGTACACGGGAGCGCGCCGAGTCGACCTGCCCACCTACGCCTTCGAGCACAAGCGCTACTGGCCGAGCGTCACCTCCGGCGCCGGCGACGGCGCGCGCGGGCTGGGACTCGATGCCACCGATCACCCGCTACTCACTGCCGCGGTTCGCCTGGCTGGTACCGACTCGGTATTGCTGACCGGGCGGCTCTCGCTGGGCGTGCATCCGTGGCTGAACGACCACAAGGTGTGGGACCGGGTCGTATTCCCCGGAGCCGGCCTGGTCGAACTGGCGCTGGCCGCGGCCGAACGGGTGGGCGCGGACACCATCGAAGACCTGACCTTGACCACCGCACTCACACTCTCCGAGGAGAGCGCGGTCGATATCCAGGTCTTCGTTGCCGAGGCCGATGACGACGAGCGGCGGTCAGTGACCGTGCATTCCCGACCCGCACAGGACGAGGCGACCGAGGACTGGACTCTGCTCGCCACTGGCACGGTCACCAGCAGCGCGGGCGATGCGGAGGCCACTGCTGACTTCCCCGCCATATGGCCTCCTGCGGATGCCGAGGCGGTCGACTTGACCGGCTGGTATGACACCCTCGGTGCGAGCGGACTGGAATACGGTCCCGTATTCCAAGGACTGCGCGCGGCGTGGCGCAAGGGCGCGGAGGTTTTCGCCGAAGTCGTTCTCGCCGAGGAGGAATCGAAGCAGGCGGACTCGTTCGGTCTGCACCCGATACTGCTCGACGCGACACTGCACGCTCTCGGACTGGGTACGCTGCCGCTCACCGAACACGCTCAGGTGCCGTTCGCGTGGACCGGCGTACGCCGCTGGTCCAGCGGGCCGTCGGCGCTGCGCGTGCACATCACGCCGGTCGGTGCGGCCGCGATCGCGCTCACCGTGACCGATCCTGCCGGGCGGCTGGTCGCCTCAGTGGCCTCGCTGAGCCTGCGACCGGTCACAGCCGACCAGCTCGGCGCGGTCTCCGACTCGCTGTTCGACCTGCAGTGGATTCCCATTGCGGCAGAGCCGGTCCCGCCGCCCATCGCATGGACCGTGGTCGGTGACAGCCTCGGACTGACCGAGCAGTTGATCGATGCCGGGCACGCTGTCGACGTCTTCGCCGATCTCAGGGCTCTCGCCACCGCCATCGACGGGGGAACGGCCACACCGGACGTCGTGCTGATCCCGTTCGAGGGTGGAGCAGACGACTCCGTCGACGTGGCGGCGGCTGTCCACACTGCGTGCCACCGAGCAGCAGGACTAGCCCGAACGTGGCTGTCGGACAGCCGGTTCGGAGCTGCGCGTATGGCCTTCGTGACGCGCGGGGCGATCGCAGCCCGCCCAGGTGAGAACATCACCGACTTGGCGGCGGCGAGTGCTCGAGGGCTGATGCTGTCCGCCCACACCGAGAATCCGCAGCGCTTCGTCGCGGTCGACCTGGATTCCGACCCGGCATCGCACCGCGCCCTGACCGCAGTGCTGGAAGCCGATGAACCCCAAAGCGCGCTGCGGACCGGCACCTTGCTGGCGGCGCGCCTGGCAGCAGCCGGGACGGCGATCTCGCCGGAGTCGAAATCGCCGACGCAGGAGCTTGATTCGGCTATTCCGCGAGGGGGGTGGTCTACGGAGGGCACAGCGCTGGTCACCGGCGCGACCGGTGCGTTGGGCCGACTCATCGCTCGCCATCTCGTGCTCGAACACGGTGTGAGGCGGCTGCTGCTCGTCAGCCGGCGCGGGGAACAGGCCGGCGGTATGGCGGAGCTGTGTGCCGAGCTGACTGGGCTGGGTGCCGAAGTTGTGGTGGCTGCCTGTGATGTCGCGGAACGCGAGGCGCTCGCTCGGACGCTGAAGAGCATTCCAGCCGAGCGCCCACTGACAGCCGTGATTCATGCGGCCGGAGTCCTTGATGATGGCGTTATCGGCGCGCTGACCGCCGAGCGGATCGACAGCGTGCTGCGGCCCAAGGTGGATGCCGCGTGGAATCTGCACGAGCTGACACGAGACGCCCAGCTTGCGGCGTTCGTGCTGTTCTCGTCTGTTTCAGGTGTTTTCGGTACGGCCGGGCAAGGGAACTATGCGGCGGCCAACGCATTCCTCGACGCGCTGGCCAGGCAGCGGCGCGAAATGGGAATGGCCGGTATCGCGCTCGGCTGGGGTGCCTGGGCGGAACGCGGCATGGCGGCCGAGCTGGGCAAGGCCGAGCGTGCTCACACGGCGCGGGCCGGGATCGGCGGCTTGAGCGATGCCGACGGGTTGCGGCTGTTCGATATCGCGCTGCGACAAGATGTCGCGTACCTCGCGCCGATGCTGCTGGATCGCGCCTCGATCGCAGGCGAGACACCGCCGTTGCTGCGCGGGCTGATTCGCACTCGTCGTCCGCAGCGGCGCGGTGAGACGTCCGGTGACCCCGATTTCCTGCGGCGCCTGGCCGTATTGACGCCGGAGAGACAGGAACAGGCACTGCTGGATGTGATTCGCGCCGAAGTGGTTGCGGTACTGGACTATTCCGGCGTCGGACGAGTACCGGACGGGCGGACCTTCACCGAACTGGGCACGGACTCGCTCACCGCGCTCGAACTGCGCAACCGACTCACCCAAGTTACCGGGCTGCGACTGCCACCGACCGTCCTGTTCGACCACCCCACGCCTGGCGAGCTCGCCCGCAAGCTGCGTGCGGACCTGTTCACCGCGACCGCAGAAGACGCGGACGACGGATTCGACGAGGCCCGCTTCCGCCGCGAGTTCGCCGCGGTACCGATCAGCAGACTCCGCGAGGCCGGGCTGCTGGAAGGGCTGCTCGCCGTGCTCGATTCGCGGCCCGGCACCGCCGAGGTGGACGAGGACGCAATCGACGGACTGGCACTGGCGGATCTGATTTCTCTGGCGCGTGAAGGGGCTGAATCGTGAAGGATTCCGAGACCGGGTCCGCCGAGCTGATCGGCGCTCTTCGGGATGCGGTGAAAGAGACCGTGCGGCTGCGCAAGCAGAACCGTGAACTGGAAGCCGCCGCACGGGAGCCGATCGCGATCGTCGGGATGGCATGCCGGCTGCCGGGCGGGGTGCGCTCGCCCGAAGGTTTGTGGGATTTGGTGGCTTCCGGCGGGGACGGGATCTCGGGTTTCCCGGTTGATCGGGGCTGGGATCTGGAGAGTTTGTTCGATTCGGATCCGGATCGGGCGGGCCGGTCGTATGTGCGCGAGGGCGGGTTTCTGCATGAGGCGGCGGAATTCGATGCCGAGTTCTTCGGCATTTCGCCGCGTGAAGCGCTGGCGATGGACCCGCAACAGCGACTCCTGCTCGAAACGGCCTGGGAAGCAGTGGAATACGCGGGCATCGATCCGCACTCGCTGCGAGGTTCACGGACCGGCGTTTATGCCGGTGCCATGTTCTACGACCAGGGACTCACTCTCCCCGGCGGCTTGTCTTCGATCGACGGTCAGCGGTTGGTCGGCAGTTCGGGCAGCGTCGTCTCGGGGCGGCTGTCGTTCGTGCTCGGGCTGGAAGGCCCAGCGCTGACACTGGATACGGCGTGTTCGTCGTCGCTGGTGGCGTTGCATCTCGCGGCGCAAGCACTGCGTCGCGGCGAATGCGATCTCGCGCTGGCGGGCGGCGTCACGGTCATGTCCAGCCCCGCCGAATTCATCGGCTTCAGCCGCCAGCGCGCCCTGGCACCGGACGCTCGTTGCAAGGCGTTCGCGGCCGCTGCGGATGGAACCAGCTGGGGTGAGGGCGCGGCGCTGCTGCTCGTCGAGCGTTTGTCGGATGCGGTGGCCAATGGTCATCAGGTGCTGGCGGTCGTCCGCGGTTCGGCCGTCAACCAGGACGGGACCAGCAACGGGCTCACCGCGCCGAACGGCCCTTCCCAGCAACGGGTGATCCGGGCCGCACTGGCCGACGCGGGATTGACCACCGCCGATGTCGACGCCGTCGAGGCGCACGGCACCGGCACCAAACTGGGTGATCCCATCGAAGCGCAGGCACTGCTGGCGACATACGGCCGCACGCGGTCCGCTGAGCAGCCGCTGCGGCTCGGGTCGCTGAAGTCGAATATCGGCCATACGCAGGCGGCAGCAGGTGTCGCCGGTGTGATCAAGATGGTGCAGGCCATGCGGCACGAGATGTTGCCGCGGACTTTGCATGTGGATCAGCCTTCGTCGTTCGTGGACTGGGCATCCGGCGCTGTCTCCTTGCTGACCGAGGCGGTCGAATGGCCGCGAGGTGAGCGGCCGCGGCGGGTAGGTGTGTCGTCGTTCGGCATCAGTGGAACGAACGCGCATGTGCTGCTGGAGGAACCGGCCACCGAAGCCGAACCCATCGAACCGCCCGTCCCGCCTGTGGGACGGGTGCCGCTCGTATTGTCGGCCCGCACGCCGCAAGCACTACGTGACCAGGCGCGGCTGGTGCTTCCGCTGGCCTGCGATGACGCGGTGATTCCGCACGATCTGGCCCACGCCTTGGCCACCACCCGTGCCTCCTTCGAGCACCGCGCGGTCGTCGTCGGCGACCGGGCGGAGCTTTCAGAACGGTTCCCCGCCTTCGCTGCCGGGCAGATCGGTCCGGGCATCGCGGTGGGATCGGCAGCCGACGCCGGACCGGTGGTCTTCGTGTTTCCGGGTCAGGGCTCGCAATGGGCGGGTATGGCTCGGGAGCTGTTGGACGAGTCTCCGGTATTCGCGAAGCGGATGGCCGAGTGTGAGGCGGCGTTGGCGCCGTTCGTGGAGTGGTCTCTGATTGATTTGCTGCGTTCGTCGGGTCCGTTGGATCGGGTGGATGTTGTTCAGCCGGTGTTGTTCTCGGTGATGGTGTCGCTGGCTGCGGTGTGGCGGTCCTTCGGTGTGGAACCTGCTGCGGTGGTGGGTCATTCGCAGGGTGAGATCGCGGCCGCGGTGGTGGCGGGTGGATTGTCGCTGGTGGATGGCGCGAAGGTAGTCGCGTTGCGGAGTCAGGCCATCGCCGCGCTCGCGGGCCGTGGCGGCATGGTGTCGATCGCCCGTTCTGCTGAGGACACTGCGGATCTCCTCGCCCCCTGGTCGGACCAGATCTCGACCGCCGCGATCAACGGTCCCGCCGCGACCGTGGTGTCCGGTGACCCCGACGCGCTGATCGAACTTCTGGACCTATGCGCGGCCGAGGGGATCCGGGCGCGACGCATCGACGTCGACTACGCCTCGCATTCGGCGCAGGTCGAGGAGATCAGCGCCGAGCTGCACGCCTCGCTGGACGGAATCCGTCCTGGCACCGGCGATATCCCCTTCTACTCCACGGTGGACAGCGACTGGGCGGACACCGCCGAGCTCGACGCCGGCTACTGGTACCGCAATCTGCGGCAGCCGGTCGCCTTCGCCCCGGCGGTCCAGGCCCTGATCGAACTCGGCCACACCGCATTCCTGGAGATCAGCTCGCACCCCGTCCTCGCCGCGAGCATCGAGGACAGCGCGACGGCCGCCGAAACCTCCGTCGCCGCACTGCACAGCCTCGAACGTGGCGAGGGCGGCGGGCATCGCCTGCTGTGCGCGCTGGGCGAGGCGTGGGTGCGCGGGCTGCCGGTCGACTGGACCGTGGCACTCGACGGTACTGCCGTGCGCCCGGTCGCCCTGCCCACTTACCCGTTCCAGCATCGGCGGTACTGGGCCGATCCGGAAATCCGCACCGCGGCAGTGGAATCCGATGACTTCTGGCGTGAGCTGGAAAGCCAGTCGGTGCCGGAACTGGCGCACGCGCTGGACGTCGATGCCGAGGCCCTCGCACGGGTCCTCCCGGCCTTGTCTGCCTGGCGGGCACATCGCGGCACTTCGTGGCGTTATCGCACTGTCTGGCAACCGCTTTCACTGCCGCCCGCACCGCCTGCCGGACCCTTGCTGCTGGTCGAACCAGAAACCGATGGCGGTGACGTCGCAAGCGCGCTGATCGCCGCAGGGCTGGAACTGATCCGGCTCACCGTGTCAGGTCCCGATCAGGACCGGGTGGGGCTGGCCGCACTGGTAAGCGAAGCGATCGGGGACCGGCCTGTCACCGCCGTGCTTTCACTGCTGGCCGACGAGTTACGTCCCCACCCGGATTACCCGGAGCTACCCGGCGGCGTGGCGCTGACACTGGCCCTGGCACAAGGCCTGGGCGACGCCGGTATTGCCGCTCCGCTGTGGTGCGTCACCCGCGGCCTGGCCGCGATCGGCTCCGGCGAACAGCCCGGCACACCCGCGCACGGCGCCGTCGCGGGGCTGGGTCGCGTTCTCGCACTGGAACATCCGGACCGTTGGGGCGGACTCATCGATCTGCCACCGGAGTTCGACGGCAGGCTCGCGGGCCGGCTGCGTACCGTCCTTGGCGGCGCGCGCGACGAAGACCATATCGCTGTCCGCGCGACCGGCGTGTACGGCCGCCGACTGCAACCGGTCGTGGAAGGCCTCGGCACAGGGGAACAGTGGCCGGGTACGGGCACCGTGCTCGTCACCGGCGGAACGGGTGGACTCGGCGCCCATATCGCGCGGCAGCTCGCCGCGAGCGGAGTCCCGCATCTGCTACTGCTCAGCCGCCGCGGACCGCAAGCCCCTGGCGCGGACGAGCTTCGCGCGGAACTCGTCGCCGCAGGCACGTCCGTCACCCTCACCGCATGCGACGTCACCGACCGCGAGCAGCTCGCCGCCGCACTGGCCGCAATCCCCGCCGACCTGCCACTCACCGCCGTATTCCACACGGCCGGAATCCTCGACGACGGCATGGCCGACACCCTGACTCCGGCCCGTCTCGACAGCCAGCTCCGGATCAAGCTCACCGCCGCAACACATCTGCACGAACTCACCGCCGGACACGACCTGTCGGCGTTCGTCCTGTTCTCCTCGCTCATGGGCTCGATCGGCGGTCTCGGCCAGGCGAACTACGCCGCCGCCAACGCCGCCCTCGACGCGTTCGCCGCCGGCCGCCGGGCAGCGGGCCTGCCGACCACCTGCGTGGCATGGGGCATGTGGGCCGGTGACGGCATGGTCGACCAGCGCAATGCCGAAAGGTTGGACAGCCTCGGCGTCCGCGCCATGGACCCGGCCGCTGCCCTGGACGCGCTGGGCCGAATCCTCGCAGGTGAGAGTGCCGAAACGATTGTCGCCGACGTGGATTGGTCCCGTTTCGTCACCGCCGGCCGCACCCGTGGCCTCGCACTGTTCGGGCAGCTGCCCGGTGTCGCGACGACACCCGCCGAACCTGCCGACTCACCGCGGACAGGACTGGCCGCATTACCGATCGCCGAGCGGACCCGCCGGCTCGCCGGGCTGATCGGCGAACTCGCCGCCCAGGTGCTCGGACACGACAGCTCGGACGCCCTCGACACTCGAAAGGCCTTCGCAGAACTCGGCTTCGACTCCCTCAGCGCGGTCGACATGCGCAACCGGCTCGCCCGCGCCACCGGACTGCGCCTGCCCACCACGATCCTGTTCGACCACGCCACGCCGCACGCCCTCGCCGCTCACCTGGCCACCGAACTCGGTGAACCGGACACCGCGACTCCAACCGTCATCGCAGCCACCGCCACCACAGATGATCCGATCGCCATCGTCGGCATCGGCTGCCGATTCCCCGGCGGCGCACACGGACCCGACGCGTTCTGGCAGTTGCTCGCCGAAGGCCGCGACATCATGGCCGACTGGCCCGACGACCGCGGCTGGGACCTCGCGCGACTCTACGATCCACAGCGCCGGCGACCGGGCACCACCTACAGCCGAGTCGGCGGCTTCCTCTCCGACGCGGCGGGTTTCGACGCGGCCTTCTTCGGCATCTCCCCGCGCGAGGCCCTGGCGATGGACCCGCAACAGCGCATCCTGCTCGAAACCTGCTGGGAAGCAATCGAACACGCAGGCATCGAACCGGGCTCACTGCGCGGCGACGCGGTCGGCGTCTTCATCGGCACCAACGGCGGGGACTACTCGGCGCGCATCGCCGGATCGGCCGACGACACCGAAGGCCACTTCCTGACCGGCAATACCGCCAGCGTGCTCTCGGGTCGACTGTCCTATACGTTCGGTCTGGAAGGGCCCGCACTCACCGTCGACACCGCCTGCTCGGCCTCCCTGGTGGCCCTGCACCTTGCCGTGCAGGCCCTGCGCCGCGGCGAATGCGAACGAGCACTGACCGGCGGCATCACCATCATGAGCTCGCCGACCCTGTTCCTCGAATTCAGCAGGCAAGGCGCCCTGGCCCGCGACGGCCGCTGCAAAGCCTTCTCCGCCAACGCCGACGGCACCGCCTGGTCGGAGGGCGCCGGAGTCCTGATGCTCGAACGACTTTCCGCCGCCCGCCGCCACGGCCACCGCGTGCTGGCCCTCGTCACCGGCACCGCGATCAACCAGGACGGCGCCAGCAACGGCCTCACCGCCCCCAACGGCCTCGCTCAGCAACGCGTCATCCGCGCTGCCCTCGCCGACGCGGGAATCTCTGCCACCGACGTGGGCGCGGTCGAGGCCCACGGCACCGGCACCAACCTCGGCGATCCGATCGAAGCGCAAGCCCTGCAAGCCGTTTACGGCAACCGCGAAACCCAGCCGCTGTGGCTCGGATCGGTTAAGTCCAACATCGGGCACACGCAGGCTGCGGCCGGTGTGGCCGGCGTGATCAAGATGGTCCTAGCGTTGCAGCACGGCGAACTCCCGCCGACCCTGCACGCAGAGGCGCCGACCCCGCACATCGATTGGGACACTTCGGGTCTGCGGTTGCTCACCGAGCCGACTTCATGGTCGCGAGCGGCAGGTCCGCTGCGGGCCGGTGTGTCCGCATTCGGCATCAGCGGCACGAACGCGCATGTGATCCTCCAAGAACCGTCGCAGGCCGAGGACCGGGAAACACCAGCGGCCCTGGATCACGAGACGACTGGGATCGGGGGAGAGGTCGCGGCTGAGACTTTCGCGTTGCCCCTGGTGCTGTCCGCGGCTACCCAGGAAGCGTTGCGTCTCTTGGCGTCCAGCATCGGCGAGCATGTCGCCGCCGATCCGGACATCGCCGTGGCGGATGTCGCGCACACCCTCGCCGCCACTCGTGCGGGCCTGCGCCACCGGGCGGTGATCCTGCCACAGGACGACATGGCTGCGCTGCAGGCGCTCACCGGCTTCGGTCACGGAATTCCTGCCGACGATGTGATCACCGGTATCGCGCAGGGAAATGGGCGCCTGGCGTTCCTGTTCCCCGGGCAGGGTAGTCAATTCGCCGCTGCGGGCGCCGAGCTGTACCGCGCTGAGCCCGTGTTCGCCGAGGCGCTCGACGAGGTGCTCACGCACTTCGCGCCGCACCTCGATCGTTCCTTGCAGGAGATCCTGTTCGCGGCCGAGGACACCGATGCGGCCCGGCTGCTGGATCGAACCCGGTACACCCAGCCCGCGCTCTTCGCCGTCTCGGTGGCCTTGTCGCGCTTGCTGGAACGGCGGGGAGTCCGGCCGGATCTGCTCATCGGGCACTCCGTCGGCGAGCTCGCAGCCGCACATATCGCGGGCGTGCTGACCCTGCCCGACGCGTGCGCGCTGGTCGCCGCGCGCGGACGGCTCATGGACGAACTGCCCGAGGGCGGCGCGATGGTGGCGGTCGAAGCCACCGAGGACGAGGTCCGCGAACTCCTTACCGAGGACGCCGTCGCGATCGCAGCCGTCAACGGGCCGACATCCATTGTGCTGAGCGGTGACAGCGAGGCCGTCGAAGGCATCGCCGGCCAACTGCGCGCGCTCGGGAGACGCACCCGGCGGCTCGCCGTCAGTCACGCATTCCATTCCGCCCGAATGGAACCCATGCTCGACGAGTTCCGGAGCATCGCGGAATCGATCACCTATGCGCCGCCGCAACTGACGGTGATCTCCAATCTGACCGGTGCGCCTGCGACGGCGGACGAGTTGTGCACCGCCGACTACTGGGTCCGACACATTCGCGGCACTGTGCGCTTCCGCGACGGCATCGACGCACTGGCTGCCGAAGGGGCGTCCGTCTTCCTCGAGGTCGGCCCCGGTGGCATCCTCGCGGCGCTGCTGGCCGACTGCCTGCCCGCGAACCCTGCCGGAACGGCCTTGCCCCTGCTTCCCAAGGGGCGCAACGAGTCCCGATCGGTCACCGCAGCGCTCGCCGGGCTATACGTGCGCGGCATTCCGGTCACCTGGCCTGCGGTGGGCAAGCAGATCGACCTTCCCACGTATCCGTTCGAGCATCAGCGGTTCTGGCCGGAGAACGCCGCCGCGGACCCGACCGCTGGCGCCGACTGGAATCTGTTGCGCGACAACGATGCATCAGCACTGGCCGCCCTGCTGAATATCACGGTCGATACCCCGCTCGCTGATGCGCTGCCCGCGTTGTCTGCATGGCGTGCACGGACCGAACGGGAATCCCTCGCCACGACTCTGCGCTACCGCATTTCCTGGCAGTCATTGACGGCACCGGCCCACCCCCGCCTGAGTGGTCCGTGGTTGCTGGTGGTGCCGGCGCCGGAGAAGGACACGGCCGCCACTGCATCAGCGGAACGAATGCTCGCGGTGGCAGAGGCGCTCGCCGGGCATGGCGCTGAGGTGAGCATCCTCGAGGTGGGCGCAGCAACGACCCGTGCCGAACTCTCAGAGCAGCTGCGGGATTCGGCGCCGGCGGGGGTGGTGTCGCTGCTCGCGCTGGGAGCTGATCCGCTCGGAAACACCCTCCGTCTGGTCCAGGCAGCGGGCGATATCGACGCCGATCTCAGGCTGTGGTGCGTCACGTCCGGTGTGGCGCAGGACGTGCCGCCGGTAGCGGAGCAGGCGCAGATCTGGGGTTTCGGGCGCGTTGCCGCACTGGAACATCCCCGAGTCTGGGGCGGGCTCGTCGACCTGCCAGAGGTCCTGGACGACACCGCCCAGCGACTGCTCGCAGCGGTGGTCAGCGGCGGGCTGGGGGAGGAGGATCAGTTCGCGATCCGGCCGTCCGGGCTGTTCGGGCGACGTCTCGTCCGCGCTGTCCCGAGCGCGCCGGCGGACCGGCCACGCTGGAAACCGGCTGGCACCATCCTGATTACGGGTGGCACCGGTGGGATCGGCGCAGAAGTCGCGCGCAACCTGGTGGCCGACGGCGCCGGGCACCTCGTCCTCGTAAGCCGTCGCGGCGACGCCGCACCGGACGCGGCGGCGCTTGCCGCTGAGCTGGAACGCATGGGTAGCCGCGTCACCCTGGAGGCTTGCGATATCGCCGATCGCACCGCTGTCGCGGGATTGCTGGAACGACTACGCGCAGCCGGTGATTCGCCGCGCGCCGTCTTCCATGCGGCAGGCCTGGTGTCGGTCAGGCCTATCCAGGACCGCACCGCCGACGAGCTGGCCGATGAACTGGCCGCCAAGGTGACGGGCGCGACGCACCTCGACGAGCTACTCGACCCGCAGTCGCTGGAAGCGTTCGTCCTCTTCTCCTCGATCGCCGGAACTTGGGGCAGCGGTGGGCAGAGCGGCTATGCGGCCGCCAACGCGCACCTGGATGCACTCGCCGTGCGCAGGCACGCCCGCGGACTGCCCGCTACCTCGGTGGCCTGGGGGCCGTGGGCCGGTACCGGAATGGCGCAGGGCGGCGCGGGAACAATCCTGTTGCGGCACGGCCTGATCGGACTGGAACCAGCCATGGCGGTCGCGGCGCTGCGACAGGCCATCGACGAAGGCGATACGCACGTGGTTGTGGCCGAAGTGGACTGGGAGCGGTTCGCACCCACCTTCACCTCCGGCCGGCCGAGTGCACTACTGCGCGGGATCCCCGAGGCCATCCCGGCAGATACGGGGCAACACACCCCGAACGATTCCGCCCACGGGTGGCGGCAGCGGCTCATCGGATTGGCCGAGCCCGAACAGCACCATCTACTGCGGGAATTGGTGAGCACCGAAGTCGCCAAGGCGCTCGGGCACGATGCCGGGCACGCATTCGATCCCGAACGCCCGCTGCGTGAACTCGGGTTCGACTCCCTGACCACCGTCGAGGTACGCAATCGGCTCGCTGCGGTCACCGGTCTGACTTTGCCCGCCTCGCTGCTTTTCGACCATCCGAGCATCGTCGCATTGAGTGCACATCTGCACGAGCTGCTGGCCGGAGGCCTCACGGCCACACCGGCACCCGTCGCCGGAACCACCGCCGATCCCGCCGAACCGCTCGCCGTGGTCGCCATGGCCTGCCGCTTCCCCGGCGGCGTGCGAACCCCAGAAGAGTTGTGGGACCTTGTTACCGGCGAGGTCGACGCCCTCTCGCCAATGCCTGCCGATCGCGGCTGGAACCTCGGCTCCCTCTACCATCCCGACCCGGACAACCTCGGGACCTGCTATGCCACCGGCGGCGGATTCCTCACCGAGGCAGCCGATTTCGATGCCACATTCTTTGGCATCTCACCGCGCGAGGCGCTGGCCATGGACCCTCAGCAACGGCTGCTGCTGGAGACCGCATGGGAGGCACTCGAGCGCGCGGGGATGGACCCGCTGCGGCTCGAGGACAACACCGGCGGGGTCTTCGTCGGCGTCGCCGGACAGGGATACGGCTCCGGACCAGCCTCACCCGAGGTCGAGGGACACCTGCTTGCAGGCACCGTCACCAGCGTGGCCTCCGGGCGCATCGCCTACCAATTCGGCCTCGAAGGACCGGCCGTCACCCTGGACACCGCCTGCTCCTCCGGCCTGGTTGCCCTGCACCTTGCCGGTCAGGCGCTGCGTTCCGGAGAATGCTCCTTCGCCCTCGTCGGCGGCGCGGCCATCATGGCGGTACCGGACGTCTTCGTCGAATTCAGCAGACAGCGCGGACTTTCCGCGGACGGCCGCTGCCGCTCCTTCGCCGAAACCGCCGACGGCACCGGCTGGGGCGAGGGCGTCGGCATGCTGCTCGTCGAGCGACTGTCCGACGCTCAGCGACACGGCCACCCCGTACTCGCCGTCATCCGCGGCAGCGCCGTCAACCAGGACGGCACCTCCAACGGCCTCACCGCCCCGAACGGCCTTGCCCAGCAACGGGTGATCCGCCAGGCACTCGCCAATGCCGGACTCGACGCCGCGGACATCGACCTCGTGGAAGCACACGGCACGGGCACAGTCCTCGGCGACGTGGTCGAGGCACAAGCGCTCCTCGCCACCTACGGCGCCGAGCGCCACGGACGAGGACCACTGCGGCTGGGTTCGCTGAAATCCAATATCGGCCACACCCAGGCCGCCGCCGGAGTCGCGGGCATCATCAAAACGGTCCAAGCATTGCGACACGGACTACTGCCCCGGACACTGCACATCGACGAACCGACCTCCCGCGTCGACTGGTCCACGGGTGAGATCGAACTGCTCACCGAGGCCAGGCCCTGGGAGAGCGACGGCCACCCACGCCGGGCCGGAGTCTCGGCCTTCGGCATGAGTGGCACCAATGCCCACGTCCTGCTCGAAGAGGCGGTGCCCGAGGGTCCGGCCACGACGCTGAACGAGTGGTCGGGCGACGCAGCCGGTGAGCAGCTCCACGCTGTTCCTGATGCGCGGCCTGCCGCAATGCTCGGCGAGCGGGCTGCCGCTGCGTTCGAAACGATCGGCGAGCCGGTGTCCTGGGTACTGTCCGCGCGGAGTGAAACGGCGTTGCGCGGGCAGGCAGTCCGGCTGCGCGATCACCTGATTGCCCATGCTGGAGTCGAAATCGCCGAGGTGGCAGGCGCATTGGCTGCGCGGTCGGACTTCCCGATGCGTGCGGTCGTCGTAGGCACGGATCGAGAAACGCTACTGCAGTCGCTCACTGATCTCGCCGAGGATCCGGCCGCGCCCGGGATTGTTCGGGGCGAGGCCACAGCAGGGCGGACGGCGTTCGTGTTCCCGGGACAGGGTGCGCAATGGCCGGGTATGGCCGCCGAATTGCTGGACACCGCGCCCGAATTCGCCGTCGCGATTGCCGAGTGTGAAGCGGCGCTGACGCCTTGGGTGGACTGGTCACTGACCGACGTGTTGCGGGCCCGGCCTGACGCGGCCTCGCTCGAACGGGTCGATGTCGTGCAGCCCGCGCTCTTCGCCGTGATGGTGGCGCTGGCTGCCCAATGGCGTGCCGCCGGTGTGCATCCCGACGCGGTGATCGGGCACTCTCAAGGTGAGATCGCGGCCGCCTGCGTCGCCGGTGCGCTGTCGCTCGCCGACGCGGCCAAGGTCGTGGCACTGCGCAGCCGAATGTTGCGCAGCCTGTCGGGTGCGGGCGGCATGGTGTCCATGGCGGTCGGACACTGGCGGGCCGAAGAGCTGATCGCCCCGTACGGCGAGAGCATCTGCGTCGCAGCCGTCAACGGCCCGGGCGCAGTGGTCGTCGCGGGAAAGCCCGAGGCATTGGCCGACTTGGTGGCCAATTGCGAAGGCCGAGGTATCCGTGCCCGCCTCATCCCTGTCGACTATGCCGCGCATTCCACTCAAGTGGAGCGACTCCGCGACGAAATGCTGCACCTGCTCGCCGACATCCGGCCGCGCGACGGTGATATCCCGCTCTACTCGACGGTCACCGGCGAACGCACCGACGGCGCGTCCCTGGACGCCGCCTATTGGTTCCGCAACCTGCGCGAGACCGTCGAATTCGACTCGGGGACAAGAAGCCTGCTCGACGCCGGCATCACCAGATTCCTCGAAATGAGCCCGCATCCCGTCCTCACCGCCGCAATCGACGGCACCGCGGAGGAGACCGGCCGCACTATCGCTGCCATCGGCTCGCTGCGCCGCGACGACGGCGGCCGCCAACGCCTACTCACCTCACTGGGCGAAGCCTGGTGCGCCGGAGTGACGGTGTCGTGGGACCGGGTGGCCGCGCCGAACGGCGAACGCGCCGCCCGCGATACAGGTGGCGTCCCGGCGGTGCCCCTGCCCACGTATGCGTTTCAGCGCGAACGATTTTGGCTGCCGTCACCGGGACGGCACGCTCCCGCAGCGGGTGGCGGACTCGCGACCGTCGCCGACGCGGAGCTGACCTACCGGATCGGCTGGCAGCCCGTTACCGGCTTGCCATCGGCGCGATTGTCCGGCGACTGGCTGCTGCTCGTGCCGAGCGATCAGCAGCAGCACCCGGCTGTTGAAATCTGCGCCCGAGCCCTGCGACAAGGCGGCGCGCGACCCGTGATCGTCACCCTGGCCGCCGGCACCTCCGCTGACGATGTGCTGGCCGATCCCACCCTGCCTGGACAACCAGCTGGCATCGTCTCGCTGCTCGGTCTGAACGAGGACCTGGCACCGGGCCGTGGCGCGACACCGGCCGGACTTGTCGCGACCGTGGAAATGCTGCGTGCGCTCGACGCACGGGAGATCACCGCACCGCTGTGGTGCGTGACAACCGGTGCGGTCGCTGTCGACGACGAACAACTCGAGTACGCGAACCAGTCCTGCCTGTGGGGACTGGGTCAGGTTCTGCTGCTGGAACAGGAAACACGCTTCGGTGGCCTGCTCGACCTGCCCTCCGTGGACCAGGACGCCTTCGCTGCAGGGGGAGACACGCTCGCAGACCGGGTCGCGGCAGTATTGACCGGCGGTCACGGCGAGGACCAAATCGCAATTCGGAGTGCCGGTACCTACGGAAGACGCCTGCAGCGCACCGATATTCACGACGGTCCGGTACTGCGAGACTGGTCGCCCACGGGTGGCACAGCGCTGATCACGGCGGGGAGAAGCGAGCTGACGGCCGAGTTGGCGCGGTGGCTCGCTACGCAAGGCGCCACGCACGTCGTGATCGCCGGAGGAGGCAGGAACGACAAGCCCGACTCGGAGGTGTCCGCCAATAGCGAGGCTGTCGAAGACATACTTCGCGAGGAAGAGGCGCTGCGCGAGCAGTTGGCTGAGCTCGGCGCGGAACTGACTGTAATCGACTGTGCCGCTGGCGATCCCGAACTAGCGGCCGACCTGGCGGACGGGCCGCCGATCCGCATCGTCGTGCACTCGGCATTGCCCGAGCCTGGTGCGACTGTCGCTACCCTCACCGCGCGGGAGCTCGGCGAAACCGTGGACACGGCAATGGCGGCAATGCGAAACCTGGAGGCGCTGAACACATCCGGGGACACGACCTTCCTCGTGCTGACCGCGTTGAGCGGAACATGGGGCGCGGCCAGGCACGGCGCGGCCACCGCTGCTAGCGCAGCCATCCAAGCGCGGCTGCGACAACGCCGCGACCGCGGTGCGCACACCTTGGTGGTCGCACTCGGGGGACAGGATGCACGGTCTATTGCGACCGACCGGGCGCTGCCCATTGGGACCGTCACCGCGGTGCTACAGCGGATGCTCGATCAGGACGAGGCCGAGGGCTTTGTTGCCGATATCGATGTAGACCGGATTGTCGCGTCGGTGCCCAGTCCGCGTGCTCTGGGTCTGATTCGGGACCTGCCCGATATCGCGCAGGCGCTCGGCAGCCGAGCTGACACCGAGGCCGCGCCCACCGCGCTTGCCGGACGGCTGGAACCGCTCGATGAACCGGCCCGCCGGCGGATACTGCTCGATATCGTCACCGGTCACGCGGCGGCAGTGCTCGGCCACAGTGATCGCTCGGCCGTGCGGGCCGAGCAGGCCTTCGCCGACAGCGGCTTCGATTCCATGCTCGCTGTGCAGTTCCGGAACCAATTGCGCTCTGCCACAGGGGTTCAGCTGCCTGCGACGGTGGTCTTCGATCATCCGACCCCGAGTGCACTGGTCGATGTGCTCTACGCCGAACTGTGCTCCGACAGTGCGGCAGGAACTCGCGCGTTGACCGAGCTCGAGCGCCTGGAATCGGCGTTGGCCGGTCTCAGCCCCGGTATTCCGGGTGGGCAGGAGATCGGAGTCCGCCTGCAGCAGCTCGTGCGCCGGTGGACCGAGTCCGAGGCGCCCGCTCCGGACCGGGATCTGCTCGGCGACGCCTCCGCGGACGAGCTCTTCGAACTCCTCGACAACAACTACGGCCTGGACTGAAGGCGGATCTACCTATGCCGAACGACCACAGATTCCCCGGATACCCGGGGCTACGTATCGCCGCCCTGACGTGTGCGTGCACACGCGGCGCTATCGAGATGATAACCGCGCCGATTACGGTCGAATTATCTGGATTTCCCTTCTCCACCAGTAGTTTTCGCAGAGAGGAACGTCGATGCGCATAGCCTTGTCGACCATCGGCTCGCGTGGCGATGTGCAGCCGTTCGTACTTCTGGGCAGTGCGCTGCGCGCACGCGGTCACGATGTATGGCTCGCTACCACACCGGAATTCGAGAATCTGGTGCAGGGAGCGGGACTGGAGTTCCGGCAGCTCGGAAGTTTCGGCGCCGGCTATGTCGAAGAGATCATGTCGCATCCGAAGGTGCAGGAGGCGTTGCGGCGCGGCCCGTCGATGTATCGCATGGCGATGGCCGCACCCCGGCCGAGTGCCGCCGAGCAGTTGGCGTTCACCGAAGCGATGGTGGCCTCGGCCGAGGGCGCGGATCTGATCATCAACTCCAACTTGACCAGGATCGGTGCGCTGGCCAAGCCGGGAACGCCGTGGTGCTCGGTCTCGGCGTGGCCGGTCACCGAGACCGCGGCCTGGCCGGCACTCGGTGCGCCCGAGTGGCCGCTCGGCGGGGCCTACAACCGGTTCACCCATCGGGCGATGGGCACGCTGGAATGGCTGGTGTACCGCGCCAGCGTGAATCAGGCACGCCGCGCCTCGGGCCTGCCTCGCGCGGGTTTCCGGTCGCCGTTCCGCGACGATGGGCGCACGCGGCCGATCCTCTACCAGTTCAGTCCGCAGATCTTCGCGCCGCCGAAGGACTGGCCCGAGCAGTGTCATGTCACCGGTTATTGGTCGGACAACACCCGCTGGGAGCAGTCGGCGGAACTGACCGAATTCGTGGAACATGGAGCGCCGCCGCTGGTTACCACCTTCGGTAGCTCGTGGCTCCCGTGCGGGACCGATCTGCTGCGCGCAACCCTGGACGCGGTCCGCGCGACCGGGCACCGGATGGTGATCATCGGCGGCCCGGAAACCGATATCCCGGACGATCTGGATGTGTTCCGCAGTGAGACAGCGGATTTCACCTGGCTGCTCCCGCGGGCCGCGGCGGTGCTGCACCACGCCGGCCAGGGCACTACCGCAGCGGTGGTGTCCGCGGGTGTCCCGCAGGTCGTCGTGCCCTGCTACGCCGATCAGCCGCTGTGGGCGCGCCGGATGCATACCCTCGGCGTCGCCCCCGCGCCGGTTCCTTACGCCGGGCTGACCGGTGAGAAGCTGGCGGCCGCAGTCCGGATCGCCACCACTGATCCTGAAATCGCCGCGCGCGCAATGAAACTGGCGGATGCCGTGCGCGGCGATCCGGGCGTGGAGGCGGCCGCCGATGTCGTCGAGGCCTACGCCGGCAGCGTGTGCCGATGACCGGACCACTACGCCACCAGGACCGCACGCGCCCGATCCAACTGGCCCGCTCGGCGGTAGCCGCCACGGGCGCGATCGACTCGACCGCCGACTTCCACCGCTGGTTCACCGCGCGGACCGCCGCCGATCCGACCGTCGTCACCGGCATCGACTTCGCCGACCTGATCAGCTGGCGATTCCATCCGGACACCGGCAACCTCGTGCACGACAGCGGCAAGTTCTTCGCCGTCGAGGGACTGCAGGTGACCACCAGCTTCGGCGCGGTCGCGCAGTGGTCGCAGCCGATCATCGACCAGCCCGAAACCGGCGTGCTCGGCATTCTCGTCAAACAGTTCGACGGCGTACTGCACTGCCTGATGCAGGCGAAGATGGAGCCGGGCAACCACAATGCGCTCCAACTCTCGCCGACCGTGCAGGCCACCATCAGCAACTACACGGCGGTGCATCACGGGCGGCCCGTGCCCTACCTCGAATACTTCTCCGGCGCACGCCCGGAGGTGGTGCTGGCCGATGTGCTGCAGTCCGAGCAAGGGTCCTGGTTCTACTGCAAACGCAACCGCAATATGGTCGTCGAAACCGACGGACCGGTCGAGGTGCGCGACGGCTTCCGCTGGCTGTCACTCGGCCAGCTCTATGAACTGTTCGCCTACGACGACCTGCTGAACATGAACACCCGCACGGTGCTGTCGTGCCTGCCGTTCTCCGGCGGACGACTCGTCGAGGAACTGCCCAGCGTGCAGGGGAGTTTCCGGGCGGCCCTGGTGCGTTCGCTCGACACCGACCAGGGCGCGCTGCACACCAGCGAGGAAATCCTCAGCTGGGTAACGGATCTGCGCGCCCGCCGCGAAGTCGTCGCGACCCCGATCGCCCTGCCCGAGGTCCGTGACTGGACGCGGCGAGCCGACCGGATCGAACACGACTCCGGTGCGTTCTTCGACATCCGGGCGGTCGCGGTCGATGGCGGCAATCGCGAGGTGAACAGCTGGACCCAGCCCATGATCGCCCCGCACGGTCTCGGCGTCATCGCCTTCCTCGCTAGTCGATTGCGCGGCGTGCTGCACGTACTGGTCAATGCCCGATCCGAGCCCGGCTTCCTGGACTTCGTGGAACTCGCGCCGACCGTGCAGTGCACCCCGGAAACCTACGATCAGCTGCCGCAACTGACCCGGCCACCGTTCCTGGCCGATGTGCTCGGCGCGGCGCCTGACCGAATCCGGTTCGACACCATCCTGTCCGAGGAAGGTGGCCGGTTCTTCCACGCCCGCAACCGATATCTGGTGATCGAGGTCGACCCGCTACCCGAAGACACCGATCCCGACAACGGACCGTCGCGATATCGCTGGATGACCATCGGCCAGCTGGTCGGGCTGACGCGCTACAGCCACTACGTCAATGTGCAGGCCCGCAGCCTGATCGCCTGCCTGCACAGTCTGATCGCCGCGGAGGACGACCGCATCGAGGCGAGGTCGAGCCGGTGAGCGACGCAGACCTGGCGACAAACCCCGTGCGCATCGGCGTACTCGGCGCGGCCTCGGTGGCGTGGCGGCGGATGCTGCCGGCCTTTTCCGCGGCTGCCGGTGTCGAGATCGCGGCGGTCGCGAGCCGGGATCTGGCCAAGGCGACCCGATTCACCGACCGATTCGGCGGCGTCCCGGTCGGCGGATACGCCGAACTGCTGGCGCGCCCGGACGTGGAGGCGATCTACCTGGCCCTGCCCAACGGTCTGCACCACGAATGGGCTTCCGCCGCACTGCGGGCCGGCAAGCACGTACTCGGGGAGAAGCCGCTGACCATCGATGCGGCCGCCACGGCCGATCTGATGAGGCTGGCCGCACAGCGCAATCTCGTGCTGCGTGAAAACTTCACGCCCGCACACCATCCCATGCACGGCGTCGTGCGTGATCTGCTCACCGATGGTCGGCTCGGCGCATTGCGGCACTTCACCGGCTCGTTCTGCTTCCCTCCACTGCCCAGTGGTGATGTGCGCTACCAATCGGACCTGGGCGGGGGCGCGCTACTCGATGCGGGCGTGTATCCGCTGCGCCTGGCGCAATTCCTGGTCGGCGACGAGGATCGGCTGGAGCTGAGCGGCGCTGTGCTGCGCATCGATCCGGACTCCGGCGTCGATGTCTCCGGCAGCGCCCTGCTGGTTTCCAGTAGCGGAGTGATCGTGACCGCCGAATTCGGTTTCGAACACTGCTACGCCTCGCGCTATCAACTGTGGGGTGCCGAAGCACGGCTCGCGGTCGAGCGTGCGTTCACGCCGCCGCCGGAGCATCGACCCGTATTGCGCATCGACGAGCAGGGCCACGCCGAGGAGCTGGTGCTGCCCGCAGTCGATCAATACGCCTGCACAGCAACGGCATTCGCCGCCGCGATCCGCGCGGCCCGCACCGGTGCCCCCACTGCGGCCCTGGACGCGGCAGCCACGTTGCGCACCGCCGAGCTGGTGGACGAGATCCGCGCGACCGCGCGCCGCATCCAGGTGACCGAAAGCGGCTGACGCGCGCCGCTTTCCACCGAACCCGACAACAACTACGGCATGGCCTGAGGACGGACACAAAGATGCCGAACGACGAGAAACTCCTGGAATACCTACGGCGCGCCACCGCCGACCTGGGTGACGCGCGGCGCAAGCTGCGGGAGACGGAGGACGCCCGGCACGAGCCGATCGCGATCGTCGGGATGGGCTGCCGGTATCCGGGCGGCGCGAATTCACCGGAACAACTGTGGGACCTGGTCACCGCCGGCACCGACGCCATCACCGAATGGCCACGCAATCGTGGCTGGGACGTCGACGGCCTCTACGACCCGGACCCGGACAACCCCGGCACCTCCTACACCCGCAACGGCGGATTCCTCTACGACGCCGGCGAATTCGACCCTGGCTTCTTCGGTATCTCACCACGCGAAGCGCTCGCCATGGATCCGCAACAGCGGTTGCTGCTGGAAGTAGCCTGGGAGACCCTGGAACGCGCCGGCATCGTGCCCGCCGCCCTGCGCAATACGGCCACCGGTGTCTTCATCGGCGCCATGGTCAACGGGTACGGCGCGGGCTGCGCCACCATCCCGGAGGTCGAGGGCCTGCTGCACACCGGCACCACCGGCAGCGTCGTCTCCGGGCGAGTGTCCTACGTGCTCGGCCTGACCGGACCGTCGTTCACCGTGGACACCGCCTGCTCGTCCTCATTGGTCGCGCTGCATCTGGCTGTGCGGTCGCTGCGTTCGGGGGAGTGCAGCATGGCACTGGCCGGCGGCGTGACCGTCGGCGCCGAACTCGACGCGTTCGTCTCCTTCAGCCGGCAGCGTGCCCTCGCCCCCGACGGCCGCTGCAAGGCATTCTCCGAGACCGCGGACGGCACCGCCTGGTCGGAAGGCGTGGGAGTACTGCTGCTGGAACGCCTTTCCGACGCAGTAGCCAACGGGCACCAGGTGCTGGCGATCGTGGCCGGTTCGGCGGTGAACCAGGACGGCGCATCGAACGGCCTCACCGCACCCAACGGCCCCGCACAGCAGCGGGTCATCCGCGCCGCCCTGGCCGATGCCCGGTTGTCCACGGCCGATGTCGATGTCGTCGAAGCGCACGGCACTGGCACCCGGCTGGGCGACCCGATCGAAGCCCAGGCCCTGCTGGCGACCTACGGCCGCGCCCGGCCCGCCGACGCGCCGCTGTGGCTGGGATCGCTGAAATCGAACATCGGGCACACCTCCGCGGCCGCGGGCGTGGGCGGAATCATCAAGATGGTGCAGGCGCTGCGGCACGGCGTACTGCCGCGGACGTTGCATGCGGATGAACCGTCCTCGCAGGTGGATTGGACCTCGGGCGCGGTGCGGCTGCTGTCCGAGCAGCGGGCCTGGCCGGACGTCGAACGGCCGCGACGCTCGGCCGTGTCCTCGTTCGGGGTGAGCGGGACCAATGCGCATGTGGTGCTGGAACAAGCACCTGAACCCGCAGCCACCGCAACATCTCCAGGCGAAGTAGCGCGTCTGCTGCCGTTCGTCGTCTCAGCGCGGACCGAGGATGCACTCGCGGCGCAGGCCCGCAGTCTGTATGGCGTTGTTGAGCGCGGAAGTGAGACTGGCGCAGCCTCGATTGCGCGGGCATTGGCCACCACGCGTACCGCATTCGAGCATCGCGCGGTCGTGATCGCCGACGGCCGCCACGACCTACTGGCGGGGTTGCGTGCACTCGAATCGGGCGACGATACAGCCGCCTTAATTCGCGGCGGTGGGACACACACCGGCCGAGTGGCCTTCATGTTCCCCGGCCAAGGCTCGCAGTGGGTGGGCATGGCCCGCGAGCTGTGGGAGCAGTCACCGGTCTTCGCGGCGCGGATGGCCGAGTGCGAGGCGGCCCTCGACCCGTTCGTGGACTGGTCACTGCGCGAGCGGATCTTCGAGGGCGACGCCTGGGATCGGGTGGATGTCGTTCAGCCGGTGCTGTTCTCGGTGATGGTGTCGCTGGCCGCGCTGTGGCGATATTTCGGCGTGGAACCCGCAGCGGTGGTGGGTCATTCGCAGGGTGAGATCGCTGCTGCGGTAGTGGCTGGCGGACTGTCGCTGGCAGACGGCGCGAAGGTTGTCGCGCTGCGGAGTAAGGCCATTGCCGCGCTCGCGGGTCGCGGTGGCATGGCCTCGGTACCGCTGCCAGTCGCGGACGTGACAGATCGCCTGCGCGACTGGACGGACCGGCTCTCGATCGCGGCCGTCAACGGTCCGTCATCGACTGTGGTCGCGGGTGATTCCGAGGCTATCGAGCGATTCGTCGCGGACCTCGTCGCCGCCGATATCCGCGCCCGGGTCATCCCCGTGGACTACGCGTCGCATTCGCCACAGGTCGAGGAGATTCGCGCCGAACTGCTGGCAGCACTCGCCGATATCGCGCCCACTTCCGGCGACATTCCGTTCTTCTCCACCGTGGACGCCGACTGGCGCGACACCGAGACCCTCGACGCCGAGTACTGGTATCGCAACCTGCGCCAGCCCGTACGCTTCGCCGACGCCACCCGCACCCTGCTCGACGACGGCTACGCCTTCTTCCTCGAACCGAGCACCCACCCCGTCCTCACAATCGGTGTGAACCAGACCGCCGAAGCGGCCGGCATCGAGGCCACCGCTGTCGGCACGCTCCGCCGCGACCAAGGCGGTCTCGACACCGCGCTGCGCTCCTTCGCCGAGGCACAGGTCCGCGGACTGTCCCCGGACTGGTCCGCCTTCTTCGCCGAAACACCCGGCACCGCAGTGCCACTGCCGACCTATGCCTTCCAGCACCGCTGGTTCTGGCTGCAGAGCCCGGAGGACGCCGTCATCGCGCCGCCGGCGGCCCACCCGGCAGAAACCGCCTTCTGGCAGACGGTCGACGACAAGAACCTCGCCGCCTTCACCGCCACCCTCGGCGTCGACCCCACCGACACGGTGAGCGACGTACTACCCGCCCTCGCGACCTGGCGCCGCGGCCTCGAAGACCGCGCCACCGCCGACTCCTGGCGCTACCGCGTCGATTGGGAACCGCTCACCGACCGCCCGAGCGCAGCACTCACCGGCACCTGGCTGCTTGTCACCTCCGCAGCCAATGGCGCGGATTCCGAACACGCCCATCCGCTGGCCGCTACGTGTGCGCGGGTACTCGCGGCCGGTGGCGCAGCTGTTGTGCCGGTCGTGCTGGATTCGTCCGCCGACGATCGGGAAGTGTTGTCCGCCTTGCTGACCGATGTGCTTGAAGGACTGCCGGAGCCGGTGGTCGGTGTGCTTTCCCTGCTCGGCCTCGACGAAACCCCGCACCGGCGCAATCCCCAAATGACCGACGGCACAGCACTGAGTCTGGTGCTGCTGCAGGCGCTCGGCGACAGCGGCTGCGCGGCCCCGATGTGGTGGGCCACTCGCGGCGCTGTGGCCGTCGATGGCGCCGATGTGCTCACGAGCCCGGCGCAGACTCTGCTGTGGGGTCTCGGTCGCGTTGCGGCGCTGGAGCATTCGGCTCGCTGGGGTGGCCTCGTCGACCTGCCCGCGACCCTCGACGAGCCGGCCGCGAAGCGACTGCGTCAGGTGTTCGCCCGTTTGGATGACGAGGATCAGGTCGCGATTCGTGCAGCTGGGATTCACGGAAGGCGCTTGGTCCGAGCCGAACTCGGCGACACCGTAGCCGCGCATCCCTGGCAGCCGCGCGGCACGGTTCTGATCACCGGCGGTACCGGTGGCGTCGGCAAGCACTTGGCCCGTTGGTTCGCCGATCGCGGCGCGGAGCACATCGTGCTGATCGGCCGCCGTGGCCCGGTCGGGGTGGAGGGCCTGACCGAGCTGACCGAGCAGCTGCTCGCGCGTGGCACACGGTTGACCATCGCCGCCTGCGATGTCGCGGACCTGGCGGCGCTGACGGAGCTCGTCGACGGATTGCGCAGCGGCGGAGCCGATATCCGCACTGTGGTCCACGCCGCCGGCGCGGGTGTGCTGATCCCGCTCGCCGATACCGATCCCGATCACTTCGCCGAAACGCTGGATGCCAAGGTCCGCGGTGCCGAGAATCTCGACGTCGTCTTCGGTGCGGACACATTGGACTCGTTCGTCCTGTTCTCCTCCATCTCCGCGGTCTGGGGCAGCGATGAGCACGGCGCGTACGCCGCCGCCAACGCCTACCTCGACGGCCTGGCCGAGAACCGCCGATCCCGCGGCCTGACCGCCACCTCGATCGTCTGGGGCATCTGGGATCCGGCCGACGGCGGCGGCATGGCCGCCAACCTCGCCGAAGCGCAATTGCGTGGCCGCGGTATCCCTTTCATGCCGCCGGCCGTCGCGCTCGATGCCTTCGGGCGGGTGCTCGACAACGACGACACCGTCGTACTGGTGGCCGCCGTCGATTGGGACCGCTTCGCGCCGGTGTTCACCTCGGTGCGGCCGAGCCCGCTGATCGGAAGCCTGCCGGAGGTCCGTCGCATCCTGGCCGCCGACGATGCGCCTGTCGCTGATGATGGTGCGGGTGCGGCACTGCGCCGCCAGCTACGCGAGGCCGCCCCGGCCGACCGCGATCGGCTCTTGATCGACTTGGTGCGCACTCATGCCGCACGGGTCCTTGGCCACGACTCCGCCTCCGCGGTCGAATCCGAAAGAGCCTTCCGCGACCTGGGTTTCGATTCGCTGACTGCTGTCGAGATGCGTAATCGGCTCAATACTGCGACCGGGCTGCGTCTGCCGGTGACGGTCATCTTCGATTACTCGTCGGCCACCGCGCTCGCGCGGCATCTGGGTGAATTGGCGCTCGGTACCGGAACCGATGCGCCCGAGCCGCTGCCGGTCGTCGCCGTCGACGACCAGGATCCCATCGTGATCGTCGGCATGGCCTGCCGCTATCCGGGTGGCGTGCAGGATCCGGACGGATTGTGGGACCTGCTGGTCGAGGGCCGTGACGCTGTCGCCGAACTGCCGGTGGACCGCGGCTGGAACGTGGAGTCGATCTATGACGCCGACCCGGACCAGCCCGGCTCGACCTATGCGGTCGAAGGTGGATTCCTCAGCGACGCAGCAGAATTCGACAACGCGTTCTTCGGTATCTCACCGCGTGAGGCGCTGGCCATGGATCCCCAGCAGCGACTGCTGCTGGAGACCTGCTGGGAGGCGCTCGAGCGCGCGGGCATCGATCCGGCCACCGCGCGTGGCAGCCGGACCGGCGTCTTCGCCGGCGCCGCCTACCAGGGGTACGGAAACCACGATGTGCCCGCGGAGGTGGAGGGCCATCTCATCGCGGGCGTGTCCACCAGCGTGCTGTCCGGCCGGATCGCCTACAGCCTCGGGCTCGAAGGCCCCGCCATCACCGTGGATACCGCATGCTCGTCCTCGCTGGTCGCGGTGCACCTGGCCGCACAGGCCCTGCGTAGTGGCGAATGCACGCTCGCCCTGGCCGGCGGCGTCACCATCCTCGGATCGACGCTGTCGCTCACCGGATTCAGCCGCCAGCGCGGCCTGGCCGCCGACGGGCGCTGCAAGTCCTACGCCGCGGCCGCGGACGGCTTCGGTATCGCCGAAGGCGTCGGTGTACTGCTGCTGGAACGACTTTCGGATGCCCGCCGCAACGGCCATCCGGTACTGGCCACGGTCCGCGGGTCCGCGATGAACCAGGACGGCGCCAGCAATGGCCTCACCGCCCCGAACGGCCTTGCCCAGCAGCGGGTCATCCGCGAGGCACTCGCCGGCGCCGGTCTCACCGCCGCCGACGTCGACGTGGTCGAAGGACACGGCACCGGCACCAAACTCGGCGACCCGATCGAAGCCGACGCACTACTGGCCACCTACGGCCGCAATCGGCCCGCGGACCGGCCGCTGCGCCTGGGCTCGGTGAAATCGAATATCGGCCACACCCAGGCGGCTTCGGGTGCCGCGGGCATCATCAAAGTGGTGCAGGCGTTGCGCCACGACCTGCTGCCGAAGTCCCTGTATGCCGCCGACCCCACGCCGAATGTCGACTGGTCCGCGGGCGCGGTCTCGCTGCTGGTGGAGTCCGAGCCGTGGGTCAGGAACGGACGACCGCGCCGCGCGGGCGTTTCCTCCTTCGGTCTCAGTGGCACCAATGCGCACGTGATCATCGAGCAGGCGCCCGAAGCGGAATCGGAAATCGATGCCCCGCAGCTCGATCGGCCTGTGCGGGAAGATCCTGCGTCGCAGGTGGATCGGCCTGTGCTGTGGCCCCTGTCCGGTCGTACCGAGCCTGCATTGCGGGCGCAGGCTGCCCGGCTGGCCGAGCACCTCGCTGCTCAGCCCGCGCTGTCTCCTGCGGATGTCGGGTACTCGCTGATCCGCGATCGGACACCGTTCGAATATCGGGCCGTCATCGGCGGCAACGATCGCGATGCCATGCTCGCGAGCCTGACCGCGTTGGCCGGAGGGCGCGCTGACGATCTACTCGTCGAGGGCATGGCCGCCCCGGTGGGCCGGACCGTTTTCGTGTTTCCGGGTCAGGGCTCGCAATGGGCGGGTATGGCTCGGGAGCTGTTGGACGAGTCTCCGGTATTCGCGAAGCGGATGGCCGAGTGTGAGGCGGCGTTGGCGCCGTTCGTGGAGTGGTCTCTGATTGATTTGCTGCGTTCGTCGGGTCCGTTGGATCGGGTGGATGTTGTTCAGCCGGTGTTGTTCTCGGTGATGGTGTCGCTGGCTGCGGTGTGGCGGTCCTTCGGTGTGGAACCTGCTGCGGTGGTGGGTCATTCGCAGGGTGAGATCGCTGCCGCGGTGGTGGCCGGCGGACTGTCCCTAGCAGACGGCGCGCGCATCGTCGCCCTGCGCAGCAAAGCGTTGCTGCCCCTCATCGGCCAGGGCGTGATGCTGTTCGCGGCCGTCCCGGCGGACTCGATCACCGAATACCTGGAGCCGTGGGCAGATCGGGTATCGGTGGCCGCGGTGAACGGTCCCGGCTCGGTGACGGTCTCGGGAGATCCCACCTCGCTGCAGGAGCTGAGCGAGCGGCTCGCCGACGCCGGAATCATGTCCTGGGAGCTGCCGGGCGTCGATTTCGCCGGACACTCGCCGCAGGTGGAAGCGCTTCGCGCCGAACTGGACACGGCCTTCACCGGAGTGACGCCACAGGTCTCGGAGATCGCGTTCTACTCCACGGCCACCGGCACGCGCCTCGACACCACCGCGCTGAACCCCGCCTACTGGTACCGGAACCTGAGGGAGCCGGTCCTGTTCTCGACGGCCGTCGACGCGCTGCTACGCGACGAGCACACGGTATTCGTCGAAGTCAGCCCGAATCCGGTGCTGTCGGTATGGCTGCGGCAAGCCATCGACACGGCCGAGGCCGCCGGATGCGTCACCGGCACCCTCGCCGACGGTGACGGTGGCCTGCGCCGCTTCCTGCTCTCACTCGGCACACTGCACACCTGCGGTGCCGACATCGATTGGGATGCCGTACTTTCCGGCACCGGCGGCAGCCGCGTCGAACTACCGACCTACGCTTTCCAGCGTTCCCGCTACTGGCTGCAGGCGCCGGCTATCGACCGTGCCGAGGTAGGGACGACCGGCGCTGATCCGGTTGCCGCCGGCTTCTGGACAGCGGTCGAGTCCGGTGACGTCACCACTGTGGCAAGCACACTGCGGATGACCGACGAGGAGACGCAGGCGTCGCTGAGCGCGGTGCTGCCCGCCCTTTCCTCATGGCATCGTGACCGCCGCGATCGTTCTACGCTGGATACCTGGCGGTACCGGGTGATCTGGAAGCCACTGCAGATCGGCGCGGAAAAGCCGGTGCTGCAAGGCATCTGGTGGCTGATAGTCCCCATCTCGTCGATGACCGACCCGGCCGTGGCCGCCTGCGCGAGCGCACTCGAGCGGCACGGCGCCACCGTCGTGACCGTGCCGTTCGACGACTCGGCCGATCGGGCTGCTGTCGCTGACGATCTGAGTGACCGCCTCCGTACCGGCGCACCCACCGGGGTGCTGTCGCTACTCGGTCTCGCGGCCGGCGGGCACGCGTCGGCGCCGGTATTGCCGTCCGGTCTGGCCATGACCGTGACGCTGGTGCAGGCGCTGGGCGACGCCGGTGTCAGCGCACCGATGTGGGCCGCGACCGTCGGCGCGGTCCGGGTGGGCCGCTCCGATGCGGCGCCGGCCGAGGACCAGGCGATGACCTGGGGGTTGGGTTCCGTTGCGGGCATGGAGTACCCGCAACGCTGGGCCGGTCTGATCGATCTGCCGGCGCAGTGGGACGAGCGGGTGCTCGACCGACTGGTTCGTGTACTCGCCGGTCTCGACGGTGAAGACCAACTCGCGTTGCGCGCCTCCGGTGTTTTCGCTCGCCGCCTCGTGCGGGCCGAACCGGTTGCGCCGGACGCCACCTGGACCACTTCGGGGACCGCGCTGATCACCGGCGGTACGGGCGCTCTCGGGGCGCATGTCGCACGGTGGCTGGCGCGTGCCGGTGCACGGCACATCCTGCTCGTCGGCCGGCAGGGACCTGCCGCGCCCGGTGTGGCCGCACTGGTGGCCGAGCTGGCGGAACTGGGCGTGGACGCCGAGGGCGTCGCCTGTGACGTCACCGACCGTGACGCGCTGGCCGCTCTGCTCGATTCGATTCCGGCGGACCGACCGCTGCGCACTGTGGTGCACGCGGCAGGTGTGCTGGATGACGGCGTACTCGACGCCCTCACCCCGGAACGTGCCGCCGCCGTGCTGCGTCCCAAGGCCGAGGCGGCCGCGCACCTCGACGAACTCACCCGCGATCTGGAGCTGGACGGGTTCATCCTCTACTCCTCACTCGCCGCCACACTGCCGGGTACCGGTCAGGGCAGCTATGCGGCGGCCAACGCCTATCTCGATGCCCTCGCGGAACAGCGCCGGTCCCTTGGCCTTCCGGCCACCTCAGTGGCTTGGGGGCTGTGGGCGGGCAATAGCGCCGCCGCCGCAGTGGGGGATCGGCTCGTCCGTGCGGGCCTGCAACCGATGGCACCGGACCTGGCCCTCGCCGCACTGGGCGCGGCGCTGGCCGAGGGTGAATCACGGCTCACCGTCTCCGGTTTCGACTGGGAGCGGTTCACTCGCACGTCGGTCACCCTGCGGCCCAACACCGTACTGCGTGAGCTGCCCGAAGCCGTCCCGTTCCTCGGCTCGGATACCGCTGACAGCGAGGGAGATTCACTCGCGGCACGGCTGGCCGGACTGTCCGCAGCCGAGCGTGAGGAGGAACTGATCGCGCTGGTCCGCGCGGAAGTCGCCGAGACGCTCGGTTACGCCGACGCCGACGGCATCGAACCCGGCCGGGTATTCCGTGACCTCGGCTTCGATTCGCTGACCGCCGTCGACCTCCGTAACCGCTTGGCGGCCACCACCGGGCTGCGACTGTCGGTCACCCTGGTCTTCGACCACCCCACGATCACCGCACTCGTACGCCACCTCGGCGAACTGCTCGGCGTCGAAACCATGGCACCCACCAACACCGCGACCAAGACAACCACCGCGACCGCGGCTGCCGCGAGCCAGACATCCACCGGGTCGGTCGAAGTGGACGATCCCATCGCGATCGTGGCGATGAGCTGCCGCTTCCCCGGCGATGTCGAAACCCCAGAGGACCTGTGGCAGCTCGTCCACGACGGCGTCGACGCCATCTCACCGTTCCCCGTCGGTCGCGGCTGGGACCTCGATGACCTCTACTCCGACGATCCGGGCCGGCTCGGCACCTCCTACACCCAGCACGGCGGATTCCTGCACCGCGCAGACGAATTCGACCCCACCTTCTTCGGCATCTCCCCACGCGAAGCGCTGGCGATCGACCCGCAGCAGCGGCTGCTCCTCGAAATCGCCTGGGAGGCCTTCGAACGGGCCGGGATCGATCCACTGTCACTGAAGGGCAGCCGTGCCGGTGTCTTCGTCGGCTCCAGCTACCACGACTACGGCGCCCGCGTGCGACAGCCGTCCGAAGAGCTCGAAGGCTATCTGGGCCTCGGCAGCGCCGGCAGCGTCGCCTCCGGTCGCATCGCCTACACCTTCGGAATCGAAGGGCCCGCCGTCACCGTGGACACGGCGTGCTCCTCATCGCTGGTGGCCATTCACCTTGCCGCACAGGCACTGCGCGGCGGTGAATGCATGCTCGCCCTGGCAGGTGGCGTGGCAGTCATGGCCACTCCGACGTCATTCGTCGAATTCAGCCGACAGCGCGGGCTCGCTGAAGACGGCCGATGCAAGCCATTCGCCGCCGCGGCCGACGGCACCGCCTGGGCCGAGGGTGCAGGCGTCGTTGTCCTGGAACGTCTCTCGGACGCGCGACGGAACGGGCACCCGGTACTGGCACTGGTCCGAGGCTCGGCCGTCAATCAAGACGGCGCCAGCAACGGCCTCACCGCCCCGAACGGCCCGGCCCAGCAGCGGGTCATCGCACAGGCGCTGGCCAGCGCCGGAATCACGGCCGCCGAGATCGACGCTGTCGAGGCGCACGGCACCGGCACCCGCCTGGGCGACCCCATCGAAGCTCAAGCGCTGCTGGCCACCTACGGGCAGGACCGGCCGGCGGATCGGCCACTGCTGCTCGGCTCACTGAAATCCAATATCGGGCACACCCAGGCGGCTGCCGGTATCGCCGGAGTCATCAAGATGGTGCAAGCCATGCGGCACGGCGTCCTACCCGGCACGCTGCACGTCGACCGGCCTACCCCGCTGGTCGACTGGTCCGCCGGCGCGGTGAACGTGCTGACCGAGAACACCGCCTGGCCCGAGACCGGCCACCCACGCCGGGCCGGCGTGTCCTCCTTCGGTGTCAGCGGCACGAACGCCCACACCATCCTGGAACACGTCCCCGCAGAGCATGACTCGAACTCGACATCGACGCCCAGCAGTGAGGGGGGTGGGCTGTGGCTCGTCTCCGGCCGCAGCGCGGCATCCCTGCGGGCGCAAGCAGGGCGACTGCTGGCGTACATCGAGGACCGTCCCGGGCTCGCCTCCGCCGAGATCGGCAGGGCTCTTGCGTTGCACCGCAGTGCTTTCGAGCATCGTGGCGCGGTCGTCGCCGACAGCCGCGAGACGCTGCTGGCGGGCTTGCGCGCACTGGCGGACGACGGTATCGCGCCCGGTGTACTGCGTGGCCGGTCCGGGGCGGGGAAGACGGCCTTCCTGTTCGCTGGGCAGGGCAGTCAGCGCGCCGGGATGGGGGCGGACCTCTATCACGCCCAACCTGTCTTCGCCGATGCGCTCGATGCGGTGTGCGTCGAGTTCGACACGGTGCTCGACCGGCCGTTGCGTGAGGTGATGTTCGCAGCGGCGGGATCGCCCGAGGCGGCGCTGCTCGATACCACCGCCTTCACTCAGCCCGCACTGTTCGCACTGGAGACGGCTCTGTTCCGGTTGCTGGAGCACTGGGATGTGACTCCGGCACTGCTGCTGGGGCATTCGGTGGGCGAGCTCGCCGCGGCGCATGTCGCGGGTGTGCTGTCGCTGCCGGACGCGGTCCGGCTGGTCGCGGCTCGTGGACGGCTCATGCAGGCCCTGCCGGAGGGCGGCGCCATGATCGCACTGACCGCCTCGGAAGCCGATGTGCTGCCGTTGTTGGCGGGGCTCGAGGATCGGGTGTCGATCGCGGCGGTGAACGGTCCGGCCTCGACGGTCGTCTCCGGTGACGCTGACACCGCGCTCGATATCGCGGCCCGCTGGCAGTCCGTGGGCGGCAAGGCGCGGCGGCTCACTGTCAGTCACGCCTTCCATTCCCCGCACATGGACGCGATGCTCGACGACTTCCGGCAGGTCGCCGAAACCGTCGACTTCCACGCACCGCTGATCCCGATCGTCTCGAATCTGACCGGACGGATCGCGAGTGCCGAGGAGATCCGCACCGCCGACTACTGGGTTACTCACGTACGCAACGCTGTTCGATTCCATGACGGCATGGCGTGCCTGCATGCACAGGGCGCCATTCGGTACCTGGAGCTGGGCCCCGACCAGTCGCTGACCGCGATGGGCCGAGACAGCCTCGCCGACCACGGCGTCGATCCGGACGTCCTGGTTTCGCTGCTGCGGCGCGACCGTGCCGAGATTGCCTCGGCGACAACCGCGCTGGCGCAGCTCCATACCCGTGGGCTGCCGGTCGATTGGGCACGGTTCTTCGGCGGCCCGGCGGGTGCGCATGTGGACCTACCCACCTACGCCTTCCAGCGCGAGCGCTACTGGCTCGAAGCCGACGCTGCCACCGGCGATGTCGGGTCGGCGGGCCTGCGTCCTGCCGGGCACCCGTTGCTGGGTGGAGTGGTCGAACTCCCGGACACCGGCGGATTCCTGTGCACCACCAGGCTTTCCCTCCGCAGTCACCCCTGGCTGGCCGACCACGCCGTATTGGGCTCGGCGCTGTTCCCGGCCACCGCCTTCCTCGAACTGGCCATCCGGGCCGGCGACGAAGCCGGCTGCACCGAGGTCGACGAACTGTTGCTGGAATCGCCCCTGGTGATCGCGCCGAACAGCGCTGTGCTCCTGCAGGTTTCAGTGGGCGCACCCGGCGCGGACGGCAGCCGATCGATCGCGGTGTACTCCCGCCCCGAATCGTCGGCTCCCGGACAGCCGTGGACTCGCCACGCCAGCGGCCTGCTCACCGAAGCCGAACCGAACGAGCCCGCGGTCGTGGGCGAATGGCCGCCCCGAGACGCCGAACCGATCGACGTAACGGACCTCTACGAGCGCTTCGAACAAGGCGGCTTCGCCTACGGACCGGCCTTCCAAGGCCTGCGCGCCGCCTGGCGCCTCGGCGACGAGGTCTACGCCGAAGCGAGCCTGCCGCGACAACATCGCGGCGACGCGACCGCCTACGGCCTGCACCCCGCCCTGCTCGACAGCTCCCTGCACGCACTGACCTTCGGCATCCTCGAAGGTTCGACACAGAGCTGGTTGCCGTTCTCCTGGAACGGCGTCCGCCTGCACGCCTCGGGCGCCTCCACACTGCGCATCCGATTGCGCCCCGCCGGGCGCGACGCGGTCGAGGTCCTGGCAACGGACGCGGCAGGCGACCCCGTCGCCTCGATGCGCTCCCTGGTACTGCGCCCGGTGTCCGCCGACCAGCTCGGCGCCGCCCGCCCAGCCGCCGGACACGAGGAACTCTTCCGTGTCGAATGGTCTGCTCTGCCGACGAAAACGCCTGCTGCGGCGGGCGACTGGGTCGTCCTCGGCGAGGAGTCCGCACAGTGGACCGCGGCAGGCGTCACACGCGGTGTGACCGATCTCGCCGAGCTGCTGACCGGCGACCTGCCCGCAGTGGTGGTAGCTCCGATCCCGTCCGCTCCGGCCTCACTGACCGATGATCCGGCCGCACCAGGGAAGGGCGATCCGTCTGTGAGGGCGGAGATTTCGTCAGAGCCGGCGCCGCGGGATGAGGTGGCGGCAGTTCGAGCAGCGAGCGAGTACGCGCTCGCGCTGGTCCAAACCTGGCTCGCGGACGAGCGGTTCCGGGGTGCGACCCTGCTGGTGGTGACGCGCGGTGGAGTCGCCGTGCGACCGGACGCCGATGTGCCGGACTTGGCCCATGCCGCGGTCTGGGGGCTCGTGCGTACCGCGCAGACAGAGCATCCCGGCCAGTTCGTGATCGCGGATCTGGACGGCGAGACCGGCTCTCTAGCCGCGCTTCCGGCAGCGGTAGCTTCCGGCGAGCCGCAGCTGGCCGTGCGTTCCGGTGTGGCACATCAGGCTCGGCTGGCCCGGGTTCCGCGTGCCGATGCGCCCGCGGAGCCCGTGTGGGAGCGCGGCGGGACCGTCCTGATCACCGGTGGTACCGGTGCGATCGGGCGGCACATCGCGCGCCACCTCGTGTCCGAGCACGGTGTGCGGCGGCTGGTTTTGACCGGCCGACGTGGACTCGCCGCAGACGGCGCGGCTGAGCTGCGGGACGAGTTGAGCGCGCTCGGTGCGGATACCCAGATCGTCGCTTGCGATGTCGCCGAACGGGATCGGGTCGCCGAGCTGCTCGCGGGGATTCCCGCGGCGCATCCGCTCACCGCGGTAGTGCATGCCGCCGGTGTGCTCGCCGACGGTGTGATCGGCGCCCTGACCCCGCAGCGGTTGCGAGAAGTCTTGCGCCCCAAGGCGGATGCGGCCCTGCATCTGCACGAGCTGACCGCCGGAATGGAACTCTCGGCGTTCGTGATGTTCTCGTCCATCGCCGGTGTCTTCGGTGGGATGGGCCAGGCCAACTACGCCGCGGCCAATGCGTTCCTCGATGCACTCGCACATCGCAGGCGGGCGCAGGGCGTGCCAGCGGCAGCCCTCGATTGGGGCCTGTGGACCACCGAAGGCGGCATGAGCGGCTCGCTCGACGAAGCCGATCTGCGCCGCATCGCACGCGGTGGCATCCTCGCCTTCACCCCCGAGGACGGCGTCGATCTGTTCGACCTGGCCGTCGCCGCCGACGAACCTGCCGCGCTGCCACTGCGTCTCGACCTGGAAGCGACCGCGACGGCCGGCTACCCGCCCATGCTGCGCGGCCTGATCCGCCCACGGACGCGGCGAGTTGCCGGCGCCGCCGCCACCGAATCCATCGTGCAGCGGCTGCAGGGCCGGAATACAGCTGAGCGCGAACGCATTCTGCTGGACCTGGTCCGGCTCCAGGCGGCCACCGTCCTCGGCTTCGGCGACCCGGACGCGGTGGACGACGATCGCGGCCTGTTGGAGATCGGGTTCGACTCGCTCACCGCCGTGGAACTGCGCAACCGGCTCAATGCCGCGACCGGCCTGCGCCTGCCCGCCACCCTGCTGTTCGACTACCCCACCTCGGCGGGCGTCGCGAAACACCTCGCCGCCGAACTGGCACCGGACGACACCGAACCGGTCACAGGCGGCCTGGCCGAACTCGAACAACTCGAGCAGGCCTTCCAGGGTGGCGCCGCCGATCCGCAGCTGCTGGACCGCTTGCAGATCCTGCTGAACACCTTGCGCGCCAACGCCGATCCCGGTCTCGGGGCGCGCATGGATCGCGCGACCGACGACGAACTCTTCGACTTCATCGACAACGAACTCGGGATGGGGGAGAGCACTCAGCTCCCGTCCTCGATCTACGAAGGTGACGATATCCGTGACTGATGACAAGCTCCGCGACTACCTCAAGCGGGTGGCGGCAGACCTGCACCACACCCGGAATCGCCTCACCGAGGTCGAGGCCCGAGGCCGCGAACCCATCGCCATCATCGGCATGAGCTGCCGCTACCCGGGCGGCGTCGACACACCCGAAAAGCTCTGGCAGATGGTCGAATCCGGAACGGACGCCATCGCCGGATTCCCGGGCGACCGCGGCTGGGACCTGGCAACCCTGTACGACCCCACCCGCCAGCGACCCGGCAGCACCTACGCCGCGGAAGGCGGCTTCCTCGACAAGGCCGCCGACTTCGAACCGGAGTTCTTCAACATCTCCCCGCGTGAAGCGCTGGCCATGGATCCGCAGCAGCGACTGCTGCTGGAAACGACCTGGGAAGCGTTCGAACGCGCCGGCATCGACCCGAACACGGTGCGCGGCAGCGACACCGGAGTCTACGCGGGCGTCATGTACCAGGACTACGCATTGCGGCTGAACCGGGTGCCCGAGGATGTGCAGGGCTACCTCGGCAATGGTCAATCCGACAGTGTTGCCTCCGGCCGCATCTCCTACACCTTCGGTCTCGAAGGACCGGCGATCACCGTCGACACCGCTTGCTCCTCTTCGCTGATCGCCATCCACCTGGCGGCACACGCACTGCGCCGCCGCGAATGCGGACTGGCCCTCGCCGGTGGCGCCATGGTGATGTCGACACCGGTGCCCTTCACCGAAATGAGCCGGCAAGGTGGCCTCGCCGGAGACGGACGCTGCAAATCCTTCGCCGACGAAGCCGACGGCACGGGCTGGGGTGAAGGCGTGGGAATGCTCCTGCTGGAACGCCTTTCGGACGCGCGCCGCAACGGGCACCCGATCCTCGCCGTGGTCCGTGGCAGTGCCGTCAACCAGGACGGCGCCAGCAGTCGGCTCACCGCCCCCAACGGGCCCGCCCAGCAACGCGTCATCCGCCGCGCGCTCGCCGACGCCCAACTACGCACCGACGCAGTCGACGTCGTCGAGGCACATGGCACCGGCACCGCACTCGGCGACCCCATCGAAGCGCAAGCCCTGCTGGCCACCTACGGCAAGGACCGCGACCGCAACCAGCCCCTGCTGGTCGGCTCGCTGAAGTCCAATATCGGCCACACCCAAGCCGCTGCTGGCGTCGGCGGCGTCATCAAGATGGTCATGGCCATGCACCACGGCACCGTGCCGCCCACCCTGCACGCAGCCCGTCCCACCACTCAGGTGGACTGGTCCGCAGGCACCGTCCGGCTGGTCACCGAGCCGACACCGTGGCCCGAGACGGATCATCCGCGTCGAGCTGCCGTGTCCTCCTTCGGAATCAGCGGCACCAACGGGCACGTCATCCTCGAGCAGGCCGAGGCCGAGTCCAACACTGCCGACCGGGACGAACCACCTGCCGTGTCCGACTCCACCTCGGCCGCCGTACCGTGGCTGCTCTCCGCTCGTGACCGCGCGGGCCTACGCGCCCAGGCCGAGCGGCTGCGCAACCACCTCGCCGAACATTCGGATCTCGACCTCGACGGGATCGGCCGGGCACTGGCCGGCCGGACCGTTTTCGATCATCGGGCCGTGCTGACGGCCGGAGATCGGGCGGGACTGACTGCCGACCTGACGGCGCTGGTAGACGGACTGTCGTCGCCCACCGTGGTTCGCGGCGGTGAAATCCGCACCAGCCGTGTGGTTTTCCTGTTCCCCGGACAGGGTTCGCAGTGGACCGGGATGGCCCGGGAACTGCTGGACGAATCACCGGTATTCGCCGAGCGGATGGCCGAGTGCGAGGCCGCGCTGGCGCCGTACACGGACTGGTCACTACTCGAGCTCGTGCGCACGGGTGCGGTGTGGGATCGGGTGGATGTCGTTCAGCCGGTGCTGTTCTCGGTGATGGTGTCGCTGGCTGCGTTGTGGCGCTTGTTCGGGGTGGAACCCGCTGCGGTCGTGGGGCATTCGCAGGGCGAGATCGCTGCTGCCGTGGTGGCGGGCGGGCTGTCGCTGGAAGACGGCGCGAAAGTGGTGGCATTGCGCAGCCGTGCGCTGCGCGCGATCGCCGGTGCGGGCGGAATGGCCTCCGTGCAACTCCCGGCCGAGCGTGTGCGGGCGGAACTGGCCCCGTGGGGCGAGCGGCTCTCGATTGCGGCAGTCAATGGCCCGGCCTCGGTGGTGATCTCCGGGGAGATCGCGGCCATCGACGAATTCCTCACTCACGCAGAGGCTCAGGAACTGCGCGCTCGACGCATCGAGGTCGACTACGCCTCACACAGCGCCCACATCGAGCAACTCCGTGACGAACTGCTGACTCTGCTGGCCGAGATCACCCCGCGCCCAGCCGAAGTGCCCTTCTACTCGACGGTGACCGGCACGACCCTCGACACCCGAACCCTCGACGCCGGCTACTGGTATCGCAATCTGCGACAGACCGTCGAACTGGGTCAGGCCGTCTCCGCCGCACTGGATGCTGGGCTACGCGCCTTCGTTGAGGTCAGCCCGCATCCGGTGCTCACCATCGCGGTCGAGGAGACTGCGCGTGCCGCCGAGCGGGATGCTCTGGTCTCCGGCACACTCCGTCGCGACGAGGGCGGCATCGCCCGCTTCCGCACGTCGGCGGCCGAACTGTGGACCGCCGGCATCCCCGTGAACTGGCGGCCCACGTTTGCACACTTGCCTGCGACCCACACCGACCTGCCCACCTACCCCTTTCAACGACAGCGGTATTGGCTCGAGGACACCGGCCCCGCAACCGGTGACGTCACCGCCGCGGGCCTCGCTGCCGCTGGACATCCACTGCTGGGTGCGGTCGTTACTCTCGCCGACGGCGACGCGCTCGTCCTGACCGGCCGTCTGTCCACGCGCACCCATCCGTGGCTCGGCGAGCATTCGGTGCTCGGCACCGCGCTCCTGCCGGGCACCGCCTTCCTTGAACTCGCCGCCCGCGCCGCCGACCAGCTCGGCTTGCGCCGCGTGGAAGAGCTGACTCTGGAAGCGCCCCTTGCCTTGTCCGCCAACTCCGTCGACGTGCAGGTGACCGTCGGCGCACCCGAAACCGACGGTCTGCGTCCGATCAGCATCTACGCCCGGCCCGCCGACGCCGCACCGGAGGACCCGTGGACCCGCCACGCGCGCGGTGCCCTGTCCGACGAGCTGTCCACATTGCCGCCGTCCGCTGCCTGGCCGCCGGTGGGCGCGACGCCGATCGACCTGAACGGACTCTACGAACGTTTCGCCGCAGGCCGATTCGTCTACGGGCCCGTGTTCCAGGGGCTGCGTGCCGCCTGGCGTCTCGGCGAGGACATCTACGCCGAGGCCGTCCTGTCACCCGAAACGCACTCCGAAGCAGCACTTTTCGGACTACACCCGGCTTTGCTAGATGCCGTACTGCACGTGACGGGATTGTCCGGCGACGAAACGGGCCGCATGCCCTTCGCCTGGACCGGGTCCGCCCTGCACGCCCACGGCGCAACTGTCCTGCGGGCCAAGGTAGCCCCGGCGGGAGAGAACGCCGTCTCGCTACAGGCCTGGGATACCGCCGGACAACCGGTGATCTCCATCGACGCCCTGCTCCTACGACCGGTATCCGAAGCACCGCAACAGGCGATCCGCCACGAATCGCTGTTCCACCTGGACTGGATCCCCGCTCGGATCACCGACCGCCCCTCGGGCATCGCCGAGCCGATCGTGCTCGGCACCGACCGCTACTCGGACTTCGCCGCACTGCGTGCCGCTGTCATCGCAGGGGACGCCGCGCCTGATCTAGTTGTCGCGCCGATGACCGCCGCTGCGCTCGCGAATCTCACTTCCACGTCTGCGGATTCGGATGCCGCCGCTGCTGCCACCCACCGTGCTGTACACGCTGCCACCGCGCTCGTTCAGGACTGGATCGCCGAGGAGCGGTTCACCGATGCGCGCCTGATCATCCTCACCCGCGGGGCGGTTGCGGTAACGGCGGATGAGGACATCAGCGATCTCCCGCAGGCTGCGGTTTGGGGGCTGATCCGCACGGCGCAGTCGGAGCATCCGGGGCGATTCATCCTCGCCGATGTCGACGACTTCAGCGACATCACCTCTCTTGCAGCATTTCTGGCCGCAAACGAAGAGGATCAGGTGGCGGTGCGGGATGGCGAAGCACGGATCCCACGGCTGGTGCGAGCCACCGTCGCCGAGAACTCCGAGCCTGTCGCCGTCGCGGCGCACCTTGCGCCCTTCGCTGATTCGGACGGCACGGTCCTCATCACCGGTGGTACCGGTCTGATCGGCTCTCGGATTGCCCGCCACCTGGTTGCTTCCGGGGCGCGACGGCTCGTCCTGGCAGGGCGGGCTGGTCCTGCGGCGGCCGGTGCGGCCGAACTTGTCGAGGAGCTTGCTGCGCTCGGCGCCGAATGCGCCGTTGTGGCTTGCGATGTTGCCGATGGTGAGGCGCTTCGGCAGCTGCTCAGCGACATTCCTGCCGAGCATCCGCTGACCGTGGTGGTGCATGCCGCAGGTGTCCTCGATGATGGCGTGCTCGCCGCGCTGACTCCCGATCGCATCGATGCGGTGTTGTGTCCCAAGGTGGATGCCGCGCTGCATCTGCACCGCCTCACGGCCGGTATGGATCTGCGGGCGTTCGTGCTTTTCTCCTCTGCTGCAGGCGTTTTCGGTGGTCCGGGGCAGGGCAACTATGCGGCCGCGAATGCCTTCCTGGACGCGCTGGCCCAGCATCGCCGCGCCAACGGCCTGGCCGGGCAGTCGATTGCCTGGACGCTGTGGGAACAACGCAGTGCTATGACCGGTCATCTCGACGAGGCCGACGCGCGCCGAATCGCACGGTCCGGAATGCCCGCGCTGACCGATGGACAGGGGCTCGATCTCTTCGATGCCGCTATTGGTGCAGGAGATCCGTTCCTGGTTGCCATGCCGCTCGACCTCGCGGCCCTGCGGGCTCGCGCCGCTACCGATCCGGTACCTCGACTGCTACACGGCCTCGTCCGTCCGGCCGCTCGCCGGGCCGCAGCGGCGTCACTCGCTGGTGATGGCGCCGGCACACCGTCCGGTCGCCTGACCGCGCTGCCTGCGGCCGAACGTCGCAGGGAATTGCGCGAACTGGTCCGCGCTCAGGTTGCTGCAGTGCTCGGGCATGCCGCCGCTGAGGCCGTGGAACCCGGCCGTGCGTTCCGGGATCTGGGCTTCGACTCCCTTGCGGCAGTGGATCTGCGCAACCGGCTGAACCTCGCGACCGGACTGCGACTGCCGGCCACCCTGGTCTTCGACCATCCCAACCCGGCCGCCTTGGCCGACCACCTCGACACCCGGCTGGCCGGTGAGACCCGCCCGACGCAGGCTGCGCCTGCCGTACGTAGTGGTGTTGCCGACGAGCCGATTGCGATCGTCGCCATGGGTTGCCGATTCCCCGGCGGCGCGAATTCCCCGGAAGCCCTGTGGGACTTGGTCGCCTCCGCCACCGACGCGATCTCCCACTTTCCTGCCGACCGCGGCTGGGATGTCGACAGCCTCTTCGATCCCGACACCGAAACCGAGCGGCACGGCACCTCGTATGTGAAGGAAGGCGGATTCCTCTACGACGCAGCCGAATTCGACGCCGGGTTCTTCGGAATCTCACCGCGTGAGGCGCTCGCCATGGACCCGCAGCAGCGGCTGCTGCTGGAGACCTCGTGGGAGGTGCTCGAACGCGCAGGTATCGATCCGGCGACCTTGCAGGGCAGCCGAACTGGTGTGTTCACCGGCGTCATGCATCACGACTACGCCGTGCGCTTGATCGGGAACGTGCCGGAGGAGGTGGAAGGATTCCTCGGCTCCGGCAACTCCGCGAGCGTCGCCTCCGGCCGCGTCTCCTACGTGCTCGGGCTCGAAGGGCCCGCGGTGACAGTGGATACCGCCTGCTCGTCGTCGCTGGTGTCGCTGCACCTCGCGGTGCGGTCCCTGCGGGCAGGGGAGTGCGATATGGCGTTGGCGGGCGGCGTCACGGTGATGAACAGCCCCGAGCTGTTCGTGGTCTTCAGTCGCCAGCGTGGGCTCGCCCCTGACGGTCGCTGCAAGGCGTTCGCCGACGCGGCAGACGGCACCGGCTTCGGTGAAGGCGTGGGTGTGCTGCTGCTGGAACGCCTTTCGGACGCGGTTGCCAGCGGGCATCGAGTATTGGCCGTGGTACGCGGCTCGGCGGTCAACCAGGACGGTGCATCCAACGGTCTGACCGCCCCGAACGGGCCCGCGCAACAGCGGGTGATCCAGGCGGCGCTGGCCGATGCCCGGTTGACCACCGCGGATGTCGACGTGGTCGAAGGCCACGGAACGGGCACCAAGCTCGGTGATCCGATCGAGGCGCAGGCCCTGCTGGCTACCTACGGCCAGGATCGTGGCGATCGTGCGCCGTTGTGGCTGGGTTCGTTGAAGTCGAATATCGGCCACACCTCCGCGGCAGCCGGTGTCGGCGGCGTCATCAAGATGGTGCAGGCGCTGCGGCACGGCGTACTTCCGGCGACCTTGCACGTGGATCAGCCGTCCTCCCAGGTGGATTGGTCCACCGGCGCGGTGCAGCTGCTGTCGGAATCGCAGGAGTGGCCGGAGACGGGACGCCCGCGCCGCGGCGCCGTCTCGGCGTTTGGCGTGAGCGGAACGAACGCGCACGTAGTACTCGAGCAGGCGCCCGAACTCGCGGAACCGGTGCGGGCCGACGGAGATCGCCCGGCGCATGTTGGTGAGCGATCCACGGCAGGAAGCAGTTCTGCTCTGGTCGCGTCCAACGGGCGATCCGCAACGGCAATCGATTCTGAAACTCACCCTGCATTGCCCGGTGAGCCGCCGGTCGCTTGGGTGTTGTCCGCCCGGTCGGCTGCGGCACTGCGGGCCCAGGCCGAGCAGCTGCTGCAGCACATCGACGCGCGGCCCGAATTGGCTAGCGCCGATGTCGGATTGTCCCTCGCCGTCACGCGCACCCGGCATCCGCACCGTGCGATCGTGGTCGGCGACCGTGCGGAGTTGAGTACCGGATTGCGGGCACTCGCGGCGGACACGCCCGCCGCTAGCGTCGTGGCAGGCACCGGTGGGGATGTCGGCCGCACGGTCTTCGTCTTCCCCGGTCAGGGCGCGCAATGGGCGGGTATGGCGCTCGAATTGCTCGACGCCAGTGCGGTTTTCGCGGAGTCGATGGCGGCGTGTGAACGTGCTCTCGCGCAATACATCGACTGCGCTCTGGTGGAGATTCTCCGGGATCCGACCGCGCTGGAACAGGTGGACTTGGTCCAGCCGGCGCTGTTCGCCGTCATGGTCTCGCTCGCGGCGACCTGGCGCGGGTACGGCGTGGAGCCGGATGCCGTCCTCGGTCACTCCCAAGGTGAGATCGCCGCAGCCGTGGTGGCGGGTGCCCTGTCACTCGAGGATGGCGCGAAGGTTGTCGCTCTGCGCAGCCGGTTGCTGCGCGCGATCGCCGGCAACGGCGCGATGGCGTCCGTATCGCTGCCCGCTGATGAGGTACGAATCCTATTGGAGACCAACGGCGAGGGCCTATCCGTCGCCGCGGTAAACGGTCCCACCTCGACCGTGGTGGCCGGTGATCCGGGCGCGGTCGACGAGCTGCTGGCCGCCTGCGAGCGCGACGGGGTCCGTGCACGCCGCATCGAGGTCGATTACGCCTCGCATTCGGTGCACGTCGACGCGATCCGGGACGAGCTGATCACGGCACTCGAGGGCATCCGGCCCGGAAGCTGCCGGGTGCCAATGTATTCCACACTCGACGCCACCTGGCTGACCGGCACCGAACTCTCCGCCGAATACTGGTTCCGCAATCTGCGCGGCACGGTCGGGTTCGAACCGGCCGTCCGCGCGCTCGCGGACACCGGCCACACCACCTTCCTGGAGATCAGCCCGCATCCGGTGCTCACGACCGGGATCGGTGAGACGCTGGCGGATTCCATACCCTCCGCCGTGGTGACGGGCACGCTGCGTCGCGGTGAGGGCGGCCTCGATCGGCTACTGCTCTCTCTCGGTGAAGCACATGCGGGCGGCGTCGATCTCGACTGGAACGCCTTGTACCCCAATGCCAACCAGGTCGAACTGCCCACTTATCCGTTCGAGCGCACCCGATACTGGCTCGACGCCGCCACCGGCCCGGCCGATGTAGCTGCCGCGGGACTGGCCGCCACTGGCCATCCGCTGCTCGGCGCCGCCGTGGACCTCGCCGACTCCGACGAACAACTGTTCACCGGCCTGCTGTCCCGTACGACGACTCCCTGGCTGGCCGAACATGCGGTATCGGGAGTCACCCTGCTCCCCGGTACCGCCTTCCTCGAACTGGCGCTCCGCGCCGCCGACGAGGTGGGTTGCGGCCTGATCGACGAGCTCACGCTGCAGACCCCGCTCACTGTGCCCGAGCGCTGCGCAATGCGCCTGCAGGTACGAGTCGGTCCGGCCGGACCCGACGGGCATCGCCTTTTCAGCGTGCACGGGCGACCCGACCAGGGCACGGCCACGAACGGCTGGGATGCCGAGCCGGAGTGGACGGCCTACGCCACCGGCACGCTCGCCCCGTACGACAATGATCCGGACGACAGCATCGTGGCCTGGCCACCCGCCGAAGCCGAACCGCTCGATACCTCTGAGCTTTACGACCGTTTCACCACCGTCGGATATCACTACGGACCGACCTTCCGTGGCGTGCGTGCAGCCTGGCACCGTGACGGTGAGGTCTTCGCCGAGATCGCCCTGCCTCAGCAGCGCGACGGCGACGGCTACCTCCTGCACCCGGCTCTGTTGGACGCGGCCCTGCAAGCCTCCGCACTGCTACCCGGCCGCGATGACGTTGCCCGTCTTCCGTTCTCATGGACCGGCGTGACAGCCCGCGCTGCGGGTGCGTCCACACTCCGAGTGCGCATCACCGCCCACGGCGCAGAGGAAGTTTCGCTCGAGGCCCGCGATCTGAGCGGCCGAACGGTCCTGACCGTCGACTCCTTGGCGCTGCGCCCGATGCCCGCCGGCGGTCTACGCGCTGCCACCTCGGCCGCAGGTGGATTGCTCCACGTGGAGTGGATACTTGCGCCCGGCTCCGGCGAATCGGCCTTCGGCGCGGACGAATTCGTACCTCGCTCTAGTGAATCCGCATTGGCGCCGAGTCAGTCAGCGCTCGGCTCTGGCGAGTTCACGGCACGCCTTGGCGAATCCGCGTCGGTGCCAGGTGAATCAGCGCTCGGCCTAGGCGATTCCGCGCTTGAACCTGGCGAATCCACGTCAGAGTTCGGTGATCCGGCGGGCGTGAGTCATTGTGCGGTGCTCGGCGATGGTACGCATGCGCTGCTGCCCGCTGCGACGGCTTGGCCGGACCTCGCGGCGTTGAGCACGGGCGGGGGCGCGATTCCTGCCTTCGTGCTGGCGAACGTTCCGAGTGGCAGCGACGACCAGTCGCAGGATGCGCTGCAGGCCAACACTGTTCGTGCGCTTGCGCTGGTTCAAGGCTGGCTGGCGGACGAGCGGTTCGCGGAGTCGACTCTGGTGGTCATCACGCGGGGTGCGATTCGGACCGGGCCGGGGGACCGCGACGCGAACTGGGCGGAATCCGGTGTGTGGGGCCTGCTGCGTACCGCGCAGATCGAACATCCCGGACGATTCGTGCTCGCGGACATCGACGCGCATCCGGCATCGGTGAACGTACTGGTGACAGCGCTGTCCACCGCGGGGGCCGCGGAGAGTCAATACGCGGTTCGCGGTGGCGAATTGCTCGTGCCGCGGCTGACCGCCGATGCCCGCGATGTACTCACTGCGCCGGACGAACCGGCCTGGCGATTGGGGATCGCGGACGATACCGCGGTCGACGGGTTGGCGCTGCTGCCTGCATCCGATGCCCTCGTTCCGCTGCAGCCGGGACAGGTACGCATTGCCGTGCGTGCCGCCGGGCTCAACTTCCACGATGTCGTCGTCTCCCTGGGCCTCGACCCCGACCAGCCCACCGTCGGTAGCGAAGGTGCGGGCACAGTCCTCGAAACCGGGCCCGGGGTGACCGATTTGGTGCCCGGCGACCGCGTGATGGGTGTTTTCGGTGGGGCGTTCGGCCCGGTTGTCGTCGCCGAGCGCGCGACTGTCGCTCGAATTCCCGCGGGCTGGTCGTTCGCGCAGGCGGCGTCCGCGCCGATCGCGTTCCTCACCGCCTACTACGGCCTGTTCGATCTGGGAGGTCTCCGTCGCGGGCAGTCCGTGCTGGTGCATGCCGCCACCGGCGGTGTCGGTATGGCCGCGGTGCAGCTCGCCCGACATGCCGGTGCGGAGGTCTTCGGCACGGCTAGCCCCGGGAAATGGGATGTCCTGCGCACCACTGGATTCGATGACGCACACATGGCGTCCACACGGACGCTGGAGTTCGCGGAACGTTTCCTGGATGCGACCGGCGGCCGTGGTATGGATGTCGTACTCGACTGCCTGGCACGGGAATTCGTCGACGCCTCACTCGGCCTGCTGCCTCGCGGTGGCGCCTTCGTGGAGATGGGCAAGACCGACGTCCGTGACTCCGCGGAGGTCGCGAGCCGATACCCGGGCGTGCGGTACCGGGCCTTCGACTTGGTGCAGGCGGGTCCGCAGCGCATCGGCGAGATGCTTACCGAGGTGCTGGCGCTGTTCGAGCAGGGCGTGCTCACGCCCTTGCCCCTCACCTGCTGGGATGTCCGGCAGGCGCCGGCGGCCTTCCGGCACCTGAGCAAGGCGCGGCACATCGGCAAGAACGTACTGATGGTGCCCACACCGATCGATCCGTCGGGCACCGTGCTGATCACCGGCGGAACCGGTACGCTCGGCCGACTCGTCGCCCGGCACCTGGCATCCGAATACGGTGTGCGGCAGCAGATCCTGATCAGTCGGCGCGGCCCGGAGGCGCCGGATGCGATCGAGTTCATTGCTGAACTCGCCGAACTCGGCACCGAAGCCACGATTCTCGCCTGCGATGTCACCGATCGCCGTGCCCTCGCGGCCGTACTGGACGCCATTCCGGCGGACCATCGCCTCACGGCGGTCGTCCACGCCGCGGGTGCCCTCGACGACGGTGTCGTCGGCGCGCTCACTCCGGAACAGGTGGAATGGGTATGGCGCCCGAAGGTGGATGCCGCCTTCGCCCTGCACGAGTTGACCCGGGACATCGATCTCGCGGCGTTCGTCCTGTTCTCCTCCGGGGCTGCCCTGCTCGGCGGTGCGGGCCAGGCGAACTATGCCGCCGCCAATGCCGCACTGGACGCCCTCGCAGCCGAGCGACGCGCGCAAGGCCTGCCGGGCGTCTCGATCGGCTGGGGTCTGTGGAAAGAACGGAGCGAGCTGACCGCCACCGTGGCCGGTACCGAGGAAAAGCGCATGTCCCGCTCGGGAATTGGCGCGCTGACCTCGGCCGAGGGACTCGTACTCTTCGACGTGGCCTGCAGTTCGGTGCATCCGTACGTGTTCGCCGCCCGGCTCGATCGCTCCCGCCTTGCCGCCGGAACTGGAGTCCCGCCCCTGCTCAGTGGCCTGGTCCGCGCACCCCGGCAGACCCTGCGCCGGGTCCGCGACGATGCCGGGACGACGGCCGCGGGCTTGGCCGACCGGCTGGCAAGCCTCGCCCCGGTCGAGGCCCACCGGATCCTCCTCGATGTCGTGCGCGGCAATGCCGCGGCCGTGCTGGCCCACGCGTCGGCCGAGGAGATTCACCCGGCGCGCCCGTTCAAGGATCTCGGCTTCGACTCGCTGACCGGTGTGGAACTGCGTAATCGACTGGCGAATGCGGTCGGGGTACGGCTACCGGCGGCGCTCGTGTTCGACCATCCCACCCCGGAGGCGCTGACTCAGTTCCTGCTCGGCAAGGTCACCGCGTCCGCCCCGGCCACGCCGGCGGTCCCGCCGCTGCTCACCGAACTGAGCAGGCTCGAGGCCCAGCTGGATGCCTTGCTCCCGCAAGGCGAGTCGGCTCTGCCCGCCGAACTGGCCACCCGATTGCGCCGTGCTCTCGCGCGGGTCGAAGCGCTCGGCGCGGAATCCGCTGGCGCACAACCCGAACAGGTCATCGAGTCCGCCAGCAATGACGAACTCTTCGACCTCATCGACAAGGAATTGGGCATCTCGTGAGGCCCGTGACAGTGGACCGGCGCGGTCCCCGACGAATCGTAGGAGCACGGTGACCGAGCAGAAGCTTCGTGAATACCTGAATCGGGTCACGATCGACCTGCAGCGCACCCGCCGGCAACTCGCCGACGCCGAGGCCGCCGGGCACGAACCGATCGCGATCGTCGCCATGAGCTGCCGCTTCCCCGGCGGCGTCCGCACTCCCGAACAACTGTGGGAGCTGCTGGCCGAGGGGCGCGACACGACCACCGCGGTGCCGGAGGACCGCGGCTGGGATCTCGCGCAACTCAGTGCCGGGAACGTGTCGTGCCGTGGCGCTTTCATCGACGGGATCGCCGACTTCGATGCCGCGTTCTTCGCGGTCTCCCCGCACGAGGCGACCGCGATGGATCCGCAGCAGCGACTCCTGCTGACCACCGTCTGGGAGGCCATCGAGCGCGCCGGCATCGATCCTGCCGCCTTGCGCGGCAGCGCGACTGGCATCTACGCCGCGGCCGTCGACCAGGGATATGCCCAGGTCGCACTGACTGCCCCCGAGGCCGTGCGGAACTTCATCGTCACCGGCAACTCGATGAGTGTGCTCGCGGGCCGTGTGTCCTATGCGCTCGGACTCGAAGGACCGGCGCTGACGGTGGACACCGCATGCTCGTCCTCGCTCGTCAGCGTGCACCTGGCCACCCAGGCCCTGCGCCGGCGCGAATGCACGCTGGCCCTGGCCACCGGCGTCACGGTGATGTCGCTGCCGCTGGTCTACGCCGAATTCGGCAGGCAGGGCGCGATGTCCGCCGATGGCCGCTGCAAGGCGTTCTCGGCCACCGCGGACGGCACCGGATGGGGTGAAGGCGTCGGAGTCCTGCTGCTGGAGCGGCTTTCGGACGCACAACGCAACGGGCACCCGGTGCTGGCCGTGATCCGCGGATCGGCCCTCAACCAGGACGGCGCCAGCAACGGTCTGACCGCCCCGAACGGCCCCTCCCAGCAGCGGCTACTGCGGGCCGCGCTGGCCGATGCCGGACTCACCGCCGCCGACGTGGACGCCGTCGAAGCCCACGGCACCGGAACCACATTGGGTGACCCCATCGAAGCGGACGCGTTGTTGGCCACCTACGGTCAGGACCGGCCCGCGGATCGGCCGCTGTGGCTGGGCTCCCTGAAATCGAACATCGGCCACACCCAGGCCGCGGCCGGGGTGGCGGGCGTCATCAAAACCGTGCTGTCCCTCGAACACGGGATCCTGCCGGGTTCGCTGCACATCACAGAACCCACCACGCACGTTGATTGGTCCGCTGGCAATGTCCGGCTTCTGACTGCGACCCGCCCGTGGCCGGAGACCGAAAGACCCCGACGCGCAGGTATTTCAGCTTTCGGCATGAGCGGCACCAACGCCCACGTGATCCTCGAACAGGCACCCGCTCTCGAATCGGCGGCCGCCTCTGAATCCGGCGACAACCGGCGGCATGTATCTGCCGCTCCCTACGTGCTGGCTGGTCGCACTCCCGCCGCGCTGCGTGATCAGGCGGTGCGACTGTCCGGCTTGCTGTCCGCCGAATCGTGCCCGGAACTAGCCGATATCGGGTTCTCGTTGGCCACCACCCGCACGGCTTTCGAACACCGCGCCACCGTAATCGCCGCGGATCGCACCGAGTTGCTCGCCGGTCTGGGTGCGCTGGCTCGCGATATTGGCGCGGTGGGTCAAGCGATTGCATCGAATGTCGTTGTCGGCGAGGCCGACTCGAGCGTCGGCCGGACCGTGCTGGTGTTCCCCGGGCAAGGAGCCCAGTGGGAGGGCATGGCCCGCGCTCTCCTCGCGGAGTCACCGGTTTTCGCCGCCTCGATCGCCGAATGTGAGCAGGCCCTGACCGGGCTGGTGGACTGGTCACTGACCGACGTCCTGCGTGGTGTGCCCAATGCGCCGTCGCTCGAGCGCGTCGATGTCGTGCAGCCCGCCTTGTTCGCGATGATGGTTTCCCTTGCGGCGCTGTGGCGTTCGTGGGGTGTTGAGCCCGCAGCTGTCGTGGGACACAGCCAGGGAGAGATCGCGGCCGCGGTCGTAGCGGGCGGGCTCTCCCTCGAAGACGGCGCGAAGGTGGTCGCGCTGCGCAGTCGCGCGATCGGTGCGCTGGCCGGACGCGGCGGAATGGTCGCCCTGGCACTCGGCCGCGACGCCGCCGAGACGGAGATCGCCGCCTGGCGTGGTCGCATCTCGGTGGCGGCCGTCAACGGGCCCGCCGCGGTCGTCGTCTCCGGTGATCCGGACGCCCTCGCCGAGCTGGTCGCCAGCTGCACCGAACGCGGCGTGCGCGCCACAACGGTGCCCGTCGACTACGCCTCGCACTCGGCCCACGTCGAAGCCATCCACGACGAGTTGCTGACAGTGCTCGCCGATATCGCACCGCGGACCGGCCGCATCCCACTGTTCTCGACCCTCACCGGCGACTGGCTGGACACCACCGAGATGGACGCCGGCTACTGGTATCGCAACCTGCGCAACACCGTTCGATTCGACACCGCTATCGAGGCCCTCGCACGACAGGGACACGACGTATTCGTCGAGGCCTCTCCACACCCTGTCCTGACCACGCCAATCCAGGACACCATCGAGGCCGCGGGCCTGCACGCTGTTGCGGTCACAGGCACTCTGCGGCGCGACGAAGGTGATCTGCGGCAGGTATTGGCTTCCGCCGCGGGACTTTGGGTGCGCGGCGTAACCATCGACTGGACAACAGCTTTCGCTGGCGCCCACACGGTCGCGCTGCCCACCTACCCATTCCAGGAGCGACGGTACTGGCCGGAACCCGCCGAGCCGACCAGCGACGGCGGCTTCCCCGCCGACAACGGCTTCTGGGATCTCGTCGACCGCGGCGACCCGGACGAACTGGCCAGAGTGCTCGCCGTCGATGCCGAACCCCTCGCGAAGGTGCTACCCGCGCTCGACGCCTGGCGTCGAGGCCGCACCGAACCCGTTGACCCACTGCGCTATCGCATCGCATGGCGCCGCCTCGCCGACCCGTCGGCGGCGGTACTCACCGGCCGGTGGCTACTCGTGCTGCCCGCGGGGGAGAGCGAATCCACTCACGCCCAATGGATCACGCGCACCCTGACCGACCTCGGTGCCGAGGTCGACCACATCGAACTCGCCGACACGGACGCCGACCGTGGACGGCTCGTCGCGCGCCTCACAGGCCGCGAGGAGGCTGCCGCAAGCCTTGCTGACCGTTCTGCTCCGACCGGCATCATCTCGCTGCTGGCCGTCGCCGAGCATCCGCACACGCAGTATCCGGCTCTGCCTGCGGGCGCTGCGTTGACTGTCGCTCTGCTGCAAGCGCTTTCGGATACCGGCTGGACGGCCCCGCTGTGGTGCGTGACGACCGGCGCGGTCACCACCGGCGCTGCCGATCCGCTCAACGCTCCTCGGCAGGCGATGGTTTGGGGTACTGGCTTGGTTGCCGCCCTCGAACAGTCTCAGCGGTGGGGTGGGCTGCTGGATCTGCCGGCGGAACCGGATGATCTCGCTCGGCTGCGCTTCGGTGCGGCCTTGAGCGGGGCAGGCGATGTCGCGGGTGAAGACCAGCTTGCGCTGCGTCCGGGCGGATTGTTCGCCCGGAGACTGGTGCGGGCGCCCCGAGCGGCAGCAGTTCGCGCCGTCGCGGGACCGGATAGCAGTGTGTCCGCCGGGACTGAACGTCAGGACCGTCAACCGTGGCGTCCGCGTGGCACGGTCCTGCTGACCGGTGGAACCGGTGCCGTGGGTGGGCATCTCGCTCGCTGGCTGGCGCGCGGCGGCGCTGAGCATGTGGTGCTGCCCGGTCGTCGTGGCGCGGACACGCCGACCGCCGAGCAGCTGCGTGCCGATGTCACTGCGTCGGGCGCGCGAATCAGCATGCCTGTGTGCGATATCGCCGATCGCGACCAGGTCGAGAGGCTGCTCGCGGATCTCGATGCGCAGGGCACGCCGGTCACTGCGGTGGTGCACGCGGCCGCGTTCATTGCCCTCGCGCCGCTCGCGACTGGCCCGATCGGGGCGTTCGCCGATGTGGTGGCGGCCAAGGCTGCCGGTGCTGCGCATCTGGACGCCTTGCTCGATCGGGACCTCGATGCCTTCGTTCTGATCTCCTCGATCGCGGGTCTGTGGGGCAGTGGTGATCACGGTGCGTATGCCGCGGGAAATGCTTACCTGCATGCGCTGGCTCAGCACCGACGGGCTCGCGGGCTGACCGCGACAACTGTGGACTGGGGTGTCTGGCGGACCGGCGATCCCGGTATCGCGCAGGACACTGACCTGTTCAAGCTGGACGAGCACGGCCTGCGCCGCATGGATCCGGGAACTGCCGTCGCTGCCTTGCAGCAGGTTCTCGACGACGATGAGACGGTCATCGCGATCGCCGACGTGGACTGGGAACGGTTCGCTCCCGTCTTCGCATCGCATCGTCCCTCTGCGTTGCTGCGCACCATTCCCGAGGCTCGCGGCGCACTGCAGGGCTCGACCGCTGAAGCGTCGGATCCGGTTGCCTCACAGCTGCGCCGGCGGCTCGAGCGGCAGTCGGTGTCCGAGCGGGCACGAACCCTTGTCGATCTGGTCCGTGCCCAAGCGGCCGCGGTCCTCGGCCATGATTCGCCGCGACAAGTTCCGCCCGGCAAGGCATTTCAGGAGCTGGGTTTCGCTTCGCTGACTGCGGTCGAGCTGCGCAATCGCCTCAATGCTGCGACCGGACTGCGGCTGCCCTCCTCGCTCGTCTTCGATCACCCGTCGTCGACTGCGCTCGCGGCATACCTCGAAACGGAACTGTTCGGCTCGCAGGCAGCCGATTCCACGCCTGTGATGCCCACTGCCACGGACGACGATGACCCGATCGCCATCATCGCCATGAGCTGCCGTCTGCCCGGTGGCATCGACACCCCGGACAAGCTGTGGCAGCTGCTGCACGAGGGCGGCGATACGGTCTGCGGATTCCCAACCGATCGCGGCTGGCCGGGGGAGGAAGAACTCTACGATCCGGACCCGGACAACCCCGGTACGACGACCACGCGGCACGGTGGATTCCTCTCCGGCGCGGGAGAATTCGACGCGGGCTTCTTCGGGATCTCGCCGCGCGAGGCGGTCGCGATGGATCCGCAGCAGCGCCTGCTGCTCGAAACCTCCTGGGAGGCAATGGAACGCGCGGGCCTGGACCCCGACGCCTTGCGCGGTTCCCGGACCGGCGTCTACGTCGGCGTCAACTACGGTGACTACGGCGCCGCTGTCGCCAGGTCCGGGGAGGGCGAGGGGCATCTGCTCACCGGCAGTGCGCCGAGCATCGTCTCCGGTCGCGTCGCCTACACCTTCGGTCTCGAAGGCCCCGCTATCACGGTCGACACCGCGTGCTCGTCCTCGCTGGTGGCGCTGCATACCGCGATGCGTGCACTGCGCGGCGGCGACTGCGCGCTGGCGTTGGTCGGTGGTGTCGCGGTGATGTCCACACCGGGTGCGATTCTGAGCTTCTCGCGGCAGCGCGGTCTCGCGGCTGATGGGCGGTGCAAGGCTTTCGCCGAGGCTGCCGACGGTATGGGTATGGGTGAAGGGGTCGGCGTTCTGCTGGTCGAGCGCCTGTCCGACGCTCGGCGCAACGGGCATCCGGTGCTGGCTGTGCTGCGCGGTTCGGCCGTGAACTCCGATGGCGCCAGTAATGGGCTGTCCGCCCCCAATGGTCCTTCGCAGCAACGCGTCATCCGGGCGGCGCTGGCTGATGCGGGGCTGTCGGCCTCGGATGTCGATGTGGTGGAGGCGCACGGCACGGGCACCACTCTCGGCGATCCGATCGAAGCGCAAGCGCTATTGGCCACTTACGGTCAGGATCGGCCCGCTGAGCGACCTGTGCTGATCGGCTCGCTCAAGTCCAACATCGGCCACACGCAGGCTGCCTCGGGTGTCGCCGGTGTCATGAAAATGGTGCTGGCACTGCGCACTGCGCAGGTCCCCCGCACCCTGCACATCGATCGCGCGACCAGCCACGTCGACTGGGACGCGGGCGCGGTCACCCTCGCGACCGAACAGCTGCCGTGGCCAGCGACCGGGCGGGTACGGCGAGCCGCGGTCTCCTCCTTCGGACTCAGCGGCACCAACGCGCACGTCATTGTGGAGCAGGCGCCGGAATCGGAAGCCGCGCAGGAGAGTTCGGTACGCGGGCCGATGGCCTGGGTGTTGTCCGCCCGAACCGCCGAGGCGCTCGCGAGCCAGGCAGAACGGCTGCGCGAGCACTTGGATTCGGCCGGCAGTGTGGACGCCGCCGCCATCGGGCTGAGCCTCGCTGGACGCACCGCGTTCGCGCATCGCCGCGTACTGGTCGGCGACGGCAGCGAACTCACCGCTGCACTGCGCGCCGTTGCCGACGGAACCGATACGCCCGCAACGGTATCCGGCGTTCAGGACACCGAAGGCCGGACGGTGTTCGTCTTCCCGGGCCAGGGCTCCCAATGGGTCGGCATGGCGCGGGACCTCCTCGCCGAATCACCGGTGTTCGCCGACCGGATGGCCGAATGCGATGCCGCCCTGTCCGTTCACGTCGACTGGTCACTGCTCGAGGTGATCCGCTCGGCCGCACCGCTGGACCGCGTGGATGTGGTGCAGCCGGTGCTGTTCGCGGTGATGGTGTCGCTGGCTGCCGTCTGGCGCTCACACGGCGTCGAACCCGACGCGGTGATCGGCCACTCGCAAGGCGAGATCGCCGCGGCCGTCGTCGCCGGTGGCTTGACACTGGCCGACGGCGCGAAGGTAGTGGCGTTGCGCTCGCGCGCAATCGGCGAGCTTGCCGGATCCGGCGGGATGGTGTCGATCGCGCTGCCGCTACCACAGGTGGAACGGCTGCTCGCCTCCTGGGGAGAACGCCTGTCGGTCGCTGCGGTGAACGGGCCTGCGGCCGTGGTCGTCTCGGGTGAGACGGCCGCGATCACGGAACTGCTGAAAGCCTGTGACACCGACGGTATCCGGGCCCGCCGCATCGATGTGGACTACGCCTCGCACTCGGCGCAGGTGGAACGGATCGAATCAGGGTTGCTGCGCGCTCTGGACACGATCACTCCCATCGCCGCTGATATCCCCTTGTACTCGACAGTGACGGGGGAGTGGCTCGACACCAGCGTCATGGACGCCGCCTACTGGTATGAAAACCTTCGTCGCACAGTCGGTTTCGAACCTGCCGTGCGCGCCCTGGCGGAACAGGGCTACAGCACCTTCCTCGAAGTCAGTCCCCACCCGGTACTGACCATCCCGATCGAGGAAACCCTCGACGCCGCCGAGCGCGACGGTTCCGTACTCGGCACCCTGCGCCGAGACGAGGGCGATCTGCGCAGGCTGCTGCTCTCCCTCGGCGAGGCATGGTCCTGCGGCCGACCGGTGAACTGGCAGGCGTTCTTCCCGAACACCGAGCGCACCGACCTGCCGACCTATCCCTTCCAGCATCGCCACTACTGGGCGCTGCCCACCGCCGGAGCAGGCGGTGCCGACGTGGCTGCCGCAGGCCTGGACACGGCCGGACATCCACTGCTGAGCGCCACCGCGGAAGTCGCCGACACCGGCGAGATCCTCTGCAGCGGAAGGCTTTCTCTCCGCAGCCACCCGTGGCTGGCCGACCACGCCATCTCCGATGTGGTCCTGCTGCCCGGTGCCGCCTTCGTCGAACTGGCACTGCACGCCGCCGCCGAAGCAGGCTGCGCCGTACTCGGCGAACTCACCCTGGAAGCGCCGCTCGTCCTGCCCACTACGGCGGCGGTGCGCATTCAAGTGCGAGTCGGCGCGCCCGACGAGGACGGCGAACGCACCCTCACCATCCACTCCCGGCCGGACGACGGCCCGGACCCGCGCTGGATCCGCCACGCCGCCGGCACCGTGACCGAGCACGCCACCACACCCGCCGCCGAGTCGGAGGCTTGGCCGCCGCCGGGAGCCACACCGATCCCGATCGAGGACCTCTACGACCGTTTCGGTGAATCCGGCTACCACTACGGCCCCGCCTTCCGTAGCGTCCGCGCCGCCTGGCGCCGCGACAACGAGGTCTTCACCGAAATCCGCCTGCCGGAAGACGACGACCTCGCCGCCACCTCCTATGGCATCCACCCCGCCCTGCTCGATGCCGCGCTGCACGGAATCTGGCTGGGCGCCACCGACGGCACCGAGCCCGAAGCCGGCACCGCGCGAGTCCCGTTCTCCTGGAACCAGGTGACCCTGCACGCGGCCGGCGCGACACAGCTCCGGATCCGCCTGTCCTTCGCCCCCGACGGCGACGTGACCATCCACGCCACCGACTTCCACGGCCACGCGGTTGCTTCGGTCGAGGCCCTGGCGGTCCGCCCGATCCGCACCGACGCCCTGCGCGTCACCGTGGCTCCCGATGCCTTGTTCCGCGTGGGCTGGACGCCCGTGCCCGGCCTCGGCACCGAGCCTGCCGGGAGGTGGGCGGCACTCGCGCCGCTGAATACCCGCTCTGATCTCGAAGGCCGATTCGATCGGCAGGCACCTGAATTCATGGCTCCCGCCCGGAGTGCCACCGAATTCGGGGCGTTGTCCGCGCTGCCGGATACCTATACGGATCTCGATGCCCTCGGCACCGCGATCGACCAGGGCGCGCCGGTACCGGACACGGTTCTCATCGAATGCCGCTTCGCTGGTGCGGATTCCGCGACCGTGCACGCGGCGACGGCGAACGCGCTGGCATTGATCCAGCAGTGGCTGGGCGACGATCGGTACGCCGACAGCCGGCTGGTACTTGTGACGAGCGGTGCCGTTGAGGTATCTCGCGGTGAGGGCACACTCGACCTGGCGAGCGCGGCGGTTCGCGGACTGGTGCGTTCGGCGCAATCCGAGTATCCGGAGCGCTTCGTGCTGGCCGACGCCGCGGACCCGCTGGAATTGCGTGCGCTGCTGCCTGCGGGGTTGGCTGCCGGCGAGCCGCAGATCGCGGTCCGCGCAGGCGGTTTGCTTGCCGCCAGGCTGATGCGGGCTGCCGCACCCGGCGCGGACGTGACACCGTTCGATCCGTCGGGCACGGTTCTGATCACGGGTGCGAGTGGTGCGCTCGGTGGACTGGTGGCGCGGCATCTGGTGCGCGAGTACGGGATTCGCAGGCTGCTGTTGCTCTGTCGCCGGGGTGCGGATACTCCGGAGGCTGTCGCGCTGACTGCCGATGTGGGCGAGTTCGGTGCCGAAGCGGAGTTCGTCGCGTGCGATGTCGCGGACCGCGGACAGGTCGTTGCGGCTCTGGCGCGGGTTTCCTCGGCGCATCCGCTGACTGCGGTCGTGCACGCGGCGGGCGTGTTGGACGACGGGATCGTGCCGTCCATGACTCCCGAGCGTCTCGCGAGGGTGTTGCGGCCCAAGGTCGACGGTGCCCTGCATCTGCATCAGCTGACGCGTGATCTCCGGCTGTCCGCATTCCTGTTGTTCTCCTCGGCCGCCGGTGTCATCGGCAATGCGGGACAGGCCAATTACGCCGCCGCCAACGCGTTCCTGGACGCGCTGGCGAGCAGCCGGCGCGCGCAGGGCCTGCCCGCTCAATCCATCGCGTGGGGGCTGTGGGAGCAGCGCAGCGCCATGACCGGCAGTCTCGGCGACGCCGGACGTGAGCGCATGACCCGCGGTGGTGTGGCGGCCTTCTCCGACGCCGAGGGCCTCGCATTGTTCGATGCGGTACTGCGACAGGACGCGTCACTGCTGGTGCCGGTGCGCCTGGACCTGGGCCGGCAGCGCCCGGCCGCAGCCGCCGAGGTACCCGCCTTGCTGCGCGGCCTGATCCGCGGTGTGGTCCGGCCGATGGCGGCCACCGCCGTTGCCGCCGAAGCGAACACCCTGCGCCGCCGCCTCACCGAGGTGAATGCGCAGGAGCGGAAGACGTTGCTGGAAGACCTCGTCCGGGAGAAGGTCGCCCGCGTGCTCCGGTATCCCGGTGTGGCCGAGGTCGATCCGGAACTCGCCTTCCAAGAGCTCGGATTCGACTCGCTGACCGCGGTCGAACTGCGCAACCAGCTCACCGCGGTGACCGGATTGCGATTGCCCGCAACCCTCGTCTTCGACCACCCGACACCCGAAGCCGTCGCGGCCTACATCGCCGAACGCCTGGCCCCTGCGACAACGGAACCGGCAGCCGATCCCGGCAACGGCGCCCTCGACGACGAATCGGTGCGCCGCCTGCTCGCGGCGATCTCACCGCAGCGCCTGCGCTCGGCCGGTCTGCTGGATGCGCTGCTGCGACTGGGGGAGCCGCAGTCACCGCGGCCGATATCGGACGAGCCGGAATCGATCGCGGCGGAATCGATCGCGGACATGGATGTGGACGATCTGGTCCGCATAGCCCTGGGTAACGGCCGTGCCTGACCGGATCGACAGCGAAAGGACTGCTATGACAACGGACCAGGTGGTCGAGGCGCTCCGCGCCTCCCTGCTGGACAACCAGCAACTGCGCCAGGAGAACCGCAAACTCGCCGAGCAGGCGCGCGAGCCGATAGCGATCGTCGGCATGAGCTGCCGATTCCCCGGTGGCGTGCGGACACCGGAAGACCTGTGGCAGTTGCTGATCGACGAGCGCGATGGCGTCACGCCCGTCCCCGCCGACCGCGGCTGGGACCTGCCACAACAACCCGGAACTCCTGCCCTGGCCGGCGGATTCCTGCACGACGCCATGGAATTCGACGCCGGATTCTTCGGAATCTCACCCCGCGAAGCCTTGGCGATGGACCCGCAGCAGCGACTCCTGCTCGAGGTCTGCTGGGAGAGCATCGAACGCGCCGGTATCGATCCACAGCGCCTGCGCGGCGGCGACACCGCCGTGTTCGCGGGAGTCATCAACAGTGATTACGGCAGCCGTCTCGGCCACACACCCGAGGATCTGGCCGGATTCCTCGGTACCGGAACCATTCCCAGCGTCGTCTCCGGTCGCATCGCCTACCTGCTCGGGTTGCAGGGGCCCGCGGTCAGCCTCGACACCGCCTGCTCGTCGTCGCTGGTCGCGATCCATCTGGCCTGCCAGGCTTTGCGCGCGGGCGACACCTCTCTCGCCCTGGCCGGCGGCGTCACCGTGATGTCCGCGCCCGGCGTGCTCAGTGGCGCCGCGCGGCAGGGTGGGCTGGCCCGCGACGGCCGCTGTAAGTCGTTCTCCGACAGCGCCGATGGCGCTGCCTTCGGCGAAGGTGTCGGCGTGACCCTGCTGGAGCGGCTCGGCGATGCGCGGCGCAACGGTCATCCGGTCCTGGCGGTCATTCGTGGCTCGGCGGTCAACCAGGACGGCGCGAGCAACGGCCTGACCGCCCCCAACGGCCCGGCACAGGTCCGCGTCATCCGAAAGGCTTTGCACAACGCGGGTTTGTCGCCCGCGGATGTCGATGCGCTCGAGGCGCACGGCACCGGCACGGTGCTCGGTGATCCGATCGAGGCGCAGGCCGTGCTCGAGGTGTACGGCCAGGACCGTCCGATGGGGCGCTCACTGCTGCTGGGTTCGCTGAAATCGAATCTGACGCACACGCAGGCGGCGGCCGGAGTCGGCGGCGTCATCAAGATGGTGCTCGCCATGCGCCATGGCCTGCTGCCGCGGTCGCTGTACATCGAGCAGCCGAGTGCGCAAATCGACTGGAGCCAAGGCGATGTCGCGCTCCTGACCACCGCCCGTCCGTGGCCACTCACCGGGCAGCCACGACGGGCCGCGGTGTCCTCCTTCGGCGCCAGCGGCACCAACGCCCATCTCGTCCTCGAATCCGCGCCCGGAGATGCGGATACGGTGCCACCGGCCCGCGCTGAGGGCCCGACGGCATGGCTCTTGTCGGCCCGGACACCGGCGGCCCTGCGCGCACAGGCCGAACGATTGCACGCGCATGTCAGCGCCGACCCCGGTCTACATCCCGCGGATGTCGGAATGTCGCTGGCACTCGGCCGATCCCGATTCAGCGAGCGCGCGGCAGTGGTCGGCGCCGACCGCACCGAACTGCTCGATGCCCTGGCCGAAGTCGCGCACGCGGACAGCGACCACCCCGGTGCAACTGCCGGGAAGCCCGGCAAGATCGTCTTCGTCTTCCCAGGTCTCGGCGCGGAATGGCCGGGCATGGCCGCCGAATTGCTCGACAGCTCACCGATTTTCGCGGCTCGAATGGCCGAGTGCGCCCGTGTGCTCGCGAACCACCTCGACTGGTCACCCCTCGCGGTCCTGCGGCAGGAGCCCGGCGCACCCTCGATCGACCAGGTCGAAGCGCTACAGCCGGTGCTGTTCTCGGTGCTGGTGTCCCTCGCCGCGGTATGGCAGGCCCACGGCATCGAACCCGCCGCCGTAATCGGGCACAGCCAAGGCGAAGTCGCCGCCGCTTGCGTCGCGGGGATCCTGTCCCTGGAAGACGCTGCCGCGATCGCGGTTGCGCGCAGCCGCGCCCTGTCTGCCGTCACCGGCGGCGGCGCCATGGCCACCGTGCTGCTCACCGCCGACGAGGCGGAGAAGCTGATCGACGGATACGACGGCCGCCTCTCGATCGCCGCGGTCAACGGCCCGCGCGTGGTGGTCCTCGCCGGCGAAGCCACCGCTCTCGACGAATTCCTCGCCGACTCCGACGATGTGATGGCCTTCCGCACCCCGATCGACTACGCCCCGCATTCGGCCGTCGTCGATTCGGTCCGTGACCCCCTCCTCGCCGCGCTCGCCACCGTGCAGCCCGCCCCGGGAACCGTCCCGATGCTGTCCACGACCGAAGCCGAGTGGGCGCGACCCACCGAGCTGGGCGCGGAGTACTGGTTCCGAAACCTGCGCCAGACAGTGCGTTTCCACGACGGTCTCCAGATCCTCTTCGACGCGGGCTACCGAACGTTCGTCGAAGTCGGCCCGCACCCCACCCTGACCTTCAATATCCAGGACGCCGCCGCCGAAGCCGGTCTCGACGGCCTCACCGTCCTGGAAACCCTGCGCCGCGGCGAGGGCGATGCACGCCGCCTGCTCGCGGCCTTCGGTCAAGCCCACGTATCGGGCCTGCCGATCGACTGGCGTCCAGTGTTCGAGCAGGCGGGCGCGCGGCGCGCGGACCTGCCGACCTACGCCTTCCAGCGCACCCGCTACTGGCTCGACCCGGCTCCGGCGGGCGGCGACCCCGCCGCCATCGGCCAGGACGACCCGCACCATCCGCTACTACGCGCCGCGATCGACCTACCCGATGCCGCCGGAACGGTTTTCACCGGCCGCCTCTCGGTATCGGCTCAGCCCTGGCTGGCCGACCACGCTGTGCGCGGCACGATCCTGCTCCCCGGCGTCGCGTACCTCGAAATGGCAGCCCACGCCGGCCGCCACCTCGGCTGCGAACTCATCGAGGAACTCACCCTCTCCGCACCCCTGGTACTCGCCGGCGAACCCGACGGCCGCGCCATACGGCTGCGCCTCACGGTCGGCGCCCCCGACCCCGCAGGTCGGCGCACGGTCGAAATCCACTCGCAGCCAGAAGACTCCGACCCTGACACGGAATGGACCGTCCACGGCAGCGGCGTGCTGGCGTCTACACCCGTAGTGCCTGAACCTGCGCCGGAACCGATGTCGTGGCCGCCGGTGAGCGCACGTCAGCTGGGAGTCGAGCGGCTCTACAGCGTGCTGGAGGCGCGAGGTGTGGAGTACGGGCCCGCTTTCCGGGGTCTGCGTACTGCGTGGTCGTCCGGTGCGGAGATCTTCGCCGAGGTCGCGCTGCCCGACACCGTGGCGGACGGGTTCGGTGTGCACCCCGCACTGCTGGATGCCTTCCTGCACACCATCACGCTGCGTAATGCGGCCGCCGAGACGGATCCGGACTCGCAGCCGGCAGCTTCCGGTGTGCCCCTGCCCTTTTCGTGGCAGGACGTGCGGATCTGGGCCGATGCTCCGGCGGGCGGTGTGTTGCGGGTCGTGCTCCGCCCGCAAGGTGCGGACGCGGTGTCGCTCGAGGTCACCGATGCCGACGGGCGGCCCGTGGTGACTGTGGGAACGCTGGCCATGCGCACCGCGTCCTTCGATTCCCTGCGTGCGCCGACGGATTCGCTGTTCCGTGTCGAATGGCCCCTCCTCGACGCTTCTGCCACCATTGGGACGCCCCTGTCGGCAGTTCGCTGTGCCGTCATCGATGGCGGAGACGAGTGGCTGTCCTCCGTGGCCAAGCTCGGTGCAGGCGATGAAACAGCTGGTCTCGATGCAGTGCTACTGCCTTGTCCGCCAGCGGACTCCGATGTCGCGGCGGTGCACGCTGTCACCGCGAGGGTCCTGAACCACCTGCATGCCTGGCTGGCCCGGCCCGCCGCGGATTGCCCGCCGCTGGTCATCGTGACTCGCGGTGCCGTGGATCTGGGTGAGCAGCCCCTCGATATCGCGGGTGCTGCCGTCTGGGGTCTGGTTCGTTCTGCCCAGCAAGAGAATCCGGAGCGGTTCGTTCTCCTGGACACCGACGATGACACCGCCACAACGGAACTGCTCGCCGCGGTGCTGACCAGTGGCGAACCGCAGGTTGCACTGCGGGCGGGAGCGATTCACGTCCCGCGGCTGACCCGGGTGCGCGCCGCGACCGAACCGGCCGAATCCTTCGACGGCACGGGCACCGTCCTGCTGACCGGAGGCACAGGCACGCTTGCCGGCATCCTCGCCCGGCACCTGGTGACGACGCACGGCGTGCGTCACCTCCTGCTGATCGGCCGTCGCGGCCCCGCAGGCTCGGAGGAATTGGTCGGTGAGCTGACCGAATTAGGCGCGCACGTGACCGTCGAATCCTGCGATGTCACCGACCGCGCGGCCGTCGACGCGCTGCTCGCGCGCATCCCCGACGAGCATCCACTGACCGCGGTCGTGCACACGGCCGGCGTCATCGACGATGCCATGCTGGGCGATGTCACCCCCGAACGCCTGAGCGCGGTACTACGGCCCAAGATCGACGGCGCATGGAATCTGCACGAGGCCACGCTCGGCCTGCCGCTGCGCGCATTCGTGGTGTATTCGTCGATCGCCGGTGTCCTCGGCGGACCCGGGCAATCGGCGTACGCGGCCGCCAATGTCGCCATGGACGCCTTGATGGCCACCCGCCACCGCTCGGGTCTGACGGCCAAGTCACTCGCCTGGGGCCTGTGGGAGCAGCGCAGCGATCTGACCGCCGCACTGTCCGAGGTCGATCTGAACCGTATGTCGCGCAGTGGTATTCGTGGCTTGTCCGCCGAAACCGGCGCCGCACTCTTCGATGCGGCCCACGCTGTGCCCGACCCGCTGCTGGTCCCAGCCGATCTCGACCTCGCGGCCCTGCGCGGCGGCCCGGTACCGCCGCTGCTGCGCACGCTCGTACGCTCCCCGCGCCGGTCCCAGCCCACGACCGATGACCGGCTGCGTGACCGCCTCGCCACCGCGAGCGCCGAGGAACAACCGGGGATCCTGCTGGAAACCGTGCGGCAGTACGCCGCCCGGATCCTCGGGCACGACGATGCCACCGCGATCGGGGCCGATGACCAGTTCCTCTCGGTCGGATTCGACTCGCTGACCGCCTTGGAGCTGCGCAACCGCTTGGCCGCGGCCCTGGGAGTCGCCTTGCTCCCGACGGTCGTCTTCAGCAGCGGCACCCCGGCCAAACTCGCCGAACTGGTAGCCGCAGAGTGGAAATCGGCGCCGACAGATTCCCGAGCCGCAGCATCGCAGCCCGCGGCCGCGTCCGACACCAACCCGGTCGGCACGCTGTTCCGTCGGCTGGGCCGGCGCGGCAAGGCCGATGAGGCCATCGATCTGCTCAAGAACGCCTCCGCCCTGCGCACCGAATTCCGCACCGCCGCCGAACTACGCGGCACCGACGAACCGCCGCAACTGATCCGGATCACCGCCCACGACGACGCGCCCGAATTGGTGTGTCTCGGTTCCCTGGTAGCGCTCGGCGGCGGTCACCAGTACGCCCGCTTTGTCGCACAGTTCCGCGGCACCTACGGCGCGAGCGCCTTGTCGGCGCCGGGTTTCGTTGCCGCCGAGCGTCTCCCGTCGAGCATGGAAGCGCTCTTCGACTATCAGGCCGAGGAGATCCTGGAACAGGTCGGCGGGGACCGTCCGCTGGTCCTGCTCGGTTCCTCCTCCGGAGGCATCGTCGCGCACGGCGTCGCCGGGCAACTGGAGCAGCGCGGTGTCCATCCGGCCGCCATCGTCCTGCTCGACACCTACCTGTCCTCGGACAAGGCGATGACCCAGTTCAACAACGTGCTCCTGCAAGGCATGTTCGATCGCGAGGAGCAGGCGGTCCCGATGGACGATGCCCGCCTCACCGCGATGGGCAAGTACTTCCGCCTGCTCGACGACTACCGCCCGCCGCTGGTCTCCGCGCCCACCCTGCTGGTGCGGGCCTCGAGCCCGCTCGGCGAATCGGCGCCCGCGGTGGGTGATTGGCGTTCGAGCTGGCCCGGCGCGCACACGGTCGTCGATGTGCCCGGCGATCACTTCTCGATCCTGGAGCAGCATTCGGCCACGACCGCCGGCGCCGTCTCCGACTGGCTCGAATCGATCCTGTCCTGACCCGAATGTATTGAGAGGAAGGCTCATTGATGAAAACGGAACCCGAGTCCGGCGCCAGTCAGCTCATCGCGGTGGTGGGCGCCGGTGTCATGGGTGTCGGTATCGCCACCCTCGCACTGGTTCGCGGGCTGCCGGTCATCCTGGTCGATGTCGACGACACCCGGCTGAGCGAGGCCCACACCAGAATCGCGGCGGAACTGCGGATGGCCCAGCTGATGGGCCGCCTCGCCGACGACGAGGCCGCTGGTGCGCTGACGACCACCACCGCGATCGCCGATGTCGCGCCCGCGACCGTGGTGATCGAGGCGACGACCGAGGACCTCGCGGTCAAGGCGAAGGTGTTCGCCGAGATCTCCGCGGTGGTGGCTCCCGGCACCCCGCTGGTCTCGAATACCTCGTCCATCCCGGTCGACGAGCTCGCCGCGTTCGCGCGGCGGCCCGAGGACGTGGTGGGCACCCATTTCATGAACCCGCCGTACCTGATTCGCACGGTCGAGGTCATCCGTGGCGTCCGCACCGGCGAGCACACCATGGCATCGCTCTCGGGTGCACTGGCCGCACTGGGCCAGGATCCCGTCGTCGTCCGCGATACCCCGGGCTTCGTCACCAGCCGTGTGCTGCACCCGATGATCAACGGCGCGGCCCGCGTCGTCGAGCAGGGCACCGCCACCGCCGAGGACGTCGACGCGCTGATGGAGAACTGCCTCGGCCATCGCACCGGCCCGTTGCGCACCGCCGATCTGATCGGCATCGACAACCTGGTCGATTCGCTGCAGGTCCTCTACGACCGCACCGGTGACGAGGGCTGTCGCCCCTGTGACCTGCTGCTGGAGAAGGTCCGGCTGGGCCACCACGGCCGCAAGTCCGGCCGCGGTTTCTACGAGTACACGAACTGAGGAGAAGGCAATGGACGCAACCAATATCCAGACCGAGCAGGCCGAAAGCACTGATATCCAGCAGGATGTGCTGACCTTCCTCGACGCCCAGACCAAGCGCTCCTGGGGCCCGGAGGCCGATCTGTTCGCCGCCGGTGGCCTGTCCTCCCTGTTCGCCATGCAGCTGGTGGTGTTCCTGGAGAAGACCTACGGCATCGCCATCCGCGGAAAAGACCTGCGGCTGGACAACTTTCGCACCGTGGTGAACATGGTGGCACTGGTGGAGCGGCTCCGGGGCGACCGGTGAGCGGCGGCCTCACCGCCGCCCGCGAGGCGGCCACCGACCTCGTGGGCGATCAGGCCGAGCACTGGGATCGCACCGGACTGCTGCCCCGCGATCTGCTGAGCAAGCTCGGCGCCGCCGGATACCTGTGCCCGCAGGTCGCGGCCGGGCACGGCGGCCTGGGCTGGGACAGCGCCCTCGATGGCGAGTTCACCGCGCACGTCGGAAGTCTGTGTTCCTCGCTGCGCAGCATCATGACCTCGCAGGGCATGGCGGCCTGGACCATCGCGCGGCTGGGCACCGAGCAGCAGCAGGCCGAATTCCTGCCGCGGCTCACCGGCGGGGAACTGGCCGCGGTCGCTTTCAGCGAACCCGGTGCCGGCAGCGACCTCTCGGCCATCGGGACCCGCCTTGTCCGCGACGGGGATTCGGTGATCGTCGATGGGCACAAGACGTGGTCGACGGCCGCAGCGTACGCGGATTTCGTTGTGGTTGTGGGCATTATGGACGATGGCGGCGCGGGCGCGGTGGTGGTGCCGACTCGTGCGCCCGGGGTGCGAGTGGAGCGGATCGACGACCCGCTGGGTTGCCGCGCGGCCGGACATGCCGACCTGTACCTGAAGCAGGTGCGGGTGCCTGCTACGCATCTGCTCGGTGACGGCGGTCAGTTCCTGCCGCTGGTGGTGACGACGGCACTGGCCTACGGCCGCATGTCGGTCGCGTGGGGGTGCGTCGGCATCCTGCGTGCATGCCTGGCCGCCGCCGGTACGCACGCCCGGTCGCGTGAGCAGTTCGGCCGGACGCTGGGCGGTCATCAACTCGTCGCCCGGCACCTGGCCGACCTGCTGGTGGCCGAGCAGACCGCCACCCGCGCTTGCGAGTACGCCAGCCGCTGCTGGGACGAAGGCTCCCCGGACCAGGTGTTCGCCACCGTGCTCGCCAAGCATGTCGGCGCCACCCAGGCAGCACGCGGCGCCGCGATCGCCGTGCAGGTCCTGGCCTCGGCCGGGACCCGCGACGGGCACGCGGTGGCGCGCGCGTACCGCGACGCCAAATGCATGGAAATCATCGAGGGCAGCAACGAGATGTGTCAGCTGCTGCTGGCCGATCACGTGCTGGCCAATGCCTGACCGGAGAGGTGAGCATGACCACGAAATCGGAACCCGCGCAGCCTGTCACGGTCAAGTGCCTGGTCTGGGACCTCGACAACACCCTGTGGCAGGGCACGCTGCTCGAAGACGGTGAGGTGGTGCTCGCCGACGCCATCCGCGAGGTGATCGTCGAGCTGGATTCGCGCGGCGTCCTCCAATCGGTATGCAGCCGCAACGATCATGACCTGGCTTGGGCGCGGCTCGAATCCCTCGGGCTCGCTGAGTATTTCGTGCTGCCCGAGATCGGCTGGGGGCGTAAGTCCGATGCGGTGCGCCGCATCGCCGAACAGTTGAACTTCGCGCAGGGGACCATCGCGTTCATCGACGATCAGCCCACCGAACGCGCCGAGGTGACCTATCACCTGCCCGAGGTGCGCTGCTATCCGGCGGAGGCGGCGGCCACGCTGACCGGACTGCCCGAGTTCACGCCGGCGGTGAGCACCGTGGACTCGCGCCGGCGCCGTGAGATGTATCAGGCGGGGTTCCGCCGTGATGCCGAGCGCACCGAATTCGAGGGTGCGGACGAGGATTTCCTGCGCTCGCTCGAGCTCGTACTGCGCATCGGGCGCGCCACCGAGGAGGAGCTGTCCCGGGTCGAGGAACTGACACTGCGCACCAGCCAGATGAACGCCACCGGTGTGCACTACTCGGATGCGACGCTGCGCGCACTGTTGCGAGATCCGAACCATGAGGTGCTGGTCGCGGCCATGTCCGACCGTTTCGGCCCGCACGGCGCGGTGGGTGTCATCCTGATCGAAAAGCATTCGACCGTCTGGCATCTGCGGCTGCTGGCCACCTCGTGCCGGGTCGTGTCGTTCGGTGCGGGGTCGACTTTGCTCGCCTGGCTCGGGGGGCAGGCGTATCGGGCGGGTGTGCATTTCGTGGCCGACTTCCGTCCCACCGACCGGAACCGCATGATGGAGATCGCCTACCGGTTCGGCGGATTCGACGACGAGCCGTGCGATTGCCGCGCCGCCCTTCCGGCCCCCGAGGTCGAGGGTATCGAGCGACTGCACCTATTGCCCGCCGAGTGGAGCGGGTCGGCCACCACCCGGCTGGAGGCGACCGATGTCATCGGCGCGCCGGCAACCGGCCTCGAAGCTGCGCGCTGATCCTGAGCCGAAAGCCCCGGCGAGACAGCGATAACCGCATCTCGCCGGGGCTCAGGCGTTGGTACACACGATATTCCGTGAGGGCTCAGGGGAGTCGGCGGGCGAGGGTGATGCCGTCGGCCATGGTGAGCATGCTGATCTCCACGCGGTCGTCGGACTGCAGCCGGTTATTGAGCTCGCGCACGCCCTGCGTGTCTGCATCCTGTGCGGCCGGATCGGCGACCCGCCCGAAGAACAGCGTGTTGTCCACCACGATCAGGCCGCCGGGCCGCACGAGGTCGAACGAAAGTTCGTAGTAGCGCGGGTAATTGGCCTTGTCCGCGTCGATGAACACCAGATCGAACAGTTCCGGGCCTTCTTTGACCAGGAGCTCCTCGAGCGTCGCGCTGGCGTCGCCGACCCGCAGTTCGATGCGGTCGCTCACCCCGGCGCGATCCCAGTACGGCATGCCGATCGACGGCCACCGGTCGGTGATATCACAGGTGACCAGGCGTCCCGCCGCCGGCAGCGCACGCGCGAGGCACAGCGTGCTGTACCCGGTGAAGGTGCCGATCTCCAGAATCGCGCGGGCGTTCACGAGTCCGGCGAGCAAGCCGAGCAGTTGTCCTTCCTCGGCGAGCACCTGCATGGCCGTGCCACCGGGCAGATCGGCTGTCTCCGTCCGCAATTCGCGCAGGATCTCGTCCTCGCGCAGGGAAACGTCGCGGATGTAGTCGGTGAGTTGTGCGGTGACGGCAATCTGATCAGCCACGATGATCCTTCGTAGGGGAGTGGTCAGGGCGGTGCGCACCGGCGCGACCCTCGTCCGGCGTGTGCACCGCGGGCGAATTCGATGCTGGCAGGGGCCGATATCGTTTCCGTGGCGCGCGAGTGTCCGGTGCGGCGGCCGTCGCGATATCGCGGCGGAACGTGCCAGCCACGACGCGCGAATACGCTACGAGAACATGGACGACGAGAAGAACTGGTTCAGGCGGCTGGCGCCCGCGGACGGGGCCGGGCACCGGCTCGTCTGCTTCCCGCACGCCGGCGGCGCCGCGAGCTACTTCCTGCCGGTGGCGCGGGCGCTGGCACCGGAGGTCGACGTGATCGGGGTGCAGTATCCCGGGCGTCAGGACCGCCGCCACGAGCCCGGCATCGGGGATATCGGTGAACTCGCCGACCTGATCCACGAATTCATGCGGACCTGGACGCCCGGGCCGCTCACCTTGTTCGGGCACAGCATGGGCGCGGTCATCGCGTACGAGGTGGCCCGGCGACTGCGCCGCGACGGTCCCGGCGGGCCCTTGCACCTGTTCGCCTCCGGGCGCCGCGCACCACATCTGCAGCGCGGGGAGATGGTGCATCTGCGCGATGATGCCGGGATCGCCGCCGAGGTGCGTGCGCTCGGCGGCACCGAATCCCTGCTGCTCGAGGATCCGGAAGTGCTCGCGATGATCCTGCCCGCCCTGCGCAGTGACTATCGCGCGGTCGAGACCTACCGCTTCGTCGCGGACGGCCCGCCGCCGTGCCCGATCACGGTCCTCACCGGCGATCGTGATCCGCACACGACCGTCGACGAGGCCCGGGAATGGGCCGGGCATTCACGAGATCCGTTCGATCTCAAGGTGTTTCCCGGTGGCCACTTCTTCCTGAGCAGTAATGCCACCGAGGTGCTGGCTCTCCTCTCCGATCATGTCGCCGCCACCGGATCGAGCCGGGTGACCGGCTCGCGGGTGGAGTGATCGGCTCGCGGTGCGGGACGCGGCACTGTCCGCGTCCTTCACCGCGCGTCCGGTCAGGACGGGAGTCGTTCGGCGGGCCCGAAGGACACGTCGGTCGGGTAGCCGTGCTGGCTGAGCCGGCGCAGCGCGGCGATGTAGTACCCCGACAGCTCCTCCTGATACAGGCGTTCGCGAGCGAAAGCCCAGCTCAGGCGGTCGATGGTGTAGCGATCCCGGTTCGGCCCGCGCAGCAGGTGCACCTCGGCCAGATCCTCGAGCAGGTCCTCGGCCCGGTTCTCCGAACATTCCAGCAGCACCGCGATGGTGTGGGGGCGGATGTGACGGCTGGAGATCATGCCGAGCCAGCGGAAAGCCTTGCGCAGCTCGTCCCCGTCGCGGGGCCGCTGGCCCAATGCCTCGTACCAGCGATCCAGCGCCGTGCGCATCGAAAGGTCCCCGACCTGCAGTTCATTGAGGAGCCGCTGGGGATCGGCGAGCCTGCGCGCGGTTTCGTCCAGGCTGCGGTTGGGCCGGTTGAGCAGCCGCAGGCCGATGACGCGCAAGGCCAGCGGCAGACCGGAACACACTTGTACGACGGATCGGGCCGACTGGATCTCGTTGTCTATCCGCTTCTTTCCGATGATCCCGGCCAGCAGATCCATCGCGATGTGCTCGTCGAGCGGCGCCAGCGCGATGGTGCTGGACCCGTCGAGGTCGGACAGCCGCCGGCGGCTGCCGACCAGGACCCGGCTGTCGCCACTGCCGGGCAGCAGCGGACGCACCTGGGCCGCATCGCAGACATCGTCGAGCACGATCAGCACGCGCCGCCGTGCGAGGACCGAACGATAGAGAGCCAACCGGTTGATGTCACTGTCCGGGATGGCAGCCCCGGGCAACCCCAGGCTGATCAGGAATCGTGTTGCCAGCGAGCCGGGATCGACCGGTGATCCGTCCGGTCCCGCGAGACTCGCGTAGAGCTGACCGTCGGGGAAATCGCCGCTGGCGGCATGGGCTACCCGCAGCAGCAGGCTCGTCTTCCCGATCCCGGCCGCACCGGTGACGATGCCCGCCGCCACCGCCTGCCCGGAATCCGAGCGCGCGGTGAGCAACTCGTACAGCGCATGGGTTTCGCCGCTGCGGCCGGTGAAGTCCCGCACTTCGGGTGGAAGCTGTGCGGGCATGGGCATTTCGGCGTTTTCCACCACGGGCGGGGGATCGCTCAGCGGTGTGGAAGTGATGGTGATGGCAGGCTGGTCTTCTCCGCGCAGGATGCGTCGTTGCATCTCGCGCAGTTCCACGCCGGGTTCCATGCCGAACTGCCCGACCAATTCGTCGCGGACCCGCTGGAAGAGTTCGAGCGCTTCGGGCTGCTGCCCGGCGCGGAACAAGGCGAGCATGAGCCGGCCGACGAAGGCCTCGTTGAGCGGTTGTTCGCGCACGACTCTGCGGAGTTCGGGCAGGATTTCGGCGTGGCGGTGTAGTTCGAGCTGCATGTCCACCCGCCATCCCAGGGTCTGCAGGCGTAGCTCGCGCAGATGGCCGCTCTCGGATTCGTGCAGTCGCGAGCACGGCACATCAGTGAAAGGGTCACTGCGCCACAGGCTCAGGCCGCGGTCGAGTTCTTCCACCGCGCCCGCGAGTTCCCCGGACTCGGCGAGTGTCTTGGCCGTGCGCCGATGGGACAGGAACCGGCCGAGATCGGTGTCGTTGTCCTGGATCTGGATTCGGTAGCCGGGCGCGCGGGTCTGGATTCGTTCCACTCCGAACGGGCCGAGTGCGCGCCGTAACCGCATGACGTAGGTGCGGACCGTGGCCGCGGCGCTCGGCGGGAGTGGATCATCCCAGACGAATTGCGCGATGCGGTCCACGGATACGATCTTGTTTGGATTGAGCAGCAACGTCGTCAAGACGATGCGCTGCCGCGGTGCCGAGATAGCCACTTCACGTTCCCCCGAGCGGACAACCAACGGGCCGAGAATCAGGAACTCCACTACCTCTCCTTCTGGGAGCAGTACGGGACAGGCCCCCCTGTGCCTGAACTGCTTACATGAACCTGTCCATCCACTGCTGCCCGGCAGCCACCCGGTGATTGGTCACCGCTTCCCCCTCAGGCTCCCGAGTTATTGCAGGTTCAACACGAGTTGAATCAGATATGACCGAGTAAATGTGTGACACGCACATCGATGGGCGCTTCGATTCTTTCGTCAACTTTTTGGCGGTAAATATGTTCGATGCGAATTTCCGAAGTAATACTGGCGAATTCTGAGCGACAATGAACGCTGCCACCCTGCGGAGTGCGACCCCGGACAACACCTCCTGTACCAACTATCGAACTCATCATGAACTCGGGTGACGGTACCAGAGGTTGTACACTACCGTCGATAACAGTAATCTCCGGTCTCCAGTATTCCTCACATCGCTTTCCTGCGCCTTTCGAGGCCGGGTCGGCCCTGTTTCGAATAGACGACCGACCGGTCTGTATTGGGCGAAAAGCGAGCTTCTCCGCTGGTCCGGCCGTTTGCCTGCCCTGCTGCCCTCTCGGGAGATCGTCCCCGCTGGGCGGTGATAGCGGTCCGCTCTGGAATTGATTGCGGCACGCGACCTTCGGTCCGTGCCTCCGCGACGCGGTGGCGGCCGGGCCGGGCGGGCCCTGCGCCGGCGGGTGGCGGGCGTCGTCCGCCGGGCGCTCCCACACCGTCGCAGCATGCTGTATTCCGGCCTTGCTCCACCCTCGAGCGAGTTGATGCAAACGGCCCGGCAATATCCACCGGCGCCATTGTTCGACCGGATTGTTTCTGTCGTTAATTATCCGGGTAGCGGGTTATTCCCGAACCCGACCAACTTGTCGGTAGGGTCCGGGCCGGCTATCGGATGACGATAATCGGCCATCGCGAATTCCCTGACAGCAAATCGATCACAGACTTCGGTCCAGCTACCCTGAGGCGAATCTGCGGGATCGCATGCCGGGGACTCGCTACGAGGTCATGCAACAACGGTGTCGTTGCATTCGGCATTCGAACCGCGCAGTTGTTTTGTTATTGCATTTATCCACGCGAAAAGCCCGTCCGACTCCCGCCGCAGGTGCACACTGTGAATGCGGTTCTTACGATGAAAAGAGGAGAATCAGAATGTCCACACCCGGCACGCTCGAAGCCAACAAAGCGGTAGTCCAGAGCTTCTTCGATCAGGTGGTCAACAAGCGCGATATGACCGCCATCGCCGATCTCTTCGCGCCCGACTCCCGCGGCACGCTGGAAGCCGGCGGCAGCACCGCATTCGAGGCCGTCGCGAAGCCCAGCGCCGCTGCCGCGGCCGCCATGCCCGCCCAGTCGGCCCAGGCCATCCACACGATTACCGAGCAGGCCCTGGAAGCCTTCCCCAATATGCGGGTCCAGATCGACCTCATGGTCGCCGAGGGCGATACCGTCGTGGTCCGCTGGACCGAAACCAGTAATCACTTCACCGGAGTCAGCGGCAACGGTCAGCACGTGCCGATGTCGAGCATCGATTTCTTCACCGTCCAGAACGGCAAGATCACCTCATTGGTCTCTCGCCCCGATCTCACCGGCGCCCTCAAGGCCCTCAATGTACTGCCCGACGAATTGTCGTCGCGGCTCACCGCGCCGAACCAGGGCGCAAAGCTGTTCCGCGCCAGCCGCTGACGGCTCAGGTAAACGAAAACGCTTCAGCCCTCGACCCGCAACGACCTGGTACGTGGCCACCCAGGAGCTGCGGGTCGAGGGCTGTCCGGGGGATCAGTTACTTTGGCGGCGAAGCGTTGCCGCTCCGGCGAAGAGCGTCGAGACGGCGAAGACCGCGATCACCAGCAGGTCGAGCCAGAGCCGGGTGGTGGGGAGCGGGAAGGTGCCGACCTCGCTCATGGCCTCGGCGGCATAGCGCAAAGGCATGACGTCACTGGCGATCTGCAGCACCGTCGACATCTCGTCGCGCGGCCAGATCAATCCGCACAGCAGGATCTGCGGAAACACGATGGCGGGCATGAACTGCAGGGCCTGGAATTCGGTGCGGGCGAAAGCACTGGTCAGCAGGCCGGTGCAACAGCCGAGAATGGCTGTGCTGACGGCAATCAGCAGGACCGTCGCGATATTGCCCTGCGTCCGCAGATCCAGCAGGCCGTAGGCGACCGCACACGCAATACCGGCCTGGACGGCGGCCAGGACCGCGAAGGCGATGGCGTAGCCGAAGAGCAGATCGAGTTTGTGCAGGGGAGTGCTGAGCAGGCGTTCGAGGGTGCCGCTGACGCGTTCGCGCAGCATGGCGACGCTGGTGATCAGGAACATCGAGGTGAAGGGGAAGATACCGAGCAGCATCAGCCCGATCTGATCGAAGATGTCGAGCCGATCGTCGAAGATGTAGCGCAGCAGTGCCAGCAGCAGGCTCGGGACGGTGAGCACCAGGGCGATGGTGCGGCGGTCGTGGCGGACCTGGGTGAGTACTCGCAGCGTGGTGGCGAAGACCAGTGAAACAGACATCAGGCAGGCACTTTTCGGTCGTCGGAGGTGTCGTTCCGTCGCAGGATCAGGCGCAGGAAGGCCTCTTCGAGGTCCGCCGCACCGGTGGCGGCGCGCAGGTCGGCGGGTGTCTCGTCGGCGAGCAACCGGCCGTCGCGCAACAGCAGCAGGCGTTCGCAGCGATCCGCCTCGTCCATGACGTGACTCGAGACGAGCAGTGTGGTGCCGGCCTCGGCGAGTGCGTGGAATCGGGCCCAGATATCGCGGCGCAGCACCGGATCCAGCCCGACCGTGGGTTCGTCGAGCACCAGTACCGCGGGATTGGCGAGCAGTGCGCACGCCAGCGAGACGCGCGCGCGTTGTCCGCCGGAGAGCGCGTCCACCATGCGATCGGCGATATCGGCCAGGCCCACATCGCGAATCGCGGCATCGGCGGAAGCCGCTCCGGTGCCTTGGATCTTGGCGAAGTAGCGGGCGTTCTGGCGAATGGTCAGATCGCCGTAGACCGAAGGCTGTTGTGTCACATAGCCGACCTGCCTGCGCAGCTCGGCCGCGCCCGCCGGTCGGCCCAGCACGGTGACACTGCCCGATCGGATGCGCTGCACGCCGACGATGGCGCGCAGCAGAGTCGTCTTGCCCGATCCGCTGGGACCGAGCAGACCGGTCACGCTGCCCGGCGGCAGCGCGAAACTGATGTCGCGCAGCACCTCCTGCTTGCCGCGGCTGACAGTGAGATCGAGCACTTCGATGGTGTTGTCCGGCATGGCGGGTTCCTTCACGATTCGATGCCCGGCACCGAGGCCGACTGTGATTTGGACACCGTGACGGTCAGATGAGCGTCGGGGTGGTCCGGAAAACCGAGCACGGTCTGCAGCGGCAGATGGGCGCCGCGCACCCGCACCCAGACCGTCAAGGTGGCGTCGCGGGTCGTGCCCGGCAGGATCGAGGCCAGTGCCGAGGCGGGCACTACCGCCTCGATCTTGAACGCGTCGACGCCGGTGAACTCCTCGCGCCCAACGGTTTCCGGGTCCCGCAGCGAACGCAACAGCTGCGCCAGCCCGCCGTCGCGCCCGATCATCGCGCTCGGGCTGGGGAAACCGGCCGGCATCGGCACGAGAGTTCCCTTGTCGGACTTACTGAACACCTTGCCCTGCGCGGCGACGAACCGCGTCACCGAACCGCTGGGCAGTGTCGCCGCACCGGTGGCGCTGCCACCGTCCTTCTTGGACACGTCGGCGTCGAGTGTGCGCAACGGGAATCCCGGCACCGTGCCCTGGGCCTGCAGGACCACATGCGCGGAACCTATTGCGCCGGCCGAGATCGCGGCATCGCGCATCATCAGCCCGGCATCGGGTAGTCCTCCCGATCCGTCGGCGCAGCCGGTGAGCACACCGGCGGTGGTGAGCGCGATGACCGCGCTCGCGATCCAGTAGCGCACCGGGAACCTCCTATGGGTAGGGACGCTACCCAAAGGCTAGGCGACTTTTCCGCCGAAGGGTAGGCTTGCTACCCATGAGTGCAGAAGTGCTGAAGGGACACCTCGACGGCATGATCCTGGCCGTGCTCGCCGACGGCCCACGCCACGGCTACGGCGTCATCGACGCACTCCGCACTCGCACCGGCGGCCGCTTCGACCTCCCCAAGGGCACCATCTATCCCGCACTGCACCGGCTCGAACAAGCCGGGCTGATCGACGGCGCATGGTCCCGCGAGGGCGGCCGCCAGCGGCGCACCTACACCCTCAGCGCCGCCGGGCACCGGCGACTCGGAGTGGAGCGGGCGTCCTGGCGCGACTTCGTCGCGGCGGTCGGTGGCCTGATGGAGGGGACAGCCGGAATGGGGGAACAACCATGGCCCGCACTGTGATCGACGACTACCTCGACGACCTGGGCACCCGCCTGACGGGCACCTGGTGGGAACGCCAGGCGATCCTCGCCGAGATCGGCGACGGCCTCCTCGACGCCGCGGAACACCATCGCGCACAAGGACTTTCCCTCGAAGCCGCCCAAGCCGCCGCCGTCGAAGAGTTCGGCGGCCCCACCGCCGTCGCCGAGGAATTCACCCCGGTGCTGTCCGGCAAGCGGATTCACCGTTACGGCTGCACCCTCACCAGCCTCGGCCCGGTGATCGGCATACTCTGGGGAACCGCAGCCCTACTGGGCTCCTTCAGCGCCGTCCCGCGCTCCCTCACCATCCTCGGCCTGATCCTCATGGGCTGCGCCGTATTCGTCGGCGTACCGGCCTCGTTCGCCGCCGTCGCCTCCACCGGCCGCGCAAGCCATTTCGTCCGCATCCCCACCCGACTGGCCGCCAAGGCCCTACTGGTCACCGCCATCATGTCCGTCTTCATCGACGGCACCCTCCTGATCACCCTGCTGACCCTGATCGCCGAAGCACCCCGCGACCTCGTGGTACTCCCGGTGACCTTGGGTGCCCTGATGAGCATCACCCGCATCACCATCGCAGTCACCAGCGTCCCCCGCCTGAGCCCTGACCGCGCCCTGGCCGCAACCGCATAGGACCCGAGCCGGAAGGCTTGAAACGGGGTTGAAATCCTGATTGCCGATAGTGGCGTCGAGATCATCGACTACCGAGGAGCAATCATGTTTCGAGCTGTTGTTATCGGCGCTGCGGGCATTATCGCCGGGGGTATCGCGACCGCCGGATCCGTCTCGGCCGCACCCGCTTACGACGTCTGCGGTGAGGCGGAGTACGTGACGGACCTGGAAGTTTCGTTGTATCACGGTGAGCCGCAGGCTGACCCGCAGGCTGCTGCGGCGCGGGCGCAGTTGTTCGGGGCGAACGCTCCGGCCGAGATCAAGACCGATGCCGTTATCGAGGGGTATGCCGAGACCGCTGTGCTCGATGGTGTGCCGGTGTCGTTCGTGTACAGCCTGGATCCGGCGATCCAGGCTTGGGGTGATGTTATGGACTGGCATACCGATCATTGCCTGTAATGCCTTGCGGTGCCGCGCTACCGGGACAGTTGAGGGTGGCGAGGGCATCGTGGAGCAGGTCGGCGCGGGGTGGGCGGTGGGGCCAGACGGCGGCGATATGGCCGTCGGGCCGGACGAGGACTGCCCCGTGCCGGCCGAGGTGGCACAGCTCTGCTTGTTCGGCGGTGAGGCTTTCGAAGCGCACCGGATACGACCCGGAGGGTTGCTGCTTCCACAGCCACCGGTCGGGGGTGAACACGGTGAACCATTCGCCCATCGCGTCGAGGGTGGAGCGGTCGGCGCTGAGCCACAGGTGTGGCATCCGATGTCCGGGCTCGGCGGTGGGGATGTAGTCGGTGCCGGTGTCGGCTGCGGCGTCGTCGCCGGCCAGGACCGCAGCCGAGCGATAGGTGACACCGAGTACCAGCCCGAGCTGGGCGAAATACTGCTCCGACCAAGGCAATTCGACTTCCTCGGAGGCCGTTGCGCCCTCCTGCAGCTGGGCGTGGCGCCGCTGCTGCGCCTGCGCCATCAGCCGGGAGTTGTCCACCGCCTGATCCAAGGTCCGTAGCGCGACCGGAAGCCGCTCGACCCCATAGGTTTCCAGCAGATCCGGCGCTGCCCAACCGGAGAGGACCCCGGCCAGTTTCCAGCACAGATTGTGCACATCGGCGACCCCCGTGTTCATGCCGAGACCACCCGCGGGCGGGACCGCATGCGCCGCATCCCCGGCCAGCAGCACCCGGCCGTGCCGGAAGCGCTCCGCGACAGAGGCATTCACCACCCAGGGCTGGACCCGGATCACCTCGACCTGGACATCTCCGCCCGGCCCGATGGCCTGCGAGACGAGTTCGGCCCAGTCGGCGGGTGCCTGATCTCCGGAGACGTTACCCACCCAGGCCCACCCGCCCTCGGGATAGACCGGGCCGAAGAACCCGTGTGCTGTCATGTAGACACCTGCGGGCTGTTCACTGCGCCACTCGTCGAGATCGGCGTCGAAGACAGCCGGCGGTGAGCCGCCTGGAGCTGGTGGGGCTGTCCGAATCGGAGGTCGGGCAGCTGCTCACCGACCTGATCGGCGACGGCCAGGCCGCCGCGGATGTCTGCGCGCGCACCCGCGGCAATCCCTTCTTCGTCACCGAGCTGGCGCGGCTGTTGTCCAAGGACGCGAATGCCGTACTGCCCGAACGTGTCCGCGATGCCGTGCGGGGCCGGCTGGATCGGCTCGGCCCGGCCTGCCGCGAGATCGTGGCCGCCGCGGCCACGGTCGGCTCGGGAGCCGGTACCGGCGCGCTCGCCGCGATCACCGGATTCGGCGTCCCGGCCGTGCTGGCCGCGCTCGACGAGGCGAGCGCACGGGGAATCCTGTCCAGCACAGGCGGATTCGAACACGACCTGGTGCGCGAGACCGCCCGCCTGGAAATCCCGACCGCGCAGCGCCTCGAATTGCACCGGCGCATGGCCGATTACCTCATGCAGCGGGTCGATGCGAACGACCGCGTCGCCGAGATCGCATTCCACCTGCTCGGATCACTACCCGCCGGCGATCCGGCGGAGACAGCGAGATGGGCCGAGCGGGCAGCGAACCGGGCGATGAAGCAACTCGCCTGGGAGGAAGCGGCGATGCTGTACGGCCGCGCCGCCGACGTATCCGCCGACGCCGGTCTGGGCGAGCGTGACCGCGCTCGCCTGCTGACCGGCAAGGCGCGCGCCCAGGCCCGCGGCTCCGATACCGACGGCGCCCGCCGCTCCGCGCTCGCGGCCGCCGAACTTGCCCGCGCGGTCGACGACGTGCCCGGGCTGGCCGATGCGGCGCTGGCCCTGGAGAGCATTACCGACCACTGGATCCAACCGTGGAAGCCGTTGCACGAGGAAGCCTTCGAACGCCTCCCCGACGGCGACAGCGCGCAAAAGGCCCGGCTGCTCGCACTGTGGGCGATCCAAGCGTCCTACAGTTCGCCCGGCGAAGCCGAGGAACGCTCGGCCGCGGCGCTGGCGATGGTGGAACGGGTCGATGATCTGCGGGCGTTGCGGGAAGTATTGCGCGCCAGGCAGATTGCCCGCAGCGGACCCGACGGCGTGCACGAGCGGATCACCCTCGGCGACCGGATGACCGCCATCGCCGTGGCCACCGATGACGACTTCGCCGCATTCTGGGGCCACATCTGGCGATTCGACGCCTACGTGCAACTCGGCCGCATCGACCACGCCGACACCGAATTGGCCGCCGCCGGCCGTCGTGCCGAGATCCTGCGCTCCCCGCTGGCGCGCTGGCACGCCACCCGCAGCGCCGCCGCACTGGCCTTGGCGCGTGGACGTTTCGACGAGGCCCGCGACCTCGCGGAACGCGCGCTGTCGCTGGCCCGGCTGGCCTCGCATATCGGCGCGATCCGGCCCTCCGAGGGCTTCCTCTCGATGGTCGACGTGCCGACCGGGCGCGGCCGCGAACACGCCGACGACTACTGCAAGGGCGCGGCCGCGGCCTTCCCGCCCTTGCGCGCATTCGGCGCGGTCATGGTGCTGGGCGTGGGCTGCCGGGCCGAAGCGGAGCAGCTCTATCGGACGCTGCTGCCGTTCGATTCGCTGCCGATCTTCATCCTGCTGGCCGTCCTGGCCGACGCCGCCGAACTGGCCGCCGAATTCGACGACAAGGCCATGGCCGGCGACATCTATCGCAGGCTCGCACCCCACGGCGACCTGTTCGCCTGCAACGGTGCGGGAATCACCGCCGTGCGCGGCAGTGTCCAGCTGCCGCTGGGCCGTTGCGCGGCGACACTCGGCAGGCTCGACGACGCGGCCCGCCATCTGCGCAAGGCCGCGGAACGCAACGAGCAGGCCGGATTACGGCCATCGGAGTTCGAGGCCCGCTTCGAACTCGCCCGCGTGCTCGCGCGCCGCCGCCGGACCGGCGATCAGGAGGAAGCGGCCGCGATAGCGACGGCGACCGCGGCGAGCGCCGCCGAGATCGGCATGATCCCGCTGCACGAACGCTGCCGGGATCTGGCGGAATCCTTGGCCGATCGCGCGCCGGGCCCGCTCACGCGCCGCGAACGCGAGATCGCCGAACTGGTCTCGCGCGGACTGACCAACAAACAGATCGCCGCGGCCCTGCACATCGCCGAACGCACCGCTGAGAACCACGTCCAGCACATTCTGGCCAAACTGGACTTCGCGAGCCGCGCCCAGATCGCGGCGTGGATGGCCACCAATCGCCGGAACTGAGTACCGCGCCTGAGTACTCCCGCGGACGTGGATCAGCGTGGTGGCGGCAACGATCGGAACATGACGACGGATCGCCCACCCGCACTGTTCTTCCGGATCTTGGGGCCGACGCAGGTCGAACGTGATGGCGCCGCACTCGGCATCGGCGGGCGGGTGTCACGGCGTATGCTCGCCGCCCTGATCGCCGGGGGCGGGCAACCGGTCTCCGATGACACGATGGCCGAACATATTTGGGAACGCCCGCCCGCGCGGGTCGTGGAAACGCTGCGGGTGATCGCCTGGCGGCTCCGCGAAGCCCTCGGCCCCGACGGCCGAATCTTGCTGCCGCGCAGTGAATCCGGCTACGCCCTACTACTCCCGCCCGGCATGACCGACGCTGACCTGTTCGGCGAGCGTGTCACCCGCGGAATCTCGCAGCTGCACGCCGGTGATGCGGCGGGCGCCGTCACGACATTCGAAGCAGCGCTGGCCCTGTGGCGCGGGGAGCCCTGGGCCGATCTGGCCGGCACGGTAGAGCTCATGGGCCCGCGCCAGGCCCTGGCCGAATTGTTCGAAGCGGCAAGCGAAGAACTCCTCGCCGCACGCCTCGCCGACGGCGACACCGCCACCGTGATCGCCGCCTCGCGCACCGCGGTCGCCGCCGGACCGTATCGGGAACGCCGCTGGGAACTCCTGGCACTGGCGCTCTATCGCGGCGGACGCCAGGCCGAAGCCCTGGCGGAGCTGCGGCGCGCACGCCAGCTGCTGGTCCGTGAGATCGGGGTCGAACCCGGACCGGCGTTGCGCAGCCTGGAACGCCGAATCCTCGCCCACGACCCGGGTTTGCTCGAACCCAGCGTGCGCGAGCTCCTCTACGCCTGACCAGCGTGCACTGAAATGGCTTTGAAATCGCCGCATGTGAGCATTCGGGGCCATCACCGATCTTCCCCTGCGAAAGGACCGACCGATGTCGAGCTGGAGAACCTGCGTGACCATAGTGGCTGCCACGGGAGCGCTTTTCGCGCTCACCGCCTGCGGGCAGAGCAGTAAACAACCGACCACCACCGCTGCGACCGTTCCCACGATGGCCGCGGCCGGTTTCACCAAGGACCCGTGCTCGCTGCTCACCAGCGCCGAACTCACGCCCGCCCTGGGCGGCGGCGCCACACCCGCGCCCGGAGTGAACGCCATGGGACTGCACAAATGCGACTGGACCCGCCCGGATGAGAATCTCCCGGAAGGCATCCCGGACTTGAGCCTGTCCTACTTCTCGGCAGCCACCTCGAAGGCCTTCGCCGACGCCATCCACCAGCACCTCCCGCCCGCCGCCGATGAGAGACAGCTCGCCATCGGCGACGGCGCGGTCCTGAAAACCGACAACACGATCATCGATGTGCTGGTAGGCAATTCGGTGTTTCGGCTGACCGGCTACTCCCAGCACCCGCTCTCCGACGACACCCTCACCAGCCTGGCCACCGCCGCCGCCAAACGCCTGGCCTGAGGCCGGCTACAGGGCCAGGTCCGCGACGGCGGGAACGGTGCCGGCGTCGGTGAGCTGTTTGTTGTTGTAAGAGAGGGTGTATTTGCCGCTGACCGGTGAGGCGACGACGAAGACCAGGATGTTGTGCGCACTGTCGCTGACGGTTTCCGGATAGAGCGCATCGCAGCAATAGGGGCTGCGGGTATTGGCGGTCACGGTGCTGCCGTCCGGTGACCGTAGCGAGAATTCCTCCCGGTCGACGTTGTAACCGCTGGTGGCGCAGCTGGATCCGCAGGTGACCTTGATCTTCACCGCGACCGTGGTCTTGTTGCGTTCACCGGCCACGTAGCTCGGGGTGATCGTGGCTCCGGTCAGATCGATCTGGATCTGGTCCTGGACCATATGCGTGGTCAGCGGCACGGTCCGCGGGGCGACGCTGTCCACTTTGGTCGCGGGGTTCAGCGGGATGGTGGTCTGGTTGTCGGCGGGCGCGCCGTAGATCAGCGACACACCATCCAGGACGGTCGAGAGATCGCACGAGCTATCGGCGAGATCGGCCGTGATGGTTCCCGGGGCATTCCCGCCGGCGGGGATCTCGGGCACGGTGCTGGTCGTTTCGATGCTCTTGCTCGGCGTCTTGATCGTCGCCGTCGCGCTCGGTGATGCGGCCTCGCTGTCGCTGAGATTGGTGTAGGTGACATCGAGGGTGAGCGCGCCGGCATGGGGCACCGTGGCGCGCTTTACGGTGATCGACATGCCGCCCCACCAGCCGATCTGATTCAGAGTGCGCGAAATGCCTTCTGGCGTCGGTGAATCGGAGGCCGTATGCGCGGCATCGGGGGCGCTCGTCCCCGGACACGTGACGGTGGATCCCGTCGGTGCGCCACCGGCGGCGACCGCCGAAGTCGCGGTGGCCGCCGGAAGATTCGCCACCCCCGTCGGTGTCCCCGCGGTGTCGTGACCGCACCCGCTCGCGGTGAGGGCGACCAGCGCGATGACGCCACCCGTCGTCGCCGCCCAGCGATGGCCGAACCGTATGGTGTTCATGCGGAATCTCCAGTCCCCTCGATTGCTGTGGCGACGACGATCGCAGCTCGCCATTTCATCGGGCTTACAGCTGTCTCCGGTGTCGGCGGTGTCCAGGTCTTTCCCGTGCCGCGCTGTAATGCAGAGCAATGTCGAGAAGTCCGGAGCGGAGCTCGTTCTCGACATCACCGTCGAAGAGCAGGACGGTGTGCACGGTGAGCACGCCGTGCTCTTCCTGGCCCAAGGCGACGGGTGGGTGCGCCGGGACAACCTGGTGCAGCTGATCCCCGAAGTCGATCTGACCACGGTGGCCTTGGCGGACCACGAAGTCATGATGACTGCTCCCTACCCGCGCGTACATCCGTGAGGTAGTCACGGGCCGTTGGTCTTTCGTGCAGAGGCGGGGTTATCTGGCGCGCAAGGCGGGCGGCGTCTCGGCCAGCGCGTCGAGTTGGCGCTGGGCATCGAGTGTGCCGAGGCGTAGCACCAGATGCTCGGCGCCCGCGTCGAGGTAGCGGTGCAGCCAGTCGGTGCATTCCTCGGCGGAACCGCCGAAATAGGCTTGGACCGTGGCCATTTGGTCGAGTGGGCGGCGATAGTAGCGCTGGACGTACCCGTCGAGCTCGGCGCGCGCCTTCGCGGCATCGGGATCGAGGTTGATCGTCGCGTACATGGCGGCGGTGATCGGGCGGTCCGTGAGATCGCCGATGGCCGTCCATGCCCGGGCGTACGCGTCCACGCTGGGCAGGAACGGCAGCCAGCCGTCATAGTGGCGGGCCACGCGCCGCACGACGCGAGAAGTGTCGCTGCCGGCCAACCACACCGGCGGTCCCGCGTGGCTCGCGGCAGGCAAGGCGGCCGACAGGTCGTCGAGACTCCAGTACCGTCCGTCGAAACCCGCGGCGCCCGACCAGCTTGCGCGCCAGATCGCGACCGTCTCGTCCAATCTGCCCACCCGTTCGTCGAACGAGATCCCGAGCGCCGAGAACTCCGCCCGGCTCTCCGGCAGCGGGAATCCGGCGCCCACCCCGAGTACGAGCCTGCCGGCGCTGAGCTGATCCACGGTCGCGGCAGTGTGCGCGCCGAGCAGGGGGTGGCGCAGGGTGGCGGTCAGCGCGGCTGTACCCAGCTGCACCCGGGAGGTGGTCGCGGCGGCCGCGGCCAGCAGTGGCAGCGGATCGACGCGCGTCCGCGCCAAAGGCGAGTCTCCGATCCATACCGAGTCGAATCCCGCGTCTTCGGCCGCGACCGCGAATTTCACCAGTCCCGCGGCATCGTGTGCGCCGGTCATGGCGGTCTCGCGGCTGGGCAGCATGATGCCGATTCGAACCATGCCGCTGATCCTCGGCCTCGACCGGTCAGGCGGCAATTACCTTGCAGGTAAAGACAAACCAAGTGGTATGAGACTAGGCTGGCAAACACTTCGTAACCACAAACCAGCGGACCCGGACGGAGAGTTATGGGATTCCGACGGGGTGTAGGGGTGGTTGTCGCGACCGTGGGGTTGACGGTGGCAGCCGGGTGCGGGTCAACGACCGATACCAGCGGATCGAAAGAACCCGCCTATGCCGCGACACTGCGGCCCATCATCGAGAAATTGATGAAGGACAACGCCATTCCGGGCGCGGTAGTCCTGGTCGAATCGCCCAAGGACGGAAACTGGACCGCCACCTTCGGCACCGGGACACTCGGCAAGAACGTCCCCATGACCGTCGACGACCACTTCCGCATCGGCAGCAATACCAAGACCATGACCGTCACGGTGCTGATGCAACTGGCCCAGGAAGGCAAACTCGGCCTCGACGATCCGATCGCCAAGTATTGGCCCGGCGTACCCAATGGGGACCGCATCACGCTGGCTCAGCTCGCCGAAATGCGCAGCGGCCTCTACAACTACACCTTCGACGAACAATTCAGCGCCGATGTCGACAAAGACCCGCAAAAGGTGTGGACCCCACAGGAGTTACTGGACATCGCCTTCGCGCACCCGGTCGATTTCGCGCCGGGGGAGAAGTTCGAATACTCCAACACCAACACCATCCTGCTCGGACAGGTCATCGAGAAGGTCACGAAAATGCCGGTGGCCCAAAGCTTCCAGCAGCGTATCTTCGATCCTCTCGGACTGGAGAACACCTCCTTCCCGGCGGCCACGGACTCCTCGATCCCCGACCCGCATCCGCAGGGCTACGCCTACGGCACCATGGTCTCCACCATCTCCACCTACGCCCTGCCACCGGACCAGCTGGCCGCCGCATTGGCCGGCACCTTGCAGCCCGGCAATCAGACCCAGTCCAGCCCGTCATGGACCGGCACCGCCGGCGCGGCCATCTCGACCGTCGGCGATATGGCCACCTATGTGAAAGCCCTGGTCCACGGCGGCCTGCTCGACAAACAGATGCAGCAGACCCGCATGAACAGCATCCAGCCCATCGACCCGTCCGACCCGGCGATGGCCGGCTACGGGCTGGGCATCGTGCGATTCGGTACCCATCTGCTCGGACACGACGGCCAGATCCCGGGCTACATGACCTTCATGGGCTCCGACCCGGACTCGGGCCTCACCATCGTGGTCGCCACCAACCTGGCCACCGTCCCCACCGGCGAAGGCTCAGCGCTGGTCCTGGTCAAGGGCATGCTCCCCGCCTTCTACGGCGCCAACGCCCTCCCCGGCCGCGACCCGGCCCAACCCGGACCCACCGCCTCGCCTACGCGTTAGATGTTGCGGGCCAGACGGTTTCGGTCGAGCTGAAGGACAAGGCACCGTCGGCCTGAGGTCGAGGCTCGCCGTTCAGGACCGGGCCGACACGGTATCGGCGTGGTCGCGATTGGCACGGATCTCGTCGTGATGGTCTGCGGCCCAACCGATCAGCTGCATGACGATCGCATGCAAGCCGTGACCGAGGGGTGTGAGTGCGTACTCCACCCGAGGCGGCACCTCGGCGTAGGCGGTCCGCGTGATCAGCCCGTCCTGCTGCAGCTGCTGCAGGGTGTGGGTGAGCATGCGCTGGGAGATGCCGGGGATGCGGCGCTGCAGGTCGGTGTAGCGCAGGGGGCCGTCCTCGAGGATGGCGACGACCAGCATGCTCCATTTGTCGCCGACCCGGTCCAGGACTTGCCGGACGAAGGTCATGCGGTCGGCGGGGATGTTCGCGCACGGCCCGATCGCGGCCGCCATCTCGATACCCGGGTTGTCCTGCATAGCGCCCATTCCTCTCCGTCGCACACACCGCTGTGCCTTTTGTAGGCCCTCCGATTCTGACGCATCATGTGGCTGCGAACAAAAAGTATGAATCGAGGTCGAGTCGGTGAAATTGAGATCTGGGCCCCGGCCCCACTTCACCGCCTCCTCTCGCATCTATGAAAGGCACACCAGCCATGTCGTATCTGCTGCACATCGATTCCTCCGCACTCGGTGCGGCCTCGGTCTCCCGCCAGGTCGCGCTGTCCTTCCGCGATCAGTGGCAGGGCCCGGTCGTCCACCGCGACCTCGCCGCGAACCCCGTGCCGCACTTGAACGCCGCGGGCGTCACCGCCCGCGACACCGACCCGGCCCGCCACACCCCCGAGCAGGCGAAGGCCGCCGCTGTCCAAGACGAGCTGATCGAGGAGTTCCTCGGTGCGGGCGCATACCTGTTCACCGTGCCGATGTACAACCTGTCGATGCCGTCGGTGTTCAAGGCGTGGCTGGACCAGATCATCATCGTCGACCGCACCCTCAACCTGAGCGGCCCGGCCCCGACCGCAGGCCGCCCGGCGGTGCTGATCTCGGCCCGTGGCGGCGGCTACGGCCCCGGCACTCCCAAACACGGCTTGGACTTCGTGGTACCCACCCTCGAAGCCGTCCTGGGCCAGCTCCTGGGCTTGACCGTGACCACGGTGATCCCCGAACTGACCATGGCCCCGCACGCACCGGCCCTCGCCTCACTACTTCCCCTGCACAAGGCATCGATGGACGCCGCCCACGAACAAGCACGCCATCTCGCCACAACCTTTGCCACCACTCGAGCCGCCTGACGGTTCCTGAGGCGACGAGCTCGAAGAGTGGTCCGTCACTCCACAGCGGGTAGATGAATCGCCATGAGCCGCAACGTGTCCGCGACGATGTCGATGCCCGTGATCCGGTCGTCCGTGATCGTGAACGCGATGACCGACAGCGGCGTGCCGTCGCTGCGGCGCGAGATGTAGCCGGTGCGACCGTTGACCAGAACAGGTTGGTGCCCTGCGACTTCGCCCGCGAAGGCACGAGCTGCGGAAGCGACCGCGGTCGCGCCGAGGGTGACGAAGACTCCGGAAGGTGTCTCGACCTGGAGGCGCACATCCGGGTCGAGCACCCGTAACAGTGCCTCGAAGTCACCGCCGAGTGCGGCGGCGCTGAATGCTTCGGCCACTGCGCGCCGTGCGCGCCCGTCGGTCGGTGCCGGCTCGCCGGCTTGCACCTTCCGGCGGGCGCGGCTGGCGATCATCTTGGTGGCGTCGGCGGATTTGCCGAGGATCTGACCGATTTCGACGAAGGGCAAGGCGAAGACGTCGTGCAGGACGAAGGCCAGCCGCTCATTCGGGGTGAGCGAGTCCAGCACCACGAGCAGTGCGATGCCCACCGCGTCGGCGCGCGCCACCGTTTGTTCCGTGGTGGGCGCGTCGTCGGCGGTGACCAGAATTTCGGTCAGGGTGTCGCCGTAGTACATCTCGGGGCGGGAACGGCGCGCCCGCAACAGATCGACGCTGAGCCGGCCGACCACCGTGGTCAGCCAGCCCGCCAGATTGTCGATGGTCGCGGTGTCCTGGCGAGCGAGCCGGAGCCAGGCGTCCTGCACCACGTCCTCGGCGTCGGCCTGCGAGCCGAGGACCTGAAAGGCGAGTGACCGCAACCGATCCCGGTGCGCCTGGAACACTTCGGCTACCGAATCGATCCGGTTGTCTTCGGTCATGATGCTTCTCACCTCTCTCGGCGCCAGGCGATTGTCAGTTGTCGGTGCGGCCGGGATTTCGCTGCTGGCGCAACGAGATCCGGTTCCCGTCGGGATCGACCGCTTCGATGCGGACGCCGAACGGGTAGTCCTCCGGCTTGTCCTGAACGAACGTCACACCCCGTTCCCGCAGCACCTCGAAGTCACGACGCAGATCCTCGGATTCGAGGATGAGCGGGCCGGGGGCGACCGCCGCGGGTTCGGCGACGGGCTGACCGGCGGAGGCCGGATGCGACCACAGGATGATGTCGCCGGGACTGCCCGCGACCCCGACGGTGAGGAAGCGGCCGTCGGGCCCGGGGTAGTCCAGTCGTCGTTCCAGCCCGAGCTTTTCGGTGTAGAAGCTCAGCGCACGGTCCTGGTCGGTGACGTAAATCGTGGTGAACAGAATCGACTTCAGCACGGTCTCTCCAAGTCCCTGGTGTCGGATCGGCGGCCGGATCGTCCGGCCGTCACTCATATGACGAGTGGCGGCTGCGGAAGGTAACGCGCGGCGGGATCGAGCGAGGTCTGGATCGCCTGCGTGAGGTCGGCGGGGTGGGTGAGCTGCGGATGGTGTCCGGCAGCGTCGATCGTGGTCACCCGCAGACGGTCACCCAGCGCATCGATCAGTTCCGGCGCCAATGGTGCGAGGGGGTCCTGGGAGCCGACGATGAGGTGGACGGATCCGCTGAATTCGGTGAGCTGCTGAATCAGGCTCGTACGCCACCGATGCTCGGTCGAGGCACGCAGCAGGCGTGCTGCCCGGCCCGAAGTTCCGGCCCGCCGGAGATCGGCGACGCTGGTCCGCAGCAATGGTGCGCTGCTCTCACTGCCGGTGAGCTGCCGCGACAATGCCTCCGCGCTCATACGCCGGAGGAGGTGCGCGGTGAGGAAGCTGAGGCGGGCACTCGCCCCCGCGGGCTGCTGCAGGAAGAACGGCGCCACCAGCGTCAACTGCCGCACGCGGTCGGGATTGCGGTCGGCCGCCTCGACGGCCGCGGCCGCGCCGATGGAGTGCCCGACCAGATGGTGACTTTCGCTGCTCGACAGCAGTTGTTCGAGCCAGTCCGGCCACATTCGGCTGTCTCCGTTGCTCATTCCCAGACCGGGCAGATCGGCCACGATCGCCGGCTGCAGGGTTTCCGCGATGCCGCCCCAGGTGTCGGCATTGACCGGCAGACCAGGTAGCACGATGGTCTCTGCGTGATCGGGTCCCACCCGGAAGGTCCGCACACCGGCGTACTCGGCGAATCCCCGGTTCAAGCTTGTGGTGGCGGCTTCGCCGAATCGTTGTGCCGCAAGGTGATCGGCCCACCGCTGAATCGCGGGCACCGATTCCGGCAGTGCCATCCCGTGCCGATCGGCAAATTCTCGGGCTGGTTCGGTGGGGTATCGATCGGTCGACATGAACCTGATGGTTTCCGGATCGGCCTTGGTCAGTGCACGCGGCAGCACTTTCAACAGGCCGACAGGGATCCCGAACGCCGGAACCTTGACCCGATAATGCTGGGCCACAGCACGAAAGAGCTCCGGCAGCGCGGGCGTCGCGTCATCGAGTATCCAATAGGCATGCCCCGCCGAGTCCGGATCCAGCGGCAGCAGACTCATGAACCGCGCCAGATAGTCCACGGGGACAACAGGAACGAACGTCTCGTTGTTGCCGGGAAGAGCAGCCAGCGTGCCGTTCCACAATTGACTGAAGCTCTCCGCCAAACCCAGGTACTGATCGGATTCACCGGTTGCGCCGACTCCGCTGACGGTGGAGGGGTTGACGATGCTCCAGGGGACACCCAAACGGTCGGCCTCGGCCTGAAAGACCGCGTCGGACTCGGCTTTGGAGGCTTCGTAGGAACCCAGTGTGCGATGGGCGCGGTGAATACGTTCGGCGCTCCACGGCACCTCGGCCGGATCCTGGCCTCCTGTCCGATATCCCGACACCAGCACCATCCGCCGCAGCCCGCTCATCTCGGCGGCCAGTGCCACGACCTCTCGGACACTGTCCACGTTGGCCTTCCGCGCCTCGTCTTCGGACATTCCGAATCGATAGGCGCCCGCACAGTTGTAGATCTCCGTGACCCCGGCCAGATCGTCCACCGCGTGCAGCCCGAGCGAAGGCGCATCGAAATCGACCGGCACCAGCTCCGGCAGTGTCCGGCAGCCGTGCGCCGAGAGCCAATCGGTAAGGCCCCGATAGGACCGCTGCGTGCGGCACGCCGCCAGCACCCGGACCCCCGCCGCATCGAGGGCCAGGATCAGATGCCGGCCGACGAATCCGGTGGCGCCGAAGACCAGCGCGTTCCGGGTTTCTACTGAATTCATTTGTTCTCCAACGTGATTCATTTAGGTCGCGATCGAACTCGCGGGAGGTTGATCGAGTAGGGGGCCGAGCACGCGCCCGGCACTGGCCAGTGGACGGGTATCGCGCGCCGCGCGGCTGAGGATGATCGCTCCTTCGAGCGTGCTCACCGTCGTCTCCGCGAGGTCGCGTGCGTGATCGGCCGAATGCCCAAGGGCCACGAGGTAATCCGCGACAGGCGCGATCCAGGATTCGTACGCCGCGGCGCAAGCCGACCGCAGCCGATCGCTGTGCGCCCCCATCTCCAAGGTGACCACCGAAACCGGACACCCGAGTTCGTAATCACTCCCGGTGAGCAGCCCGGCCAGCGCCTCCACGACCCGCGCAACAAGTTGCCCGGGCGTCGGCGCATCAGCCGTCACCTGGGCGATGAGCTCCTGAAACTGCGTGGCAGCCTTCCCGATCGCCTGCTCACCGAGCTCCTCCTTCCCCTGCGGAAAGTGGAAATACATCGACCCACGCGGCGCCCCCGCCTGCGCGAGCACCGTATTGATCCCGGTCCCGGCATACCCGTGCGACTGCACCAATTCGAGCATCGCGTCGACCATCCGAGCGCTGGTCGCCTCACCCTTGCGTACTGCTGGCATACCGAAACACTAGACCGGTCTACATATTTTCTGCAATAGCGACCGCCGCCATCGGGTCGGTGCGGGCGGTCGATGCTGAGGGATTTCTGAAGGTCTGGAAGCGCCCTATCGCCGGAGCGGCAAATGAGGTTCTATCAAAACGATAGTAAGTTCGCCGAGGGATCCGATCAGGTTCTCGGCTCGGTTGCGGATGCCGGACACGAAGGATTCGACATGAGAATCGGGACAACCATTGTTGCGATGGCCGGCGTGACGGCTGTCGCGTCTGTACTGGTGATGCACGCTGGCCCAGCGACTGCGAAAAACCCTGCCGACGGAATTACCGCTTGCGCCTCCGGAACTCGCACGCAGGACCCGGTCCTGGTCGTGCACGGCTGGCACGGCCCCATTCAGGGGATGACCAGCGACATGGAACCGATCGCCGCAGCACTGCAAGCCGACGGACGCTGTGTCTACAACCTGGACTACAGCTCCGACCTCGGCCCGCAAACCATCGTCGGCCAGTTCACCGACGCAGTACATCGGATTCTGGCGGTCAACTCCGCCCAGTCGATCAGCCTGGTCGGCCACTCCGAAGGCGGGCTGATCGTGCGCGCGGTGAGCATGCAATTCCCCGCGGCCGCCAATCCGGTCGACAAGGTGGTCGCCATCAGCGGCCCGCAAACCGGAACCGGCCGCCTCAGTGGACTATCCGCGGACATGACCAGCTACATCGCACAGCTCAACAGTGGCCCCACCCCGGTAGCGGCGTCGGTGAACTACACCATGGTCGCCTCCCGCGACGACAAGATCTCCGACCCACCCACCATCGGTTTCGTCGACGCCTCGAACGTACGCAACATCTGGCTGCAAGACGGCTGCCCACAAGACAACTCGGGCCACATCGAGGAACTGAAGGACTCGCACCTGATCGGCATCGTGACCAACGCCCTCGACCCCGACCAGCACCCCACCATCCCGTGCTGATCCGTCGGCCGGGGATTCAGTTGCCGTGCACCATTCCGTCGACGACCTTGTCGTAGGCGGCGATGACGCGCCGGTCGAGCTCTGCCAACGGTATTCCGGTGTCACGCGACATCGTTTCGCGCAGAACGGAATAGCCGGCGTAGGCGGCGGCGGTCAGGGCGTGCAGGGCCTCGCCGTCGGCATCGGCCGGCAGCGCACCGGTCGCCTTGTCGCGTTCCAAGGCAGCCCGGGTCTGCTCGAACTCCGGGAACACCTGGAACTCCTCGTCGTGATCGAGTGCCAGCAGGGCCGCGAACCGCAGATAGGTCTGCTCGGTGAGCGCCAGCCGGAAGATAACCTTCCTGCGCGAGGCGAAGTCGCCCTCCCAATGTCCGGGGCGTTCGCGTCGAAACCGCTCTGCTCCCCGCGCGAGCGCGGCTCGCAGCAGCGACCTCCGGCTCCCGTACATCTGGTAGATCTGCCCGCGGTTCACCCCTGCCTCGGCGGCTACCTCGTTCAGATTCAGCCCCGCCAGCACCCCGTCACGATCGAACAATCGCTCGGCGGCATCGAGCAGATCGGCCTCGGTACGCGCGCGATCCCGCTTCTTGCGACCGGATTCCAGATGTCGCGTCATATCCTCAACCCCATCCGCATCGAACTTTCTGCAGCTCACAGCACATGTCCTACTGTTAGTAGCTTACCGCTAGTCCGCTTGCGTCCCTGTCTGGAACCTCGAAATCGGGGGAGTGGAGATGCCTCCCGGTTGATGTGAAATGCCAACGGTTCGGAACGGGATCGGTTAGCCTCCCTGCAGACCCCCTGCAAAGAGAAGGACCGCTGTGCACGTGAGCGTAAGGGTGACCCGGATTGTGTTCACCGTTCTGGTTGCCCTCGGGTTGGAGGGTTCGGCCGCTGTCGCGGCGGCCGATGACACCCCGCAGCGCCCTGGTCACACACTGGTCGTCCTCGGGGACTCGTACTC